>JBEKHY010000017.1:0-113858 GCA_050012035.1 Verrucomicrobiota bacterium | reverse complement strand
AAGGGCCTGTTGGACGCTAACCAGCAGGCGGCTTGCGGGAGATGCTCGTAGATTACGCTTGGAGTTTAATCTCCGCTTCTGCGAATGAGCACCGGCGAAAAGCACCTACATGGGGACCGCCCCGAATACCTGAGTGCATGTATTCGCCTGACCCGTTTCCGTCCGCCTGCACCATCGTGCAATACTATGAACAAAAACGCAAATCTCATCGGACAGGTGATTGGCTTTGACTCTCATCCTGATACGTTCACGGCCGCAGTGCTGGTGGGTCAAACTCCAGCCCAGGCCCTCATCGAAAAGATATTCAACAAAGTGCCGATGGCTCAACTTTCCCGTTGGGCCCAAAAGCACACCGCGGCCCAGGATCTGTTGGTACTGGAAGCCTCGGGCAATAGTTTTGAGGTTGTCCGAACTTTGGCGGCCATTCAACGCAAAGCGCTGGTGCTGGAAAGTTGCCAAATGGGCAAGCTCAAGGAGGCTCACGCCAACAACGACAAAATCAGCGCCGTGCGCATCGGCAAAGCCTACTTGGCGGGCACCGCTAAAATCGTCTGGGTGCCTGATCCCAAGACCCAGGAACGGCGTGATTGGTTCCACGCTCATCGAAAGGCCGTCAAACGCACCACCCAGATGCGCAACCGGCTCCACTCTTATTTGAGTGACAATGGCGTGCGTCTGCCCAAACAAACCCCGCTGGCCAAAGGAAAAACTGCCCCCCAACAGCTCCGCCGACTCAAGGTCTGGTCGATCCGCCAATGGCAAGTTATCGAAGGCATCCTCATGGAACTGCGCCATGCCGACCAGCTACGCACTCACTGGCGCAGCCTGATCGCCCAGGAAGTCTTGGCCGACCCACAACTCTTGTCCATCGTCCGACTCTGCGGCGTGCGCGAAATGGTCGCCTTTGCCCTGGGCGCTCTCATTGGGGACATCCACCGTTTTTCCGACCCGCGCAAGCTCGTCAAATACATCGGCCTTAATCCCGCCTTCGACGACAGCGGCCAGAGCACTTGGTCCGGCGGTATTGCCGGCCACGGACGCAAAGACCTGCGTGGGCTGCTCATCGAAGCGGCTCAAGCCATTTTGCGTTCCAATCATCCATTGGCCAAATGGGGTAAAAAGCTGTTGGCGCGCAAAGGTTCTCTCAACCTGGTTGTGGGCGCTATCGCCCGCAAACTGGCTGTGGCAATCTGGTAGCCGGCAGGACCTACGTTCTTGATCCAGACAAAAAGTTCACCCCGCTCCCGGCTTGAATGCAAAAAACGCTTTTAATGAAAAAATTGATTGCCAAACCACATACCCGTAATCTGCGGTTGAAAATATGCGTTCCAAAGTCCCTTTGGATTTGAGATACACGAAATTTCACGCCTGGGTGCGCGTGAGCGGCAATACCGCCACCATCGGCATCACCGACCACGCGCAGCGGGAATTGACCGAGATTGTTTTTGTTGAGCTGCCGGACGTTGGCCGAAAGATCAAGAGTGGCGACGACTGTGCGGTGGTGGAATCCGTGAAGACCGCCAGTGACATTTACTCGCCGGTGAGCGGCGAAATACTGGAAATCAACAAACTGATCGTGGACGACCCGGCGCTCGTGAACAGCGAGCCTTACGACGCCGGCTGGTTTTTCAAAATCAGGTTGAGCAATCCGGCGGAACTGGACGCGCTGCTGTCGCCGGGCAAATACAAGGCGCAGATTGGCGAGCCGCATTAGCCGTTCAGCGCGGCTTAAACCGTTATAAAGCGGCACTACTTTTTGGTGCGGGGCGATTGAATTTTTCCGAAAGCCAGTGATTTTGCAGTGTGAAACCTAAACACGTTCGTTTATTCATCAAACCTTATTGCCCGTGGTGCCATCGCGCGGCGCAGTGGCTGGATGAGCGCGGGGTCGAATATGAAACCGTTGACGTGATTGATGACGAAGCGGCTTATGACGAAATGATCCGCCTGTCCGGCCAGGAACTGGCGCCCGTAATTGACGTGGACGGGAAGGTGCTGGCGGATTTTGGGCCGGAACAACTGGCCGTGTTTTGGGAGAGGCTTCAACCCTCAGTGCGTGCACCAACCCGCGGCTGAAAGCCCGCGCCAGCTTCACAAATCCATTCTTCTTGATTTGAATTCCCGCAAATCAGCGCCATTCACGTCTTCACATCCAGGCCTGTCTGTGGTCATCTGTGCCCCGACCAATGGCCGCTGCTGAATTAAAATCGCGCCCGCGACTGCCGGAATGGCTGCGCACCCGGCTGCCCGCGTCGGACAGCTATGCGCGAACGCGCAGGCTGCTGGACGAGCTGAAGCTGCACACGGTCTGCGAAAGCGCGAAATGCCCGAACCATTGGGAATGCTGGAGCAAAGGCACGGCCACGTTCATGATTGCCGGCGACCGTTGCACGCGCGCCTGCGGTTTTTGCGCGGTGACGACGGCCAAGCCGTTCGCACTCGAAGCCGGCGAACCGCAGCGCGTGGCCGAAGCAACGCGGCGGATGCGATTGCGGCATATCGTCATTACCGCCGTCGCCCGGGACGATTTGGCGGATGGCGGCGCGGGACATTTTGCGAAGACGATTGAGGCGGTGCGCGAGTTGAATCCAGGCATTGTGATTGAAGTGCTCGTGCCGGATTTCAACGATCAAGATGAATCCATCGAAACGGTGCTGGCAGCGAACCCGCATATTTTCAATCACAATCTCGAAACGGTGCGGCGGCTCGCGCCGTCGGTGCGGTCGCGCGCGACGTATGACCGCTCCTTAAGCGTGTTGCGCAAGGTGAAGGCCGGACGCGGTGACAGGATTTACACCAAATCCGGGATGATGCTCGGTTTGGGCGAGACGGAAGCAGAAGTGATAGTTGCGCTGGAGGATTTGCGCGGCGCCGGCTGCGATCTGCTTACGCTGGGCCAGTATTTGCAGCCAACGCTGAAGCATTTGCCGGTGGTTGAATTTATTGCGCCGGAGAAGTTCGCAGAATATGGCAGGCGGGCAGGGGAGCTGGGGTTTGTGCACGTCGCCAGCGGCCCGGCGGTGCGGAGTTCCTATCACGCGGACGAATTCAACCTGCCGTCAGCGCATCGGTGAGGGCGAGAGGTAATGGAGCAGGAGCAGACCCGCGGCGCAGAGGGCCAGAATCCCAATCGCGAAAAAAATCACGATGATGACGGTTCGGAACGTGCGGGCCTGGCTCAACGTTTGCGCGGTGTCGTGCTTTCCAGATTCTCTGAAGGTGGCAAGTTGCTTTTCGAGCGTGGCGAGGGCTTCCTCGTCCTTCAACTGGCTGGTGAACCATTGGCCCTCCAGACCCTTCCATTCTTCCGGCAGGCGGGCGAGTGTATCGGCGGTTGCGGGTTGAAAACCGCGGAAGATCCAGGCGGGTGAATCGTGCTGGGTCCAAAGGCGGAAGACGCCGTGGTTGGCGGCGATCATCCGGATGCGTTCCCAGAAAAGCTCCCGCGCTTGATCGGCGATGTCGGCATCCGTGTAAGCCTCGCTGTGCAACCGCGCATGTTGCCGGACGATTTGAATGCCGATAGCGCCGAGGAACTGGCCGTCGGTGGATTCCACGAGTTGAAATTCCGTGAGACGTTTTTCCAGATCGTCGGCGGGCAATTGCCGGGAATCCCAAAGCGCCTTGAGGTTTTGAAAGTCGTCGGTGGTGGCGCGGCGAATGCGAAGATGGGGCGGACTCATCGCCCGTTTATAACAATTTCACCGGGCTCATGGCAACTGGAGTCAAAACGCCGGTGCATCGGCCATTTGCTTTTCCCGAAAATTGTGTCACTCTGAGCGAGGAAAAAATCTAATTTTAACTATGAACAATGGAATTACCCGGCAGCTCTTGAACGCCTTGAACTGGCGCTATGCCACCAAGGTCTTTGATCCCAACAAGAAAATTCCGGCTGATGTCTGGCAAACCCTCGAGCGCGCACTCGTCCTTTCCCCGAGTTCCTACGGTTTGCAGCCGTACCGTTTTCTGGTCATCAGCGACCCGGCCAAACGCGCCGCCTTGCTGCCGCATTCGTGGAACCAGAAGCAAGTCGTGGACGCTTCGCACTTCGTGGTCTTCACCGCCCGCACCCAAATGACCGAAGCGGACGTGGACAAGCTGATTGCGCGCACCACCGATGTCCGGAAAATACCCGCTGAATCGCTGAATTTTTACCGTGACATGATGCTGGGCGACCTCGTCAATGGGCCGCGCAGCCGCATTGCCCACGAATGGGCGACCCGGCAGGCTTACATTGCGCTGGGCAATCTGATGACCTGTGCCGCTGTGCTCGGCGTGGATGCGTGCCCGATGGAGGGTTTTGTGCCGTCCGAATATGACCGCGTGCTCGGTTTGGAAAACAGCGGTTACGCGACGGTGGTTTGCTGCGCTTTGGGTTATCGCGCCGCCAATGACAAATACGCGAGCCTGCCCAAGGTGCGGTTCGAACTCCAGGAACTGGTGCAACCGGTCTGAACCAGATGATTACGATTCGCAAAGCCGAAGAACGCGGCCACGCCCAGTTGGACTGGCTTGACACCTGGTACACGTTTTCGTTTGCCGATTACCACGACCCGCAGCACATGGGCTTCCGCAGTTTGCGCGTGATTAACGACGACACCATCATGGGCGGCGGCGGGTTTGGCGCGCATCCGCATCGCGACATGGAAATTATCACCTGCGTTTTGAGCGGCGCGCTGGAACACCGGGATTCGATGGGCAATGGCCGCATCATTCGCCCCGGTGAAATCCAATATATGGCCGCCGGCACCGGCGTGATGCACAGCGAATTCAATCCCTCGCCAGCCGAGCCGGTGCATCTGCTGCAAATCTGGATTTTGCCCGACCGCAAAGGCGTAAAACCGACTTACGCGGAAAAATCTTTCGTCAACGCCGTGCCGGGGCGATGGCATCTGGTCGTTTCAAAATCGGGGCGCGACAACTCAATTCCCATCAATCAGGACGCGGATGTGTTCATCGGTAAATTCGGTGCCGGCGACAAAATCAGTCACCCACTCAAGCCCGACCATCACGCGTGGTTGCAGGTGGCCGAGGGCAAGGTGGCCTTGAACGGCCTGCCGTTGAAAGCCGGCGACGGCGCGGCGGTTTCCGGCGAGAGCAAACTGGTTCTGGCAGCAACCGGACCGGCGCAAGTCATCTTGTTCGACCTGAACTGAGCCGCCGGATGAACCCATGAAAAAGACCCTTCGCCTCGTCGCCACAATTCTCATTGTTGGCGCCATTGCGTTCTGGGCGGCAGCCGGAGCAAATCGCGGCTGGACGAAGACGAGCGTCCCAAAGAAAACGGTTGATGAAGTCACGGGCATCGAGGGTGTCACCTACGAAAAGCATTTTGTGCCCGGCGTTGATTTTCTGGGCGCCGCTTTGCTGGGCGCGGGAGTTCTGGCTGGCATTTCCTTTTTTGTTCCGGCAAAATCAAAATAGCCTGCAAATCGAAACCAAAAAATGAAAACGAAACTCACCATTCTGGCATTCACTGTCCTGGCGGGCGCGGTTCTCGCTGCGCCACAAACGTTCGACTTCAAAGACCCCAAGGGTATCAACAACGCCGGGTTCAAGCTCGATGCGCCACTGGAGGCCATCAACGGCAGCGCCAGCGGCGTTTACGGCACGGTCACGTTTGACCCGGAGAATCCTGGCGCGACCAAAGGCAAAATCACCGTGGCCACCGCGTCGCTCATGCTGCCGAACCCGTTGCAAAGACAACACATGTTGAGCACCAAATGGCTCGACGCGGCAAAGTTCCCCACCATCATTTTTGAATCGAAGGAATTCAAAAACGTCCAGACCGCCGGCGATACCACAACGGCGGACGTGACCGGCACGTTCACGCTCAAAGGGGTGTCCAAGGAACTCACCGTGCCCGTGAAACTGACTTACCTGAAGGACAAACTGGGTGAACGTGTGCCGAATCAAAAAGGCGATCTATTGGTCATCCGTTCCCACTTCACCATCAAACGCAGCGATTTCAACATCAATCCCGGTCAGTTTGAGGACAAGGTTTCCGACACCATCGAGATCAACCTGAGCATTGCCGGCGCATCGCCGAAATAGCTGAAAATTCCACGGGGTGCCGGGTTGAAGCTTGGAGCGCGTCACGGAACAATGCTTTCAGCCCGCCTTCGCCTTCGCGCTTCCGTCTTCGCAAAAGCTTCGACGCGACCGGCCGGCGCGGCAGCCCCGAAAGCTTTCGGGGCTGGCGGAGAGAGGGGGATTCGAACCCCCGATACGGCTTTTGACCGTATAACGGTTTAGCAAACCGCCGCCTTCAGCCGCTCGGCCATCTCTCCACCGCGTCCAGTGAAACCGGCCCGCGCCCGGCACTCAAGCAATTTTCCGCCAGGCGCAGGAGATTTCAAGCTTGCGTTTTTGGGTTTCCCGCGGGAGATTGCACGCCCATTATGCAACCACCAGATGCACCGACTGCCTTTCTTTTCAAGCTATGGCCGTGGATTGAGGCCAACAGGAACCGGCTCATTGTCGGCGGGGTGATGGTCGTCATTGCCGGATTGCTGGTCTGGTTTTATGTCTCGGCACAGGAACAAAAAGAAATCGCCGCCGGCACGGCATACACGCAACTGGCTCTTTCCGTTCCGGAAACTGCGGACCCCGGCCAGTGGGCCGACGCGTATTTGAAAATCGCCAACGAATATCCGGGCACGCTCGCCGGGCGGCGCGCGTGGTTGCAGGGTGCGGCAGCGCTGCTGGCCGCGGGCAAATATGCCGACGCCCAGGCGCAATTTCAGAAATTTCTTGATGCCCATCCGGATGGGGATTTTTCCGCGTCGGCGGCGCTCGGCGTGGCGGCCAGCCTCGAAGCCCTGGGCAAACTGGATTTGGCCGTCGGCGCTTATCAGCGGGTTGTCCAAGGTTTTCCCGATGTGGTGGCGGCAAACCTTGCGCGGCTTGCGCTCGCCCGCATTGCCGGGCAGCAGGGGAAATTAACCGACGCGCTCAATTTCTATGAAACCATCGTCCGGTTCAGTCCCCCCGGCGATGCGCTTGCCTCGGAGGCCGCCATGCGCTCAGTGGAATTACAAACGAAATTGGCGCCTGCAAAGTCAACCGCGGTCAAACCCTGAGCATGAAGCTTTCCATTGTCGGCACCGGCTACGTCGGTCTGGTCACGGGCGCTTGCTTCGCCGAGGTCGGCCACCAGGTCGTGTGTGTGGACAATGACACGGCCAAGGTAAAACTGCTTCAGTCCGGCGGCATCCCGATTTATGAACCGGGACTCGAAGAACTCGTAAGAAGAAACACCGCTGCCGGCCGGCTTTCGTTCACGACCAGCATCGCCGATGGCGTTCGGGAATCCGATGTGATTTTCATTGCGGTACCGACGCCGCCGCTACCGGACGGTTCAGTCGATTCAAGCTTCATTGAGAAGGTCGCCCGCGAAATCGCCGCCGCCTTGACGACCTACAGAATTGTCGTGGACAAAAGCACCGTGCCGGTCAAGACCGGCGAAAAGGTCGCCGAGACCATCAAACGTTATTGCCCGGCGAAGGTGGATTTTGATGTCGTCAGCAATCCCGAATTTCTCCGCGAGGGATTCGCCGTTGGCGACTTGATGCAGCCGGACCGGATTGTCATCGGCGTCCGTTCGCAACGTCCCGTCGCAGTGCTGAAGGAGATTTACGCGCCGTTCAATGCGCCCGTCATCATCACGGACATCAATTCCGCCGAGCTCATCAAGCACGCTTCCAATTCCTTTCTCGCGCTGAAAATTTCCTACATCAACGCCATTGCCGCACTCTGCGAGGCCACCGGCGCCAACGTGCAGGAGGTCGCCGCCGGCATGGGCATGGATGAACGCATCGGCCGCCGCTTTCTCAATGCCGGCATCGGTTTTGGCGGCAGTTGTTTTCCGAAGGACCTGAGCGCCTTCATCAAAATCGCCGAGCAGATCGGCTACGATTTCCGGCTGCTCAAGGAAGTCCAGCGCATCAATGCCGAGCAAATGGAGCGGTTCATCAAAAAAATCACCGACACGCTCTGGGTGCTCAAGGACAAAAAAATCGGCGTGCTCGGCCTCGCCTTCAAGCAAAATACCGACGATTTGCGGATGTCGCCGGCGATTGAGCTTTGCCACCGCCTGCAAGCCGCCGGCGCCGTGCTGCGCGTCCACGACCCGAAGGCCATGGACAAGGCCAGGGCAATGCTCCCGGACGCGACGTATGTGGACGACATGAACACCGTGGCCGACGGTTGCGACGCGCTGGTGGTGGCCACCGAATGGGATGAATTCAAAAAGCTCGATCTCGAACACGCCCGCAAATCGCTCAGCCATCCTATCCTGTTTGACGGACGCAACCTGTTCGACCGCGCGGAGATGGAACGGCTCGGCTGGATTTATAAAAGCGTGGGCCGATGATTTACGATTTACGATTGCCGAATGACGATTGAGAAACAACCGGGCGACATGCGCGGATCAAATCGGCAATCGGCAATCGGCAATCGGCAAGGTATCGAGGTTTCCGCGGCTTTGGTCTTTCGTGACGGCAGACTCCTCATTACGCAGCGTCAAGCGAACGCACACCTGGGCGGACTTTGGGAATTCCCCGGCGGCAAACGCGAGCCGTCGGAAACTTTCGAGCAATGCCTGGTTCGTGAATTGCGCGAGGAGCTTGGCGTGGACATTTCCGTGGATGAACTTTTCGATGAGGTCGTCCACGCCTACCCGGGAAAAACCGTTCACCTGAAATTTTTCGTTTGCCGGCTGACAAGCGGCGAGCCGCAACCGCTCGGCTGCGCGGCGCTCAAGTGGGCGGGCAAATCAGAATTGGACGGATATGCGTTTCCGGCGGCCGACGCGCGCTTGCTGGACAAACTGCGCGCCTACGACTTTCCGTAAAGCTCTTCGATGACCTGGCGGAAACTATTTTCGCCGACATTGACAATGGCCATTTCGCGTTGGGCGTTTTCCGGTGAATCGCTGGCGTGCGCGGCGTTGACCAGGATGGTCGAGCCGAATTCGCGGCGGATGGAGCCGGGCGGCGCCTTGGAGGGATCGGTCGGCCCCAGCACGTCGCGGATTTTTCTGACGGCTTTCACGCCTTCATAAACCAGGGTGATGCACTTTTCCGTGCCGGGCCGGGTCCATTGTTCGCGCGGCAACTCGGACGGCGCGTGCCCGCACATGAACCGGATGATGTTCTCGAACTGATGTTCGCCGAAGGTCGGGCAGAGGACTTCGCCCAGTTGTTTTTCCTCGGCGGCGGCGATTTTGATGGGGAACTCCTTTTCCAGCGCGGTTTTGACCCTGGCTCCGATCACGTCCGTGAGCCGGGTGCGGAGAACTTCGCGGACGGGTTCGTAAAAATCCATCGCCTGCGCGACGCTCATGCGGTGGACCTTGATGCCCACGATGAACAGGCCGGTGCGCGAGAAGAAATCAATGACATTGCCCGGGCGTCCGGTCGCAAAACGGAAATTGTCGGGTTTGATGAGCACGAGGGTGCGCTGGCCGGTTTCGCCGGGCTGGTAGGCAATAACATTTTCCAACACGCCGCCGTCGCTGTCGGAATAACGCGCCCACAACTTGAGTTTGGTCTCGGCTTCCTCCGCGGTGGGGGCGATCAGCACCGCCGGTTCGAAATAACGCACCTGCCCGTTATCCTCCAAAATGAAGTCGCCGTAAGTGTCGCGGATGGTTTCGCCGACGCGGCGGTCCGAACCCAGATTGCCGACGACGGACCGGACCTTTCGCACTGCCTCATCGCCTTGAAACAACAAGGTCATCACCCGCCGCCGCCGGCCGGTTTTGGGGTCAGGCGAAAAATTTTGCAGGACGTATTGTTTGAGAAGTTCCTGAACTTTCCGGTCCTTCGGGTCGTGGGCCGAGACGAGGGTTTCGGCGTATTGTTTTACCAGTTCGGTGCCGGGCGCGAACATGCGCGTCGCCACCAGGTCCAGACCGGTGCGCGAAATCAGCCGGCTCAAAATTCCGCCCGTGCGTGACTTGTAGAGCGAATAGGGAGTGATGATGACGTAGGCGAGCTGTTGGGACATAGTTAGCTCGTCGCGGCCGGTGGGGTTGGAGTTGCGCCACTGGGAGCGGCCTTGCCGCCCAAAATCTTGAACATGACCGTGCCGCAGGTCGGGCATTTGCCCTTGATTGCCTTGCGCCCGTTCTTCATCGTTTCCTCAACGCCATGGGCAATCTCTTTCTTGGCCTTGCATTTGACGCAATATCCTTCAGCCATAAAATCTTTGCCGCCCGCGCTTCATGCCCGAACGGTAAGAATAGCTTAACGACACGAATCTACCAAAGCAACTCGGAAAGGGAAATATCATAACCAGTTGTAAATTAATAGGATGCAGTCAATTAAACTGCCTGCACAGGCTCGAAACTGCCGAAACCGCTTGCCAAATCTTTCCTTGTGGGTTATACCCATTTCATGATTATTACCGCCGATGCCCGACGCCGGGTGACGCTGCCCAAGCCCGCCCATCCCGGCGACGCTTTTGACCTGGAAACGACCGGGCCTGGCCAGTTTCTTTTGACGCGGCTGGAAAAACCGGTGCGCAAAGTGACCTTGGGCCGGGAAAATGGGTTTTTAGTCGCCACCTCCGGCAAGCGCATCACGATGGCCGAGACCCGCAAATTGATGGATCAATTTCCATGACCTACCTGCTGGATGTGTCCACCTTGCTGGCGTGGCTGTGGGCAGACCACGAGCATCACCAGCGCGTCATCCGATGGCAGAAAGGAAAGTCCCTTGCCGTCTGTCCGATCACTGAACTGGGTTTTCTCCGCATCTCGACCCAGCCGGCTTTTGGCGCAACGATGGAGGAGGCGCGGGAACTGTTGTCGTTCTGGCACAAGAAAGTGCAGCCGCAGTTTGTTCCCTGCGATTTGAAAATTCTCGACAGCGCGCCCGCGCCCGCGAGCGGCAGAACAACGGATTTTTATCTGGCGAGTCTGGCCGACAAACACGGAATGAATTGGGCGACGCTGGATGAAAACAGCAAACATCAAGCGGCGTTTGTGGTGCCAGCTTAAACGGGACGGGGGAGTGACGCGAATTCCGGTGGCGGGCGAATGGCGCGAAGCGTCTTGGAGTGCGGCGGCTGTGACGCCGCTTTGGGAGGACGTCTGACTCCGGGGCAAAAGCGGTGTCGCTCCCGCAAGCGCGGGATTGCCACCGCAGTCCAAAACCATCCGAATTCCGCATGGGCAACTTGTCGCGCCGGAATCAGATGAAGGCGGACGGGAACTCTTTTCCTGAATTCATTTTGGGATGGACGACCGGAGCACCCGGCGTCGGGTGTGGGTATCAATTTTAATTTTTTTTGAATACAAAAGGTTCCTTTGATTGGCCTGTAAAAATCAATTTGAATGTGGCTGGAACCAAAGAACCCTTGTTCGCTGATGCGCTAATTTTTAGGCAATACTGTTGAAAACGCTGATCCTGTTGAGGATAATCTTCACCTGCTATAACATCTGGCCGAAATGATTCAATCTTTGCTCCCGTTTCAAAATCCACAGTGAGACTGCCAGAATCGTGGCGTGTGACAGTGAAAAGAATGAAAGGCGAACTATCTAAGGGGTTGACAGTATTGCCATTCGGATGTTCCGGTAAAAGTTGCAACGGGAAAGGAATGTGTAGCGTGTCGGGCAGTGGGCGTATGTCTAATAATTTTACGTTCACATTGGTTGCTTTATTCGTTGCACTTCGGTTCCAGATTTGAATTCGCCCGTGATACTTTTCAAATCCGCTCGCCCTTCTCCAAAGGACTTCAGCGATACGACCGCCGAAACTCAATTTCGTCCCAACACAAGAAGCTTCAATGGCTAGTGGAGTCTTGTCATCATTGAGCATCTGAATTAGTTTTGCATTTTCCGTTTGCGAATTTTCAAACAACACAAACGAGTGCCAAAAAGCACGAAGAAGCCAGCAGAGAGCCACCAATGCCCAAACGCACATTTTCCATGCTACAGAAAGATGAGTAAAAATAGTGCCGATACCAGCAGTTGTTGGCAAAACAAACCACAACCACAACCTAAGCCGCTCTTCAAGTTTTATATGCTCGTCAGAAGATTTTACAATACACCTCAAAAGGTGTTGCAGAAATCTTGTCCAGCGATATTTGGACATGCTGCATCTTTGCACTGATGCCATATTGCGTCAAGGAATCATTTGAATGTGAGCTATCAAAACCTTGCCAACCGATTGAAATTGATTAACTCTGACGGCGTGAAAGCGAATCACTTCGTGTGGATACTTCTAGTCTTGATCGCAGGCATAGTTCAATTATCTGCCCAGCAAAGCGAAAAAGATCGTGAACTATTCGAAGCAGCAAAGCCTGAAGCAGAAAATGGCGATGTAATCGCGCAATATGTCCTCGGCACACTTTATTCTCATGGAAGGGGCGTTGATAAAGATTATTTTGAAGCCGCCAAATGGTTTCGCAAGGCTGCTGAACAGGGAAACGCCGACGCTGAATATGCTCTTGGTATATGTTATTACAAGGGAGAAGGCGTAGAGACAAATGATACGGAAGCCGTGAAGTGGTGTCGCAGAGCTGCCGAGCAGAATCACGCCAATGCTCAAAACTGGCTGGGCACCTGCTACCACTATGGCACTGGCGTGGAAAAAGATTATGTGAAAGCTGCAATGTGGTGGCGCAAAGCTGCGGAGCAAGGCGTTGCTTCAGCCCAAAATGCCCTCGGAGTCTGTTATACCAGAGGCGACGGTGTGATTAAAGATGATATTGAAGCCATGAAATGGTTTCGAAAGGCCGCCGAACAAGGAAACGCAAATGCTCAAGTGGTTCTTGGAGCACGCTATTCGAAAGGCGACGGAGTGATTAAGGACTATGTCGAAGCGTGCAAATGGTTAAACCTTTCCGCTGCGCAAGGTAATGAAGACGCAAAAAAGTTACTTAACGACGTGGAAAATTTATTTATGACACGAGAGCAAATTGCCAAAGCGCAGGAATTGGCTCGTGAGTTTGTTCCAAGAAAAGAGGCACCATCGAGTTCGAGCAATTCCACTTCGTCCAAAATCCCCACAGCAACCGGCACCGGCTTTTTCATCACGGACGACGGCTATTTGATTTCAAATTATCATGTCATCAAGGATGCGACGACAGTTCGTTTGCTCACGGGCGCGGGTTTGATTGACGCCAAAGTGGTTCAGGTGGATGCGGCCAATGATGTGGCTTTGTTGAAGGCAGACGGGCGGTTTGCACCGCTGCCCATTGCCGCCAGTCGCACGGTGAATCTGGGCGGCACGGTGGCGACGGTCGGTTTTCCCGACATCGGTTTGCAGGGGTTCGCGCCCAAGCTGGCCAAGGGGGAAATCGCGTCGCTGTCCGGCGCGAGTGATGACCCGCGCTATTTTCAAATCAGCGTGCCGGTGCAGCCGGGCAATTCGGGCGGGGCGCTCGTGGATGAGCGGGGCAACGTCATCGGCATCGTGTCGGCCAAGTTGAGTGCACGGGCGGCGCTGGCCGAGAGTGGCGCGTTGCCGGAAAACGTGAACTACGCCGTCAAAAGCAGTTTTCTTTTGGGCTTCCTTGAATCCGTGCCGGACGTTTCGGCCAAGCTCAAAAAGCCGAATACGAGCGATGAAAAGTTTGAGGACGTGGTGAAGTCGGCGCAGGATGCGGCGGTTTTGGTCTTGGTTTATTAAAATTGTAGGAGTGAGGAGTCTCTATTTTTAAGAATGAGTCTCGTTACCTCGACTCCTACAAAAGTTAGAGCCAACTCACGTCGGCTGCTACGGTGAAAGACGGCGGTGTTGGTGCTGGTTAATTGAAATTTATTTTCTCGCCTGTTTCCGAAGTTCCGTTTTCAAAATTTTCCCCGTCGCATTGCGCGGCAACGCCGGCAGGAAGACAATATGCCTCGGTAATTTATAGTCTGCCAGTTTGTTGCGGATGAACTGCTGCAACGCCTTTTCGTCGAGTGTCCGGCCTTCCGCCGCCGCGACGAACGCCACCGGCTGCTCGCCTTTGCGCGGGTCGGGCACACCGACGACCGCCGCTTCCTTCACACCCGGAAACTGGTAAATCACTTCCTCAATCTCGCGCGGATAAACGTTGAGGCCGTTGACCAGCAGCATGTCTTTCTTGCGGTCGGTGATGTAATAATAGCCATCCGCGTCGCGATACCCCACGTCACCGGTATAAAGCCAGCCGTCGCGCAAAACCTTCGCCGTTTCCTCCGGCTGATTCCAATAGCCGCGCATCACGTTCCCGCCGCGGATGCAGATTTCGCCGATTTCGCCGACGGGCAATTCCCTGCCGTCCTCGTCGCGGATGCTCAACTCCACATTCGGGATCGGTTTGCCGATCGAGCCCGGTTTGTTGATGCCATAGATGGGGTTCACCGTGGCCACCGGACTGCTCTCGGTCGGGCCGTAGCCTTCGCGCAGTGGAAACGGAAATTTCCGCGTGAATTCGTTGAACACTTCCACCGGCAACGGCGCGCCGCCGCTGATGCACAGCCGCAACGGCAGCCGGCCGAACTCCGGCACGGCCAGCAGCGCGCGGTAAAATGATGGCACCGCCGGCAGAATCGTGCCGCGATGCCGCGCGATCTCCTCCAGGACCTGCTTGAACGGATGCAGCGTTTTCAGCAGCAGAATTCCGCAACCACACAACACCGGCAGCAACGTGCCCACCGTGAACATGAAACTGTGAAACTGCGGCAGCGCCACCACCACGCGGTCATCCTCCCGCACCTCGAGCGCCGCCACGCAACTCGCCACGTTGTGGAGAAAATTGCCGTGCGTGAGCATCGCGCCCTTCGGATGGCCGGTCGTGCCGGACGTGTAGAGCAGCGCCGCGAGGTCGGACTCAGTGCGTGAATCGTGAACCGTGAATCGTGAACCGGCTGCGCCGCTCGCAGCGATTTCTGCGACTTGGAAAAATTTGAGCGATGGCCTCGCCGCCTTTAGTCCCGCGGAATGCGCGCCCAACTCCGCATCGGTAATCATCACGTCAATGCCGCCGTCGTTCAAAATGTAACTGACCTCGGCCGGTTTCAGAAAACTGTTGATGGGCACGACGACCGCGCCCGCGTGCAGAATGCCAAACACCGAAGAAACAAACTCCGGGCAATTCTTCATCCACAGCGCCACGCGGTCGCCCGGCTGCACGCCAAATTGGGTTTGCAGGTGGCCGGCAATTTTTTGCGACTGCGCGAGGAGCGCAGCGTAGGAAATCTCCGTTTCGCCCCAAAAAACGGCGGTTTTGCGCGCGTGCTTTTCCGCACAATCGGCAAAGGCGGTGGACAAATTCATTGGACCCAAACATTATGAAAAATGCCCGCCGGCTGGCAAGGGATGAAACCAAATGGTGGAGCATTGGCGCGGCGCGACAAAGATGTCAAACCGCTTGGTCATCGGGCGTGTTGAAGAAATTGATTCAGCAAACTCCTGACGGGCGACGAGGAATTGGTGACTTGATTCAGCAGGCCACTGCCGAGAGATTTTACCGTCAAGCCGACCAGCGCGGTTTTTTTAATCTGCGTCTTCGGATCGCCCAGCGTACCCGTCATTGTCAGAAATTGCGGCAGCGGGGCGTAGGTTGCGCCTGCCGAATTGTTGCCTGAGGCAAGATTGAGTTGTTTGGCAATGGGCTGGCTGACGGAGATGGTGATGGGGATGTTAATGGTGGAGTTGGTCAGCACCGGCGCCAGCATGATGCTGCCCTGCCCGTCGGCCTCAAAGGCGGCGCTTTGCACGGTGGCTTGTTGCAAATTGATTTGTCCGCCGCCGGCCCGGCCTTGCGCGGCGATCACTTCGATAGGCGCCTCCTGAAATTGGTTCAACAATCCGCTGCGCTGCCCCGTCAACTGGCCGAAAATCGAGATAATGCCGCTTTCCGGATTGCTCACCAATTGCGGAATGGTTGCGACGACGTTGAGCAGGGATCTCAGGATGGAACTGTGGACGTTGTTTATGGAAAGTTCCAGGTTGGTCACGCCGAAATTGAACTGGCCGGCCAGATTTTTCTGCCAATTCGCGGCGGTGATGCCCGCACCGCTGATTTGGGTGTGCGCCGTCAACCTGCCGGCCAGGTCTCCTTTACGGTCAGGCATGAACGTATTCACCAGCGGCGCAAACGGAACCTGATCGGCATCGAGAGCGAAACTGTATTTGTAACCGGGCACACTCAAATCCAAATCCGCGGCGGCGTTCACCGGCGCGCTGTTGAGTACGAGTTGGAAAGGTTTTACGCTCACGTGGCCGCCGTCCACCTTTACCGTCGTCTGAAAGTTGGTTATCACGATTTCGCGCAGGTAAAGTCGTCCGATGTTTGCGGCCACCGTGAAATTTTGCAGCGGAAATGTGACCGCCGGTGGCTCCTGACTGGCCGTGGATGCCGGCTGAGGTTGAGATGCCGTCGCGGGGGGTGGTTTGGCGCCGGCATTTGTGCCACCGGCGAACAAGTCGTAGTAACTGGTCAGGTCAAGCGAATCGGACAGAAGCTTGAGGCTTCCTTTAATGGCTTTGGGCTGGGAAAAATCAACGTCCCCCTGCAATTGTACCTGATTCTGCGCGCGTGACGTCGGGGTCAGCCCGATTTGGAACTGGCGGATGTCCGCCGCCTGTTTTTGCAGGGTGGTGTCAATTTGCAATTTGGCCGCCAGCGGCGTTGCGGGAAACTGCCCATGCGAATCATTGACGACCAGGTTGGCCACCTGCAAATCGGCTTTGATGGCGGAACTGCGGTCCGGGTCGTATTGGACGGAGGCGTTGCCGTTGATGGCAATCGAAACCAGTTTCTTGCCGGCCAGCAACGGTTCGAGAAATGGGCGCAGGCCGTCCTGGTTGAGACCCATCAGGCCGGCGGTCAATTGCGCCGACTGGCGCGCAAGGTCATAGGAGCCGGTGAGGTCAAAATTTCCTCCCGCGTTTCCGCTTTGAGTCAGGGCGCCAGTCAGCTTTTTGATTTGGATTTGTTCCGGCGTCCGGCTCACGTCCACGTCCATCGTGCTGCCGAAGTTATGGAATGAATTTTGGCCGAGTTGTCCCGTGAAATCGGCGAGTACAAGACGGCCCGTGACCGTTTGCGTGTTCTGTTTCTGCGTGACCTGCCCTGTCAATTCAACACGCCCGGACGAAACACTCGCGCCCGGCTGTGGAAACGCACTCGCCAACCCGGCCAGCGAAGCCTGCAACGTGACCTGCGCATCCGCGCTGGCATTCGTCAGGTCATACGCGCCGGCCCCGGAAACACTAAACAACTGTTGGTTTTGCCGGCTGACTTGCAACCGGTATTCGCTCAGGTTGAGTTGTTTGAAATCCACCGCCTGGCCCCGCGCCTGCAAACTGACCGCCACCTGAACCGTTCGGTTGCCGCCCAAGGTGGCCGTGAAATCCGCAATTTGCGAATTCACGTCAAACGTGAGCTGCCGGCCTTGTTGCTGTGACAGCAATTGCGCCTGTAAATTCACATTCCCGCCCGGCGCGTTCCCGCCGAGAAACGGTTTCCAATCTGCCAGATTCAGGTTGGTAACGGTCAGGTCGAGGGCGGACTCACCGACCTCGTTGGCACCGGTTCCCCAAGCGACATTCATCGGCCGGGTCAGGTGCACCTCGAGCAGTGGATTGCCGTCCTGTGTCCCGGCCAAAGTCAGTTCCTGGAGCAGCGCGTTCTGCGCAGTTCGGTCCACCGTGACATCGTATCCGGCGCTGAGATCGAGCGTGGGCGTCGTCAGTCCCGCGCGCGTCACCTGGACTTTGTCCGCGTTGAAGCGGCCCGTGGCCGTGATGATCATGCCGGCTTTCGCCAGAGTAATTTCGTTGGTGGAATTGAGGGTCGTCGTGCCGAAATCAATCCCGCTGGCGGCGCCGGCCAGGTTCAGCAGCCGCCGGTCAACTCCCTGCAATTTCACCTGCAATCGGCCTTCCATTTTCTCCAGGTCCAACGGGCCGCTGACGGCCAGGTCGCCCAGCGGCACGCCGCCATTTTGAAAATGCAGCAACAACTGCTGGATTTCCGTGGGCGTCATGTCGCAATTCAACGTCGCGCTGAACGTAGAGAAGTCCTGGAACACGCCGCCGGCGCTGGCAACGTCCAGATGCGCCGCGCCGGAGGCGGAAGCGGGTTTCAAATCCGCCGCCAGTGCGAAATGGAAATCACCTTTGATCGCCGCCGCCAAAAATCCGTTCTTTCCATCCGGGGGGTTGTTTTCAACCCGTAGTGCGGATGACAACTGGAGCGCAGCGGTCTGCCCGTTCTTCAGGTTTGACAGGGTGACGTTCAAGTTCGTCAGTTCCAGCAGATCGCGCCGGTCGCCGGCGTAATTTTTAATTTTTACAATGCTTGCGTTGCTCAACGCCAGCCGGCCCAAATCAATCTGCGGCGGTTTTGAGGGTTTGGCCGGTTTCGGCTTCCCGGCCTTGGATGGCTTTCCCGACAGCGCCTTCAACAGCGGATCCAGATTGCTGCTTCCGTCCGGATTCTCGACCAGTTCGACCGTCGGCGAGACGAGCGCGATTTCGTCCACGTGAAGGTTGCCGCCGAGGATGTCCCGGAGATGGTAACGGACGTTCAGTTCCGGCACCGTGAGGACCGGCGCCTGTCCCTTGGCCTGCACTTTCAAATTTCGCAATATGATTTGCCGGGACGGAGTAAAGGAAACATCACTGACGGTGACGTTCGCGTGAATGGCATCGCCCAGGCGCGGCAACACCACACCTTTGATAAAAGCCGGACTCGTCACCACAAAATACGCGACGATGACCAGAATCAGCAACAACGCAACCAGCCACGCCAAGGTCCGCAGCCAGCCACGCCGTTTTTTTGGCGGCGGCGAAGCGATTGAAGTATTCGTCATAAAGTCAAAGCCAAATCATTTGCGCCCACGCCGGGTGCGCGATACTATTTTCCCTGTTCGGAAAGGTGCTCGTTTGTTGGACAAGGCCGTCATCGAAACATTCAAATCGAAATCCGCGCAACTGCTGCGTCGCCACGCGCATCCCACCGTGCCACTCAACCTGATTCTCCGGACGGACGCGCAGTTTCATCTTTCGATTGTCAGCGGCACAAATATATTGGTCGCGTGATTGACACCGACGCCCAACTCGCCGCGCTGCTGCCCGTGATCAAATCTGCCAACTGGCTGGCGTTCGATACCGAAGCCGACAGCCTGCACGCCTACCCCGAAAAGGTCTGCCTGATTCAAATCAGCACGGTCGCCGGCGATGAATTGATTGATCCGCTCAGCGAAATAAATCTGGACCCGCTGCTCGATGCGCTCAACGCGCATGAGCTGATCATGCACGGCGCGGATTACGACCTGCGCCTGCTGCGCAAGCATCACGAGTTCGTGCCCGCGGCGATTTTCGACACCATGCTGGCGGCGCGGCTTTTGGGCGAGCGGCGATTCGGGCTGGGCGCCCTGGTGGAAAAATGGCTGGGCGTGAAACTGGACAAAGGCCCGCAAAAAGCCGACTGGGCGCGCCGCCCGCTCACCGCGCGAATGGAACATTACGCCCGCAACGACACCCATTACCTCAAACCGTTGGCCGACAAGCTGAAGCTTGGACTCCAACAAAAAGGGCGCCTGGCGTGGCATGAGGAGTCCTGTGCGCGGTTGATTGTGGAAAGTGCACAGCTCCCGGTTGTGGATGCGGATTCCGTCTGGCGCATTAGAGGCAGTTCCCGGTTGGGGCGTCCGGCGCTGGCCGTGTTGCGCGAGCTTTGGCGATGGCGCGAGCGGGAAGCCGTTGCCGCCAACCGCCCGCCGTTCTTCATTCTCGCACACGAGAGACTCGTGGCCCTTGCCGCCGCCGCCGTGGCGCACAAACCGGTTGAACCGCTCCTGCCGCCCCGCCTGTCGCCCCGCCGCCGCGACGGTTTGGCCTCCGCCTTTAAAATTGCGCTCCAGCTTTCCGCGGACCGGCACCCGGAAATTTTGCGGCCCAAAGGTCATCGCCCGACCGAAGCCGAGTTGCGCCGTTACCGCGAGCTGGAGAAACGCCGCGACACCCACGCGCACAAGCTGGGCATTGACCCGACGCTCATTGCCAGCCGCGCCACGCTCGGTGAACTCGCCCGCGACTGGGACCGGCACGCGCCGGAATTGATGCATTGGCAGCGCGAGTTGCTGAAATAGTCCGGTCGCAAAAAATTCGATTTGCGAGTGGGGCGCGTTCCCGTTTTTAAAATTGCCGTCGCCGGGCGGTTCATATACTTGTTACGGCCATTATGCCTGACAAAAAAGCCGCCTCGCACAACCTGCCACCACGTCGCATCCTGGAGGTTGCCCACGAATTGCACCTCAACACCGAACGCATCCTGCTGCACGGCCATTACATCGCCAAAGTTCCCATTGCGGAATTGGAGGCCAGAGAAAAGCAGCCCGACGGACAGCTCATCCTGGTCACGGCCATGACCCCCACGCCGCAAGGCGAAGGCAAGACCACCGCCGCCATCGGCCTTGCGGATGCGCTTCGCCGTCTCGGCAAAAAATCCATGTTCTGCCTGCGCGAACCGTCGCTCGGCCCCTACTTCGGCATCAAAGGTGGTGCCACCGGCGGCGGTCGCGCCCAGGTCGTGCCGGCGGAAGACATCAATCTCCATTTTGTCGGCGACATGTATGCCGTCGAGAAGGCCAACAACCTCCTGTGCGCAATGGTGGACAACCATCTCCAGCACGGCAATGAACTCGGCCTCGACCCGCGCCGCATTGTCCTGCGCCGGGTGGTGGACCTCAACGAACGCTCTTTGCGCGACATCGTCATCGGCCTCGGCGGTCCATTGAACGGTGTGCCGCGGCGGGACGGCTTTAATATCACGCCCGCCTCGGAAGTCATGGCGATCCTCTGCCTCGCCAGCGATTTTGACGACCTGGGCCGGCGCATGGCCAGGATGGTCGTCGGCTTCACTTATAAAACCGAGCCGGTACGCGCCGACGCCATGCAGGCGGTGGGAGCGATGCAGGTGCTGCTGCGGGATGCGATTCATCCAAACCTTGTGCAATCGCTCGAAGGCACGCCGGCGTTCGTGCACGGCGGGCCTTTCGCCAACATCGCGCAGGGCACCAACACGTGCGTGGCCACGCGCCTGGCGCTGAAACTGGCCGATTACGTCGTGACCGAAGCTGGCTTTGCCACCGATCTCGGCGCGGAAAAGTTCATTGACATCAAATGCCGCACTGCCGGGTTGAAACCCGTGACGGCGGTCATCGTTGCCACGCTCAAGGCCATCGCCTATCACGGTGGATTCACCGACACCGGCGGTCTTGGCAACCTCGTCAAGCATATCGAGAATGTCCGTTGCCTGGGACTGAATCCAGTCGTGTGCGTCAGCCATTTCCCGGATGATAAGCCGCAGGATTATGACCGGGTCATCAAATTCTGCGCGAAACACAACGTCGAAGCTGTCCTGGCGAAACATTTCGACGAGGGCGGCGCCGGGGCGACTGAGCTGGCCAAGGCCGTGTTGCACAGCATCGAAAAGAACAAAGGGAAAACGATTAACTTCATGTATCCGCTTGAGGCGCCTATGGAGAAAAAGCTCGAGGCGGTCGCTACGCAACTCTACGGCGCGGACGGCGTGGACTTTGACCGCACCGCGCAAAGCAACCTTGAATTGCTCAACAAACATGGTTTCGGGAAATTGCCGATTTGCGTGGCGAAGACGGCCCTGTCGCTTTCGGACGTTCCCGAATTGCGCGGTCGTCCCAGTGGCTTCCGGATCAAGGTGAACGAACTGCGTATTTCCGCCGGTGCCGGTTTTGTGGTGGCGATCTGCGGCAACATTGTGACGATGCCGGGTTTGCCGAAGGTGCCCGCTGCCGCACGCATCAAGGTGCTGCCCAGCGGACAGGCGACCGGTTTGACTTGAGCCGTCGGACAGGCCTTCGGAGTGGCGAACTTTCGGAGGGACGAGTTACTCGAGCCCCCATTTTATCAGCTTTCGGAGGGACGAGTTATACGAGTCCCCGTTTGCCGTTTAAACGCATTTAAAATTTGGGACTCGCGGAGCTCGTCCCTCCGACTACACCTCACCGCCTCAAACGCAACACCTTCAGCCATGGCGTTTTAGGCTTGTATTTTCCGGGCAAAAATGATAATCAATGAACCATTCTCGGAACAGACGTATGAAAACTTATCTTTTGCCGGTAACGATAGCCGCCTCCACATTTTTTTCCTTCAACGTCTCCGCCACGACGCATTACGTGGACTTGAATTGCACCAATCCGGTTTCGCCTTACACCGATTGGAGCACTGCCGCGACGAACATTCAGGATGCCATTTTTCATGCCGGAACTGGCGATACGATTCTCGTGACCAATGGGATTTATCAAAGCGGCGGCTATTCTTTAAGCGGCTCAAACCGGGTGTATGTCTCCAATAATTTGACGGTGCAAAGTGTCAATGGCCCGGCGGTGACGATGATTCAAGGCTATCAGGTTCCCGGAACAACCAACGGCGCGAACGCGGTGCGATCTGTTTATTTGTCCAACGGCACGACGTTGTCTGGATTCACTCTCACGAATGGTGCGACGCAGACTTCTGGGACTCCCTATGGCGGCGGTGTTTATTGCCAATCAACCAGCGCGGTGGTGACCAATTGCGTGATAATTGGCAACGTGGCCTCCAGTTTTGGCGGCGGAGCATATTCAGGCACGCTGGTAAATTGCATTCTATCTGGGAATGTCGTCTTAAACGGTGGTGACGGCGGTGGGGCTGCCTACGCCACTTTGATCAATTGTCTGCTCACCGGCAACCAAACCGGTTATCGCGGCGCCGCGGCGGAGAACTGCACGTTGATCAACTGCACGATTGTCAGCAACGTGGGACAGGCTGACGGCATTGACGGCAGCAAACTTACCAATTGCATTTCCTATTACAATTCCCCTGACAATGGCACCGGTTCAGGAGATGCCAACGTTTTTAACAATTGCTGCACCATTCCACTTCCATTCTCTGGAGTCAACATCATTACCAATCCGCCTGCCTTCGTAAATCTGGCCGGCGGTGATTTTCATTTGAGCGCCGTTTCGCCTTGCATCAACTCGGGAAATAATACTTTCATCACCAACAACACGGATTTGGATGGCAATCCGCGCATCGTCGGCGGAATCGTGGACCTCGGGGCCTATGAATTCCAAGCGCTCGTCCGTTATGTCAGCGTGAGCAACACGGCGCCGGTGTCGCCGTTTACAAATTGGCTTACTGCTGCGACGAACATTCAGGATGCGGTGGATGTGGCCAATGCCGGCGATTTCATCGTGGTCAGCAATGGCACTTACAAAACCGGCGGACGCGTTGTATATGGCGCGTTGACAAATCGTGTTGCCGTGAACAAAGCAGTGACGGTGCAGAGTGTCAATGGCCCGGCGGTGACGGCCATCTGGGGCGAAAAGCAATTTTCCCCAATTCCCGCCTTCGCGATTCGGTGCGCCTATCTGACCAACGGAGCGACGTTGGTTGGCTTCACTTTGACCAACGGATGTGCCAGGACCTCTGGCGACGCTATTTTGGAACAAAGCGGCGGCGGCCTCTGGTGTGAATCTTCCAGCGCCATCATTTCCAACTGTATCATCAGCGGCAACTTGGCGCAGGCTGAATTTGGCGGCGGTGTATTTGGTGGCACGTTGTTTGATTGCACTCTGACCAACGACTCGGCGAGTTACGGTGGCGGCGCGGCTTCCAACATGTTGTTCAACTGCACGCTCACACGCAACAATTCTTCGGCTTACAAAAACTTCAACTGTGGCGGTGGAGCATATGGCAGCGCCTTGAGCAATTGTTTAATCGTCGGCAATCAGGCCCTCGGCGGACCCGGCTTCGGCGGAGGCGCTGCTTTCGGCACATTGAATAATTGCGTCGTCAGTAATAATGCCGCCAATTATGGCGGAGGAGTCTGCCGCGGCCTTGTTAACAATTGCCTGATTTCAAGCAACTGGGCCAATAATGGCGGCGGCGCTTTCTCAAATTTCCTGAGCAATTGTGTGTTGGAACGAAACGTGGCGGGCGCCGATGGTGGCGGCGCTTATTATAGCACCCTGGTCAATTGCACCGTGGTCAGCAATATCACAATCTTCGGTACCAGCGGCGGCATCCTCGCCAGCGTTGCAACTAACTCTATCGTGTATTACAATTTGGCCCCTCAGTTCGGCCCTAATTTTTTTAACAGCGCCATGAATTATTGTGACACCACGCCGCTGCCAGCCGGTTCTGGCAACATCACCAACGAACCTGTTTTTGTGGATTTGGTGAACGGCGATTTGCATCTGCAATCCAACTCGCCCTGTATCAATGCCGGCAATAATGCTTACGTTGCCAGCGCGACCGACCTCGATGGCAATCCGCGCATTGTTGGTGGTACCGTGGACATGGGCGCTTACGAATTCCAAAATCCGGCTTCGGTTATTTCCTACGCCTGGCTCCAGGAATACAGCCTGACAAACAATGGTTCTGCGGATTACGCGGATACCGATGGCGACGGCATGAACAACTGGCAGGAATGGATGGCCGGCACAAATCCGACCAACGCCTTGTCGGTTTTGAAGATGACATCAGCTACCCCGACCAATAATCCTGCGGGTTTGGTCGTGACTTGGCAGAGCGTAACCAATCGAACTTATTTCCTTCAGCGCGCTACCGATTTAACCGCGCAACCGGCATTTTCCTCCATTCAAAGCAACATCGTTGGTCAGGTGGACACGACGAGTTACACAGACACCACTGCCACGGACAGCGGCCCGTATTTTTATCGGGTAGGCATTCAACCGTAGCCGTGCTCGTGAGAGAGCGGATTATTCTATCGGTACGTGACCGGTCCGCCATCTCACGATGGCGGCTACGTTAGCCTTATCGCACCAGTCGCAACGCCTTCAACCATGGCGTTTTAGGCTTGCTTTTTGTATGCAGAAATGATATTCAGTAAATCATTCTCGGAACAGGCGTATGAAAACTTATCTTTTGTCGCTGGCAATCGTCACCCTCACATTTTTATCCTTCAACGTCTCCGCCGCGACGCATTACGTGGATTTGAATAGCACCAATCCGGTGTCGCCTTACACTAACTGGAGCACCGCCGCGATGAAAATTCAGGATGCCGTGGGGGCGGCGGCGGCGGACGATCAGATTATGGTAACCAATGGCACTTATAGTCCGGTTACCGTAACCCAGCCGGTGGCACTGCAAAGCGTCAACGGGCCTGCGTTTACGTTCATCAACGGCGGTGGCGTGGCGCGGTGTGTAAACCTGGCCAGCGGGGCCAGCCTGTCCGGGTTCACGTTGGCCAACGGCTCTGCGTCAGGGAGTTCCGGCGGTGGAGTAAACTGCGCCTCGGTTAGTGTAACAGTGTCCAACTGTGTGCTGAAGAGCAACTCGGCTGACAGCGGCGGCGGGGCCTACTCCGGTACGCTGGTTAATTGCATTCTCAATGGCAATACGGCTGCGTTTTACGGCGGCGGGGCATGCAGCATACTGAACAACTGTGTCCTTAGCAATAATTCTTGCGGCAATGTAGGTGGGGGCGCATTTGGTGCGACACTGAATAATTGTACGTTAGTCAGTAACTCGGTGGCTGTGCTGTATGGGCTCGGTGGCGGAACCTACAGCAGCACGCTGAACGGATGCAAGTTGGTTGGCAATTTTGCGAATGGACGTGGCGGCGGGGCGTATTTCGGGACGTTGAATAATTGTCTGGTTATCGGCAACACGGTTACGTACGATGGGGGAGGAGCAGCTTTCGCAACCCTGAACAACTGCACAGTCATCAGCAATTCGGCAAACGCCTGCGGGGGCGCATATCTCTGCACTTTGCGCAATTGCATCGTTTATTACAACAATGCTCAAAGTGGCGTCGCAAATGCAGTCGGCTGTGCTTACTGTTGCACGACTCCGACTGAATGGCCGAACATACGCAATTTCACCAATGCCCCACTATTCGTGGATTTAGCCGGCGGAAACCTGCACCTGCAATCCAATTCTCCCTGCATTAATTCCGGGAAAAACACGTATGCCACCAATAGCACGGATTTCGATGGTAACCCGCGTATTGTAGGCGGCACGGTGGACGTCGGCGCTTACGAATATCAGACGCCGGCTTCGGCTATTTCCTACGCTTGGCTTCAGCAATATGGCTTTACGAACAATGGCTCGGCGGACTACGTCGATACCGACGGCGACGGCATGAACAACTGGCAGGAATGGCTTACGGGCACCGATCCGACGAATGCCGCGGACGTTCTGAAAATGTTGACTCCTGTTTTTACCAATAATTCAAAGGGTATCACTGTAAGTTGGCAAAGTGTGACTAATTGGGCTTACTATCTCCAACGAAGTACAAATCTCCTGGGTCAGCCTCCATTTATTACGATTCAAACCGGTATTCCCGCGGATTTCGGGATAACGACTTACACGGATGCCACCGCCACGAACAGCGGCCCGTATTTTTATCGGGTGGGGGTGCAATAAACTGGGGAGGGACGGCGTGCCGCCGTCCCCGATTTGGGTCGCCGGCACGGCAACCCTCCCATAAATTACTTCACCACCTTGAGCGCGAAGCCCTTTAGATATTTCGTCTCCGGAATCATCAGGATGACGGGCTGCGCGGCCGGCTCTTGGGGATTGGCGAGGAAATACTTCTTGTGTTTCGCGCCAAATAGTCCATGATCATGAGCATGGACAAATCCTGGTATCGCAAAATGTTTTCGCGCCCACAAAAGCCCGATCCGGAAGTGACTCCCCCCAACACCGATTACGGCGATGCGGATGTGCAATTCAGCATGGGGTTCAAGTTCGCCAATAGTGAAGGGGCGACGCGGGATTACGCGCAGGCGGCAGAATGGTATCACAAGGCGGCGGATCAAAGTCATTCCCTGGCGCAATTCAATCTCGGGATGATGTATGCCAATGGGCAGGGTGTCACCCAGGATGCCGCCCAGTCGGTGATGTGGTTTGGCCGGGCCGCGCGGCAGGGAGACGCCGGAGCCCAGTTTAATCTGGGTGAAAGTTGTCACCGTGCCAGCCTGCAGGGAAAGCGGGAGGATGCGCCCGAATCAAGGATTGAAGCTTACAAGTGGTATCGGCTCGCCGCCGTGCAAGGTTACAAGGATTCGGAAGCGGCTTACATAACCCTGACGCTCAACATGACCCGCGAGGATGTTGCCGCCGGCAACCGTCGCGCTGCCGAATTCAAAGTTGAAAACCCGAAACCCCCTCACGAGTGATGCGAGGGCGCGTTCGCTAAGCCGGGCTGGTTTCAACGAGGCCCTTGCCCCGTCCGTGGTCCAGGTTGACGAATTGTTTCGTTTGGGGGATGTAAAAGACGATGTTAAACCTGCCAATCGGCTCTTTCTTCGCAACCTGAAATGCAGTTTCGGTGGCCCCGAAGCTTTTGCCTTCGGCGGCATTTTTTGTCCACTGGTTGTTACTGGTCAGATATTCCAGCTTTTCGGCGTCTTCGATCAGGATGTTCATGAACGGGGATGTTACCACATTCTCCCGAACAACAAGCATACAGACCGCCCAATCCGGCATTTTATTTTCACCCGTCGGGTGTGTGACCGGCGACGATAAATTGGATTTACTCCGTTTCGAACTGGCTTGCTTCCCAAACGCAGACCAATATTGTCTGACTCATGCCTCTACGCTTTCTGATCCTTTTGGCCTTTTTGTGCGCAATAAACCATTGCCCGGCTCAACCCGGTAAAACTGACCCGTACAGGGAAGCTATGGCCGGCCAGAAACTTAGTGCCGATCAGGTCAGCAATTTGGAAACCATTGTGGCCAAGAATCCCGATGATTTGTCTGCTCGCACGGAGTTGTTGGGTTATTACTTTATGCGGCAGGATTCATCGAAGGAGGTAAGGGAAGCTCGCCAGAAGCACATTTTCTGGATCATCCAGAACCACCCGGAAGCCGCCATCGCTGGCCTGCCTTTTTGCGAAATCGATCCGGTCAATCCATTTTGGGAAGGCAGTGGTTATAAGCGAGCCAAGCAACTCTGGTTGGAGCAAACCAAAGCCCACGCCCAAAACACTGCAATTTTAGGCAATGCCGCGCAGTTCTTTTTAATTCACGACACAGATCTCGCCGAAGACTTGTTAAAACAAGCACAAAAGGCTGAACCAGACAATCCGAAATGGTCTGAGCAGCTGGGACATCTTTACGCATTGCAGAATGACAAAGGGAGAGCTGCCGCAGCGAAGTCGTTGGCGGAGTTTGAAAAAGCTCAATCTGCCGATACCTCTGAGTCAACCCGGTTTTACCGGTTAGATGACTTGGCGAAACAGGCATTTGAGGCGGGAGAAATCAAAAAGGCTTCCAAATATGCCAATGAGTTGTTGGAGGCGGCGCAGAACAATCCTAAAGATTGGAACTATGGAAATGCCATTCATGATGGTAACAGCGTGCTTGGCCGTATTGCCCTGAAGCAAGGAGATGTTAAGAAGGCCGTTCAATACCTTTTAGATGCCGGCAAGACTCCGGGGTCGCCACAACTCGACTCGTTCGGCCCAAACATGTGTCTCGCAAAGGAGCTTTTGGAGAAGGGTGAGAAGGACGCGGTTTTGCAGTACTTTATGCATTGCCGGAAGTTCTGGAGTATGGGAACCGAGAAGCTGAATAATTGGACGAAGGAAGTAAAAGCGGGCAAAACGCCTGATTTCGGAGGAAACCTGTCGTACTAAAACCGGGCATCCCGTCAGCATATCCGTGTTTATCTGTGTCCATCCGTGGCTGAAAATCCGCGTCCTTTGCGTCTTTGCGTTTGAAAGGTTTTTACTCCAATGCCACCGGCTGTCGCGATGCCTTTTTGTCGGCGTGATGCGATTTGTCGGCGAGCATCCGCGCTTTGGCCCGGCGGCTGCGACGGCGTTTCTGCCGCCGGATTTTTTCAATGCGGGCGCGCTCGGCGTCCACGCAGCCGCGTTTCAGCGCTTCAATCTTGTCGAGCAGCAGCCGGCGGGCGAGGAAGCGGTTGAGACCCTGCTGTCGCGTGGCCTGACATTTGACCTGCAACCCGGTCGGACGGTGCAGCAGCATCACACAGGTGGAGGTCTTGTTGACGTTCTGTCCGCCGTGTCCGCCGGAACGGACAAAGGTTTCCTCGAGGTCGGCCTCGCGCACGCCCAGCGCGGCCATGCGTTGCGTGAGTTGGGCTTCCTTTTCCGGGCTGACGGGGAACACGCTCATGTTGTTCCGTCTTTCATCGCACCACCTCGAGCGCGAAACCTTTAAGGTATTCCGTCTCCGGAATCATCGGGATGACGGGATGGTCCGGGCTTTGCGAATATGTCGCCACCCGGCGCAACACCCGGCGCGTGTCGTAAGCGGCGGAGAGAATCACATCCTGAAACGTGGCCGCGTTCACATGGTGCGAGCAGCAGAACGTCGCCAGCGTGCCGCCGGTCTTGAGCAGCTTCAATGCGCGCAAATGGATTTCCTTGTAGCCGCGCAGCGCGTCCGGCACCGACGCCCGGTTGCGCGTGAACGACGGCGGGTCGAGAATTATCAAATCGAATTTGGGAATGACCTTTTCGTGTGGTTTGACGGCGGTTTGCGTTTTGAACCAATCGAATACGTTCACGGCCTCAAACGAACATTTTTCCGCCAGACCGTTCGCCGCGGCGTTCCGCTTGGAAGCTTCGATGGCCTCGGCGCTTTGGTCGAGGAAGTGAACGTGCGCGGCCCCGGCGCGCGCCGCGTGCAGGCCGAATCCGCCCAGAAAACTGAAACAATCCAGGACCTGCGCCCCCTTTGCGAATTGCGACACCGCCAGATAATTCACCTGCTGATCCAAATAAAGGCCTGTTTTGTGGCCGCCGGCCAAATCGGTTTCAAACTTCAGCCCGTTCAGGTTCACGATTGTTGGAGTCCAGGCTTTAGCTTGTTCGCCGGATTCAGTCCCGGCATTTGCGGTATTGGACTCCAACAAAACGCCACCCGCTTCCGCCAACCCCTCGAACTTGCGCGACGCCACGTCGCTGCGTTCCAAAATCGCGCGTGGCGAGAAAATCTTTTGCAACGCGCCGACAATCATCGCCTTCCGCTGGTCCATGCCGAGCGACGAAATCTGCACGACCAAAATATCTTTGCCGCTTCGGGTGGGGCGAACGTCCTCGCGAGCCGGCTCGTCAGTAGCTTCGCCCCACCCGTATTTGTCCACGATCAAGCCGCTCAGGAAATCACCTTCGGCATTGACGACGCGGAAGGAGGTTGCATCCGGCAGATGCCTTTGGCGGACGGCAAGCGCGGCGCGAATGCGCTCCTCAAAAAATTGTCCATTTACCTCCACCCGCTCCGGCGACAGCACGCGGATGCGGATTTTGGATTTGGAATTGAAAAATCCGACGCCGAGAAAACGCTGGCGATGGTCTTTGACCTGGACGAGGTCACCGTCGGCGGGCTGCTGGGTAAGCCGGAGAATCTCGCCGTCATAAATCCACGGATGGCCGGCCACGATGCGGTCGGCCTTGCCGGGTTTTAGCAAAACAGTCGGCAGTGAATCCATAATTTGTAAACAGTTTGAATGATCTTCGATTGACGATATACGATTGACGCGGGGCACAGCAATGTTGAAGGACTCGTAAATTGAAAATCGCCTATCGCCAATTTGTTTTAATAACGTGAATTATTTGCTTGAATTATCGGCCAATGCGGCCGATAACAGTGGCAAACCTATGAAAATCAGCGGTCCCGTCAGCGCGGTGGTGAGTTCCAAGGTCCCGGCACTTTGGACCATTTCACCGGACGCACTGGTCTTTGATGCCATCAAGCTCATGGCGGAAAAAAACATCGGCGCACTGGTGGTCATGGCCGGTGACCGGCTTATCGGCGTCTTCACCGAACGTGATTACACGCGAAAAGTGGCGCTCCAGGGAAGGTCTTCCAAGGAGACGCGCGTCCGGGAAGTGCTCTCCCCCGAAGTCATCACCGTCGAGCCCAACCAGACGGTGGAGGACGGCATGCGGCTGATGACGGAACACCGTGTGCGGCATCTGCCGGTTGTGGAAAAAGGCAAGGTCCTCGGCATCGTCTCCATCGGCGACCTGGTGAATTGGACCATCTTTGCCCAGCGCGCGACGATTGCCCAGATGGAGCAGTACATCGCCGGCGGCGCGGCGGCGTAGGCTGCGTCGGGAAAACGTCGAACCACCGCCAGTCTTTGCTGCGCTTCGCCTCGGCAAGACAGCCAACGACTAACATTCAAAAAAGCTTCCGGCGGGCGAATCCATTGGATGTTCGATGTTGGACGTTGGATGTTTTCCATTCTTTCGTGTTGGGCTTCGGGAGCGCAGTCCCGAAGCCGCGGGATCACTTCAATGGGTGAGGGCGTGGGACGGGGAGAGACTCGGGTGACTGTTCGACGCTACACCACGTTACGCCACGGCCGGGTCCAGCCGTTTGTCCGACGTGAGATAATTGCGGACGTAGTCGGTCACGGCGTCTTCGAGCGAAGTCACGGGTGCGGTGTAACCGGCGGCGCGCAGCCGGGCCAGATTCGCCTGGGTGAAATACTGGTATTTGTCGCGGATGGTTTCCGGCATTTCGATAAACGTAATGTCTGGCTTCCGGTTCAACGCGGCAAAAACCGCATTTGCCAGGTCATTCCACGTCCGCGCCTGGCCGCTGCCGATGTTGAACAGGCCGTTCGCCTTGGGCGTCGCCGCCAGATACAACGTCATGGCGACGGCGTCCTTGACGTACAGGAAATCGCGCTTCTGCTCGCCATCGCGGTAATCGGGACGGTAACTCCTGAACAGCCGGATGACGCCGGTATCGCGCACCTGCCCGAAACTTTTGTGGACGACCGAACGCATGTCGCCCTTGTGGTCTTCATTCGGGCCGAAGACGTTGAAATATTTCAATCCGACGATGCGGTTCAAAAATCCGGCGCGCCGGGCGTGCAAATCGAGCAGGTGTTTTGAACACCCATACATGTTCAGCGGGCGCAGCTTGTCGAGTTGCGATTCATCATCGTCCATGCCCGCTGAACCGTCGCCGTAAGTCGCGGCGGACGACGCATAGGCAAACCGGGTTTTCCGGCCACCCGCCTTTTGGCTGAGCGTCCACATTGCCAGGTCTTTGGTGAATTCATAATTGTTGCGGATGAGAAAGCCCGCGTCGCGCTCGGTCGTGGACGAGCACGCGCCCATGTGCAGGACCAGATCGAATTTTCCCAGCGCGCCGTTTTGCAGTCGCGGCAGCAAGTCGTCGGCCTCGACGTAATCGGTGAAGCGGAGCGGGGCGAGATTGCGCCACTTTTCATCCGTGCCGAGGCGGTCGCAGACGACGATGTCGTCGCAGGCGCGCCGGTTCAGCGCCCAAACCAGCGCGCTGCCGATGAACCCGGCTCCGCCGGTGACCAGTACCCGCGCATCGGAAAAATCATTGGGTTTCATGAGTTTCGGACAGCATGACGCCAAACGGACAAGAATTCAATCTCGTGCTGTCAATTTTTCCGGAAGCGGTAGAAACGTTGCGGGTGGTTTGTGGATTCCGGATCCCGGAAATAGAAGATGGCATTCGTCAGCGGAGACCATTCGACAAGATTGGTTGATGCCTCAATCGGGTATGGGAGACTGATGTCGCCGGGCAAGCGATACCCAAACGAGGGGTCAACGACGAGCGGGGTTGGCGGAGAAGTTTGCATGCTTCTCCCTGAATAAACGGGCGCGGGCGGCGTTGTTGGATTGCCAATTTGCATTTGCGGAGAAATGTTTGCTTCATTCGAAATTTTATCCTCGGGTGAATCGAATACCCAGCTTATCAGATCATGATTCTGCCAGCTGTCACCGGTTGCAGCCGTGAATCCGACCCAGGCGCGACCATTGTCCAAATTCATGACCTCGGCTAAATCTACATAAGCCGTCATCAATGGATTATCGAGATCGTCAATGAACACCTGAAGACTGCCGGGAACGTAAACAATTTTCACCGTGTGAATCTGTCCGTCGGAAAAGTCCACACCGTTTGTGGCGGCGGCAATGGTGTTGCTGACGCTATCCCAAAGTGGAGTCACAGGGGAATGAGGCACCAGCACCGCTATTTCGTCGTAACTGCCGTAGACATTATCGTAGGCATGATCCTGCCAGTGATAATTGTTGAATTTGACCGCCAGCAGATTTGTGATCCCGCCGTAGCCGATGTTGCATCCGGCATAGCCGAGCGCAGGAGTTGGATTATTCTGTATCACAAATGCCAGGCCATCGGCTCCGCCGGCCCCCTTTTCTGTGATTTGCATCTGGAAGATGGTTTGAAAGCCGTTCTGAACGTTTGCCTTGGCATCATACCATGCGCCACCGCTCAGGCCGTGCCTGGCTGGTGTCAGGCGCAAATGATTTTGAACCAAAGTTGTATCGCCTTGTAAGATGAGCCCGGGCGCTGAATCAAAATCAGTGTAGGCAAAGCTCGCCGCCAGCGATGGTTCACCCGCAAGCGCGATGCCAATTAACACCAGCGTCTCAAGATCGACAAACACATTTTTGGTCTGCCACATGATCATAACTTCGTAGTAATTCTATGTGTAGTTTTACAAAGGTTGGACGGATTCTGTTCAAAGAAAGCTTCTTCTTTTGTGGCGACGCCAAGGGACGGTTGGTGTTACTCGTTCACATGTAGAACCTTGGCCGGCAGAAAGCCGTTGAACCAGGTGGCGTTTCAGCGCCCAAACCAGCGCGCTGCCGATGAAGCCCGCGCCACCGGTGACGAGTACCCGCGCATCGGAAAAATCATTCGGTTTTATATTTTACCCGCTGAACACTCCGGGCATGACGCGAACCAAACTGGAATTCAAGCCAATGGTTGTTTGCGGCAGCAGTGTGGAATTCTCACCGAACCACAATTTTACGCCGCAAAACAAGTCAATTTTCAATTTTCCAGTTTCGCGGTATAAATTCTGCTAGTCCTGTTTCTTAAAAGATTCGCGTTCAAAACTGGCCCCGGTCCTGATGAACTTTATGAAGCTTTTAAAAATTCCAGGGCTAATCGCGGCCGTCACTTTGACGGCCATATCAACGCTGTCTGTTTTTTCACAGTCACCGCCGACTACCGGCTCGTTGCCGCCGCCGAATTTGGGTGACGCGCCCAAGGCGCCGGCGGCTGTTTCACATTTGCCGGGTGGCGGGCTTCGTCCCCTGGAGGTGACCGGCGGATTCAACGTCAATGCCGACTCGCGCGAGCAGGTGCGTGAATTCTATAACGCCATTTACGCGTCCTCGGAGGGCGTTGCTATGAATTCCACGGCGGACACGGCCAATTGCATTCCGGGCACCAATGCCACCGCCTTTCAAAATGCGACGTTGTGCCGCATCAATTGGCTTCGGGCGATGGCCGGCATTCCGGCTGCGGTCACTTTTTCCGCGAGCGAATCCACGCAAGACCAGGCTGCGGCGCAAATTATGTCAAAAAACAACGCGCTTCAGCATATCGGCATACCGCCCTCGTGGGGCTGCTTCACCGTTGCCGGCACCAACGCCGCCGCCAACTCGAATCTCGCGCTGGGTTCCGATGGTGCGGACGCTATCACGAGTTACATTTGGGACTTTGGCTTGAACAACACTGCCGTCGGCCACCGGCGCTGGATTCTCTATCCGCAAACCCGGGTGATGGCGGCTGGCGACGTGCCGGCGGAAGGGAGCTTTAATTCGGCGAATGCGACCTGGGTTTTCGACGCCAATTTTGGCGGTCCGCGCCCCGCCACGACCAAACCTTATGTCGCCTGGCCGCCGGAAGGTTTTGCGCCTTACGCGCTCGTTTTCCCCCAATGGTCATTCGCGCTGTCGGATGCGGACTTCAGCGCGGCGACGGTCACCATGAAAAGCAACGGTGTGCCGGTATCCGTTGCGCTCCAACCGTATCAGACCGGCTACGGTGAAGACACGCTTGTCTGGGTGCCGATGGGATTGGACGCAACGAGCCAAGCGACAACTTTCCCGTTCAGCGGTACGGACACGGTTTACAGCGTCACCGTCACCAACATCAAAGTCAGCGCAAGCACGGTCGGTTTCACTTACAGCGTCACGCTGTTTGATCCCGCGGTGCCGGGGACGGATTATGTGGCCACCATCGTCATCGGCACGAACACGCCCTACCTCAATACGAGCAACGCCTACGCCTGCGTGCCCATCGCCAACCCCAACACCACCGGTTACCAATGGCTCACGGCCCAAACCACCAACGGGAATTTTACCGAAAATGCAACCACCGATTTTGCGAGTGAAACCCTCTCGAATTTTACGGCGTTGTCCAATCCCAATTACTTGATCATCACCAATGCGCCGGACGGTTCAGGCCCGTGCATTCATTTTGTCCATAATCAATTTAACACGACGCCGCAGATCATTCGATGCAAGAAAGCGCTGCTCCCGGCGACCAATACCGTGCTTTCGTTCAAGAGCCTGCTCGGTTACGCGTTCACCAATGAAGTTGCCCGGGTGCAAGTTTCTACGGACGGCGGTGCGAACTGGCAGGACCTTTTCCTGGATGCCGGCTGCAACCCTCCGGGAACCTCAAGCTACACGGAATGCGAAACCACCTTCACGCCGCATTCGCTTTCACTCTCCAACTACGCCGGCAAATTGACTCTGCTCCGCTTCAATTATGACTTTCTCTCGCCTTATAATTATTTTATAGGCGCCGACAATTATCTGGGCTGGTCAGTCGAAAACATCGTGGTGACGAACGTCCAGCAAGCCATTAACCTGGCCACCAATTCCACCGCCTCGACCAATTTCACCTTCACACCCACGCAACCCGGAACCAACGTGCTCGCCGCCGCGCCGGTGTTGTTCACGCAATTCTCGTTGGGCTGGGGACCGTTCAAACAAGTCACAGTCGTTACCAATCCCAGTCCTGTCATCGTGTTGGGCCAGCCCGTGTTGACCAACAACCAGATATTGCTCAACTTCACTATCAGCGGCGCGGCCAGTACGTTCCATCTGCTGCACGCCACGCAGTTGAACACGGCGTGGACCACGAATTCGACCGCGACGTTCACGACGAATATCCCCGGCAGTTCGTATCGTTACACCGCCACTAATAACGCGCCCTTCCGGTTCTATCGTGTCCAGACCCCTTGACGGCGGCCCAGGCAGGAAGCCGGCGCAAAGCAAGTGCACCGTAGGGCGTCCCCACCTTTACTGGTTCACGTGCACCACGGTTGCGGGCGGGAAACCGTTGAACCAGGTCGAAGACGCGTGGCTGTAAGCGCCGATTTGTTCGCTGTAGAGCAGATCGCCCAGCTGCAGGTCGCCCGGCAGATTCTCCGCCATCGAAACCACGTCGAGCGCGTCGCACGTCGGGCCGAAAACCGAGCAGATCTGCGTCGGTCCGCGTTTGAACGATTTCAGATGGTAATGGCAATGGTCGAAGATGACGCCGGAGAAGGTGTGATAGACGCCGTCATTGATGTAGTAGCACAATTTGCCCTCGCGCATAGCCTTGCCGATGATCTTGGAGACGGCGGTGGCGGCGGTGGCGCAGAGGAACCGGCCCGGTTCGGCGAGAATCTGGATGTTCTTCGGGAAAAGCCGGCTGAGTTCGCGGTTGATGATGCCGGCCAGCTCGCGGAACGGTTTTACCGTGGCGTCGTAGGGCGCCGGGAATCCGCCGCCGATGTCGAGCAGGTTCATTTTGGTGTAACCGCGATCTTTGGCTTCCTTGAAGATGTTGGCGGCGAGATTGATGGCGGCGACGTAATTTTTGAAGTTCGTCGTCTGGCTGCCGACGTGAAAGCTGAGACCTTCCACCGTCAATCCGACCTTGTCCGCCGCGAGGATCAGGTCCACGGCTTCGCCGGGCGCGGCGCCGAACTTGGACGACAGCTCAACCATCGCGCCGGTGTTGGGCACCTTCAACCGCAAGGCGAGCCCGGCCTGTGGAGCGTGCTTCTTGATTTTGCGGATTTCCTCGTAGTTATCGTAGGTAACCAGCGGCTTATACGGGTTCAATTCCTGCAACGTTTCGTTGGCTTTGATCGGGTTGGCATAGATGATTTTGTCCCAAATCCAAGCCTGCCGTTCCTTGTCGGGCATGTCCTTGATGTATTCATGGACGATGTGGAATTCCGGCATGGAGGCCACGTCGAAGCTCGCGCCGGCGCCGAACAGCGTCTTGACAATGGCCGGGTCGGGGTTGGCCTTGACGGCGTAGTAGGCCTGGACGCGCGGCAGGTATTTTTTGAACATGGCGTAGTTGCGGCGCAATTCGTCATGGTCCACCACGAACAGCGGCGTGCCGTGTTGCTCGGCCAGTTTCTTCAGGGTGCGGCGCGGGATCATTTCAATCTCCTTCGGTGATCAGGAAGTTTTTGAACTGCCACGGGTCCTTCCGGTCAATCTGGGGGTTGTTGTGGCCTCTGAACGCGTTGGTGTAGTGCTTCAACGGCGTCCAGTCAGCCGGCTTGGAAATCCATTTCCCCAGATACGGTTTGGAAATTTTCAATATGTACTCGTGTGGCAGGTCGTCCGGCACGCAGACGCCTTTGGCCGGATTTTCGATCATCCACATCACGGCTGCGACGGCGGAGATGGCAACCTGCATGGTGGTGGCGTTCTGGTGCGGCACCAGCCGGCGCGATTCTTCGATGCTGAGGTCGCTGCCAATCCACCACGAGTTGTAGGCGTGTCCCATCAACAGCGCGCCGAGGATGTCGGAACCGCTGATGATTTCGTCGTTGAGGATGCGCTGGTTTTTCTGGAGGTTATAGTCGTTGCCACGCAATTCGTTCAGCGACGCGATGGCCACATCGGCCGGGCAATAGGTATAGTGCACCGTGGGCCGGTAGATGGCCTTGCCGTTTTTCCAGACCGTCAACCGGTCGGAGATGGTGAACGCCTCGCCATGGCGCACGACCATGCCGTGAATGCAGTAGTCGGGCACCCAGGATGAGACCCAGGTGTTGATGCCCATGCGGGCGAGACAAATCTGGTTGCGCGGGCCGTCGGCGTGCTCATAGGCCAGCGGCGGCAACTCTTTCTCGTGCGTGCCCCAGCCCATCTCGGCGGTGGTCGTGCCTTCCTCGCGGAAACCCTCGACACTCCAGGTGTTGACAAATTCGTCCACCTGTTTCGGTTTGTTGGTGATCTGCGTGTCGCGCTCGCTGCAATGAATCACCTTCACGCCGAGTTTCATCGCCAGATAATTGAATTTTTGTTCCGCGATGAGCTGCCGGGCCTCGTCGGCGGCCTTGCCCGCGAGTTTTTTATCCTTAATGGCGCGGTGGCCGATGTCAATCAGGCCCTGCTTGGTAAAGTGCGAGATGAGGCCGGGATTGGCGCCATGCTCCAGCACCGCTGACGGGCCAGGTTTGCTCCATTTTGAAATCATGCGGCGGATGTTCATGTGCCGCCAATAGAGAGTCATCTTTTGCGGCGTTGCGGCATGGGCATTCTCATAAGGATCCCACAACTCCACCGATGTGTTCACGTAAAGCACACCACGGTCGTGACACCACTGGAGGATTTCGCAACAGTCAATGTTCCACGCCAGGTCAATCAGAAGGTCGCCCGCCTCCAGATATTTGCCCAGCAACGCGCCCAGGTTCTCGCGCGTCACGCGCTGGTGCACGAATTTCACACCGCGCTTCAACCACGGCGCCAGCACATCACGCCGGTTCTCGAAGTCCATGACGGCAATGTGTTGGCACGGCAGCTTGAGGTGCTTGACCAAAATGGGGAGAGCGCATTGGGCCACGGCCCCATAACCGACGAACAAAATTTTGTTTCTGAATTCCAGCATGGCAAAGTTGTTTCGCGCGGCACTTTGTCCAAAAAATTTTCGCGATACAAGCGTTTATTGAAAAAATGGCGGACGAGGCGCAACTTAATTCTCTGTACGCCGGGCGAAATATTTCTCGACTGCCCAAATGGTCCGTTGTCGGTCAAAAATTCGAAATTTGCCTGTGGTGTGCAAAACGTTTAAACTCACGGGAGTTTTATGCCGCGACCGACAAATACAGATGCCGCCACGCCGGCCGAGCTCGGCTTTTTGATGCCCGCTGAGTGGGAGCGGCATGAGGCCACCTGGCTCGGTTGGCCGCACCATGAAGCCGATTGGCCGGGGAAGCTGGATGCCGTCCGCTGGGTTTACGGCGAAATGGTGCGCAAAATTTCTCCGGGTGAGATCGTGCGCATCCTCGTCCGGCACGAAGCCGAGCAAAAACTCGCCGCCAGCCATCTCAAACGGGCGGGTTGTGATTCAAAGAAAATCCGCTTCATCGTGTATCCGACGAACCGCGGCTGGTTGCGCGACAGCGGACCGATATTTGTGCGGCGCTCGGTTGGCAGGGACGCCGCGCCGCGGCGTCCGCGGACGGCCCGGCGGGCTGTCCCTGCCACGGAAACTGCCATTGTCCATTTTCATTTCAACGCCTGGGCGAAACATGACGACTGGCAGAAGGACCGCAAAGTGCCGGACATGGCCGCGCGCCGGTTGCGCAAACAGATTTTTCACGCGGAATTCGATGGCCAGCCATTTGTGCTTGAGGGTGGTGGCATCGAAGTGAACGGCCGCGGCACGTTGCTGACGACGGAGGAATGTTACCTTCATCCGAAAATCCAGGTCCGCAACCCTGGCCTGACGCGCGCGGAATACCACGAGACATTCCGGAAATATCTCGGCGTGAAAAATGTGTTCTGGCTGCCCAACGGCACGGCGGGCGACGACACGCACGGACACATTGACGACATCTGCCGGTTTGTGAACCAGAAAACACTTGTGCTCGCCCGGGAAAAGAACAAACGCGACGTCAATTACCGTCGGCTCGCCGAAAACCGGGAGCGCATTCGGGATTTGCGCCTTGAAGACGGCTCGAAACCCGAGGTCGTGCCGCTGCCCATGCCCGCGCCGCTTTATTTCAACGGTGCGCGGCTACCGGCGAGCTATGCGAATTTTTACATTGCCAACGCCTGTGTCATTGTGCCGACGTTCAACGACCCGAACGACCGCGTTGCGCTCGGCATTTTGAGTGAATTGTTCAGAGGCAGGACGGTCGTCGGCATTCACGCCGTTGATCTGGTGCTTGGTTCCGGTTCGCTGCATTGCCTGACGCAGCAGCAGCCGGCGTGAGCTTTGAACAACCAGCCGTCGCTGCGCTATGGCGTGGCAGGCAAAGCAACGAAGGAACAAAGCAAAATTGTAATGCAACATCATGAACGGCCAGCGTTATCAAATCGAATACGGCCCTTCGGCTTTGGATGACCTCGATGATTTGCCCGCGCGCGAACGCGCCCAGATTCTTCGTAAAATCGAACGCCTGGAACACGGACTGCACGGCAACATCAAACGTCTGCACGAGGCCGAGGCCATGTATCGCCTGCGCATGGGCGATTATCGAATCTTGTTTGACGTGGAGAGCGGTGTTATTGTTATTCGGAGAATCGGCAATCGAAAAGATGTTTATGACTAAAACCGCGCAACAAACCGTTGTCCGCTCCATCTCCCGGAAGCGCGAGCAAATCGCCACGCTGCGCGAGGAGCTGGAGGATTTGAACGATTATCTCGATCTGACCGAAGCCCGCGTGCGCGACGAAGGCAAACCGCGCCTTACCCACGCTGAAGTCAAAAAACGCTACGGCCTGAAATAACTTCGCTCCGGCGGCACAGAAATAAATCAAAGCGCCGTAGGCGCGGCATATTTGTAGTTTTCGTTTCGCAAAAATCACAAGCTCCGTCAGGAGCGACATCGTCTGGTGGACGGGCGGAATATGCCACTCCTGTTTACCACGCCGAAGTTGAACGAAGGCGGGACGGAGCTTAAAAATGTCTTGGGATGCGATTTCTACAAAGATGTCGCCCCTGAACGGGGCTTGGTTTGTTGTCGGCCCGCTGCACGGCCTCACGCAGCCGCCGCCGGTGTGATTTTTTCTGGACAAAATGTTTGCCGGGCGCAAAGTGAAAATTCAGAACAACAAATCAAATATGCCTGACCTTTCGAATTTATCAAAATTAACAAATTTGCCTAAAGGTATGTTCAGATTATGGCAGCCTCATGAGGACGCCTACATGCTTGCGTGGAACGCAATAGTTGCAGAACATACCTCGCGGAAACTCAACATGGAAGTTCTTACGCCGGTTCTTGCCACTGCCGGACTTCTTTGCATTCAGAATCAGATTGATCCAGGAGAACAGGGGCATTGGCCACCATCCACACGCATACTTGCCAATTATTTTCTTTCATTAGCACTAGCAGCCGAAGGTATTCTTCCAATCCTTGACCGTTCGCCGGCAAAATGGTTTTGGTTGGTTGACCCCCTTGGAGCCAACGCGCGACTCTCCGCACATTCAGATGAGGTATGGGAACATGTGATTCGTAACCTCTGGAGCAAACATGGTGTCAAACTCGATCCACCGGCAATTTAGGGCCATGTGCAGAAGGAAAGCCTATGTTTAGAAAGTTGTTCGCACCCAAACCCCGTATGACCTCGCAGGAATTTGCGTCTAAACTTCTTTCCATTTGGTCTGACGCAGACATGAATGGCGATTTTTACAATCTCCTGAGACTTACGGAGCCTCAAAGAAAGCGTTACCTTTTCAGCACGTTTCTTTTTACTGCGGCCTTGCCATCCGCCATGGCAGTTTCGTCGGGAAAGAGGGATCTGCTGCCGTTTACTGCATCGGCCTACGGCCAGATGCTTAAAGTCTGGAAAGATAAAGATTCCTTTGTCCGCCTTGGGGATTGGGTCATAACCGCTGGTGAATACATTCGTTTGCCCGAGCTTCTTCAGAAGGAGTTCCAGCAACGAGTTTCAATCGAAGGTATTGAAGACCACAGAATCCAATTGGGCATTCTATTGCAGGCGGTCGGTTTTATTCGCTACGACCAACAGATAGAGGACGCTGTGGAAATCGTAAAATGTTATCCAACTGAAGAACAGCGTGAGAATTTGTTCATGAAATACGGCACCCAATTGCAATCGTATATTTGTGAGGAGATGTTTTGTCCCGAGCGGTCTCGTGAAGAACTCTTGAGGCGCGCTATGATTTTCGCATCGTTGGCCGGAACCTATTGTAAACGAATATCTGAAGTATATTTCACCGCCATCCCATAGGGAACGCGCTTAAAACAATTGATATTATTGGCAATAAAGACCACAAAATCTAGGTAGCTATTCCACAGCACTATTTCGACAGCACGGCTCCGACGCAGCGGCCGCAAATTGTCGGATGCTCCGGATTTGAACCCACATCCGTCTCCCAATGCCAGCAGCGTTCGCATTTCTGGCCGTCGGCGTGAGCTACTATAACTTCAGTGAGAAAAGAGTGAGGATCCACCCGCGAATCAACAATTTCAACGTCGAGTTTTGACACGTTCAATAACTCACGAAAATCTTCTTTGTATTTTACTGCTGCGTGCATCGCTTCAACTCCAGTTCCACGAATTAGCAGCTTTGCTTCAAGCGCTTTACCAATAATCTTGGACTGTCGTGCTGCTTCAAGTTTCGGCAACACCAAATCCCGCAATGGAATCAAATTGTCCCATGAATCAGGAGCAGCGGCACTTTCAGTAGTATCCCAAGTTTCCAAAAGCACGGATGCATTGGCTTTTCCTGGAATAAATTCCCACGCTTCTTCAGCCGTAAAGGGAATTATCGGTGAGAGCATTTTGCAGAGACTTTGCACCAACCGGTAAAGTGCTGTTTGTGTTGACCGACGCCGATGGAAATTGGCTGCATCGGTATAGAGCCGGTCTTTAACTGCGTCGTGATAGATTGACGACAACTCGACGGCGGTGAATTGGCTCAATATCTGATAAGCGATATGAAAGTCATAATGAGAGTAACGGAAGTTCACAAGAGCCTCACGCTTTGCCAACTCACGTAGAATCCAGCGGTCAAGGCCGGTGAGTTTGTCGTCGGGCACGGTATGCTTTATCGGGTCAAAATCGTAGAGGTTCGAGAGCTGGTAACGCAGCGCGTTGCGGATGACGCGGTAGGTCTCGGCGACTTTGGCGATGCGTTCCTCGCTCACAATGATGTCGTTGCGAAAGTCCTGTGACGAAACCCAGAGGCGCACGATGTCCGCACCCCATTTTTTCACGTAAGCCTCGGCGGTCTGCGGTTTTTCGTAGCCGCCCTGGTGCTGCTTGCTTTTGGAAATTTTCTCGCGGTCAGCGTCCACCATGAATCCGTGAGTGAGCACGGTTTTGAACGGCGCCGCGCCGTTGCCTGCCAGTGACAGCAGCAGGGACGATTGAAACCAGCCGCGATGCTGGTCCGAACCTTCCAGATACATGTCGGATTGCCATTGTAGGACAGGCATCTTGCCTGTCTCTGACTTTTTATTTTCAGATGGAGACAGGCTGGAAGCCTGTCCTACGTTGTGCTGCAATTCCGCCCGCCGCATCAGGACGGAACGTGACGACGACCCTGAATCAATCCAGACGTCCAGCGTGTCGTTGGATTTGTTGACCGCTTCCGCGCTTTTCCAATTTTTTGGTTTCAGCAGTGACCACAGTTCGGCGGCGGATTTCTCGAACCACACGTTCGAGCCGTGTTGCTCAATCAGATCGGCGGCGTTGCGGACGATTTGGGCATCGAGAATCGGTTCGCCTTTAGCGTCGTAAAACGCCGGAATCGGCACGCCCCAGGTGCGCTGGCGCGAGATACACCAGTCAGGGCGTGATTCAACCGCCGCTTTGATGCGGTTGACACCCCAGTCGGGAATCCATGTCACGCGGTCAATCTCGGCGAGGGCACGGGTGCGGAACGTAGCCGCGTTTGTCAAAACGCGGTCATCGCCAGCGGAAGGTTCGGTCCGCGCTTTTACAAGCGCGGCCACATGATCAATCTCAATAAACCACTGGTCCATCGCGCGGAAGATGATGGGGGTTTTACTGCGCCAGCAATGCGGATAGCTGTGATGATAATCCTCCTGGTGGAGCAGGGCGTGGCGGACGCGGAGTTCGTGGAGGACGGCTTCGTTGGCTTCACTTTTGCCGTGTTTTTCGAGTAAAGATTTGCCGATTAAAGAATCGGGCATCTGTTGCTCTTCAGGCAAATCCTTTGTCCATGTAAGAGTGCCGTGATCAGTCACCGGCGAATAGATTGGCAGTCCAACTTTCAATCCGAGATTGTAGTCATCCAAACCGTGGCCGGGCGCGATGTGGACGAAGCCGGTGCCGGTATCGCTCGTCACAAACGCGTCGCCGGCAAAAAGCTTGCCGGTGCGGTTGCAGAACGGATGCTGGAATTCGAGCTTTGACAAGTCGCCCGTGCTGAAAGGTTTTTCTTCATAATTGCTCCAGCCGCATTTTTCCGCAACGGCAGGCAACCGGCCGCGAAACAAAATATAATTTTCGTCGCCGACGCGGACTTGGACGTATAAAAACGTCGAATTGTATGCCACGGCAAGGTTTGCCGGCAAAGTCCAGGGCGTTGTCGTCCAGATCAGGACGAAGGTTTTTGGCCGGCCGACGACCGGGAATTTCACGTAGATGCTTGGGCTGACGTGGTCCTGGTATTCGACTTCGGCCTCGGCCAGTGCGGTGCGGCAGGGAATGCTCCAATAAACCGGCTTTTTGCCGCGATAAACAAAGCCTTGTTCGACAATATCAGCGAAGAGGCGCAACTCCTCCGCTTCGTATTCCTTGTCAAAGGTCAGATAAGGATTATCCCAATCGCCCAGCACGCCGAGGCGTTTGAATTGGACGCGCTGAATCTCAATAAAATGTTTAGCGGATTTTTCGCACTCTGAACGAATTTTTTCAGGAGACAAAGATTTCTGCTGTTCAGAATATTTGATTCCGGCTTCAACTGAAGCAGGGGCGGATTTGTCTTTCCATAAATCTTCGAATTTTTGCCGTGCCTGCGGCCATTGCGCTTCAAACTTTTTGCCCATCTCCTGCGAAACCTTAAATTCAATCGGCAGCCCGTGGCAATCCCAGCCCGGAATGTAGGGCGCACTGAAGCCGCGCAACGTTTTGTATTTGACGATGATGTCCTTGAGAATCTTGTTCAGCGCCGTGCCGATGTGAACATCGCCGTTGGCGAAGGGCGGGCCGTCGTGCAGGACAAATTTTTCCGCGCCGGCCCGTTGAGCTTGGATTTTCCGGTAAAGTCCGATCGCTTCCCACTTTTTCAGCCGGCCCGGCTCCCGCGCGACGAGGTCGGCCCGCATCGGAAAATCGGCGCGCGGCAGATTCAATGTGTTTTTGTAGTCCATTCGACTTACAGGAAGGACGGAAACTAACAGCCGCGAAAAACACTGTCAACGAATGGACTGTAGTTGCCTGAACATAATTGAGCTGTGTCCCCGTGTGGGCACGATGCGACCGGGCTGGAAGCCCGGCTCCGCGACAGGCGAGGCGCCCGCCGCGACAGTGGAATGACCAGGATGCGCCCGGATCAATCCGTCCTGGTGAAGATTCCTGTTTACAGCGCAGCAGCAGGTGTTAATATCCACCCGGAAACAAACCGAGGAAAACGGCGTGAAAAAAATTGAAGCGATCATCAAACCTTTCAAGCTTGACGAAGTGAAGGCAGCGTTGGCAGCGCTCGGTGTGCAGGGCATGACGGTATCTGAAGTGAAGGGATTTGGCCGGCAGAAGGGGCACACGGAAATTTATCGCGGCAGCGAATACACCGTGGATTTTCTTCCCAAGGTTAAAATCGAGGTCGTGGTGGCCGACGGTTTGGTTTCAGCGGCCCAGGATGCGATTCTCAATGCGGCGAAGACCGGGAAAATTGGCGACGGGAAAATTTTTATAAGTTCAGTGGAGAGTGTCGTCCGTATTCGCACCGGCGAAACCGGCGAGCAGGCCGTTTGAATAAAGTGTCGCCCGTGTCGTAGAACGAAAAAAGCGTTGATTTTATTGGCAAGAAAGACGGTGTGAATAACTCGTGAATAAGAGTTAATATGTTATCCTAGGAACTTTCGACTCGATGCCATAAAAATGGCGGCGTTGTTCGAAGTTGTTTCCGGGCGTTTCAATATTTTGAGAAAATTGCGGGTGAGGATTTTGTTTTTGCATTTGTAACTTGTTGTAATTCAGCAGGTTGTTTTTTGTGTGGAATGGTTTTTTTGGCGTACAGAGTTGAAATAGCGGCTGCCTATTCGGACCGATTGCTCTTTGCCAAGACCAACGCCCGCGGAAATCGGTGATAAACGTTGATTTCGGGGCTAGGTGAATAAAAGGCTTAAAAAACAGGCTTTTTGACGAAACACATGCAGCTTTCAGCGGAAAAAATTTGGAATTCGGCGCAGGAGCAACTTCGCTCCAAGTTAAGCAGAGACACTTACAATATGTGGTTTGCGCCGTTGCGCGTTTGCGAGATAGACAGCAATCACGTCACGCTCGAAACCCCCAACGAATTTTGCGAGCTCTGGCTTAAGGACAACTATCTCAGCCTGTTGCAGGACGCCGTGGCCGTCGCCGCCAGCCGTCAATTGCAGGTGAAATTCAAAATCGGGACGGGAACGGCACAGGCGCCATCCGCTCCGGCCGCAGCGCCGGCCAAAACCAAAAGCGCCGAATCAACTCATGAACGTTCACCCGGTAGCGGCGATTTGGCCTTCAATCCCAAGAACACCTTTGAATCATTCGTTGTTGGCAACAACAACAATTTTGCCCACGCCGCGGCCCTGGCCGTCGCCCAGGCGCCAGGCAAATCCTATAATCCGCTCTTCCTTTACGGTGGCGTCGGCCTGGGTAAGACGCATTTGCTCCACGCCATCGGCCAATACGTCGTTAGCAACAAAAAGGGCGCGCGTGTGGCCTATCTCTCCTCTGAAAAGTTCACGAACGAATACATTGACGGGATTCAAAACAACCAACTCGTCAAATTTCGCAAAAAATACCGCCAGACCGATGTGTTGTTGATTGACGACATCCAGTTTCTCGCCGGCAAGGAACGGATTCAGGAGGAATTTTTTCACACTTTCAACGCGCTGCACGAGGCGCGCAAACAAATCGTGCTCACCTGCGACCGTCCGGCCAGCGAAATTCAGGGGCTTGAACACCGCCTCGTCTCGCGCTTCGAGTGGGGACTGGTCACGGATTTGCAGCCACCCGACGTCGAAATGCGCCTGGCCATTTTGCAGAAGAAGGCGCAAATCATGGGCGTGACGCTGCCGGACGACATCATGAATTTCCTGGCCAACCGCATCCGCACCAATGTCCGCCGGCTTGAGGGAGCGCTCATCCGTGTCGCTTCCTACGCCTCGCTCACCGGCAAAAAACTGTCCATCGAAGTCGTCGAAGGGTTGCTGCGCGAAATCCTTCACGAAGAGGGCCGGCTGACCATCAGCATCGAAGTCATCCAGAAAAAAGTTGCTGAGCACTATGACATCCGCCTCGCCGATATGGCCAGCAAACGCCGCCCGGAAAACATCGCCTTCCCGCGCCAGATCGCCATGTATCTTTCACGTCAGATGACCGAAAACTCGCTCAATACCATCGGCGAAGCCTTTGGTGGGCGCGACCACGGCACCGTGCTGCACGCCTGCCGCCTCGTCAAAGACCGCATGGAGGTGGACGCCAACGTCCGCCAGGTCGTCCATTACCTCGAGAAACAGTTGACACGCTAGCATTTCCGCGCTCGACACTCGACCTTCGACCCTCGACATTCCTGCCGTGCCTGTCATTGAAGTCAACGGCTTGACCAAGGTGTTTCGCACCTACAAAAAGCGCCCCGGTTTTTCCGGCGCGGTCAAGGGTCTTTTCCATCGCCAATACGAACAACTCATCGCCGTCAACGACGTCAGCTTCAAAATCGAACCGGGCGAACTCGTCGGTTTTCTGGGGCCGAACGGTGCGGGCAAGACGACCACGCTGAAAATGCTCGCCGGCCTGCTGTTTCCCACCAGCGGCTCGGCACGCGTGCTGGGTTACACGCCGTGGGAACGCCACGACGGTTACCGCCGCCAGTTTGCGCTCGTGCTCGGCCAGAAAAACCAGCTTTGGTGGGACCTCCCGGCGCGCGAATCGCTCGAATTGAACTCAAAAATCTACGGCATTCCCGCCGACCACTTCGAACGCACCGTCGCCGAAATGAGCGAAATGCTCAATGTTCGCGACAAACTCAACGTCAGCGTCCGCGAACTTTCCCTCGGCGAACGGATGAAAATGGAACTCATCGCGTCGTTGCTCCACCAGCCCAAGGTGCTGTTCCTCGATGAGCCGACCATCGGCCTCGACGTCGTTTCGCAGAAAATCGTCCGCGAGTTCATCCTCCGCCACAATACCGAGCAGAAAACGACGATTTTGCTCACGAGCCATTACATGGCTGACATCCAGGCCCTTTGCGACCGCGTCATCATCATTGACCGCGGCAAAATTTTCTTCGACGGTCGGCTGGGCGAAATCGTGGACCGCTTCGCCGATTTCAAGCTCGTTACGATTCAGTGCGAAAAGGCGAACGATTATCCAGCGGAGCATCTGGCGCGCTACGGCGACGTTGTGGAAAAAAACGCCGGCACCATCACATTCAAGGTCAAGCGCGACCGGGTCATCCCGGTGTGCAAATCGTTGTTGGATGATTTGCCGGTGAGCGACATTGACATTCAGGAAGTGCCGATTGAAGACGTCATCCGCCAGATTTTTGCGCGGTGAATCCGGGAGCGCCGGCATCTTGCCGGCCGGTCTCGGTCGGAATATGGCTTCCGCCGGCAAGGATGCCGGCGCTCCCAAGGCCGTTGATGACGCGGACGGGCCGTCCGCATTCCGATGAATCGGCCAGCTTGTTCTTTCGCTGGAGTCGTGTTTCAATCCGCGCATGGATGTCTTCCTCCAAGCCGCGATTGGAGAAGCCAGAAAGGGTCTGGCCGAAGGCGGCATTCCCATCGGTTCGGTGCTGGTGCACGACGGCAAAATCATCGGACGCGGCCACAACCAGCGGGTGCAGCGCGGCAGCGTGATTCATCACGCCGAGATGAACTGCCTCGAAAACGCCGGACGGCTCACAGCGTCGGTTTATCAACGTTGCGTGCTTTACTCGACGCTGTCGCCGTGCCCGATGTGCAGCGGTGCGATTCTGCTTTACAAAATTCCGCGCGTTGTCATCGGCGAAAACGTCACGTTCCAAGGCCCGGAAGAATACGTCCGGTCGCAAGGTGTGAAAGTGGAAATCCTGAACGACCCGACGTGCATCCAGCTCATGCGCGATTTCATCCAGGCCAGACCGGAGCTTTGGAATGAGGATATTGGCAAATAAATTTTGCGCTTTGAAACGATATAGGCCTTTTGGATTGACGTTCAGCATCAATCGGCGTAGTACCCAACCATTCGGAGCAACCATGAAAATGCCCACTTTCTTTAGCCGACTCTGCTACTCCTCAATTCCCCGCCTCATCACCGTCATACTAGCCGCGCTGGTTTGGGGCAGCCCCGCCTTCTGCGGCGAGATTCATGACGCAGCCGAGAGCGGTGACATGGAAAAGGTCAAGGCGTTGCTCAAAGCCAATCCTGATTTGGTCTTAAGCAAAGATAACGAATTCGGTCGGACGCCCTTACATGCAGCAGCGTTTCATGGCCATAGGGACGTGATGGAATTGTTGTTGGCCAATAAGGCCGATGTTAACGCCAAGGATAATAGTGGCTGGACGCCTTTGTATTGGGCGGACATGAAACACAAGGACTTGGTGGAACTGCTCCTAACCAACGGAGCCGATGTTAATGCCAAGACCGGCAATGGTTCGACACCCCTGCACAAAGCGGCGGAAGAAGGACAAAAGGATGTGGTAGAATTGCTGTTGGCCAGTAAGGCTGATGTTAATGCCACAAACAACATTGGTGAGACACCTTTGCTTTTGGCAGCTTTTGGGGGATACAAGGACATCGTAAACTTACTACTGGCTAGGAAGGCCGACATCAATACCAAGGACAACAAAGGCCTGACGCCTTTACACAATGCCGCAACTAAAGGTGCCAAAGATACAGTGGAATTGCTACTGACAGGCAAACCCGAAGTTAACGCCAAGAACAAAGATGGTTCAACACCTTTGCTCATGGCAGCAGCTAATGGCCACAGCGACATAGTGACATTGCTGCTGGCTAACGGAGCCGACGTCAATGCCACAAATAACGATGGCGTAACGTCTTTGCACATGGCGGCACATGAAGGACACAAGGGCGTAGTGGAATTGCTTCTGGCTAACAAGGCCGATATCAATGCGAAGAGCATTTCTGGTTGGACGGCTTTGCACAATGCGGCGCTTAATGGATCCAAGGAAGTGGCTGAATTGCTACTGGCCAATAAAGCCGATGTGAATGCAAAGGACAATGATAGCTGGACGCCTTTATATACGGCAGCAAAGCAAGGCCATAAAGATATAGTGGAATTGCTGCTGACGAAAGGAGCAAATCCGAATTCCAAAGAAACGAAAATGGGAATGACCCCGCTTATTGTCACTGCGCAGGAAGGTCACGCCGACGTGGTAAAGTTACTGCTCTCAAATGGTGCTGATGTTAACGCCAGAAGGACCTACGACGGAGGAACGGCTCTGATGGGTGCTGCGGCAGCAGGATCAAAGGACATCGTAAAGCTGCTTCTGGCGAAGGGTGCAGACGTGAATTTCAAAACTACCGACGGCGTTTATTCCGCGCTTAGACTCGCGAAGTCCATGCATCCCTACGATGGCATTGCACGGCTCCTCGTGAAGGCAGGAGCACGTGAGAAACTACCGCTCAAGCCATCCAGCGGCATGTATCCGATGTTCGTCGAATTAAGCGGCACCAGCCAAGTCCGCGAAGGAGTGTTCGGTTACGATCCGGCGTTTACCGTCCCCGTAACTTCGACATCGAGCACTATTGAAAAGAATGCCCGGTTAATCCAAGCGGTGGATTTCGCAGACTTAATGGAAGTTACAAGCGCTCTCACAGCGGGAGCAGATCCGAATGCAACAAACAAGTATGGCACGCCTGCTCTCGTAATGGCAGCCGACAATGGGGATGGACCGGTAGTCGGGCTGTTGCTCCAAAAAGGTGCAGATGTGAATGCGGCTGCGACAATCGAGGGACTGACTACTCTTTACGAGGCTGCGCAGTATGATGATGTCGAGATGGTTCGTGTATTGGTGGCAAAAGGAGCCAATGTCAATACCAAGATTAAGGATGGTTCGACGCCCTTGCATCCCGCGGCGAATAATGGATACAAGGACGTGGTGAAATTGCTGCTGGCCAGTAAGGCCGAAGTCAATGCAAAGGACAATAATGGTCTTACGCCTTTGCACCAAGCAGCGTGTGGCGGTTCGAAGGAAACGGCACAACTGCTATTGGAAAATAAAGCCGAGGTTAATGCCCAAGCCAGCGATGGCGCAACTCCCTTGCACGGCGCGGCTTGGTATGGCCACAAAGATGTGGCGGAATTGCTGTTGGCCAACCAAGCCGATGTCAATGCAAAGACTAGCAAAGGCGCGACCCCTTTGCACTTGGCAGCATCGAAGGGATGCAAAGACGTTGTGGGATTGTTGCTGGCCAACAAAGCTGATGTCAATGCCAAAGCTTCTAATGGTTGGACACCCCTTCACGGAGCAGCGGTTTATAACCAAAAGGAGGTGGTGGCTTTGCTGCTGGCCAGCAAAGCCGAGATCAACGAAAAGGATAACAACGGTGCAACGCCTATGCACTTGGCATTAGCTAAAAAACACCAAGACGTCGCAGAATTGCTCCGTCAGCATGGTGGGCGCGAATGACGCATAAGACGCCAATTCAAACCCCAATCGTAAATCCGAAATCGTAAATTTCTAGGCTGCTTCTGCATCCTGCTTGCGACGGACAATCGGCTTGCTTTCACCGAGCACGACGGGGCGCGTGATTTTCACATGCACCACGTTGCCGCTTTCGGGTGCATCATACATCACGTCGAGCATGAGCCGCTCAATCAGCCCGCGCAAGGCGCGCGCGCCGGTGCCTTTTTTCAGCGCCTGCGCCGCCAGTTCGTGCAGCGCGTCGGGCGTGAATTCCAGTTCCACGCCTTCCATCGCCATGAGCTTGGCGAATTGCTTGGTCAATGCGTTCTTCGTGTCGGTGAGAATGGAAACCAGTTGTTCCTCGTTTAATTCCGTCAGCGTGGTGAACACCGGCAGTCGTCCGACGAACTCGGGGATGAAACCGTAACCCAGTAAATCCTCCGGCTCGGCGTGCTGGAGAATTTCATCGCGCGCCGCCGTCGCGGCTTTTTGCGCCGGCTCAACGGCGCCGAACCCGATGACGTGCCGGCCCAACCGCCGCTGGATGATTTTTTCCAGGCCGACGAATGCGCCGCCGCAAACGAACAAAATGTCCGTGGTGTCCACGCGGATGTATTCCTGCTGCGGGTGTTTGCGACCGCCCTGCGGCGGCACGTTGCAGACCGTGCCTTCGAGGATTTTCAGCAGCGCCTGCTGCACGCCTTCGCCGCTCACGTCGCGCGTGATGGACGGGCTGTCGGTCTTGCGCGCGATTTTGTCAATCTCGTCAATGTAAACGATGCCGCGCTGGGCGCGTTTCACGTCGTAATCGGCGTTTTGGAGCAGGCGCAGAATGATGTTTTCCACGTCCTCGCCCACATAGCCGGCCTCCGTGAGTGTCGTGGCGTCGGCGATGGCGAACGGCACATCCAGGATTTTGGCGAGCGTCCGCGCCAGCAACGTCTTGCCGGAGCCGGTCGGGCCAATCATCAGGATGTTGCTCTTTTCGATTTCGACGCCGGCGTGTTTGGTTTTGCCGGCAGCAGTTCCCGTCTCCGGTTCCTGCTGGACGCGCTTGTAATGATTGTGAACGGCCACGGCGAGGGTTTTCTTCGCGTGCTCCTGCCCGACGCAATACAAATCGAGTTGCCGTTTGATTGCCGCGGGTTTGGGGACGGTGAACTTCGGCTGCTTTTTCTGGCTTTGCAGCTCCAGCTCGCGGTCGAGGACGTTTTTGCAAAGGATGATGCAATTGTCACAAATATAAACGCCCGGCCCGGCAATCAGCTTGCGCACTTCCGCGTGCGTTTTGCCGCAGAAACTGCACATGGTGAGGTTGGTTGGTCGGGCCATGTCAGTGTGACGAGTGTCGAGTGACGAGTGACAAGTATCGGACGCCAGACGGATTCATCTCATTAACACCCGACTTTAGCCGGGTGAGAAGCAATGGGAGAAGTCGGGAAACTGTTTCAACAGTTTTCCGCGTGGTGTCCCAAACCATTGAAACGGTTTTTGTCCTCGTTGTACCTTCAGCACCTCGCTTCAGCGAGGTGTTAATGAAAAAGGGCATTTTCATCGGATTAATCGCCCGCGGCGTCAGTTTGTTGTCACACAACCACCGACGTTTTTTCCGCCAGACCGGTGATTTCCTTGCGCGACTGCACGACTTGATCCACAAGGCCATATTCCTTCGCCTCTTCGGCGGACATGAAACGGTCGCGGTCGGTGTCGCGCGCGATTTCCTCGACCTTGCGTCCGCAGTGTTTGGCAAGGATTTCGTTCAGCCGGTCCTTGAGCCGCAGAATTTCCTTCGCCTGGATGCTGATGTCGGAGGCTTGGCCTTGGACGCCGCCCCACGGTTGATGGATCAGGATGCGCGCGTTCGGCAGCGCGTAACGTTTCCCTTTCGTGCCCGCCGCCAGCAACACCGCACTCATGCTCGACGCCTGGCCGATGCAATACGTGTTCACGTCGCACGTGAGAAATTGCATCGTGTCGTAAACCGCCAGGCCCGCCGTAACACTGCCGCCCGGCGAGTTGATGTAGAGATGAATGTCCTTCTTCGCATCGGACATTTGGAGGAAAAGCAGTTGCGCGATGACGATGCTGGAGACGGTATCGTCCACGGGCGTGCCCAGGAAAATGATGCGGTCCACGAGCAGGCGTGAGTAGATGTCCCACGTCCGCTCGCCGCGACCCGTTTGCTCGACCACAATCGGAACCAGAAAATTTTGCATGGGTAAATAACTACTCCCTTTTTGGCGCAAGTAAAGAAGCAACCTCACGCAAAGCCGCAAAGCCCGCAAAGAAAGATTTTAACTTTGCGCCCTTGCGCCTTTGCGCGAAATGAATAATTTCCAAATCAGCCGGAACGCACTCGCAAAATCCTCCGGCTTTTCGGTCATCCAACGCGTGACCTTGTCTGGCATGAACCAGCCGCCGCGTTCGATTTCGCCGGGATGCAACCGGAACGGCCCTTCAGCTTGGCAGCGATAAACCCACACAAATTCCTGGTCCGTCTCCGGGCACGCGGCGATTTTGAACAGCCGCTCCGGCGCTTTTTCGACGGTCAAACCGATTTCCTCGCGCAATTCGCGCACGGCGCAGGTTTCGTAATCCTCGCCGGAATCCACGTGGCCGGAGGTCGAGGAATCCCATTTGCCCGGTTCGCGGTCTTTGGTCATCGAACGTTTTTGGAGAAAAGTCTCGCCGCGCGAATTGAACACCAGCACATGCACCGCGCGATGCAACAGGCCCAGCCGATGCACCTCGCTGCGCGGCTGGCGATCAATCACCTCGTCGCGCTCATTGACGACATCGAAAATTTCTTCGGGCATAATTTTGTAGCCGCCGATGTGAATCGGCGGAAATCTCCGCGCTTTCACAAGCGCGGCTACGACAAAAGTTCCTTCGTCAACTGGACAAATTGTTCCATGCTCAATTTCTCCGCGCGTTCCTGCGGCGGGATTTTCAATTCGGCAAACGCGTCTTCCAGTTTTTTCTGTGGCCAGTCTTCGCGCAACAATTTCAGCATCATTTTGCGCCGCTGTGAAAACGCGCGCTTCACAATTTTCACAAAACATGCCCGAAGATTTTCTGGCAACAGCGGCCGCTTGCGCCGATTCAAAACCACGCAGGCCGAATCCACGTCCGGTTCCGGGAAAAAGCAACTTGCCGGAATTCTGAACCAATCGCGCGGTTCGTAGTCGAGTTGAATGAGCAACGTCAGCACGCCGTAATCTTTGTCGCCGGCCTTGGCCATGAGCCGCCGGGCAACTTCGAGTTGCAGTGTCGCAACAATCTTTTTCGGTGAGCGTGCGCCTTGTGCCAGCTCGACCAGGATTGGTGACGCGACGGAGTAAGGCAGATTGGCCACGAGTTTCCAGTCGCTCCAATCGCGCGGCCCGCGTTTAAAAAACTCCAGCGCATCGGCGTGGAATAAACGTAGGGCAGGCGTCTCGCCTGCCCGCGCCGACGAAGTCGGCGCAATTTCTTCCTCGCCCGCATGAGCGCGCCGGCTGGGCAGGCGGGACGCCTGCCCTACTTTGAATCGTTCACGCAAAAATTCCACCAACCGGGCATCTTTCTCAATCGCCAGGACTTCGCCCGCATTTTGTAAAAGCAATTCGGTCAGCGGCCCGAGTCCCGGCCCGATTTCCAGGACTTTGTCGGCCTTTGACAATTCAGCAACTTTGACGATGCGCCGCAGTTGGTTGGCATCGTGCAGAAAATTCTGGCCGAGGGATTTCGTGAGTTGAATCCCGCGCACCGCCAGCAATGCCCGCATTTCGGACAGTTTCATCCGGAAAAATTTAACCGCGGATTACACGGATTACGCGGATTTTTTTCTTTTTATCCCGTTTATCCGCGAAATCCGCGGTCAAAATTTCCGCGAGCGCGGCTACAGCTTTCGCCAATTGCGTCTTCGTAATCGTCAGCGGCGGGGTAAAGCTGATGACGTTGGCATGCTCGCCTTCAGACAGCAGAATGAAAGCGCGCTGCAACATTTTCTTGATGGCCTGCATTGCGGCTTGGGTCGCCGGCTCGCCATCGGGCCAACGCAATTCCACGCCGGCCATCAGGCCCAAGCCGCGCACAGAAATGTGGAGTGTGGAGTGCGGAGTGCAGAGTGAAGCCAACGCGTCCAGCAGAAATTCTCCAAGGTCCGCGCTTCGCTTGCAAAGGTTGAGCTGCTCGATTTCCCGGATTTGCGCCAGTGCCATCGCGCAGCCGACCGGATTGCCAAGGAACGTGCTGGTGTGGATGGCCTCGCCGCGCGAGGCTGGCCAGGCGGCGTCCATCAAATCCGCGCGCCCGACACAGGCTGACAGCGGAAAGCCGCCGGTCAGCGCCTTGCCGAGGCAGATGAGGTCGGGCACGACGCCGCTGTGTTCGCAGGCGAACCATTTTCCAGTGCGGCCGAACCCGGTGTAAATCTCGTCCAGGATGAGCAACGCGCCGTGTTCGTCGCAAAGTTTCCGCAGCAACGGCAGAAATTCCGATGGCGGAATATTGATGCCGCCGCGTGCTTGAATTGGCTCGACCAGGATCGCGCCAATGGGTTCGCGGTGGAAAAGTTGGCGGATACGGGCTTCGACTTTTTTTAACGTAGGACAGGCATCCTGCCTGTCTCCATTTTTTGATGTTGTTGATTTCAGATACAGGCTGGAAGCCTGTCCTACGGTGGGAAACGGCACGAAATGCCCGAACTCACCGAGTTGCGTTCGAAACGGTCCGCGAAAGAAATCACGGTACGTAGCATTGAGCGCGCCGTAGCCGAGTCCGTGATACGCCCCTTCGAACGCAATGATCCCGCGTTTGCCGGTGGCAAGCATTGCGGTCTTGAGCGCAGATTCGACCGCCTCGAAGCCGGAATTAGAGAAAATGACCTTGCCGGAAGGACGAGCTATGCGAGTCCTTGATTTTTGGGACTCGTGTAACTCGTCCCTCCGAAGTTTTTTCCACCGCTCAAACGTAATTCGGCTCAACTCACGTGCGAGTTGCGCTTTGAGCGCATGTGGATGCACGTCGCCCATCGCGTGCGGCAACCGGGCCAGTTGCCTTTGTCCAGCCTTCACCACGTGCGGATTCGCGTGACCGGCGGCGGCGACGCCAAACGCGGCAGTCAAATCCAGATATTTTTTCCCGTCAGCGTCCCAAACGTGAACGCCCTTGGCGCGTTCCCAGACGATGGGCCACGAACCGTCGGGATCAAAGAACATCACGTTGCGCGACTCGTAAGCGCGCAGCAGTTGCAAAATTGTTTTTGTTTCGGTCACGAATTTGTGATTTACGATTTACGATTGACGCGTGCTCAAACTTTCCTGCGCAATCGTAAATCGCAAATCGCAAATCGCAAATTTCTAAACTCCGCGTTGTTCCGGCGGCCAGATGACCTTGTGCATCTGAATCTGAAAGCGCACCGGCAGCGCGTCGCCGATGATTTTTTCAACCAACTCGCGCCGCGAAATCGGCGTTTGGCCGGCCGGAACTTTTTCAAGCGACTTGTCCTGCTGCGCCGGCGATAGCGGATGCACCCACGAACAGAGCAGGGGACAGATGGCGTCCAGTTTATGCCCGGCAATTTGTTGTTTAGCCCACTCGTAATCTTCAACCGTGCCGATGACGAATTTGATTTCATCGGTCGCTTTCAAATCTTTGAGATTTTCCCAGCGATTGCGTTCCACTTCGCCGCTGCCGGGGCATTTCAAATCCATGATGCGATGAACGCGCGGGTCCACCGGCGAGATGTCGTGCGCGCCGCTGGTTTCAAGCAGCACGGTAAAGCCGTCATCGCAAAGCTGCTGCATCAGCGACAGTGAATTTTTCTGGAGCAACGGCTCGCCGCCGGTCAGTTCAACCAAAGGCAGTGACAAGTGACGAGTGACAGGTGACGAGTTTTTGAACGGCGTGGCGAGTTCCCGGACTTTGGCCTGAATTTCCACAAGCGGCATTTTTTTGCCTTCGGTGAAAGCATAGGCGGTGTCGCAATAGGAGCAGCGCAGATCGCACGCGGTGAGCCGGATAAAAATGCAGGGCAACCCGGCGAAGGCGCTTTCACCTTGCAGGCTCAAATAGATTTCGTTGACGACCAGCGTGTCGGGCATGACGGCGCATTGTAGCCGGCGAGGGATGAACGGTGAATAACGAATTGCGCGCCCGGCGGGTGTGCTATATTCCGAATCTGTGGAGAAGATACCATGAACAGAACATTAGACGGAAAAGTCGCGCTGGTCACCGGCGCATCACGCGGGATTGGACGCGCGATTGCCGAACGTCTCAGCCGCGACGGGGCGGCGATCGCCGTGAATTACGCCAGCAACACCGGTGAAGCGCAAAAAGTCGTGGCCCAAATTGAATCGTCCGGCGGGAAAGCATTCGCCATTCAAGCCGATGTCGGGCGGGTGCCGGAAGTGGTCCGGCTGTTTGATGAAACCATCGCCCGGTTCGGCAAGCTCGACGTTCTGGTGAACAACGCCGGCATCATGCCGCAGAACCCGGTCAGCGCCGTTACGGAGGCGGAGTTCGACCGGATTTTTGCCGTGAACGTCAAGGGCACGTTTTTTGCGTGCCAGCAGGCGGCAACGCGGCTGGCTGACGGCGGGCGCATCATCAATATGTCCAGTTCGACGACAGTAAGAATGATGCCGACTTACGGCGTTTATGTCGCCACCAAGGGCGCGGTGGAACAACTGACACGCTCGCTCGCCGGGGAACTGGGGCGGCGCGGCATCACAGTCAATGTCATTTCGCCCGGCCCCACTGACACCGAATTGTTCAAAGCCGGCAAGACAGCGGAGCAGATTCAGCGGTTCGCGCAAGCGTCCGCCTTTGGCCGGCTCGGACAGCCGATGGAAATTGCCGAGGTGATTGCATTTTTGGCGAGCGAGGCGGCGGGCTGGGTCACCGGCCAGAACATCCGGGTGAACGGCGGGATTGCGTAGGGCGCCGCGAAAAGAAAATCGCGCATTGCCGCGTTTGCGGGAAATGGCAAACATGGCGAACCATTTTTTATCCATGTTCGCGCGCGCATTTTTATTTCTGGCGGCGGCGGTTCCGCTGTTCGGAACCAGCCGCACCATGGCGGCGGATGAAACTTTTCCCGTCGCAATCCAAGTCCATGCCGACAAGCCGGTGGGCGAATGGAAACCGATCTGGCGTTTCTTCGGCGCGGATGAACCGAATTACGCCTGCCTGCCGGATGGGAAAAAATTGCTCGCCGAACTGGGCGGGCTGGCGACCAACGAGGTTTATTTCCGCGCGCACAATTTGTTGACCAGTGGTGACGGCACGCCGGCGTTGAAGTGGGGTTCGACCGGCGCCTACACCGAGGACGGGCAGGGGAACCCGGTCTATAATTGGACGATTCTGGACCGGATTTTCGACACGTATCGCGAACGCGGGGTCAGGCCGTATGTGGAAATCGGTTTCATGCCGGGGGCATTGTCCATCCACCCGCGACCGTATCAACATCATTGGGGCTCAAAAACGAACAACAATCTTTTCACCGGCTGGGCTTATCCGCCGAAGGATTATGCCAAATGGTCGGAACTGGTTTTCCAGTGGGCGAAGCATGACGTGGCGCGATACGGACGCGCCGAGGTCGCCAACTGGTATTGGGAAACGTGGAACGAGGCGAACATCGGTTACTGGCAGGGCACACCGGAGGAATTTTTCCGGCTGCACGATGGCGCGATGGACGCCGTGCGACGCGCCTTGCCCGAAGCTAAAGTCGGCGGACCGGATTCCGCGGGCGGCGGCACGAAATTTCTCCGGGAATTTCTGGAACATTGTCTGCACGGGACCAATTTTGTCACCGGCAAAATCGGCGCGTCGGTTGATTTTGTTTCCCTTCACGCCAAAGGTTCGCCGAGTTTCACGGACGGTCATGTGCGGATGGGCATCGCGAGCCAATTACGCGACATCAATTCCGGCTTCGGCATCATCGCGTCGTTTCCCGAATTGAAAAACACGCCGATTGTCATCGGCGAATCTGACCCGGACACCTGCGCCGCCTGCCAAGATGAACAATATGGCTACCGCAACAACCCGATTTACGCCTGCTATACGGCCGAGTGCATTGCGCGTGAATTTGAGCTGGCCAGCCGGCATGGCGTGAACCTCGAAGGCGCGCTGACGTGGGCGTTTGAATTTGAAGACCAGCCGCCGTTCGCCGGTTTCCGCACGCTGGCAAGCGACGGCATTGATTTGCCCGTACTCAACGTCTTCCGGATGTTCAGCCAGATGAGAGGCCAACAGCTCGCGGTGGAAAGCGATGCCACCGTGCCGCTGGACGCCGTTCTAAAAAACGGCGTCCGCGCCCGGCCTGATGTTTCGGCGCTCGCCAGTCTGGAATCGAAGCGGCTGTGCGTTTTGGTCTGGCACTATCATGACGATGACGCGCCCGGTCCGGTGGCGGAGGTGAAGCTCGCCCTGGACGGACTGCCCGCAAAAACCACGAAGGCCCAGGTCCGGCATTTCCGTATTGACGCCGACCACAGCGACACCTTCACCGTCTGGCAGCGGATGGGATCGCCGTTGACGTTGTCGCCAAAACAATTTACCGAACTGGAAAAGGCCGGACAACTTGCTGAGTTGGAACCATCGAAAGAAATCCGTGTCAGGAATGGTCAGACCGTCCTGCGCGTGAATCTACCGCGCGAGGCGGTTTCTTTGTTAGTCGTCGAGTGGAACGCGCCTTAGTGAAACAGCGGATTCAGCGCAAAATGTTTTCCGATGCGATAACTGCCGGCGATGGCTTGCGTGATGAATTCCTTGGCGCGTTTCACTGCTTGCGGCAAGTCGAGACCGCGCGCCAGATAACCCGCAATAGCCGCCGAATAGGTGCAACCGGTGCCGTGGGTGGAGATACCGTTGAGGAACGGCGCGCTCAATAACAATTCCGTCCGGCCATCATAAAAAATGTCCACGGCTTCGCGTCCACCTGGCAAATGACCGCCTTTGACCAGCGCGGCACAGCCGAAGCGCGCGTGAATTTCGCGGGCGGCGGTGCGCAGATCTTCGACCGACGCCAGCTTGCGGCCGGTCAGGGTTTCGGCTTCGAAAAGATTCGGCGTCACGAGCTCGGCGAGCGGCAGTAATTTCTCTTTCAGGAGTTTGATGGCGGCCGGTTTAAGCAAGCTGGCGCCACTGGTGGAAACCATCACCGGATCAACGACGAGCGGTGGAAATCGGAGGGACGAGCTCTGCGAGTCCCTGTTTTTTGGTTTGGAAATTTGAGACTTGTGTGACTCGTCCCTCCGAAAATATCGGGCCTTGAAAAATTCCGCCACGACGCGGACGTTTTCCGCCGAGAACAGCATGCCGGTTTTCACCGCGGCAGGCGGCAATTCCTCAAATACGGCTTCAATTTGCTGCCGCAAAATTCCGGGCGAACAACATTCAACGGCAAGAACACGCCCGGGGTTTTGCGCGGTGAGGCACGCAATCGTGCTGGCGCCGTGAACACCAAGTGCGGCGAACGTTTTCAAGTCCGCCTGGATGCCTGCGCCGCCGCTGCTGTCCGAGCCGGCGATGGTGAGCGCCACCGGGCAATGGGGGATTCTCAGCATGCGCAAGAGCTTACCGAAATTCGCAGGGATCGGCACGAAAAACAAGCAGCCCGGAAGAGAGCGCCCGAACCGGGTTGTGGGGAGAAGGCGATAACGCCGGACAGGGACACTTCAGGTCCGGCGTTTGTCCCGTGCAGTCAGTCGAAGAAGCAGGTTGTTCAACTCTGCTATGCGCGGCGGTTTGCCGACTACGGCGTCTACTCCCGAGACGAGTTCTCCGTCGTCTTTCATTACTGATCCCCAGCCGGTCATCATAATGACCGGTGTATCGGGAGATTCCGCCTTGATGGTTCGAGCCACCTGTTGTCCGTCAATATCCGGCATGCCCAGGTCGGTTATCACCGTTTCGTAAGGCTGCTTTTTGAGAATGGCCTCGTGGAACATTTCAATCCCCTGCTTCCCGCTCGACGTGGTCGTCACCTGGTGCTTGAAGGTTGTGAGACAATTCTTCAGCAATTCCTGAATCTGTGATTCGTCATCTATGCAAAGGATGCGCAGGGAACGGCCTTTTCTAGACCGGGTTGTAGGGATCTCGGCGGCCAGTGAAGCTTTTTCCCGGATGGGGAAAGTGAGCCGGACACAAGTCCCGCGGCCGGGCGCACTTTCAATTTCGACGTTGCCCTCGTGACGTTGCATCATGCCGTAAACCATTGCCAGTCCAAGCCCGGTGCCGCCCCGCGTGGCTTTGGTGGAGAAAAAGGGTTCGAGGCAATGTTGGCGGGTTTTTTCATCCATGCCAATGCCGTTGTCCCGCACCTCGACCTGAATTTGCCGTTCGGGAGGCAGATTTTCTCCATGGGCAGGCAGGGTGACGGAGCGGGTGACCAGGGTGATGGTGCCGCCTTGGGGAAGGGCGTCCACGGCATTGAAAATCAAATTGAACAGCGCTTCCCGCAGTTCAGTGGGGTCACTTAGCAGCAATGGCAGGTTGGGCTCGAATTCGTGTTTGATATGAACGGAGACGCCTTCCCGCTGTGGAACATCGCGCCAGCGTGGACGGGTAAGCTCAATGACTTCCTCGATGATTTGATTCAGATTCACCTTCGTCAGCGGTTCGTCGTCGGAACGGCGGCGATAAAACTCACGCATGCGGGCGACGATGTGGGCGATGTCATCGCCGGCTTTGTTGATGGTTTGCAGATAATGACGGGCCGTTTCGGGGAGATCCGACACTGTGTTGAGCAATAGTTCGGAATAAGCGACGATTGGCGACAACGCGTTGTTGACATCATGCGCCACACCACTAGCCATCTGGCCCAACGCACGCAGGCGCTCCTGCTGCACGACCACCTGCTGGGTTCGGCGCAGTTCATCGTAGGCTTTCTGCACGCCCTCGGTCAGGCGCACCTGATCATAAAGGCTTCGGCATTGTTCCTCGGTGGTGAGGACTTTGACCTGCAATGCCTCTTTTTCCGACCGAACGGCTTCAACTTCTGCGCGCATTTGTTCGGCATTGTAACGGACCTCCTCCATTACCAGCACTATCATGCTGACCGCGATAAACAACTGCAGGACGGCGGCGATGAGAAAGCCGGCGTTGTAAAGGTTTTGGTAACCCAGGGTGAAGGGGTAACTGGCAAGGTAAAATCCCCACAGCAGGAAGCCCATGGACAGCATTCCCGCTCCGACGAACGGCATCTTCCTGCGCACGCGGAAAAAGCAAACCCCGGCAAAGACGCTGCCGAGGCCGATCAGAATGAAGACGGGCAGTTGGATTTGTAGAGCATCTGAAAGCATTTGCGGACTGACTATCGTCCAAGCCAGCAGGAACAGCATGAACAGGGTCAGCAGTGTCTGCCGAACCGGCAGGCTGAGGAAGCGGGCGCTTCCCCACAGGAGAAATACCGCCGAAATGGCCACACAGCATTGCCTGAGGATGAGAACATTTTTCCAGGAAACCGTGCCTGGCAAGCTCAGCCCCAGGGTCAGCCACAGTGCATAAAACAGCCAGGCCACAGTCCAAATGCTGAAGTATTCCCGCCGGGTATAATGGTTCAGATAGTAAAAAAGCCCCACCAACACCCACACGCTCAACAGCGACACAACCAACGTCGCCTGCAGGTATTGTTCCGAAAAATTCAAATGTAAACTGTCGAATTTCATTCTTCGATTCCCGGCACAAATGAACCCCGCCGGTCTGGGAACTTACAGCAAGGCGCAGGCCATTTTTTTTGTTCGTTTCCCTTTTATTTGCAAAGAGTAAAGCGGCCCGTCTGTTTGGGGGGCGGTCGGAATGTATGGACTTTCCAAGCCAAATTGCAGTTCACTTTCCCTTTTGCCACCGTTGAAGGATGGCTATTATGCCGGTGCCTATGGACAAAGATCGGGTTGCAGAAATTCTGCTCGAAATCGGGACACTGCTCGAATTGAAAGGGGAAAACCCCTTCAAGACGCGCGCTTACACGAATGCCGCGCGCACGATTGAAAACCTGAACGAGCCGCTCGCGAAAATTGTCGCCGAGAACCGGCTGGGTGAAATCAAAGGCATCGGTGATGCGCTCGAAAAGAAAATCACCGAGCTGGTGGAAACCGGCAAGCTGGCTTACTACGACGAATTGAAAGCGTCCATCCCGCCGGGCCTGGTTGAAATGCTGGAAATTCCCGGACTCGGCCCCAAAAAAATCCAGGCGCTGAATCAAAAGCTCGGCATTGATTCGGTCGGGAAACTCGAAGCGGCCTGCAAATCCGGCCAGGTCGCCAGGCTCGATGGCTTCGGCGAAAAAACGCAGGCGAACATTCTCGAAGGCATTGAGCGCCGGCGGGCCTACGCGTCGAAACACTTGTTGAGTGACGCGCTGCACGCCGCGGAACCGCTGCTCGATAGTTTGCGCGCACACCCCGGCGTGATTCGTTGCAGCGCCGCCGGCAGCTTGCGGCGGTTCAAGGAAGTCATCGGCGACATTGACCTGCTGGCGTCGTCAAAGAAGCCGCCGGAGGTGATTGAATTTTTCGTCGCCCAGCCGGGCGTTGTCAAGGTCACCGCTCAGGGTGACACAAAGGCGAGTGTGATTTTGGCCGGGGGCATCCAGTCTGATTTGCGCGTGGTGAGCGACCCGGAGTTCCCGTTTGCTCTGGCCTATTTTACCGGCAGCAAGGAGCACAACATTGTCATGCGCCAGCGGGCAATTGCCCGCGGCCTGCGGTTGAACGAATATGGCCTGTTCAAATCCAAAGAGGAAACGCGCGATCCGAAGTTGCTCGTGCCGTGCCGGGACGAGGCGGACATTTTTGCGAAGCTGGATTTGCCTTACATTGAACCGGAACTGCGCGAAGACCACGGCGAATTTGCTGCCGCCGAAAGAAATGATTTGCCCAAGCTCATCGAGTGGACGGATTTGCGCGGCGCCTTGCACAACCATACGACCTGGAGCGACGGGCACAACACCCTCGAAGAAACCGCCAAATTCATGGATGACCTCGGCTTTGAATACTGGGCGATCACCGATCATTCAAAGTCCTCATTTCAGGCGAACGGGCTGGATGCAAAACGCGTTCGCGAGCAAATCAGGGAGATCAGGAAAATCAACGAACGGCTCGCCGAAAGCGGCAGTGGTTTCCGGTTGCTTACGGGTTGCGAGGTGGACGTTTTGCGCGGCCGGCTGGATTTCGGTGATGACCTGCTCGCGGAACTGGACGTGGTGGTCGCCAGCCTGCACATTCCGGCCAGCAACGAAGCGGAGAACACGAAGCGGCTCGTTCGCGCGGCGGAAAACAGGTTTGTTCACACTATCGCCCACATGACCGGGCGGTTACTCCTGGAACGCGAACCGTATCCGGTCAATACGCAGGCAGTGATTGACGCCTGTGCCGGGACGGGCACCTGGATTGAGTTGAATTGCAATCCACACCGGTTCGACCTTGATTGGCGGTTCTGGCCTTACGCGAAGAGCAAGGGCGTGAAGTGCGTCGTCAACCCGGACGCGCATCGTAACGAGCACGCAGCTTTTCTGCGGCTTGGGGCCGGGATGGCCCGAAAAGGATGGCTGGAACAAACGGACGTGATCAATGCTCTAACTCGGAAGTCGTTGCTGAAGGAATTGAAACAAAAGCGCGTCTAAATTTGGAACACTGGCATGTCCGTTGCGCCGGTTTGCGAGGTAATTTACAGTCGAAAAAATGTGAAAAATAGTTTTTGACAACGGGACAATCCTCTTGGCAATATCCTGCACGTCGTTGGTTGTAAGCTCTTTTTTTGAATGATAAAGAATGTCAGCGGTCTAATTACCACGTCTTTGAACGTTAAAGGGCGATTATGAAGAAATTCTTTGTTTCTATGGGGCTGGCAGTAGCCGGAACTGTCAGTTTACACGCCACTTACGCGCCTGATTTGGGACCCATGTCAGCCTCCAAAATCTGGAACGTTTCAGCCACCTTGCGCGGGTTTTACGATGACAACTACGACACGGCAAACAGCAGCCTCAACCCGCGCGGCAGCTACGGTTTTGAAGTTTCCCCGCAAATCATGTTGGCCGTGCCTTTGCAACAAACGGAGTTGGGGTTGCGCAACACTTACGCGATGACTTATTACCAGGAACGGGAAGAACTGGGACAGAGTGCGGTTGACCAAAGCGAGCAGCTTGATTTATGGGTGGACCACGCGTTTACCGAGCGATGGCAGGCAAAACTGCTGGACACGTTTGTTGTGGCCCAACAGCCGCAATTGGTAAATACGGTGCCAACCTCATATCCGTTCCGTGTCAACGGAAGCAACATTCGCAACACGGCCACCATCACATTGAATACGGATTGGACAAGGTTGTTCAGCACGTCGTTGTCTTATCAAAACTCGTTTTACGATTATCAGAACAGCGGTGCCAACATCGCTGATGTTACTAGCGGAAATGGAGCCAGTCTGGCCGGGCTGCTCAATCGCGTTGAGCAAACGGTTTCATTGAATTTCAATTGGCTCGTCGCTCCGGAGACCACGGCCTTCTTTGGTGGTTCATTTGAGCAGGTAAATTATACTGGGGATGAGCCGATTGCCTCTAACCCATCGGGAATCGGTCCTGCGATTTACTATAGCGACAACCGCGATAGCCGCTCGTACTTCGGATATGTCGGCGTTCAGCACAACTTTCTTCCCAATTTGAATGTCTCGGCCAAAGCCGGCGTGCAATACACCGAAAATTACAACGATCCCGTAGGTTCACCATCGGTTGCGCCGTATGCGGTTCTGTCGGCAGTCTATACCTACTGTCCCGGCAGTTATGCGCAAATCGGCTTCACCGAAGCGCAAAACGCCACGGATGTGGCCTCAGTCAATCCGACGAATGGCAAGATCACCCAGTATCAGCAGAGTACGGTCGTTTCCGCTTCCCTCAACCACCTGATTACGCCCAAATTGTTGGGGTCAATCATCGGGAGCTGGCAATATTCGACTTTTCAAGAGGGACAATACAACAACCAGTCGGATTCCTATTACACGCTTGGTCTGAACCTGTCCTACACCTTTAATCCGCATTTCTCGGCTGAGGCGGGCTATAATTTTAATACGATTCAGTCCAACATCAATCAGCGCGGTTACGACCAAAACATCGTTTACCTGGGTGTCACCGCGGCTTATTAAGCGGGCATTTTTTCAATGTTTTTTGAACATTCCGATAGAAACCCTGTCTTATTAATCGAAGTGCCCGCTTTTTCTTGACGTATGGACTCATTCAAGATTTCGCCGCCGCAGGAAACCCGGTTGCATTTCCTGGATTACTGGCGCATCATCCGCATACGCAAGGCGATCATCATCACCGTATTTCTGATCACCGCCATCGTGGCCACGGCCGTGACGTTCATTCTGCCGGAATCCTACGCCAGCACTGTCCGCATCATTGTCGAATCGGATGTCAGCGACATCAGCATGGGCGAAGAGCGATCAGTATCGCAGGCCGCTTATGATCCGTATTTCCTTCAGACAACCTTTGAACTAATCCAATCTCAAGCCGTTTTGAGCAACGTCGTCAGCACGCTGAACCTGAACATCGAATGGGGGAAGAAGTACTTCAATGGTGAGACGCTCAAAACCACCGAGGCCATCGAGTTTCTAAAGCGGCGGATGCATCTCGACACAGTGCGGAACACGAAATATATCAACATTACCGTCTATAGCGAGGACAAGAACGACGCCGCCCGACTGGCCAACGCCATTGCCATTGCCTATCAAGATTACCGGCTCCAACAACGACAACAATTGGCGTCGAAAGGCATTGACGTTTTGGAAGCACAATTTCAGGCGGAGGAGGAGAAAATTCAAGCCGTCCAGGCCGAGGTGGATAATCTGCGCAAGACATTGAATATTGTTGATTCCGGCCCGAACTCCATCGGACCGACTCCCACGCTCACGCAGGAATTGTTGCAACGCTACAACGACCAGCAAATCGAAGGGGAGAAGCTCTACAAGCAATTGCAAACGCGGGTGACGGAATTGCAGGCTTACAGTACGGACAAACTGAGGGACGTTCTGCCCACGGTGACCGGTGACGCGGCGTTATCCGGGTTGCTGGACAAACTGCATGAGGCTGAACAGAGATATGTCGTTTTGACAAATGACTACAACCCGACCAACAATTTGAACGTCGTCCGCGTCAAATCCGAGATTGACGAGTTGAATCATCAAATTGACGACCGGGTTGCCGGCATTATGGCTGCCCTTCAGAGCGAAGTGAAATCCCAGAAGGCCGCGCTGGATGCGTTCACTGCTGCGGTCGAGGAAGCTAAAGTCAAAGACCAGGCTGAATACCTCAGGGGCGTGCCTTATTGGGAGAAAAAACGGGAATTGGAGAGGAGGCTGGAATTTCACAAGCTGCTGGCTGCCAAAATTGAAACGGAAAGACTTGGCCTCGAAATTCCCAAAACAGCCATGGTCACAATTACCGATCCGGCGACACCGGGTGATGCTCCGGTCAAGCCCAACAAAACCTTAAACATTGCCCTCGGCCTCATCTTCGGTTTGGTCATGGGCATTGGTCTGGCCTTCTTCATTGAATATCTGGACACCAGTGTGAAGACGATTGACGATGTGGAGCGTGCGTTTCAGGCACCGGTGCTGGGCGTCATTCCGCAAAATGTCGGTTCTCTCGTGGACGAAGGCACCGAAAGCACGCACGCCGAAGCCTACCGTGTCTTGCGCACCAATCTGCTCTTCTCGCGCAAAGACGACAAATTGAACAGCGTGCTTGTTGTCAGCGCCGGCGCGGGCGAAGGAAAAACCACCACCGCCTTGAATTTGGCCACCGTGTTCGCCCACGCCGGTCAGCGTGTGTTGCTGGCGGACTCAGACTTGCGCCGCCCAGCCCTTCACAAAATGCTCCGCGTCAGCAACAATATCGGTCTGACCAATTACCTCCTCAAGCAAAACACGCTCGCGGAGGTGATCCAGACCACCAGCGTGCCCCTGCTCGACTTCATGGCCAGCGGTAAATTGCCAAACAGTTCAATGGGCATCCTCGGGTCGTCGCCAATGAAGGACATGGTCGCCGAGTTAAAGCAACGGTATGATTTCATCTTTTTCGATTCACCGCCGATTTTGGGCGTGAGCGACGCCTCCATTCTGGCCAGCGAAGTGGACTTGGTGTTGCAGGTGATTCAATACCGCCGCTACCCCCAGCCGATGAACATCCGCGCCAAACAGATGATCGAAAAGGTCGGCGGCAACTTCGCCGGTATCGTGCTCAACAACATCAATGTGTCCCAGGACGAAAGCTATTACTACTACACCGGTTATTATCACGATTACTCTTCACGCATTGAGGACGAACGGCTGACTCCCGCCCCAAGTCAAGGTGGTCCCGGTGACACCGACCGGGGTGACATCAAACAAAAGTATTGATTGGGCACGTGGTTTTTTACGAAGATTCGGGTAATGAAATTGCATTGCAAGTTGGTGGTGCGGGGACTGACTATTTGTGGATTGTCGCTCGCGGGACTGATGTTTGCTGGTTGCTCCTCGCCGTCAGACGAAGCCTTGTTTTCCGATATGCCCAATCCGCCGGCGATGACCGGCCTGCCGGGAGCAGGCGGATCCGCGGCGGATGTCGCCCGCTTCCACGTCGGTGACGCCATTATCGTGTCCTTGAGCGGCCTGCCGGAACCATATGAACCGCACAAGGAACCCATCAAAGAGGACGGCACCATCACCATGCCCGACATCGGCAAGATCCAGGCGGCAGGCAAAACGGCGGGCGAATTGCAGAATGAGATCCACGACTTCTATGTACCCAGGTTTTACACCCATCTTACCGTTACCGTCGACATCGGGGATCGTGTTTACTATGTAAGCGGCGAAGTTAAAACTCCCGGACGTCAACTTTATCTCGGTGAGACCAGCGTCGCCAAAGCCATTGCGTCTGCCGGCGACTTCACCGATTTCGCCAACAAACGCAAGGTCTGGCTTATACGCGCCGGCCAGCGGACCAAAGTGAATGTAACCAGAGTGCTGGCCGGCAAGGACGCGGACCCGCCCGTTTATCCCGGCGACCAAATCACGGTGCCGCGCCGCATCTGGTAATGGTTCAACTCAACGTCCTTTCAGGAAAAAAAGCGGGCAATCAATTGGTCGCCCGCCATTTTCCTTTCCGCATCGGACGTGCAGCGGGAAACGAGCTGCAGCTCGACGATGACGGGGTTTGGGACCGGCACCTCACTCTGGAATTTCAACGCGAGGGAGGATTTACAATCACCACGGCGCCAAACGCCTTGGCTGCGGTCAATGCCCAGCCCGTTCAAACCGCCGTGCTCCGCAACGGCGATCTCATCACCCTTGGTTCCGTTAAACTCCAATTCTGGCTCGGCGCTGCCCGACAGCGTGGGTTGCACGCCAGCGAATTTTTCGTGTGGGCGCTTGTGGTCGCGGTGACCGCCAGCCAGTTCGCTCTGATTTACTGGCTGATCCACTGAGACTGGTGGGGCAAGCGTCCTCGCGAGCCGTCTTTGAGCGATAATTCAATGCCGGAAATGCCGCGTGCCGGTGAATGCCATCGCCATCCCGCGTTTGTCCGCCGCGGCAATCACCTCCGCGTCCTTCACTGAGCCGCCCGGTTGAATCGCTGCCGTTGCACCCGCTTCCGCCGCAGCAATCAAACCGTCCGCAAAAGGGAAAAACGCGTCGCTGCAAATCGTGCTGCCTTTCAGCGAAAGCTTGGCTTCGCTTGCCTTCCAGATGGCAATCCGGCTTGCGTCCACGCGGCTCATCTGCCCCGCGCCGATACCGAGGGTGCGATCCGGCGCCGCGTAAACGATCGCATTCGATTTCACGTGCTTCACCACCCGCCAGCCGAACAACATGGCGCTGAACTCCGCCTCGGTGGGTTGGCGTTTGGTCACAATTTCCAAGTCCAACCGTGTTGTCGTTTTGACATCACGCTGTTGCAGCAAGAACGAATCCGCGCCGACACTGCGCACGTCTAATGTTAGGGCGAGAGTCTCTCGAGTCCCGGCTTTTGCGGAATAGCCCGGCTCGACGGGGTCTCGCCCCACGGGCCATTTCAAAAGTTTCAGCAGCCGCAGATTTTTCCTCTTCTGCAAAATCGCCAGCGCCTCCGCTGAAAATTCCGGGGCGACGATGACTTCACTGAAAATTTCCGCGATGACCCCGGCGCATGCACCATCGAGCGGCCGGTTGACGGCGATGATGCCGCCGAACGGCGCCTGCCGGTCGGTTGCGAACGCCTTGTTCCAGGCTTCGCGCAGGCTTTTTCCCTGCCCGACGCCGCATGGGTTTGTGTGCTTGAGAATGGCCAGTGTCGGCGGGTCGCCCGTGAATTCCGCCATCAGGCCCGCCGCCGCCGTCAAATCCAGAATGTTGTTGTAGGAAAGTTCCTTGCCGTGGAGCTGCTGGAAAAATTCCTTGAACCCGCCGTAAAGCGCCGCCACCTGATGTGGATTTTCACCGTAACGCAGCGTCTGCGCCAACGGCGCGTGGACGAACAGCGCGTTCGGCAAATCATCATTTTGCGTTTCAAACGTTTTGGCCAGGTGCGACGCGATGGCCCCGTCATAAGCCGCCGTCCGTGCGAACACTTTCGCCGCCAGCGCGCGGCGCAATTCCAAGGTCGTGTTGCCGTTCTCTGAAATTTGTTTGGCAACTTCTGCGTAATCCAGCGGATCCACCACCACCGTTACGCTGTCATGATTTTTTGCCGCGCTGCGGAGCATGGAAGGCCCGCCGATGTCAATGTTCTCAATCGCTTCGTGCAGGCTCGTGCCCGGCTTCGCGACGGTCTGCTCGAACGGATAAAGATTCACGACCACCAAATCAATCGGCGGGATGCCGTGCGCTTTTACCGTCGCCTCGTGCGTTTCGTTGCCGCGGATGAACAGCAGACCGCCGTGGACTTTCGGGTGGAGGGTTTTGACGCGGCCGTCGAGCATTTCGGGGAAGCCCGTGTGTTCGCTGATGTCCTTCACGGTTAGCCCGGCTTCGCGTAGCGTTTTGGCTGTGCCGCCGGTGGAAATGAGTTCAATGCCCGCCGCCGCGATGATTTGCGCGAACGGTACCAGGCCGGTTTTGTCGGAAACGGAAAGCAACGCCCGTTGGATCTTTTTCATCGGCGGACAAAATCCACCAGAGACACCAACGCCGTCAATCGGTAAATATCCGTCCCGAGCGGAGGCTCGCCTTATTTTGCCGCGGACGCCTGGGTCATGTCCGCCCCGATGGCGCGTTCAAGCTTCGCACGGGCGGTATCGTAGTCGTGCAACGCCTGAATTTCCGTCGTCCGCGCCTGCGTCAGCGAAGTCTGGGCGTCGAGCACATCCAATTGCGTGCCGGTGCCGGCGTCGACGCGCGCGCTCGCTTCACGCAGGGCTTCGTCGGCTTCTTCCTGCACTTTTTGCTGCGAATCCAGGACTTCACGCGCCATGATGAAATCGGAATAGGCCGTGCGAACCTCCAGTTCAATTTGCCGCGCCTTATCGTCCACCTCGGTCTTGGATTTGTCATAAAGCGCCCTGGCTTGGACGACTTTTCCGCGCGTCAGCATCCCGTCGAAAATGTTCCAACTTAACTGTCCGCCGGCATTCCAGCCGTGGATGTCGTGGTCGAGTTCCACCGGCTCGGTGAATTGCGCGTTATACCAGTTATATCCGGCAAAAACTTGGACAGTCGGTTTGTAACCAGCCTTGGCGTTCACGACGTTGAGTTGCTGTAACTCCGACGTTTTGCGCAAGGCAATGAGTTCGGTGCGCCGGGACAGTGCTTGTTGAATCGCCGCGGGCAAATCCACCTGGTAGGGCGCGGCGTCCAGCGTTTCGCTCAGGTTCAACGGGACGTCCTCCCAGATTTCACGCGGCAGATTATAGCCGAGCAGGTTCGACAGATTGTTTTTCGCGATACGGTAATGGTTGCGCGCCTGAATCAAATTCGGGCGTTCGTTGGCCACGGCGACTTCCGCACGCAGCACGTTGAAATGCGGTACCGTGCCGGCGCCGTAACGCCGTTGCTGGTCCTCGAGTTCCTTTTGCAACAGATTGACCGAGGCTTCATGCACCGTGATTTGCTGCAGGGCCAATAACACATCGTAATACGCCAGGCGCGTGGCGAGCAGTGTGTCCGCAATCACGGTCTGATATTGCGCCAGGGCCTGCTGCTTGGTGACACTGGCCGCGCGCAACGCCGCGACCATTTTGCCGCCTTCGTAGATGGATTGGACGATTTGCACGCCTGCGTTCCAGTTTTGATGTGGTAGGGCCGGCGCCCCCGGTATGGGAAAGTTTTCAATCGCGCGCGGATCAGTGTCCTTGTATTGGCCGTTCGCCTGCACTTGCGGCAACGCCACGGCGCGTGTCTGCACCACCACGCCTTGCGACGCTTCGAGGTCGCTTTTGGCTTTGAGAATCGTGGCATTTTGTTGCAACGCCAGGTTGAGGCTGTCGGTCAGCGACAAAGGCCGGGTGACCCAGCCGGGCAGATTGGTGTTCGTATTTTGCGCGGTGGCGGTTCCAGATAAACAAACGAGCGCCCAGGCGCAGACAAACAATTTCTTCATACGGCCATGAACCTATCAGTTTTGCCCGGCCCGGCGCAAACTTGCAAATTTCCCCAACTCTGGTTGATTTCCCGACATGCGACTGCGAACGGGCACGACTCTGGCCGGCGGACTGGCGCTGGCCATCACCCGCGAACGCGAGCGCGGCACGATGGAAAACCTGCTTTCGACGCCGGTGCGCCCGGGCGAAGTGATGATCGGCAAAATCATTCCCTACATCACCGTCGGCTACGTCCAGATCTTCCTGATTTTGCTGGCGTCGAAGTTCCTGTTCGACGTGCCGATTATTGGCAGCGTGTCGTTGTTGCTGGTGCTGGCGTTCCCGTTCATTGTGGCAAACCTGGCGGTGGGCATCACCTTCTCGACCATCGGCAAAAAACAGCTTCAGGCGGTGCAGATGGCGTTTTTCTTTTTCCTGCCGTCGCTGCTCTTGTCCGGCTACATGTTTCCGTTCCGCGGCATGCCGGGCTGGGCGCAGGACATCGGCGAAATGCTGCCGCTGACGCATTTTCTGCGCGTCGTGCGGGGAATTTTGTTGAAAGGCAACGGCCTGATTGAAGTTGCGCCCGACCTTTGGCCCATCGCGCTGTTTTTGGTCGTGATGCTGGCCATCGGCATCAAACGCTACCGGCAAACGCTGGATTAGGAAAAACGTCCGGCCAAACTTGGAACCACGGCTTGTCGCGCCGTAGTGAAACGAAGGCGGAATGCCCGCGAATGACCGCAAATAAATTGGCTGAAATCGGTCAAATTCGTGTCAACTTTCCCTTGGGAAACCCCCGTTGCTGCTGTCCTCCAAACAACTTCTTGCATCGCCCGAAGCGGAGACAGGTTGTTTGAGCTTCCCTCACAGGAAAGGTTTGTCCCTCGATGCCGCCAACGCCCGGCGACAGGCGTTTACCCTGACCTCCGGTGTCTGATTTCTCAACGCTCAACCATCAACACTCAACCATAAACTAACTATGCCCGACCCCACGCCAACTCCACCACCCGCGCCCGCGCCCAAAGTCAACCGTTCAACCAGCAATCAGGACTGGATCAACTCACTCAACAACGCCGGGCAGATCGTTGCCGCCGCGCAAAAAGCCGAATACGCCCCGGTGTTTACCGCCGGCGGCATCACTGCCGCCAAACTCATCACCCTCGCCACCGACATTGCGGCGGCGCATGCCCTGGCTGGCGACGCCACCACCGCCCGCGCGACTTTGGAAGCCGCCGTCAAAAGCATCATTGCCCGCCGCCGCGAGATTCAATTTGCCGCCGACGCCAAATGGCCCCCCAGCGACCCGGCCAACGCCAGCATCCGCCGCGAATTCAGACTCTCGCCCGACAAGGCGATGAAATGATGGTGCGCTGGCCCAGTAAGCGCAAACCGTGCGATTTGATATATGCAATTCAGTACACCGGGCAAATAAATCAAATTCAACCCGCGCGAGCGGCCTTCGGAAACGGAGGCGGCTTTCCTATTTGAAACGTAGAGCCGCAGTTCGCATAAGGCCCAACGTGTACTGCGTTCTTGTCAACGCTGCGTCAACTGCGCCGCCGCGAGAGCAGAAGGAGCGAATCCAAGCTCTCTTCAATAAAGCCTGTACCAAGTGGAAAGATATTTTTGACGAGCACACCAAAATTGAGCTGTCGCCTGAAGCCCTCGTCACGGTTGCCTCCACGCTCCAGCACAAGCGTTTTGCTGACGCCGACATGGACGTGATTGACGCGGCTTTTGAATACATGATTAACCCGGAGCAGAAGGGCGACAAAGGCCAATACTTCACGGCGCGTCAGGTTGTGGACATGTGCGTGAAGATGCTCAATCCCAAGCCGAACGAATATTGCCTCGACCCCGCGTGCGGCCCATGCGGCTTCATGATTCACACGCTAAATTACGTCTTCGAGAACTACATCAAGACCCGATACAAAAACAATCTCACGCAGCGCAAATACGACTACGCCAACACATACCTCTACGCGTTGGATTATGACCCGCGTCTGGCACGCGTCGCTCGCTTCATGATGCTTATTGCCGGTGACGGTAAGACCAACGTCTATCGTGTCTCTTCGATCGACTCGCGCGAGTGGGGCAGCCGCGATGACAACCTCAACCGCGAAGTCAAAGACGAAAAGTTCGATGTGTTGATGACCAATCCGCCTTTTGCGGGTGTTATCAAGAATCCTGAAATCCTCGGCGGCTATGACCTCGCATACAAAGGCGACCCCAAAAAGCACAAGCGCGCCAACAAAATGACCCGCGATGTGCTTTTCATCGAGCGCTGCCTTCGCTTCCTGAAACCGGGTGGGCGTACCGCTATCGTTCTGCCGCAAGGCAACCTGAATAACACGAACGCCGAATACATCCGCAAATACATCTTCGACAAGGCGCGCGTGCTCGCGGTCGTGGGCCTGAACGTGAACACCTTTAAGCCTTTCACGGGCACGAAAACCAGCGTGCTCTTCGTCCAAAAGTGGAAGAGCGATAACGAGCGGCTGGACGACTACCCCATCTTCATGGCCACAAGCGAAAATACCGGCAAAGACAACTCCGGCGAATATCTCTTCAAGCGCAACCCGGACGGCACGCTCGCCCGCGACACGCGCGGGAAACCCGTCAAAGATCACGACCTCGATCAAATCGCCGCCGAGTTCATCAAGTTTGCCAAAACTGAACGACTCGATTTCTGGAGCTGACTCTATGGCTGTTTGGTCCATCGCTTCAAAAAAGGAAGTTGCCGAATGGCATCGCCTTGATGCTGAGTTTTGGCGGCCCGACTACCGGGCTGTGTACAACCAACTGTCGAAGCGGAACGATGTACAGACACTTGGGAAAATAGCCAAACGGATGCGGAAAGGGATTTTCGACATCCCTGCTGACGAATACGTCCAAACCGGAGTCCCGTTTCTGCGAGTTTCAAACGTCAAGCCAATACTGCTGGACTTAAACAACGTTGCCTTCATTTCTGAAGCGAGGAACGAACACGACACTAAAACGTGTTTCCACAGAGGTGACGTTGTGCTGAACAAAACCGGTGACATCGGGGCAGCAGTCATTGGATTGCCGACATGCAACATCAGCCAAGACCTAGTTGGCGTAGAGATGCGGGACAGAATGAAACACAACACTTTCTACCTTGCCGCATTTCTCGACAGCAAATTTGGTCAAATGCAACTTCGGCGGTGGTTTCAAGGGCAAGTCCAAATGCATCTCGCTCTTTCTGACGCTCGAAAGCTCCTCGTAGCGTTCCCCCATAAAGAGCAGCAAAAACAGGTAGAACAAACTGTTCTGGCCGCCGAGCGTGAAGGAAAGACCGCAGAATCTTTGTACCATCAAGCCGAGGAAATGCTTTTGGGTGCGGTCAGCTTTGAGAAGGTGGATTTGAGTTGGTCGCCGGGCTACCTGGTGAACGTGAAAGATGCGGCCAAGTTCAGCCGCATTGACGCCGAGCATTTCCAGCCAAAATACGCGCGCCTCATTCGGCATTTGGAGAAGACCGGCAAAGCCGTCAAGCTCGGTGACATTGCACCCAAACCCCACCGTGGTGTCCAACCCCGCTACGTCGAAGGCGGCGACGTGCTCGCAGTCAATAGCCGCTACGTGGGGAAGCAATTCATCAATATCGAACATTGCGAGCGAACAGACCGCGCTTTCTACGACGCAAATAAGCGAGCCGTTGCCCGAAAATATGATGTCAGCATGAATTCGACCGGCTGGGGCACGATTGGCCGGGCCAACTGCGTGCTCCATGATGAACCAACAGTCGTTGATAACCACGTGACAATCATCCGGCCCACTTGCAATCCCATCTATCTAGCCGTTTTCCTTAACTCCTCTCTGGGACAGTTGCAGACAAATCAGTGGCTCTCTGGCTCGTCGGGACAAATAGAAATTTATCCAGCCGACATTGTTCGTTACACTGTGTTTCTCCCTTCGCCTGGATTTCAGCAAAAAATTGCTGGCTTGGTGACCGCAGCCTACGAGGCCCGCGCCAAAGCCAAGAAGCTTTTGGAGGCAGCTAAACAAAAGGTTGAAGACTTAATTGGCGGAACTGGACAAGTTTCAATTCCAGCATTGGGCGCTCTCGCTCATTGACGCGCGTCCGCTCAAGCCACTGCCGGTTGGTTCCTTCACCATTGAGCAGAAGAAAATCGCCGCTGCCCTTGCCTTGGGACACGACGAGGCGCTGCAACAAATGGCGACCACAGATGCAGAACCACTGGGCGGTTCTGTTTCCGATTAATTTCACAGTTTGCGAGGGTCGCCGCTGCAATTGCGAATGACGTTCGTGGCGCACCAAACCTCTTTGAGCGAGGTCAGGTTGTGTCGGCGGTTTGCTGGTTGAACCCCACGACTTCCAAGGCAGCAGGCTCTTTTCACCGCGAGCCTTCTCGGTTGGCGGCGCGGCTTGGCGTTTGTTTTCGGAAGGGGAAAATCAGTCGTTTGCCATGCCGGTTTCAATTACCAATTTTGGCCGGTTTGGGAACGCAAAATTCTTCAAAAAACCTCTTGCGTTGAAGCGCATATTTGATATTTTCCCCGCTCCGTTTCGCTCGGAAGGGCGGATGGTCAGCATGGGTGCAGGCCGATAACTGATTCCCCGCAGGGACAGGAATGATGGTCTTGCCGACTCCCTGAGTTGTTGCTGAAACTTTTGTTTTTATGCCAATTAAAACATTTAGACCGCTAACGCCGTCTCTGCGCTACGTCACGTTCGCAGATTTCGACGAGATTACGAAGGCGCGGCCGGAAAAACGGCTGGTCGTCACGCGGAAGAAGACCGGTGGCCGCAACCACTACGGTCGCATGACTGCGCGCGGCATCGGCGGCGGCCACAAGCAGAAAATCCGCCTCGTGGATTTCAAGCGCAACAAACACGGCGTCGAGGCCACGGTCGCGGCCATCGAATACGATCCGATGCGCTCGGCGCGGCTGGCGTTGCTCCAATACAAGGATGGCGAGAAGCGTTACATCATCGCCCCGACGGGCATCAAAGTCGGCGGCACCATTTCCAGCGGCCCGGCGGTTCCGCCGGAAATCGGCAATGCGCTTCCACTCAAGGCGATTCCAGTCGGCATTGCGATTCACAATATCGAACTCGTGCCCGGTCGCGGCGGGCAAGTTGTGCGTTCAGCGGGCGGCGAGGCCACATTGATGTCGCGCGGCGAAGGTTACGCGCAGATTCGTCTGCCGTCCGGCGAAATCCGCAAGATTAACGAGGAATGCTACGCGACGATTGGCCAGGTCGGCAACGTGGAGCATGAGAACGTGATTTTGGGCAAGGCGGGCCGGTCACGGCATCGCGGCATCCGCCCCATCAACCGCGGCGTTTCGCGGAACCCGGTGGACCACCCGAACGGTGGCGGCGCCGGCAAGTCGAAGTCGGGCGGCGGCTGGCAGCAGTTGACCTCGCCGTGGGGTTTGCTGGCCAAGGGTTACCGGACGCGCCACAAGAAGAAGATTTCAAACCGTTTCATCATCGTGCGCCGCGACGGCCGGCCAATGAAGAACAAGTAATTTATGGGACGTTCGATTAAAAAAGGTCCGTTTGTGGATTTTCATCTGCTGGACAAAATCCAGAAGGCGAAGAGCACAAATCAAAAAACGCCGATCAAGACATGGTCGCGGCGTTCGACCATCACACCGGATTTCGTGGGGCTGACGTTCAATGTCCACAACGGCAAAATCTTCAACCCGGTGTTTGTGACGGAAAACATGGTCGGCCACCGGCTCGGCGAATTTTCGCCGACGCGCATCTTCCGGAAGCACGGCGCGCACACGGCCAAGGCGGAGGCGAAGTAACATGGAAGTCCACGCAATTTTGAAGAATGTGCCGATGTCTCCGCAGAAAATGCGCGAGGTGGTGCGGCAGATTCAAGGGTTGCCGGCCCGGCAGGCGCAGGCGGTGCTGCAGGCCGTGCCGCGCAAGGGCGCGCGGCTCGTGGCCAAGACGCTCAAGTCGGCCATCGCCAACGCGGAAAACAACAACAAACTCAAGCCGGAAAGTTTGCGCATCAAGGAAGCCGTGGCCGGCTCGGCGATGATTATCAAACGTTTTATGCCGAAGGCGCGCGGCTCCGCCGGACCGATTCTCAAGCGCCGTTGCCACATTAAAATCACCTTGTCGGACGAATAAAAGTAGCGCAGGCGTCCCGCCTGCAAAAAATGAAAACGAATCAAAAATTTGAAGCAGAAGCAGCCGGGACGGCTGCGCTACGTTAACCGAAAATATGGGCCAAAAAACCAATCCAATCGGTTTGCGCGTCGCCGTCAACAAGGACTGGCGCTCGAAGTGGTTTGCCGGCAAGAAGGAGTTCGGCGCGCTCCTGACCGAAGACCGCGAAATCCGCGCATTGCTGAAGAAGAAGCTCGAATCGGCGTCCGTGCCGAAGATTCTCATTGAACGCGCGACCAATCGTTGCCGCGTCACCATTCTAACCGCCCGTCCGGGCGTGGTCATCGGCCGCAAAGGCGCGGAAATTGACAAGCTCAAGGAGGAACTGAGCCGCAAGACCGGCAAGGAAGTTTATGTGGACATCGTCGAAGTGAAGACGCCGGAACTCGATGCCCAGCTCGTGGCCGAGAACGTCGCCTTGCAACTGGAGCGCCGCGTTTCCTTCCGGCGGGCGATGAAAAAGGCGCTGCAGACGGCGCAGGATTTTGGCGCGGAAGGAATCAAAATTCGCTGCTCGGGCCGTTTGGGCGGGGCGGAACTCGCGCGCGTTGAAATGTATCACTGGGGTCGCGTGCCGTTGCACACGTTGCGCGCGAACATTGACTATGGTTTCGCCGAGGCGAACACCGTTTACGGCAAGCTCGGCATCAAGTGCTGGATTTGCCTGGGTGAAACCAAGCCGCAAAAAAAAGAGCAACCCGCTGAACCGGCGCCGGTGAATTGAAGAACAATGGGTGATTGGTTAAAGAGTCAAATATGTTTCAACAACCGTGTGGCGATTTAACCAATCACTGATTTAACGGGTTACAAATTTAGCGATTTAGCGAAAAAATTTTATGCCGTTGATGCCTGAAAGAGTGAAGTATCGCAAGATGCACCGTGGCAGCCGCGCGGGGGTGGCATCCCGCGGTCACACGGTGGCCTTCGGCGAATACGGCCTGATGGCGCTGGAACGTTGCTGGCTGGACACGAAACAGATTGAGGCCGCGCGCGTGGCCATCGCCCGCAACCTGAAGCGGCGCGGGAAAATGTGGATTCGCATCTTCCCGCAAAAGTCGTTCACGAAGAAACCCCTGGAAACGCGCATGGGCAAGGGCAAAGGCCCGCTGGAATCGTGGGTGGCGGTGATACGCCCGGCGAACGTGTTGTTTGAAGTGGATGGGATCACGGAAGTGGAGGCGCGCGAGTCGTTGCGCCTGGCGGCGACGAAGCTGCCGATCAGAACGAAATTTATATCGCGGCATTACATGAGCAGATGATGGTGGCGTTGGCGCTGTGCGCCAACGGTCGTGCCAGAGGCTCGACGCTATCAAAAAGATTTTATGAAGTTTTCTGAAACGAAAGACATGACGCTGGTGGAGTTGTCGGCCAAGAACCGCGACCTGCGCCACGAAATGTTCAACCTGCGTTTGCAGCAGGCGAGCGCCCAGCTGGAAAAGCCGGCGCGTCTGCGGACGCTGCGCCGCGACATCGCGCGGCTCGAAACGCGCATCTCGGAACTCCGCTCGCGCGGAGCCGACGTGCCAAATAAAACGAAATGAAGAACAAACGGAACATGAAGAATTGGAGTGTTGGGATGAGGGAGCGTTCGAGTATTGAAAAGCAACGCTCTGCCGGCCCGTGTTCCCATTTCTCCACCCCTCCATTGCTTCATCACCGCATTTTTTAACATGGCCGAAGAGACGAAAAATTTGGGAACGCGCGGACAGCGCAAGCAACGCGTCGGCGAGGTCATCGCCAACAAGATGGCCAAGACGATCGTCGTGCGCGTCGAGCGCCGCTTTCCGCACCCGCGGTTCCGCAAGGTCGTGACCGCCTACAAGAAATTTTATGCGCATGACGAAAAAGGCGAGGCCAAACCAGGCGACCGCGTGCGCATTGAAGAAACGCGCCCGTTTTCCAGACTGAAGCGCTGGCGCTTGCTGGAAGTCCTGGAGCGCAGTGAGGGCGTGGCGCTGGTGGCGGAATAACTTTTATGTTGCAGATTCGTTCCCATTTGGACGTGGCGGACAACACCGGCGCGAAGATCGCCTGGGCGATCGGCGTATTGGGCCGCAACCAGCGTTACGCCCGCGTGGGCGACATCATCAAGGTGCACATCAAGGACGCCGCGCCGGACGGCCAGGTGAAGAAAGGCGAGGTCCATAACGCGGTCATCGTCCGCACCCGACGGCCGATCCGCCGCAGCGACGGTTCGTATTTGCGTTTTGACAGCAATGCGGTGGTCATCATTGACCAGGAACTGAACCCGAAGGGCACGCGCATTTTCGGGCCGGTGGCGCGCGAACTGCGCGACAAGAAGTTTATGAAAATCATCTCGTTGGCGCCGGAGGTGATATGATTTCGTTGAATCGTTGAATCGTTAAACCGGTTCAACGATTCAACGGCTTAACGATTTTGGAAAAATGAAATGTCATGTGAAAAAGGGCGACGAGGTCGTCGTGCTGGCCGGAAAGGAAAAAGGCAAGCGCGGTAAAATCATTGCCGTGTCGCCGAAAAAAGCGCGCGTCATCGTCGAAGGCTTGCAATTGATCAAGCGCCACATGCGCAAAAGCCAGCAGCATCCGCAGGGCGCCATCGTCGAGCGCGAAGGGACAATCCACATTTCCAACGTGATGAAGGCGGAGCTTTTTGACGCGCGCGCGCAACAGCCCGCGCCGGCGGCAAATGCATGATTGAGCCATGAAAGCCAGACTTTACAACAAATACGTGAACGAAGTGGCGCCGGTGCTGAAGGAAAAGCACAAATACGCCAACGTTCACCAGATTCCCCGCATGGTGAAAATCGTGGTGAACATGGGCGTCAGCGCGTCGCTGGAAAAAAACGCGGTCGAAGACGCGGCGAAGGACCTCGCGCTCATCACCGGCCGCAAACCGGCCATCAGCAAGTCGCGCCACAACATCGCGAACTTCAAGTTGCGCGAAGGCCAGCCCATTGGCTGCCGCGTCACGCTGCGCCGTGACGCGATGTATGAATTTTTCGACCGGCTGGTGGCCGCCGCGCTGCCGCGCATCCGCGACTTCCGCGGCCTGTCGCCGCGCAAATTCGACGGCCGCGGCAATTACACGTTCGGCGTCGCCGAGCAGACCATTTTCCCGGAAATTGACCTGGACAAGATCAAACGCACGCAGGGCATGGACATCACGATTGTGACCAGCGCGAAAACCGACGCCGAGGCGCAGGATTTGTTGAAGCTGATGGGTTTGCCATTGGCGGAGGCGAAGGAAGCGCCGAAGGCGGCGGCGGAAGTTAAACCAGAAACAAAATGACGAATGACAAATTGCCGTCAGTTTGATTTGAGTCATTGAGAGACCATTCGACATTCGTCATTTGACATTAAAATAAGATTATGGCCAAAAGAGCATGGAGAGAGCGCAACCAGCGCAAGGCGGAAACGGTGAAGAAATACGCCGCGATTCGCGCCGAACTGAAGGCCAGGCGTGATTACGCCGGCCTCGCCAAGCTGCCGCGCGACGCCAGCCCCGTGCGCGTGGTGAACCGCTGCGCGTTCAGCGGCCGTCGCCACGGCTACCTGCGCAAGTTCGGAGTTTCGCGCCTCACCTTCCGGGAAGCGGCATTGAACGGTTTGATTCCCGGCGTGGTGAAAGCCAGTTGGTGACGATTTAATCGTCCTTGTCGTCGTCCTCCCAATCGAGGACGAAGGCGAGGGACACGGACGAGAATAAAAAAAATATGACAGACCCGATTTCAGACATGTTGACGCGCATCCGCAACGCCGGTCGCGCCCTGCGGCCGGTGGTCGCCGTGCCGCATTCGCGCATGAAGGAAACCATCGCGAACATTTTGAAAAAGGAAGGCTACGTTGCCGAGGTGGCCGTCGAAGGCAAAACACCTAAAACCATCAACATCAAACTGAAGTATCAGGGCAAAAAGAACGTGATTGAAGGATTGCGCCGCATCAGCAAGCCGGGTCTGCGCCACTACGTCGGCGCGACGGAAATCCCGCGGGTGCTCGGCGGTCTGGGTGTGTCGGTGATTTCCACGCCGGAAGGTGTGATGACCGGCACGGAGGCAAAGAAAAAAAATCTGGGCGGCGAGCTGCTCTGTTACATCTGGTAAAAATTCACGCATCACGCATCACGAATTTATGTCGCGAATTGGAAAACAACCGATTGCCATTCCGCCGAAGGTGAAGGTGGAGGTCAAGGGGCAGAAAGTGTTCGTCGAAGGCCCGAAGGGCAAGCTCGACTGGGAGTTGCCGCGCCGCACCAGCCTCAAGGTGCAGGACGGCAAAATTGTCGTGAGCCGCGCAGGGGACGACGCGCAGGCGAAGGCGCTGCACGGTCTGAGTCGCGCGCTCGTCAACAACATGGTCAGGGGTGTGACCGAAGGTTTCGTCAAGAAACTTGAAATCCAGGGTGTCGGTTTCAAGGCTGCCGTCCAGGGCAAAAATGTGAATCTCGTGCTCGGTTTTTCGCATCCCATCAATTACGCGATTCCCGACCAGATCAAAGTGACGGTCGAGGAAAACACGAAGCTGACGATTGAAGGTCCGGATAAACGAGTCGTTGGCCAGGTCGCCTCCGAACTCCGCAGTTTCTATCCGCCGGAGCCGTATAAGGGCAAGGGCGTGCGCTACGCGGGCGAACACGTCCAGCGCAAGGAAGGCAAGACGGTGCAGTAAAATTTTAGTTCACGGCAAAATCCGTGACGCAATGTAATGAGAACGGAACAGAAACATAAACTGGCGCAACTCCGCCACTGGCGCGTTCGCCGGAAAGTCCGCGGCACCCGGGAACGCCCGCGCATGAGCGTTCGTTTCACGAACGAAAACATTTACGTGCAGTTCATTGACGACAACGCCGGCACGACGCTGGCGGCGGCTTCGACAGCGAGCAAGAGCACGCCGGACCGCGACCAGCTCGCGGCCAACGTGGCCAGCGCGAAGGTCATCGGCAAACTGTCGGCCGAGGCCGCCCTCGCCAAGGGCATCAAGTCCGTTGTTTTTGATCGCGGCGGCGCGCGCTATCATTGGTCGAAGGGCAAAGGTAAGGACGGCAAGCCGGTGACCGTGCTCGGCAAGCTGGCGGCGCTGGCCAACGCGGCGCGTGAGGCCGGATTGAAATTTTAACCTGAAACCAGAAAGAATACTGTGGCTGAAATCGAGAAAATCGCAGGTGTACCGCCCAGCGGCCCGCGCGGGCGCGGTCGCCGCGCCAAGTCCGTTGCTGAAGCGCCCGAGCTGAATTTTGAGGGCGGTTCGTCAGAGGAACTCACCGAGAAGATCGTTTATATCAACCGCTCCGCGAAAGTCGTCAAGGGCGGGCGGCGGTTCAACTTCAGCGCGCTGGTCGTCGTGGGCGACAAAAAGGGCCGCGTGGGGATTGCCCTGGGCAAAGCGGGCGAAGTGGCCGATGCCATCCGGCGTGGCGGTGAGCTGGCTCGCAATCAGATGGTGGTTGTGTCTTTGAAAGACGCGACCATTCCGCACGAGGTTTTCTCCGAGTTTGGCGGCGCAAAGATTTTGCTGCGTCCGGCATCGCCGGGCACTGGCATCATCGCCGGCAAGACCGTCCGTGCGGTCCTGGAATCGGCGGGCGTGAAGGATGTTTTGAGCAAATCACTCGGCTCAAAGAACGCGGCAAACGTCGTCAAAGCCACGCTCAAGGCGTTGTTGAGTCTTCGCACGCGTGAAAACATTTACAAGGGCCGCGGTCTGGAAATCAGAAAGGTTGAGGTCCTGAAAGCTCCCGAATCCGCTCCCGCCACAGCCTGAAAGTTTTATGCGATTACACGATTTGAAACCCCGTCCTGGTGCGAAGCATCGCCGCAAACGGCTTGGCCAGGGTGAATCCAGCGGTCATGGCAAGACGAGCGGTCGCGGCGGCAAAGGGCAGACCGCGCGTTCCGGCAGTTCGATTCGCATCGGTTTTGAAGGCGGCCAGATGCCGCTCATCCGCCGCATTCCCAAGCGCGGGTTCAACAACGCACGGTTTGCCACGCGTTATATCGCAGTAAACGTCGGCGATTTAGACCGGTTCGACAACGGCGCGCGCGTGGACGAAGCGGCGTTGCGCGCGGCGGGTCTGGCCAACGGTCGCGCCGATGGCGTGAAAATTCTCGGCGGCGGCGAGTTGACCAAAAAACTCACAGTGAACGCAAGCGCGTTCAGCGCCTCGGCCCGCGCCAAAATCGAAACCCGGGGCGGGACGTGTGAAATCATCAGCCGCCAATCCGCCGCCGGAACCCGCCAGAACGTGAAGGGGTCACCGTGACGAGCCACGCAAATTCATTTGCGAGAGCCGATTCGGGTTGTCTGCCCTGATTTATGTTCCGCAACATCTTCAACACGTTCGCCAACTGCTTCAAAATCCCGGAGCTGAAGTCCCGGATTTTGTTCACGATGGGCCTGTTGGCGGTCTGCCGGTTGATGGCATATATCACCATTCCGGGTTTGAATAGCCGGGCCTTGGCCGATTTTTTCCACACCCACGCCCAGGGTGTCGCCGGGTTGTTGGGAATGTATAACACGTTTGCCGGCGGCGCGTATAGTAATTGCGCCATTGGTTCGTTGGGGATCATGCCTTACATCAGCGCGACCATCATCATTCAATTGCTCACGGCGGTCTGGCCCAAACTCAGCAAGCTGGCGCGCGAGGAAGGCGGCCGCGCAAAAATCGTCCAATACGGCCGCTATCTGACGGTGCTGATCTGCCTGGGACAGGGTTTGTATTTTGCCGGCAGTTGGCTGAATCCCGAAAAGCTTTTCCCGGGTCTTCAGGGCCGGTTGGTGCTCATTGACAATCAGTTTTTGTTTTTCTTCCAGACCGTGTTGGTCATGACGACGGGCACGATGCTGCTAATGTGGCTCGGCGAACAAATCAGCGAACGCGGCGTCGGCAACGGCGTGTCGCTGGTCATTACCATCGGCATCGTGGCGCGGCTGCCGTTCGCGGTGCAGGGGGTCAAGGACATGTTTTTTCCCGCCGGTGGCGTTGAATCGAATTATCACTTCATGGGCACGGGCATCATGCTGTTGCTCCTGCTGGCTTTTGTGATTGGCGGCATCATTGCCGTGACCCAGGCGCAGCGGAAAATTCCCGTGCAATATGCGCAGCGCGCCGTCGGGCGCAAACTCTATTCGGGCGGCACGTCGTTCATGCCGCTGCGCGTGAATTACTCCGGCGTCATGCCCATCATTTTTGCGCAATCCATCCTGTTGTTTCCCCAGCCGATTTGCGCGAAACTGGCCGAGTTTTTTGGCAAGACGCCGTTCCTGGGTGATTTCTTCCACGGGTTGGCGGTGTTGCTCGGCGAGCGTTCGGTTTTTTACATGACCCTTTACGGGCTGATGATTTTGTTCTTCTCGTATTTCTGGGTGGCGACCCAGTTCAATGAAATCCAAATCGCCGACGATTTGAAGAAAAATGGCGGCTACATACCCGGCGTTCGCCCCGGCCAGGGCACGAGCGATTATTTGCACAAGGCGATGAGCCGCATCACGCTGGCGGGCGCGATTTTCCTGACGGTCATCGCCATCATCCCCATCATCCTGTCGCGCGAACTGACCATTCCGTACGACGTCTCCCAGTTTTTCGGCGGCACCAGCATGCTGATCGCTGTTGGTGTTATGCTGGACACGATGCGCCAGGTCGAATCGCATCTGTTAATGCGCCACTACGACGGGTTTTTGAAAAGAGGCCGGTTGCGCGGACGATTCTGATTTTTCCCGATCCCGCCCGGATTACAAGCGGGATGGGGATGACGATTTAGATTGAAAGATGTCATTCTCAAAAGTGGGCGCGACCTGGAACTGATGCGGTCGGCTTGTGCGGTGGCGGGCGCGGTGCTGGAAACCGTCGCCGCATTCATCAAGCCGGGTTTGATAACGCGCGCGGTGGATGAATTTGCCGCGGCGCAAATCAAAGCACGCGGCGCGAAGAGCGCGTTCCTGGGTTATCGCAAATATCCATGCCATACGTGCCTTTCGGTGAATGACGAGGTCGTGCATGGGTTGGCAGGCGGCCGCGAATTGCTCTTCGGCGACATCGTGAGCGTGGACGTGGGCGTGTTTTACAAGGGTTTTGTCGGTGACACGGCGCGCACGGTGGTGGTGGGTGGTTGCGGCGTACTGGCGCAGCGGTTGATGGACGTGACGGAACGCGCGCTTTATGAAGGCATTGCCGCGGCGGTTCCGGGGAACCGTGTGACGGACATCTCGCGTGCGATACAAAATTACGTCGAAGGCAACGGGTTCGGCGTCGTGCGGGAATTCGTCGGGCATGGGGTTGGCCGCTCGATGCACGAAGAACCGCAGGTGCCGAATTTTGTCGACCCGAAAAGCAACCAGAAACTCCTGGCGGGCATGACCTTGGCCATCGAGCCGATGGTCAGTGCCGGTCGGCCCGCCGTAAAAATATTGAAAGACGGCTGGACAGTCGTCACGCAAGATGGTTCACTGGCTGCTCATTTTGAGCATACGGTTTTGATCACCGAGGGTGAGCCGGAGATTTTGACATGTCCGGAGACGAAGCCTTTCAGGTTGAAGGTCGCGTGATTGAGACGCTGCCAAACGGCACGTATCGCGCGGAGCTGGCCAACGGACACCGGTTGACGGCGTTCGTGGCCGGCAGGGCCAGAAGGAATTTTGCCGGATTGAAGCCCGGCGACCGGGTGAAGTTGCAGTTGACGCCTTATGATTTGTCGGCCGGGCGGATTGTGGTGGAAGACCGAATAAGTTAAACAGGTTAAATGAGTGATTGGTTAAATGAGTTGAGCGGCTGGCGCGGAGTTGAAACGCAGCTCAAACGAATCGCTCGTTTAACCAATTGCTAAAAACGACATGAAAGTTCGTGCGTCAGTTAAAAAGTTGTGCGAGCACTGCAAGATTGTGCGCCGGCGCGGTGTCATTCGCGTCATTTGCACGAACAAACGGCATAAACAACGACAAGGGTGAAGAAATGGATTGGTGGATTGTTGGATTGGCGGGTCTGAGACAATAATCCCAAAATCCAACAATCCAATCATCCGGCAAAATTTAATTAACAAAGCAGCGGCAAGAAACAAACGAACGAACTATGGCACGCATCATTGGTGTTGAAGTCCCGCCGAACAAGCGCATTGACATTGCGTTGTGCTACATCTACGGCATCGGCACGTCCAACTCGAAGGAAATTCTGGAGCGCGCTAACATCGACCCCGGCATTCGCGCGAAGGATTTGACGGAGCAGCAGCTTTCCCAAATCGTCCACGCGATTCAGGAGGGCAGATATGTCATTGAAGGCGATCTGCGCCGCGAAATTGGCATGAATCTCAAGCGATTGCAGGGCATCAAGTGCTACCGTGGCATCCGCCACCTGCGCGGGTTACCCGTGCGCGGCCAACGCACGCAGACCAACGCCCGCACGCGCAAAGGCCCGCGCAAGACCGTCGGCGTACAACGCAACCCGAACGCCAAGGCCGGCATCCACTAAGAGCATCAATTCTTAATTTTAACCATCCACCCATACATGGCTGACGAGAAGAAAAAGACCGCCCCCAAGAAGGAAAAAGCAGCAAAACCCGAGGTTGCGGCTGCAGAAAAGCCCGCCGCCAAGCCGGCCGGGGAAAAACCGGCGGCCGCCAAGGATAAAGCGGCCAAGAAGGCCGCGCCGTCGGCCAAAGCCCCGGACGCAGCCGAAGTTCCAACGGCTGAAGCACCCAAACCGGCAGGTGCGCCGGTGGCGGGTTCAGCACCGAGCGCTGCCGAACTTTTGGGCGAAGACGTTGCCGCCAAGAAGATCATCAAGGCCAAGCACGCCAAGAACATTGTTTCCGGCGTCGCGAACATCCTGGCTACGTTCAACAATACGCTCGTCAGCATTACCGACGCGCATGGGAATCTCATCGGCTGGTCGAGCGCGGGCCGCGTCGGGTTCAAAGGCTCGCGCAAGAGCACGGCCTACGCCGCGCAACAGGTGGCGCAGGACGCCGCGCGCCAGGCGATGTCGCATGGCATGAAGGAAGTCGAAATTCGCGTCAAAGGTCCCGGTTCCGGCCGGGAATCCGCCATCCGCGCCATCCAAGCCATCGGGCTTGATATCACCACGATCAAGGACGTGACGCCGATTCCACACAATGGCTGCCGTCCGCGCAAGAAACGCCGCGTGTAACCTTCAACTCTCAACCTTCAACCACCAACTAAAAATGGCTCGTTACACCGGTCCCCGCGTTCGCATCAGCCGCCGTTTCGGCACGCCGATTTTTGGCCCGACGAAATATCTTGAGCGCCGCAACTACGGCCCCGGCGTGCACGGCCCGAAGTCGCGCCGCAAACACACCGATTACGGCCTCGGTTTGATCGAAAAGCAAAAGCTGCGCTTTTACTATGGCCTGCTCGAACGCCAGTTCCGCGGTGTCTATGAAAGGGCACTGAAACGCCGTGGCGTCACCGGCGAACAGATGTTGCAGATTTTGGAGACGCGTCTGGACAACGTGGTTTATCAACTCGGTTTTGCGAACACGCGTGCCGCAGCGCGCCAGATGGTTTCGCATGGCCACCTCGCCGTTAACGGCCGGAAGGTCAACGTCCCATCGTACGGCTTGAAGGTGAACGATGTGGTGAGCGTCAAGAATTCCAACGTGTCGCGCCAGTTGGCAACGAAGAACCTGGAGCTGGCGACGAGCCGCGCCGTGCCGGATTGGTTGTCTTTGAACAAAGAGGAATTCAAGGGCACAGTTCTGCGGATTCCGACGCGTGACGAAATCCAGCCGATTGCCAACGAGCAGGCGGTGGTCGAATTTTATTCCCGCTAACGAAAAATCAACCACGGATGCACACAGATACAAACCAGAATGAGCGGGACATGGTATTTTCATCCGTGTTTATCCGTGTTCATCTGTGGTTAAAAACGAATGACAATTATATGGACTTCGGATGCTGTCGGGAATAACGGCAACGAGGTCAGATTAAAATTGTTGAAAGGAAACCATGCCAGTACGTCTAGGACGATTCGAAATGCCCAAGCGGTTGAGCAAGGAAGATTCAGCCGCCACCGAAACTTACGCCCGATTTGTCGCCGAGCCGTTTGAAACCGGCTACGGGCACACTATCGGCAACTCGCTGCGGCGCGTCCTGCTTTCCTCACTCGAAGGCGCGGCCATCACCTCCGTCAAAATTGACGGCGCAATGCATGAATTTGCGACCATTGACGGCGTGGTCGAGGACGTGACCGACATTGTGCTGAACCTGAAAAGAATCAAGTTCAAGGCGCATTCGCGCGACGAGCAGACGTTGTTGCTTTCCGTCAACAAGGATGGTCCGATCACCGCCGCCGACATCCAGCTCAATCAAAACGTCGAGCTGGTCAATCCCGACCAGCTCATCTGCACGCTCGATAAAAAGAAGAAGTTCGAGATGGAGTTGACCGTGAAAATCGGCCGTGGTTTTTGTCCGAGCGACGAAAACAAGAAACCTGGCCAGCCCATCGGGGTAGTGGCAATCGATTCGCTCTTCTCGCCGGTCACGCGGGTGCGTTACGCCGTGGAGGCCGCGCGCGTCGGCCAGCGCACCGACTACGACCGGTTGATTCTGGAAATCTGGACTGACGGGCGCATTTCACCCGACGACGCGCTCACGCAGGCTTCGGCAATCCTGCAGCATCACCTTGACGTGTTTGTCGGCTACGACAAAAACGCGGTGGAATTCGAGGAAGCGGCGGACAAGCAGGACGAGGAGAAGATGAAGATGAAGAAGCTTCTCAACATGAGCGTGAACGAAATCGAGTTGAGCGTGCGCGCGGCCAACTGCCTGAACAACGCGAACATCACCACCGTCGGCCAGCTCGCGATGAAGACCGAACAGGAAATGCTCAAGTACCGCAACTTCGGCAAAAAATCGCTCAACGAGATCAAGGAAAAACTCGCCGGCCTGGGCCTGACGCTCGGCATGAACTTCGAGCCGGGTTTGCTGGATATCGCGGCGAAGGAAAGTCCGCAGAACAATTAAGGCCAGTCTATGCGACATTTGAAGCAAACGGCCAAACTGGGTCGCACCTCCGAGCATCGCAACGCCATGCTGGCGAACCTCGTTTGCAGCCTCATCAAACACAAGCGGGTGACCACGACGCTCGCCAAGGCAAAAGCCGCGCGGCCGGTCGCCGAAAAAATGGTCACCCTTGGCAAACGTAACACCCTTTCCGCCCGCCGCGCCGCCGCCGCCCGTTTGCACGCGCGCGGCACGACGGTTCAACTCACCAGGGACGAACGCCGCAAATGGCGCGACCAGGAGGATGTTGTGCGCATCCTGTTCGAGGAAATCGGGCCCGCGTTCAAGGAGCGCAATGGCGGTTACACGCGCATCATCAAAATGGGCCGGCGCCAGGGCGATGCCGCGCTGCGCGCCATTTTGGAATGGGTGGATTATACGCCCGTAACTCCCGCCACGCCGGAAACAGCGGCTGGCGAAGAAACCGAGCCGGCTGAGACCAAGGCTGAGGAAAAGTAAAACGGTTGGAATATTTCAAGCCCGCTCCCGCAAGGCAGGCTTTTTTGTTTGTCGCTTTGAAAAATTTCAACGAAGCCACAAGAACACGAGGGCAGCCAAAACGAGCGCCGCCGTCAGCCACCAAAACCAACTGATGCCGCGTGGCTTGACCGGCCCCGGCTTGAATTCTTTTTTTACGAAATCGTCATGGTCAAAATCCTCGTCGGGAAGATTGAGGCCGTTGTAGCGCGCTTCCTCCGACCAGCCGGTTTGTTCATCTGAGCCGCATTCAGGACAGGCTTTGGCGTTGGGCGGGATTTCCGCGCCGCAGTTGGGACAAACCTCGGGAGCCATGAAAATTTACGACTTCAGATTTACGATTTGCGGGCGCCTGCCAATTCAGCCGGTTGTCGAAAATATGTGAGATGCGTAAATCGTAAATCGCAAATCAACCGCCGGCGCCGGCGTATTCCTCGTCCGTCAGCAGGTTGAGTCCCATGAGGATGTAATCGTGCGAAATGGCCTGCATGTCCTTGACGTAATTTTCCAGACGCACAAGCTGGCTGAAGCCGAGCAGGGCGAACAGTTTGATCGCCCTGGCTTGTTCGCCGATGAATTCAGCTTCGACTTTTTCCAGGCCGGCGCGCCGCGCGATGTCCACGATCTCGGAAACCAGCGTGCTTCCCAGGCCGCGTCCGCGATGCTGCGGGTGCACCAGCACGCTCACGCGACCGATATGCCGTCGCCAGCCGCCCAGTTGCTGGTGCAAGGTCGCGTCGCCGACAATCTTGCCGCCGATCAGCGCCACCAGCGGCAGGTTGCGGCCGTAGTCAATGTTCCGGCACCAGTCACGGATGACCTCGATGTCGGTGACGCGGTGCTTGATAAACATCCGCTCGGGTTCGGGAATGCCGAGGAACAATTGGTGAAAGTCCTTCTCGTCGTCGCGGCGCAGCGGGCGTAGCGTTGCTTTCGTGCCGTCCTTCAACGCAATGACCTTTGGGAATTGCTGGAGTTCCAGTTCAATGTTGAATGACATGGGTACTTTCCCTTTTGGTGGCAGTTTGAGCCAAACGCCGCGCGCCCGCAATCCGCAAATCCCCGGCTCATCGGCCGATGCCGGTGACGTGCTTCATCAAGCGGTTGTTGACTTCCGCCGGGTCCAGACTCCAACGCGCTGCCAGCAGGGGGACTCTCCGGGTATTGGCCTCGGCGCTCTCATGGGTCACTGGATTTTCTCCATAGCCAAAACATTTCAAGCCCAATTCAATTTCCGGCAGGGTTTTGTCGCCTTGGGTCCAAACCGTTTCGTCCGCCCACGCATACGCGCGCGTCACGCAACCCTCGTCCATCCGCACCCAGGCGTGATGGTGCAATACCCCGTTGGCATGGAAAAACTGGACATGGCCCAGCCTGCGGCTCAATGCGGTCAAAAAATGAAAGCACGCGTCCGCGTCATCGCCGGGATTCGGCAAACCCGGACCGGTGACGATGACCCAGCCATGCACTTGCGGGCTGATGAAAAATGTGCGCCCGCCAGTCATGCCTTCCGACCACGAATCCGCCGTGGAACGTTTCAGTCCCAGGGCCGCCTGAACACTTTTGGGATTGGCTGAACGGACGGCCAGCCAGGTTGTCGGGCGTGGGAGGAAAGGCGGAAAAAGCAGAAAGGACTTTTGGCTTCGGCTGGCCGCTGGCTGCAAATAGTGTGCGCGGCGATACAACGCATACAGCAGCGAAAGGAAGATGATGCCCATACCTAATGCCACACCGTGCAACACTAGCAACATCAGCGGAAGCGTGTCCGCGGAACTCATGGGCCGAGTTTACACCCGTTCCCACCCCGAGTTCAATGAAAATCTGGCATGAATTCCCCTGTTGGGCAAGTTGGCACCCGTGCCAAACCAATCAGTAGTGGTTAACCTGGTATAACGATACCGTTTTTACTGATTCGATTTTACCCACCATTGCCGGACGCAAAGTGTGTAGTGGCGTCAACTACTGGTTAGCAACAAAATCGCTACAGCAATGATAGTGGTGAGAATGGTGACGGGGATGCCAATTTTCGCATAATCCCAAAAACCGATTTTGATGTGGTGACGCGCGGATTCGACAACAATGATGTTGGCTATGGAGCCGAGAATGGTCAGGTTGCCGGCAAAGGTGGTGGCCAGCGCCATGACCTTCCACATGAGTTCGGGATTGGCGAAGCCGGGAATCCATTTACCCGCCACGAGCACGAATGGCACATTGGAAAACACGTTCGAGCCGGCAACCGAAAACCACGCCAGATTTCACGCCTGAGCTGCAGCGCTTGAACCGAATAACCCGTGAAGCCGGTGGTAAATTTGGTCCGGCAGACCGGTGCTGGCGAGTCCTTCCACGACGACAAAAAGGCCGGCGAAGAAAAACAAAAGATTCCAATCCACGAGTTTGAACACCTCGTGCGTGTCGCGCCGCGCCAACACCATGACCAGTGCAGCTCCCGCCAGCGCCGTCCACGAAAGATTGAATCCGGCCAAAAATCCACCAAACACCAGCATGAGCACCCCAAAAGTCAGCCCAATCAACTGCCGGTCAGTCCGGCGTGGCGCGGCTTCAACGGTCTGGATGGAGGCAGCACGAAGGGTCTTGCGAAAGGCAAAACTGAGAATCGCAAATTCAACGGCCAGGCCGGCGATGGAAACCGGTAGCAACGACAGGGAAAATTTGGCGAAGTGGATTTTGGACAGGTGGCCGATGATCATGTTTTGCGGATTGCCGACCAGCGTGCAGGCACTGCCGATGTTCGCGCTCATCGCCAGCGCCAGCAGATAGGGCAGCAAAGGCAAACGCCCGCGCACGACGACGGCGACGACCAGCGGCGTCAACATCAGGCAGATGGTGTCGTTCACCAGCAACGCGGACAAAACGGCGGCGGTGAGTGTGAGATAGAAAAGCAGGCGCTGCGGTGTTTGGGCGACGCGCAACACCCGGTCCGCCGTCTACTCAAAAAAGCCCGCCAGATACAGATACGCCGAGATGAGGCTCATGCCGAGGAGCAGCACCAGCGTGTCGTAATCCACGGCGCGATAAGCCTGTTCGGGTGTGAGCACACCGCACGCCACCATCAATACCGTGCCCAAAAACGCGGCCGCGGGGCGGTTCAACGGCAGAATGTGCAACTGCCGCCCGCTGAGCAGCAGATACGTCAGGGCGAAAATCGCCAGGGCGACAATTTCCTTTGTGTGCATGGAGAATTTTAACAGTCCCGGAATCGGAGCATCAGGAGTATGAACCTGGGAGCGCCGGCATCTTGCCGGCGTACTGCAGTCTTGGGAAATCGCCGGCAAGATGCCGGCGCTCCCGGTTGAGGGAAAGAAAATCTCGCCAGCATTATGTTTCTTTGCGCGGGAATAATGGTGCCGGTGCGCCGATTTTGTGGCCGGGTTTTAATCCACCCCAGGCTGCCTCGGAAAATTTGTCCGGCGAACCGGTCAAGCCAAGTTGCACGTAAATCTTCCCCGCCGTGCCGGGCAGGAACGGCCAGAGCAGAACGGCGAGCACTCGGCACGTTTCCGCCAGATTATAAAGCACCTCGTCGAGGCGTTTGGCTTGCGCCGGCTCTTTGGCCAGGTTGAACGGTTTGGTCTGTTCAACGTAAAGGTTCGCGCGGCTGATGAGCGACCAGATGCTTTGCAGCGCGGCTTGAAGCTGGTTTTGTTTCAGCAACCCTTGCGTCTCGTTCACCGCTTTCGCGGCGTCGGCTGCAAGTTCATCGTGGTTCGCCGGCACGACGCCGTTACGATAGCGCTTGAGCATCGAGAGCGAGCGGTTGATGAGATTACCCAGGCCGTTGGCGAGTTCAGCATTGTAGCGGGACTTGAACCCGGCGTCGGTCCAGTTTCCATCCGGGCCGATGTCGAGTTCGCGCAAAACGTAGTAGCGAAACGCATCCAGACCCCATTCATTGATGACCGCAATCGGGTCAACGATGTTGCCGGTGCTCTTGCTGATTTTCGCGCCGTCCTTCTGCCACCAGCCGTGCACGAGGATTTGTTTCGGCAGCGGCAGGTCCATCGCCTTGAGCATGATTGGCCAGTAAACGGCGTGAAATTTCAGGATGTCCTTGCCGATGACGTGAATGTCGGCAGGCCACAAACTCAGTTGAGGGTTGAGAGTTGAGGGTTGAGAGTCGAGAGCGGACAAGACAGTTGCATCGCCATGGGCGGCGGGGATGCTGATGTAATTCACGAGCGCGTCAAACCAGACGTAAGTCACGAAATCCTTGTCGAAGGGCAGGGGAATACCCCAGTTCAACCGCGCCGCCGGTCGCGAAATGCACAAATCTTCGAGCGTGTTGTTCTTGAGAAAGCCGAGGACTTCGTTGCGGCGGTAATTCGGGGCGATGAACGACGGATTCACCTCAATGTAATCAATAAGCCATTGCTGGTGCTCGCCCAGCTTGAAAAAGTAATTGTCCTCCTTCAACTCGATGACTTCACCGTAGCTGGGATCAAAAGTCCCGTCCGGGCGGCGGTCCTTGTCGGTCAGGAAGGTTTCCTCCTTGGTCGAATAAAAGCCCGAGTAGGTTTGTTTGTAAATCTGCCCGGCTTCGAACACTTTGGCGAGACCGGCCTGGACGATTGCCTTGTGGCGCGGCTCAGTGGTGCGGACGAAATCGTCGTTGGTCAGTTCCAATTTTTTGGCAAACGCCTGCCAATCCGCCGCAAGCTGGTCGCAATAAGCCTGGGGATTTTTACCTTCGGCAACGGCGGCCTGCTGGACCTTCTGGCCATGCTCATCGAGGCCGGTCAGAAAAAAAACCTCCTGCCCCAGACTGCGCCGCGACCGCGCGATGACGTCGGCAATAATTTTCTCGTAGGCATGGCCAAGATGCGGCTGGCCGTTGACGTAATCAATCGCAGTGGTGATGTAAAACCGTTTGTTCATCGAGAAGAACAGTGTGACGCACAAACGCGGCATTGGCAATCTTCCCATTCATTCTCGTTGTCGCTCCTCGTTCTCGTAATTGGAAAATCCAAGAGCGATGCACTCCTTCACGCTTGCCGCAAGGACAATTCGGGGTATAATGACCGTCGGCTGTGGCGGAAAACCAGCCAAACAAAACCGCATGAACAAAGAACTTTCAAAATTCGCCGCGCGCCTGCGCGAGGCCGTTCTTTCGGAGGGCCGAGTTCCACGAGGCCCTGACTCCGAACTTCAAAGTCCGAATGGGGGCTCGTGTAACTCGCCCCTCCCAGCTTTTAATTCCCTCGCCCTCGAACTTTTCACGCTGCAATTCAAACACAACGCCGCATATCGTAAAATCTGCGAATCGCGCGGCCTGACGCCGAAAGTGGTCGAGCATTGGACACAGACTCCCGCCGTACCAACTGCGGCATTCAAGGAATTGGAAATGACCTGTCTGCTGCCAAACGAAAGCACCGCCGTTTTCCATTCCAGCGGCACCACCGAACAAAAACCGAGCCGCCACTATCATTGCCCGGAATCATTGAAAATTTACGAGGCGTCGTTGTGGTCGTGGTTTGAGCAAAAAGTGTTTGCGGCTGGTAGGGACGCACGGCCCTGCGCGTCCGGAAGTTCCGGACGAGCCGGTGGCTCGTTCCTACCTCTTCTGATTTTGACCCCACCGCCTGCGCAGGCGCCGCATTCCTCACTCGTCCACATGTTTGAGACTATTCGACGAAAGTTGTGCGCACCGGAATCGGTTTATGTTGGAAGACTGGTTGACGCTAATGTCATGAGGTGGGGCGAGCGTCCTCGCGAGCCGCAATCTGCAACCCACAACGGCTCGTCAGTAGCCTCGCCCCACCAAACAGCAATGATGGAGCATGGTTCTTGGACCTTGGATTTCGGCGCCGTGCTTGCTGCTTTGTCCCCCAAATCCCAGACCCAAGACCCCAGACCCCAACTCCTGCTCGGGACGGCATTTTCCTTCGTCCATCTGCTGGAGTATCTGGCGGAGAAGAATTTACGTTTCCATTTGCCTGCAGGTTCGCGCGTGATGGAAACCGGCGGCTACAAAAACCGTTCCCGCGCCATGCCCAAAGACGAATTGCACGTGCTCATCACGGAACGGCTTGGCATCCCGCCCGAAAACATCGTCTGCGAATACGGCATGAGTGAATTGAGTTCACAAGCTTATGACCGCATGGCGGGTGACGAGTGGCGAGTGACGGGCAACGGCGGCGCGTCTCGCCACCCGTCACCCGTCACCCGTCACTTTTGCTTTCCTCCCTGGGCACGAGTTCAAATCATTTCCCCGGAAACCGGACGCGAAGTGGCTGATGGCGAAACCGGTTTGATTCGCGTGTTCGACTTGGCGAATGTCTTTTCCGTCATGGCCATTCAGACCGAAGATTTGGGGGTTCGCCGTGGCGAAGGCTTTGAATTGATTGGCCGCGCGCAACTGGCCGAACCGAGTGGCTGTTCGTTGATGACCGCTTGAAAACAGAATTTGAAACCACGAAGGACACAAAATGACACGAAAAGAAAAACAACTTTTCGCAGGTGCGTGCTTTCAAAATCGCGCGCTCGCGCGCAAAGAATTTCGGAACACAGGTGGCAGCAAGCAAAGTGCCTTGTCACGTAGGACAGGCATCTTGCCTGTCTCCATCTTCAAAGTGGGAGACAGCCGGGACGGCTGTCCCACGCGAAATCTTATGTTGCTTTCGTGTGATTCGTGTGTTTCGTGGTTAAATTAAGTCACATGAACCTGCCGAACTATTTTCTCGCTGATTTGCCGACGGAAGCGACGCTGTCGCCGGCCATGATCACGGAGGCGTGCCAGACGCTGAAGCGCAACCGCGAACGCTATCTCGCGCACCGCACAACCCATCATCTTGTGAACGTTCTCGTCGAAGTCGCCAAAGGCTGGTTGCACGCAAACAACCGGTTCCGGAAATTCGCGTTGGAATCCGGTCCGGTGGCAACCGGCTTTTCGCGCGCAACGCTTGCGAAAGGCTTCGACAACTTCTTCCAGCAATTTACGCCGGAGAATTTTTCGGAGCTGCTCGAACAGGAACTCGGCCACGCGTGGCGTCTCGACAAATTTGTTGTCGACGGGAAACAATCCAACCATGCGGCAATGACGATCGGACCGGAACTGCTCGTCCACATTGCGGCCGGTAATATCCCGAATCCGACGTTGATGAGCATCGTGCTCGGTTTGTTGACGCGGTCGGCGCAGTTCGTGAAGTGCGCGAGCGGCTCGGCGTTTCTGCCCCGGCTGTTCGCCCACTCCATTTACGACACCGACGCGAAACTTGGCGCGTGCCTCGAGATTGCCGAATGGCGCGGCGGCGATGCGGCGCTGGAGACGGCGCTGTTCGCGGAGGCCGATTGCGTGACCGCAACAGGCAGCGACGAAGCGCTCGCCACGATTCGCTCGCGATTGCCGGTGCATGTCCGGTTTCTCAGCTACGGCCAGCGCGTCAGTTTTGGTTTTGTGGCGAGAGAAGTTTTAGCGGGTCACCATCTGCGGCGGGTTGCAGCGCGAGTGGCGGACGATGTGGTTGCCTGGAACCAGCTTGGGTGCCTTTCGCCGCACGTGATTTATGTCCAGTCTCGCGGCGAAATTTTGCCGGAAAAATTCGCGGAACTGCTCGCCGACGAATTGGAGCAGCGCGAACAAACCGAACCACGCGGCGAACTGGCGGCAGAACACGCCGCGGTCATTGTCTCACGCCGCGGATTTTACGAGGTGCGCGCGGCGCATTCACCGGACACACAGATGTGGCACAGCAAAAATTCAACCGCCTGGACGGTGGTGTTTGAGGCGGACGCGCGGTTTCAAATGTCGTGTCTGAACCGGTTTGTTTATGTGAAAGGCGTGAAAGATTTGTCCGAGCTGCTGCAAAATGCCGAAGCCGTGCGCGGCAAGGTTTCGACGGTGGGCATTGCTGCGCCGGAGGACCAGATGGAGGCATTGGCGATGCAACTGGCGCATTGGGGCGTGACGCGGGTGTGTCCGCTCGGCCAGATGCAAAATCCACCGCTGACCTGGCGGCACGATGGCCGCCCGGCGCTCGGTGATTTAGTGACATGGAGTGACTTGGAATTATGAAAATGGAATTGCGAAAAACGTTTCAATTTGAAGCGGCACACTTGCTGCCGCGGTTGCCGAAGTCGCACAAATGCCGGCGGCTGCACGGCCACAGCTTCAAAGTGGACATTGTTGTGGCCGGCGAATGCGACCCCAGGCTCGGCTGGCTGATGGATTACGCGGACATTTCGGCGGCGTTCCAACCGCTCTGGGAGAAGCTCGACCACCGTTACCTGAACGAAATTCCTGGTTTGAAAAATCCGACGAGTGAGGAAATCGCCGTCTGGATTTGGAAGCGATTGAAACCGAAACTGCCGCTGCTCACGGAAGTCGTCGTGGCCGAGACCTGCACGGCGCGGGCGGTTTATCGCGGGGAATAAATTTTGTTTTCGGAGGGGCGAGCTATGTGAGTCCTCATCTGGGCTTTGAAGTTCGGGGTTCGGAGCCAGGGACTCGTGTAACTCGTCCCTCCGAGATTCTACGGCGAATAAACCAGGTTCGTGCCGGTGAATGGGTCTTGCGGAATGGCTTGGAGATACTCCGGCACCAGATTGGCGATGCTCGCCGGCGGTTTGCCTTTGTCCAATTCGTAGGCGCGGGCAGCAAGGTCAACCGCCAATTGCCTCGTCTTCATTTGCTGTTTGTTGAATTTTTCTTCGGCGTGTTGCTGTAATTTCTTCAACTCATCGTGCATCATCAGTGCGGTGATTTTTTCCTGTAAACTGGAATAGGTTCGCCACGACCAACCACGCTCCTGTTGCATGACATCGTTCCAAGTTTGTCTTTGGGCATCGAGAGTTTCCAAAGTGACGGCCGTTTCGCGGCAGGATTTTGCATCCAGTTGGCCGACGAGTTTCTGCAGATTTGCGACCCCAATTGCTTCGATGGCCGTGCCGACCAATTGATCAATCACGACTCCGCCGCGCGCCGACTCGTTGCCCATGTGAAATAGGTCCAGGTAAGACTTGGCAGCGTTGCGGGTATGCCCCTCCATTTCTGCCAGCCTGCCTTCAGCCGCGAACGCTTGAGCGAGGTGTTTGAGAGTGATGAGGTCTTGAATGTGATTTGTTGAATAAGCTTTGGAAAACTGAAGCGGCACCCTACATTGATTGCTGAAGGCAACGCGGGCCATTGGCAGTGCTTCAGCGTTCGCCGATACGGTTTCGCGCAATTGTTCTTCGTCCATTCTCTCAAAATTCCAAGTATTGCTCGACACCATTTCTCCGGCCTTCACGAGATCATCATAGCCGTTGGGATTGGGTAGCGGTGCCAGCGGCGGGAGCGGTTCGGTCGTTCCGGAAAGCAGGAAGGCAAGAAAGACGATGAAAGGAAACGCCAGAATAAAAATCGCGATGAGCCAATTGCGGGTTTTGGTGGTCATACCCGCGGCAGCTTGGCAAAAAGTTGGGCGGCGTCAATCATTCAGGTGTTGACGCGGCGTGGCGAATTTCATTTAACCAGTGGCGGAATTTGAGGTGATACATGGGAAATACAGCCGACAAAACAATTGACGCCATTGGCCGGATTGAAACCAGGGTCGTGGATTTCCTCACCGACTACGGTTTTCAAATCATCGGCGCGCTCATCATCCTTGCCATCGGCCTGGTCATCGCGTGGTGGATTGGGCGTGCGCTCCGGCAATGGCTGGAAAAGAAAAACGTCGAGCCGCCGATCATCATGCTGGCCGTGCGCGTCGTTCGGCTGCTCATCTTTCTGGTCGCATTGCTTCAGGCGTTGGAAAAATTAAGCGTGCCCATCGGGCCGGCGTTGGCGGGCATCGGCGTGGCCGGTGTGGGCATTGGCCTGGCACTGCAAGGGGTACTCGGGAACCTGGTTGCCGGCTTGACGATCATTTTCACCAAGCCGTTCCGTGTCGGCGAATGGATCGAGATTGCCGGCGTGTCGGGGCAGGTGAAGACCATTGAACTCTTTTCCACCACGCTGTTGCACACCGACCTGTCACGTGTCGTCATTCCCAACCGCAAGATCGTCGGCGAAGTCCTGCACAACTACGGCAACATCCGGCAGCTCGACCTTTCTGTTGGCGTGGCCTACGGGACGAATCTGAATGACGCCACGGCCGTTGTCCGCCGCGTGTTAAGTACCAACCCGCGCGTGCTCAAGGAACCCGCACCTATCGTCGGCGTTACACTGCTCGCCGATTCCTCCATCAACATCGCTATCCGCCCGTGGACCAAGGTGGAGGATTTCATCCCGGCGCAGGTGGAAATCAATCAGGCCATTGCGGAACAACTCCGCGCCGCCAACATCTCCATTCCGTTCCCGCAACGCGAGGTGCGGTTGTTGAACAGCAATTAAGCAACGGCGTGTGCCTTGCCGTGATGCATTTCGGCGTGGACTTTGGACACGCCCTTGACCAGCGCGTCCCACTCAGGTTCACTCGTTTCCCAACCGCCGCTGAACCGCACGGCGCGAATGGCTTGCGCGGTCTTGAATCCCATTGCCGCCAGCACGTGCGAGGGCTCTTCCTTGCCGGTCGTGCAGGCCGAGCCGGTCGACACGGCAAACCCCGCCTTGTCGAGCCGGATGACCCATTGATGCTTGCGGTCGCCTTCGGGCATGAGCGCGGAAACGGTGTTCCACAAGCGCGGCTGGTTCGCGCCCACGATGGTCGTGCCGGGCACGGCGTGGAGCAGTTGACGCTCAAAGTTGTCGCGCCACACGCCGCGCAAAATGTGTTCGTTGCGGGCAATCTGCTTCTCCCGGATTTCCAGGGCCGCGAGCATGGCGACAATCGTCGCGACGTTTTCCGTCCCGGCGCGTCGCCCGCCTTCCTGTTTGCCGCCGAGGAGCAGGGGAGTGGTCTGGCTGCGATGCGGCACCTTCAAAAAGCCGATGCCGCGCGGTCCGCCGAATTTGTGTGCCGCGCCGGTCAGGAAATCGCATTCACCGAGTCCTCTCGCGGGCATTTTGCCAATCCATTGCACCGCGTCGCAGAAGAACGGCACCTTGTATTGCCGGCAAATCGCCATCGCCTCGCGCCACGGCTGGATGACTCCGGTCTCGTTGTTCGCCGCCATGACGCCGACCATGCCAGGGCGCGTATCCGCCAATTCAACCGTGAGCCAGTCCAAATCAATCACGCCGTCGTGCGTGACGGGAATCACTCGGGCGCGTTTGCCGAAATAATGCTGCGACGACTCCATCACGCACGGATGTTCGATGGCCGAAACCCAGACGTCACGTTTGGCATCGAGCGTGCGGGCAAAGTGGTGCAGCACGGTGTTGTTCGCCTCGGTCGCGCCACTCGTCCAAACGATGTCCAGCGGATGACAGCCGAGAAATGCAGCCAGTTTTTCGCGCGCATCGGTCATGGCCCGCTCCGCCCGCGCGCCGAACTGGTGCATGCTGGACGGGTTGCCGCCGGTTTTTTCGGTGGTTTCCAGCCAGGCTTCCCGCGCCTCGCGCATCACCGGCGCCGTGGCGTTGTAATCAAAGTAAATCATCAGTCGGATAAGATACGATTGGCGGCAAGACTGGCGAGTTTTTTTAAAGACCCGTTTAGTTTGGAGTACCGCGTTTACGCGGGCCGCCTGAAGGCGGAACTCCGAACGGCACAATGCGGACGCCCGGTTGCTGCCAGCACATGCAGAATCTTCCGGTGTGCGGCGGTGAAAGCCAGTTGTTGCATCTGGGCGTGCGTCAACCAGACGCCACTTTTGGAGGGACGAGCTATGCGAGTCCCTGAGTTTACTGGTTTTGAATGGGGACTCGTGTAACTCGTCCCTCCGGGATTCACGTGCCATGCTTCCAGCGTGATGCGATAGCGCGTGATGGAATGTTTCACGGTGCAAAGCGGCGAAATTTCCTTTGGCTTGATACCAAAAATCTGCACTGCCGTTTCTGCGACGGCACCAGAACGCGGGTCTGTGACCCGCAGCGGGTTCACTTTTGAATCGGCATGCTGCGGCTCGGTGAGCCGCGCTCCAATTTCCACATTCGGGAATTCCCACAAATGCGCGTTCACCACGCCCGCCGGTCGTTGGCGAACGAGAAAGCGTCCGGTTTGCTCAACAATGAATGCAATGAAATGCCGCGCGGTGGTTGTCGCGCGGTGGCCGAGGTTCGGCAATTCTTCGACGCGGTTTTCGCGGAAGGCGACGCAGAACTTTTTCACCGGGCAAACCGGACACAGCGGATTGCGCGGCAGGCAAACCAATGCGCCAAGTTCCATGAGGGACTGGTTGACATGCGAATTCGCCGAATCGTCCTCGTTCTCGTCCTTCGTTCTCGTCCTCGTTGAGGGGCGTGATGCGTGATACGTGATGCGTGATGCGTGAACGACCAACTCTTCCGCCAGCTTCCAAAGCTGCTCATTCGTCCTCTTTTCGAGTGGATTTTTCCCGATGCCGAAAATACGCGTCAGCACACGGATGACATTGCCGTCGAGGATGGGCATCGGCTGGTTGAAGGCGATGCTGCAGATCGCGCCGGCGGTGTAACGCCCAATGCCCGGCAACGCGAGAACGTCGTCAAAATGTTGCGGGAATTTGCCGCCGTGCTTTTCCACGATTTCCCGCGCGGCCTTTTGCAAATTGCGGGCGCGGGTGTAGTAACCCAGTCCTTCCCAAAGCTTGTGGATTTTGTCCGGGCTTGCGTTCGCGACGGCTTTGATGGTGGGCAGCTCGCGCATCCAGCGTTTCCAGTAGGGCAGGACGGTTTTGACCTGTGTCTGCTGGAGCATGATTTCGGAAACCCAGATGGCGTAAGGATCGCGAGTGCGCCGCCACGGCAGGTCGCGGGCGTTGGCGGCAAACCAATCCAGCAAAGCTGAAACCAGCCAGGCCGATTTCGGAGTTCGCCCGTCTTTGCTTCGCTTCGACGCGGCAAGAATCTCGGAGTTCGGAGTTTGCTTTGCCATCCGCCGGAATTATTGCCGCAGAGAGGGGCAAAAGCCGCAAAAATTTGGCGGGGCAAACGCCGGAGGCGCAAAAGATAATAGCCCACGGTGAAACCGTGGGTTGGTAGTTGAAAATGTTCAAGCCTTGGATGGGGCGAAAGAAAATTTTTAAACGGAAATTTCCGTCGCCCCTGCCGGGGCTTTGTTTATTGTGCGACTTGAACCCACGGCTGGCGCCGTGGGCTACTTTCGGTCGCTGCTCCGCAGCTTCAAATGGTTTTGATTGCCTAAAAATCTTTGTGCCCTTTGTGTTCTTTGTGGTTATGATTTTTCAGTGCAACCGCTGACTTCCTACACGTGCAAGCTCACCGGCGCACAGGCGTCGGCGCTGGAGGCCGCCTTGCGCGCACGAAACTGGAAATCGCGTACGGTTCCCTATGCGCGCTTTGCCTTTGAGTCGGACAAATGCAACGTGGTTTTTTATGAAAGCGGCAAGCTGGTGGTGCAGGGGAAGGGCACGCAGGAATTCATCGAGTTCCTGTTGGAACCGGAAGTTCTGAAACAGGCGAAGCTCGGCTATGAAACCGTTCTGAATCCCGAATTGCTGTTGCCGCGCATCGGCGTGGATGAAAGTGGCAAGGGCGATTTCTTCGGGCCGCTATGCATCGCCGGCGTTTATATCAACGAGAATGTTGTTAAGGCATGGCAGGGCGCCGGCATCCGCGATTCCAAGAACATCTCGAGCGACAAAAAAATTGCCGAGCTGGCGGAAAAAATCCGCAAAACACCCGGGTGCATCGCCGACGTCGTTACGATTGGCAACGAGGCCTACAACCGGCTTTACGCCCGAATGAAAAACGTGAACGCGATTCTGGCGTGGGGCCATGCGCGCGTGATTGAAAACCTCATGGGCCAGCGGCATCAGATGAAGCCCGTGCCGGTCAAGGCCATCAGCGACCAGTTCGCATCAAAAAAAGAAGTCGTGGCAAAGGCGCTGATGTCGCTGGGCCGGGAGATTGAGCTGGTGCAGCGCCATCAGGCGGAAGAAGATTTGGCGGTGGCGGCGGCTTCCATTCTGGCGCGTGATGGCTTTGTGAAGGGCCTGACGAAATTGGGAAAGCAGTTCAATTTGGAATTGCCGAAGGGCGCTTCGGGTGCGGTGGACGAAGCGGCAAAGAAATTTGTCGCCGAACGTGGCGCGGAAAATCTGGCAAAAATTGCCAAACTACATTTCCGCACAGCGTTCCGCGCGCAAGGTTTGCCGGAACCGCCAAAAAAGGAATGGCGGCGTGGTTGATTTTCGGAGGGACGAGCTATGCGAGTCCCAAAATTTCAGGGCCTCGTGAAACTCGGCCCTCCGAACGACAAAATGAAACCCAATTTCATCGAACTGCCCGGCTGCGAGCCGATCCCGATTTTATACGAAGACCGGGCGGTCATCGCGATTGACAAGCCGCGCGGATGGATGCTCGCGCCGGTGGCGTGGCAGAACACGTCGCGCAATTTGCAGGCAGCCATTGAATCCTCCATCGCGGCGGGCGATTTCTGGGCGCGGTCGCGCGGATTGAAATTTCTTCGCCACGTCCATCGCCTCGACGCGGACACGAGCGGCATTTTGCTTTTTGCCAAAAGCCCCGGTGCGGTCGAAAGGTTTTTTGATTTGTTCGAGAGCCGCAAAATAGAGAAGACGTATCTGGCCGTCGTGGTCGGCGAGCCGAAGCAAAATGAATGGACGTGCGAACTCAAACTCGCGCCGGACAAAAAACGATTCAGAAAAATGAAGGTGGATTCACGTCATGGCAAAAATGCCGAAACGCATTTCAGAGTTTTGGAAAAACACGGAAAACTTTCACTGGTGGAGGCGCGGCCTGTCACCGGTCGCACCCATCAGATTCGCATCCATCTTGCAGAATCCGGACTGCCAGTTGTTGGTGATGAGCTTTACGGCAAAGGGAGAGGCGACGCACCGCTGGGTTTGCGCGCGGTGCGATTGGCCTACATTGATCCGTTCACGAAAAGACGCGTGGACATCCGCGCGCCAACGGAAAAGTTTTTGAAGGAGTTTGGATTTTAAAATAGGTAGGGCGGGCAGTCCTCTGCCCGCCGGTCGCACGTAAACCGATGATGGCGCGCACGGAGTGGCGCGCCCTACCACATCTAATCCGCGTATTTCACGCCGCAGCCGTAGGGTTTCGTTTGTGCCACGGGCACCGGCTTGCCGGCCAGCAACGCGTCCACGGCCTCACTGACGTAATTCCTGGCCTTGGTCGGGTCGTGATTGGGCGTCGGCTGGTTGTCAATCGCCCCTTGATAGACAAGTATGCCATCTTTGTTGATGACATACATATCAGGCGTGGTTTTCATGCCGTAGAGATGGCCCACCGCCCCGGAGCTGTCATCAATCCACGCGGTCACGTCCATTTTTTCCATGGCCAATTCCTGTCTGGCCTGTTCCGGCGTGCGATGACTGGGATTGTTCGGGTTCACCGAATTCACGATGAGCCACACGACACCCTTGGCGGCCAAATCCTTTTGCAGCGCCTGCATTGCGCCGGTCTTGTATTGGTTGTTACAAAACGGACAATCGGAGTTGTAGGATTCCAACACGACAATCTTGCCCTTGTAATCGCTGAGTTTGACGGTCTTGCCATTGATGTCCGTGGCCGTGAAGTCCGGCGCGGGCTTGCCGACTTCGACCGCCTGCGCCGCCAGGGCCATCGCCATGGTGGTCAATAAAACAAACGCTTTTTTCATAGGTTCAGTGTTGTTAATTGTTCGGTTAAGAGACACCAATCTATCGGATTCCGTTCAAAAGTCAAAGCAGAGTTCGACCGTTTCGGGAACACGCAGCGATTACCGGTGAACGCGGGAATTCGGACCTCTGCCCATGAACTTCGTAGCCGTGGACGTCAGTCCGCGCAATTTGAATCCAATAAAATCAGCGCCGACTCACGTCGGCGGCTACGGTTTAAAACTATCAACGCGTCGCCTGGTCAAGCGCGTCCAGCACGATGCCCGGCGTCAAAATCTGCGGCAAAATAATCGGCTGGGCATCAGGATTTTTCGGATAAACCAAAACCAAGGGCACGCCCGCGCGATTGAAACGGTTCAACTCCGCTGCAATGCTGTCGGGGAAATGCGTGTAATCGCCCACCAGCGCCACGGCATTGATTTCCTTGAGTTTTTTGCGGACGGACGGGATTTCAATGGCGATTTTTTTGTTCACCTGGCAGGTGAGACACCAATCAGCGGTGAAGTCCACGAGCGCAGGCCGGCCCGCTGCCCGCGCCTGCGCGACGGCTTCCAAGCTCCACGGTCGCCAGTCAATGCCGTCCGGCAATGCCTTCGATATACCCGCCGCGTCCGCGACGACAACCGGCTCACGCCAATGCAACTGGTTTTCCAACGCGAACGCATAGCCGCCGATCAACAGAATCAACACGATAACGACAGCGACGCCTTTGCCAGCCCGACCGCGCTGGACAAATGCACCGAAAATCCAGGCTGCGAACGCCACCAGCACGAGGAAAATGCCAAGCCATAAAACGCCCTTGCCGTAATTGTCCGCGGCGAGATTGAACAGCCAGACGGCTGTCAGCAACATCGGGAAGCCCATGGCGATTTTGAATTTCTCCATCCACGCGCCGGGTTTAGGCAAAAACTTCAGCCAAATGGGATTCCAACTTAATGCAACATACGGCGCGGCCAGTCCGGCACCCACTGCAAGAAACATCAGCACAAACACCGGCGCTTTTTGGGCGAAGGCGAAACCGAGGGCGATGCTCAGGAATGGCGCGGTGCACGGCGTGGCCAGTGCCGTTGCCAGCACGCCGTTGAAAAACGCGCCGGCCGCGCCTTGTTTTGACGCAAGCTGTCCCGCCGCGCTCAACACCCGTCCGCCCAGCGTGACCTCGAACACGCCGAACAAGTTCAGCGCGACGAGCGTGACGAGCGTGGTAAGCACGACGATGAATTCCGGGCTGCTGAATTGCATGCCCCAACCGGCGTGATGTCCGGCGGCCTTGACGCCGATTACGATGGCAGCCAGTGCGAGAAACGATACGAGCACGCCGGCGGCGTAAATTAAACCGAGCGCGCGGACGCGGTGCGGTTCGTGTTGCGCGTGGTTGATGAAACCGAGGATTTTCAGGGCGATGACCGGCAGCACGCACGGCATGATGTTCAGAATCAATCCGCCGATGAAGGCGTAGAGCAGAAATTTGCCGAGGAACCACACATCATCCCAATCACCGAAATTGAAATCAAGAATGCCAACGGGATTTGGCGGGATCGGGCCTTGTGCAATCAATACATTTGTCGGAGCAATTTCACTCACCGGCAATTTGACATTCCATGCGAGGATGTGTCTGAAACTATTTGTCAGAACAGGCGCATTGGTGCTTTTTGGAAGGACCAACAAGCCGGAAATTTCCTCCGGCCAATCGGCATCAAATTTTTTTACAAGTTTGCGGAGACCGATATTGCCGCCTTTGGTAGGAATCATTTCGGTTGCGCCTTGAATTTCATAATGATCATTGGCGTCGGGATAAAAATCCGCCTGATGTTCTGGTCCAGCCCATTCAATGACCAATGGCCGTGTATCTCCATCCGCTGGCTTTTCCCACCATGTGCGGACATCAGTTCCAAGCCAATTTTGCGGAAGCGGCATCGAATGTTGCCACAAGTGAACTATGCGTGCTCGTTCCGGGTCGGGAGTAGTTTTAATTTCTTCATCGGGACTGACAACATTGAGCGTTGCTTCAACATCTGCGCTGGCGGGAAGACAAACCTCTTTGCACTCCAGCCAGGAAACGTGGGCTTTGATTACCACTTGGCCGGGCGGAGAGTTGGAAGCGACTTTCAAAACAGCAGGCAGTACAACTTCGTCTTCGTAGCCGTAGGTGGTCACTTCAACGGGCGGAAGTTTTTTCGGCACCGGCCAGCCGGCATCAACCACGGTGACATTCGGTGGCAGTTGCCATTCGATTTTGGGGGCCATACCGGCCGCACCGGGATTTTTCCAGTAAGTGTGCCAGCCGGGTTCCATTTTCAAATCCACGAGTGCAACGGCCCTGCCGCCGGGGTCGGGATGGCAGGCATCCATGCTCAAAACCAATTTCGCTTGTGTATGCGCGGCCTGCGCTAAATTCCCGGCCAGGCCGAGAAAAAGGACGGGCAGCAGTTTCAAAATGGTTCGCACACGGTTATAGATGCCTGAAACGGGGAAAAATTAGAACATTTTTCACATTTTATCCCGGATTGAAAATTCCGCCCGATAAAATAGCCTGAACCCGCCGATGCAGACCGGACCCAGTTCCTCTTGCCACTGGTTGCGTGCGGGTGACGATATGTTTCCTGCGATGCTCGCGGCCATTGACGCGGCGTCTCAATCGGTCTGCCTGGAGATTTACACGTTTGAGGAATGTCCGTTGGGGCGCTGGTTTCGCGAGGCGCTGATGCGCGCATGCGGACGCGGGGTGCGCGTGCGCGTGCTGGTGGACGCGGTCGGTTCGATTTTGTTGCCCGACCATTTTTGGGAGCCGTTGCGGAAAGCCGGCGGCGAGGTCCGCTGGTTCAACCCCATTGCCTTGAAACGCGTGACGATTCGCAATCATCGCAAACTGCTCCTGTGCGACGAACGGATGGCGTTCGTCGGCGGTTTCAATATCTCGCCGGAATACGAAGGCGACGGCGTGAACGACGGCTGGTGCGACGTGGGATTGAAGATCGAAGGTCCGCTGGCGGCCCGGCTGGCGTCGTCGTTTGAAGAAATGTTTGCGCGCGCCGATTTTCGTCACCGGCGGTTCATGCGCTGGCGCAAATTCAACGCCAAGCAAACCGAGGTGTTGCCGCCGGAACAAATGTTGTTCAGCGGGCCGGGGCGGGGACAAAGCCCGATCAAACGCGCCTTGCGAGGGGATTTGGCAGACGCGAAAGATGTTCAGATCATGGTCGCTTATTTTCTGCCGTCGTGGCGGCTGCGACACGATTTGATGCATGTCGTCCAGCGCGGCGGGCGGGTGCAATTGATACTGTCCGGAAAGTCTGATGTGTCTCTTTCCAAGCTCGCCGCGCAGAGCGTATATCGGCGGCTTTTGAGGGCCAACGTGGAGATTTACGAGTATCAACCGCAGATTCTTCATGCGAAGTTGTTCATCGTGGATGACGCGGTCTATACCGGCTCCAGCAACCTTGACACACGCAGTTTGCAAATCAATTACGAACTGATGATCCGCTTCACGGGCGGGGAAATGGCGAGGCAGGCACGCGCGATTTTCACGGACATCCTCCAACATTGCCGCCGTGTGACCCGCGAAGACTGGCGCAAATCGCGCACCCTCTGGCAACGGTTGAAACAACGTTGGGCCTATTTCCTGCTGAACCGGATTGACCCGTACGTGGCCCGGCGGCAATGGCGCGGGTTGCGGGATTGATTAACAACAGCATGCGCTTGTGGACCGTGCATCCGAAGTATCTCGACGCCGGGGTCTGGTGGCGCTCTGGCGTGAAGCGTTGCTGGCGCAAAAAGTTCTGCGCGGCGCGACACGCGGCTATCGGCATCACCCGCAGCTTGTTCGGTTTGCCAAAACGAGGAATCCACCCGCCGTGCTGGTGACATACTTGAAGGCCGTTCACGACGAAGCCGTGCAACGCGGTTATAAATTCGATGCCGCAAAAATCGGCGCGGGTCGGTTTCGTGGAAAATTGAAGGAGACACGCGGACAATTGCTTTACGAATGGCGGCATTTGAAACGGAAATTAAAGCAGCGCGATCCCAAACGGCTCCGTGATGTGACTTCGATAATAATTCCCGCGCCGCATCCGCTTTTCAGGATTGTGCCCGGAAAAGTGCGCGAATGGGAAAGGGTGAGGTAGCAGGCAGCGGTGGTGCTGGTCTATTAAAAAGGTAGGGCGCGTCACTCCGTGCGCGCCGGGTTTTATGTTTGGGGGAACGGCGGGCAACGGAGTGCCCGCCCTACCTTTCGTGTCATTCGTGTGTTTCGTAGTTGATGAATCTTCTCAGCCATAGCGCGAGCGCAGGTTCCATTCGTTCAGCAAACCACGGGGAATTTCCGACAGAAACCGCGAAGGCCGTTGCGTCCCGTCGCTGCCGGAATTGCCGAAACTGGCGCGCAGCAGCGGATAGCTCAGGTAAAGTTCGGTCTTCGCCCGCGTGATGGCCACGTAAAACAGCCGGCGTTCCTCCTCCTCGCCCTCGTCAATTTCCATCGAGCGCGAGGATGGAAACAATCCGTCGCAGAGCATGATGACGAACACAGCGTCGAATTCCAGGCCTTTCGCCTGATGAATCGTTGAGAGCCGGATTTTGTCCGTGTCGTCCCTGGCCGCCCGGTCGCCCTCGGCTTCAACGTTGGTGAGCAGGGCGAGTTGCGTTAAAAAATCCTCCAGGGAATTGAATTGATAGGCGAACACGGCGAGTTGTTCAAGGTCTTCCAGCCGGGTGCGGTAATTGGCAAAGTTTTCCTTGAGATAGTCGTCGTATCCGGCGTCAATCACCAGCCGCAGCATTTTTGCCGCGCTCTGGCGGACGGTTTCGTCTTCAAGCTGCGAAATAGTCTCGACGAACTGTTTCCAGGCGGTGGCAGCTTTCGCCGGGATGGATTTGGCGCAGGCTTGGAGCGCCGTCCCGACGCGCGGCCGGAGATGGGAGTTGGCAGATGGAAGTTGGGGTTTGTTTGCATCTGACGGCTGGCTTGCCATCTTCGATCTTCCATCTTCCATCTTCGTGGAAAAAATCTTCCAGATTTTTTCCGCGCCTCTGGTGGCAATGCCGGGCAGCAATTGCGCGAGCCGTTTGAACGCGAGTTCATCCTGCAGATTGGCGACGAGTCTGAGATACGCCGTGGCGTCCTTGATGTGCGCCTGCTCGAAAAACCGGATGCCGCTGGTAATGGAGAAGGGGATGTGGCGTTTGGTGAGTTCAAGCTGCAATTCGAGCGCGTGAAAATGCGAGCGATAAAGCACGGCAATCTGGTTCATGCTCGCGCCTTCGTCGCGCAACTCCATCACCCGCTGCGCGATGAACGCGGATTGTTGTGTGGCGTCCGTGCACGCGACCAGCGCGGGTTTCAGGCCGGGCTTGCGCGCAGGCGTGAGGATTTTGGTGAACTGGTTCCGGTTGGCTGCAATGGCGGCGTTGGCAACTTTCAGAATTTCCGGCGTGCTGCGGTAATTGGTCTCGATTTTGAAGACGCGCGTTTCGGGATGGCGTTTGGGAAATTTCAGGATGTTTTCAAAATTCGCGCCGCGCCAGGCGTAGATGCTCTGTGCGTCGTCGCCGACGACCATGACGTTGTGGTGCCGCTCGGCGAGCAAATCAATCAAATCGCTCTGGAGCCGGTTCGTGTCCTGGTATTCGTCCACGAGAATGAACTGGAAACGGCGCTGGTAATGTTCGCGCACATCGGCGTGCTCCCGCAACAGCCGGAGCCAGAGCGCGAGCAGATCGTCGAAGTCCATTGCGTTCGTCGCGCGTTTGCGGGCGGTGTAACGCTTTTGCACGTCGGCGACCAGCCGGGTGATTTTTTCGAAGTAATCGAATTGCCGTTCCAGAATATCCGCGGTGGTGGTGTGCGTGTTAACCGCGAGCGAAAAAATTTCGCAGAGCACCTCGGGTTTTGGGAAATGCGTGCCCTTGGTTTCAATCCCCGCGTCGGCAATGCACGTCTTGATCAGGTCCTTTGCGTCGTCGCGGTCGAGAATGGTAAAATCGCGGCGGTAACCGAGCAGGTCGGCGTGCGAACGCAGGATGCGCGCGCCGATGGAATGGAACGTGCCGCCCCAGAGCGACGCGAGTTCCTGGCCAAGCAGGCCGGCCACTCGACGCATCATTTCGCTGGCGGCCTTGTTGGTGAATGTCAGCAGCAGGATGCGGTCGGCGGGAACGCCCTGTTCGAGCAGGTAAGCGACGCGATAGGTGAGCGTGCGCGTCTTGCCCGAACCGGCGCCGGCGATGACGAGCGCCGGCCCGGGCGGCGCGGTGACGGCGGCGAGCTGCTGCGGATTGAGTTCGCGCGCGTAATCAATCTGCAGATGGACGGCGGAATGAAACGGTTCGAGGACGTAATCACGCGGCATGGCGCGGAATTGAAAAGGCAAATGGACGAACGAAAAAGAAAAATCGTGAGAAAAGAATCCTTGACCGCAGATTACGGGTATGTGGTTTGGCAATCAATTTTTTCATTAAAAGCGTTTTTTGCATTCAAGCCGGGAGCGGGGTGAACTTTTTGTCTGGATCAAGAACGTAGGTCCTGCCGGCT
>JBEKHY010000016.1:0-159500 GCA_050012035.1 Verrucomicrobiota bacterium | reverse complement strand
GCTCAACCAACCGCGCCACCGCTTCGTGGAAATCTCCCACCGCAGCGACTATTGGAAAGGACGCACCCGCAATTATCGAAGGCTTAACTAAGGGCCATTCGGGTCAGTCCCGCATATTGATGGACTACTGTGGCACCACTTTCACCGTGCCACTGCTGGCGTCATAGTCCAGTTTGTAGCCGTAGGGCGGGTTGGGAAGTTTGGCGACGTGGTTCGGCACGAGTTCCTGAAGGTCTTTGGGATAATGTCCTTCCTGCACGTTGAACTGTTGAATCGCCTCGTTGAGATACGACACGTCAATCGTCTTGGTCATGTTTTTCTGCGCCTTCACTATTGTACCCAGATAATCCACCGGCGCCGTAGCGAAGCCGATTTTGTTGGTTGAACCAGCCGTTGACTTGGTGGACGACGCAGGTTTGCCGGAATGCTTGTTACCGCAAGCCGTCAACAAGACCGCAGTTAAAGCCAAAACTAAAAAATGCGTTTTCATGCCGTCAAATTAACCGAATGCGAGCATAATCCGGACCGGAGTTAAACCCGAAAACCGGAGTTCGACAGGCAAGACTCGCTGCGCTCTGGCAAAATCTGGTTTTCGGTTTAAAAATTCCGCGACACGTATTCCCGCGCCTGCCGGATCAAATCGAGGTCGTCAACCAGATTGCCGAAGCGGAATTTGGGCAAACCGCTTTGTTGCTGGCCGAGCAACTCGCCCGGCCCGCGCAATCTTAAATCCGCCTCGGCAATGCGGAAGCCGTCCTTTGTCTCCTCCAGAACTTTCAAGCGTTGCCGCGCGTCCGCGGTTTTCGCGCCGGAAATCAGGATGCACTGCGACTCATGCGCGCCGCGGCCAATACGCCCGCGCAACTGGTGCAACTGCGCCAGCCCAAACCGCTCCGCGTTCTCGATGAGCATGATGCTCGCGTTGGGCACGTCCACGCCCACCTCGACCAAGGCGGTGGCGACCAGCGCTTGAATCCGGTTCGCGCGAAAGGCCATCATCACTGCATCTTTTTCCCGGGCTTTCAGCCGTCCATGCAACAGGCCGACGCAGAACGGTGCGAGCACGCGCTGCACGTTTTCGAACTCCTTCGTTACGGCCTTGAGGTCGTTTACCGTGTCCTGTTCCTCCACGCGCGGATAAATAATGTAGGCCTGACGGCCGGCGGCGAGTTTCTCGCGAATGAATTCCCAGACCTTGGGCAATTTGTCGGCCGCCCGCACAAACGTTTTCACCCGACCGCGACCGCCGGGCATTTCGTCAACCACCGAAACGTCGAGGTCGCCGTAGAGCGTCAGGCCCAGCGTGCGCGGAATCGGCGTCGCCGTCATCACCAGCAGATGCGGGTAGTTTCCCTTGCGCACGAGTTGTTCGCGCTGGACCACGCCAAACTTGTGCTGCTCGTCAATGATCACCAGACCGAGGCGCGGAATGTCGAAACCGCTGGTGAGCAAAGCGTGTGTACCGATGAAAAGGGTGACAGGGGACAGGGGACGGGTGACACGATTTGCCGGCACTGACTTCATGTCACTTGTCACTTGCCACTTGTCACCCGCGGTTTTCCGCGAGCCGGTTTGCAATTCCACCTTCACACCCAGCGGTTCAAACCACTTTTGAAAATTGCGGGAGTGCTGTTCTGCCAGAATTTCGGTTGGGGCCATCAGCGCGACGTTGAAGCCACTTTCCAGGGCCATCAACGCCGTGCAGGCCGCCACCACGGTTTTACCGGAACCGACGTCGCCTTGCAACAGCCGCCGCATCGGATGCGCGCCGCTCAGGTCCATGCGGATTTCACGGAGTACCCGGGTTTGCGCTGCGGTCAGTTTGAAGCCGAGTTGCGCCAGAAACGGTTTCATCAGGCAGTTGTTACCGCCGCAGGGCAGGGCGCGCGATTTAGCCTCGAAATTTTTCCGGCGAAACCGTATGGCAATTTGTAGGGCAATGAATTCGTCCAACGCCAGCCGCCGCCGCGCAATTTCCACGTTGGCCAGTTCTTCAGGAAAATGAATCATGCGAACGGCATTCGCGCGCGTTGGGTAAAACAGGCTTCCAGCCTGTCCCTGACTTTTAGAACCTGAAGATGGAGACAGGCGGGACGCCTGTCCTACAAAATGCGGCTCTTCAATCTTGCTTTCAAATCTTTCCAACGTCCGCCAGATGAGTCCGCGCAGCCAGCGTTGCGGCAGGCCCTCGGTCAGCGGATAGATCGGCGCAATGCGGTTGACGTGGATGAAGCTCTCTTCGCCGCCTTCGATGACTTCAGATTCCGGATGGTCCATGGTGCGCGGCTTGATTTCGACGAGCTTGCCGAAGACGAACACCTCATCGCCGACGGCAAAATATTTTTCCATGAACGGCAGGTTCCACCACCGGCAATGCAACCGCCCGGTACCGTCGTCGAGGATGAGTTCGAAGACGGATTTTGTCCCCTTGCGAAAGCGTTTAAGACCCTGCGCGACGATGGTGCCGCGCGCGGTGGCCGGTTCATCACGGGTCAATTCGGCGATGGCGCGGAAATGCCGGCGGTCTTCGTAACGCCGCGGCCGGTGCCGCAGCAAATCCACAACGGTGAGAATATCGAGGCGCGCCAGTTGCGCCGCGCGTTCCGCGCCAACGCCCCACAATGAAGTGACGGGCGTGTCCAATGGAGAAGGTTTGGTTTCCGGCGGCGACATTGGCCGCACGATACAAATCGTTCACGGCGGCTTCAACGGGAAATGGCAGGCCACTCAAATTTCAATCACCGTGATTTCCGGCCGGCAATTGAAACGCACCGGGATTGGATACCAACCGATGCCGGAACCCACGTAAAGCGGGCCGGCTTTGGTTTGAAACAACCCGAGATCGTATTCGTCCACGCCGAAAGGAACCATGATCGGCCCGTAAAACGGGATGCGCACCTGTCCGCCGTGCGAATGGCCGGCCAGCAACAGGTCAAATTTCCGATTGTTAAACAATTTCGCCCACGCCGGATAATGCATCAGCAAAATGTTTTTCATACCGGGGACAGCGGAAGGCGAAGGATGTTTTGGCCCGATGCGGGCCATGCCAATGAGGTTGATCTTCCCGCCGGCAATCACTTGCTGTTCGTCAACCAGCCAGGCACCACCCGTGGCGGCAAAGCATTTGACCATTCCGTCAAATGGCACTTTGCTCCAGTAATCATGGTTGCCCGGCACGCCGAACATCGGCGCTTTGACGCCGGAAAGAATTTCAAGGGCTTCAGGCAGATATTTCCCTTGTTCCATGATGTCGCCGGTGAAACACACAAAATCGGGTGACAACGAATTGATCATGTCCACAACGGACCGGGTATGTGCGCGATCGCCTTTGTGGTGCAAATCGGTGAAATGGACAAAACGATGAGTCGGTTTGCCATCGGTCAGGCGGAGCCGACGGATTTCAATCCAAGCCGGTTCAATCCATCTTGCATCGGCGGCAACCGCACAAGGCATCAACAATGACGCGCCGAGAATGATGAACCGGCGTCGGTGGATTTTGCTCAATTTCATCGTGGCTCTGAACACAATCTAAAACCAAGCGTTTTCTACGGCAAGGATTGCACGTTTTGGTGTCTGACGCTACCTTCGGCCTGTGCCCGGGCATTCTGTTCAAACACACTCCACACCCGCGCCCCTGTGGCTGCTGCTGCGCGTCAACGCGCTGCAGGCGTGGCGGCGGTTGTTGTCGCTGCGTGAGCAGTCGCGGCTGCTGACCGGCCTCATCGCGCTGTTTATCGGCGGGTATCTCGCCCTGTCGTTCTGGCTGTTTTATCACGGGATGAAATTCATCGCGAAGTTTCCCGGACTGGGCGCGGTGCTGACCGAGCGGCTGATGTATGTGCTGTTCGCATTTTTGTTTGCGTTGCTGCTGTTGAGCAACCTCATCATCAGCTACACCAACCTGTTCCGTAATCGTGAGACGGCATTTCTAACCACGCTGCCGGTCTCAACCCAGACGATTTTCCGGTGGAAATTCACCGAATCCACGCTGCTGGCGTCGTGGGCGTTTTTGTTTCTGGTCGCGCCGTTGCTGGCGGCGTTCGGTCTGGTGCGCGGCGCGCCGTGGCATTTCTATTTGCTCACCGTTCTGCTCATCGGGCTGTTCATCGTGCTGCCGGGGGTGTTGGGGGCGGCCCTGGCCATTGCGATCGGAAGGTATTTGGACCGGCGCAGTTTTCAAATGACGGTGGTAACCACGGCGGCCGTTTTGCTGGCCCTGGCGACGTTTTGGTGGAAGGCGCAACCCGCCACGGACGAATTGCTCGACACGCGCACGTTGCAGGCGCTCGACCAGCTCCTCACCAAGACGCGGTTCACGATGTTTCCCTTTTTGCCGAGCTACTGGCTGACCGCATCCGTGCTGCAATGGACGGAGGGCGTGCTGCGCGGCGCGGCGTTTTTCGCGCTGGTGCTGTTGAGCTATGCACTCTTTTTTGGCAGTCTCGCCTTCACCCGTTGCGGCGATTTGTTTTACGGCACGGCCTCGGCGGTGCAAAGCCGCGCGGGCGCCGTCGGCCGAGGGCATTGGTTTCGCGCCCGCCGTAAAAGCCAAAACGCCACCGGCCTGCTCGAAAAGTTTTTTGCCATTTTTTTCTGGCTTGATCGCGACGCCCGCGCGCTGGCGGTCAAGGACCTGCGTATGTTCTGGCGCGACACCACGCAATGGGGGCAGTCCGTAATGCTGTTCGGCCTGCTGGGCGCCTACATCATCAACCTGCGGAACTTTACGCACCAGTTGACCAGCGAATTCTGGATCAATCTCATTGCCTTCCTGAACCTCTTCGCGTGCTCGCTGAACCTGGCCACGGTGACTACGCGGTTTGTGTTCCCGCAATTTTCCCTCGAAGGCCGGCGGCTCTGGGTCGTGGGCATGGCGCCGATGGGTCTGGCGCGCGTCGTCAAAACCAAATACTGGCTGGCCAGCGTGATGTCGTTGCTGGTGACGTTCGGGCTGACCACGCTCTCGTGCTACTTGTTGCGAATGTCGTGGGACCGCCTCGCCTTTTTCGGGGCGGTGGTCACCGTGGTGACACTGGCGCTCAACGGCCTGGCAGTCGGGTTGGGCGTGCTCTACCCGAATTTCAAGGACGCCAACCCGACGAAAATTGTCAGCGGCTTTGGCGGCACGCTGTGTCTGGTGCTGAGTTCGTTTTACATCACCGCGTCGGTGCTGCTGCTGGGTTTCGGCACCACCGGCCCGCACGCGCGCGCCGGGGAGATCACCGGCAGTGTGGCTGCCTTTCTGCTGCTGTCGCTTTTGATCGGCTGGCTGCCGCTTCGATGGGGTCTGCAACGCCTGAAGAATTTCGAAGTGTGAACCGCCGGCTCGGCTGGAAAGCCGCAGCTATGACGAGGAATCGCGACGCGCAATTTTTTCCAGCGTCACGAACAACGCTGGCGCGTGCGGCAGGTGGGCCGCCTTGTTGTCGCTCAACAGCACGCCGAATCCTTCGCCGTAGGCCGGGCCGTTGACGACGCAGGCGTCAATGCGGTATTCGGCGATTTGTTGTTTGGCGGCGTTAATGGCGTCGGCGCGCACCCCGTCCGTCTCGAATTTCCAGCCCACGATGCGCGTTTGCGGGAACCACCCGCGCAGTTCGGCCAGGATTTTCGGCATCGGCGCCAGTTCGACAAGCAGTTTGCCCTCGCGCGTGGGAATCTTTTTGGTTGATTTGAGTTCCGTCAGCTCACCGGATGGCGCGCGCTGCCAGATTTTGCCGAAGGTAAAATCGCCAACCGCCGCCGCGTGAAAAATCGCGTCCACGCGCCGGGACGCGAGCGTTTTCAGCCGGGCGTGCAAATCGGCGGCGGTGGTGAAAATTTCCACGCGGTGCGCGCGCCGTTCGCCGGCATAGGTGGCCTGTTCGCCGATGAATAACGTCACCTTGTGTCCGCGCGCGGCCAGAAAATTGGCCAGTTCCGTGCCCAGCCGGCCCGTGGAAAAGTTCGTGAGCCGGCGCACCTCGTCCAGCGGTTCGTAGGTCGGCCCGGCAGTGACTATGCAGTTCATGTTGGATTCAAGCTTTAGCCGGTTTTCAGCGTGTGGCAAGCCAAAGCTTGGACGCCGACTCCGGCCCGTGGCGGCATTTGCCCGTAACCAAAATCATCGGCATTGATTTGGGCAGCACGAATTCACTCGTCACCACGGTGGATTCGGGCAGACGGCGGCTGCGCTGGACGAAGCCGCCGGGCCGCCGGCGGGTCCGCCATGGACGCGGCGATAGGAACGGTGCCCGGAAGGCGCGGTTTAGATTCACTGAGGGCCGGGGCCGGATCTGTAGATCAACCACAAAAGCGCGGCGAACAGCGCTAAAACGATGATGAAGAAAAACACCGTGAAGAACCGCATTCGTTTCTGATGCCGGGATGGGTTGCGTTTACGCCGGTGGTTTGCCATGTAAAACACGCCCTAACCTACCGCAAACCGACGCAGTGGGCAAACGGGTTTGGAGTTTACCGGAGCAGCCACGCCAGCAGCGGCGCGAGGGCCAGACCCGGCAGAAAATTCGCGAGTTCAACCTTGCGGACTTCGAAAATGACCAGCGTCACGGTGCAGGTGATGAAGCCGATGGCCATGTTGACGGGTGGAATCAAATCATGTCCCGCCAGAAACGGCGCGGCGTAAAACCGGCACGCAAGCGTGATCCCGCCCAGAAAAATCCAGACCGGAACGGCCGATAACGCCGTCGGCCAGCCGAGGCTCCTCACGAAACCCATCATCGCCAGCCCGTCCATGACGGACTTGACCGCGAGCAGATAAAAATAATCGGACAACCCGTCCGTCACCGCGCCGAGCCAGCCGAGTGGCGCGGCGCAAAACAGGACGGCGCACGCGGCAAAGCCGTCGCCGGCTTTGTGCGGCGTGTTTGTCTGTGCCGAGGCAATCAAATCAGCGGCGTGCCGGCCAAGCCGGTTTGAGAGTTTTTGCAGGCGCAGCAGCCGGCCAATCCCGAAACCCAGCATGACGGCGAGCAGGGCAATGAGAATTTGTTCGAGCGCGGATAAAATGGTCCCGTCCAGGCTCAACCAAACCAGCCGCAACCCGAAGAAAATAGTGGACAGGCCGAGCGCGAAACGAGCGAGGACCTGCATGTGGAGGGACAGCGATTGGCGTAGTGCCAGACCGAGCAGCCCGCCGAGCAGGATGCCGATGGCGTTCAGAAATGCGCCGGTCACACATAGACTCAACGCGGCGCGCGCCCGAAGCGCAAGCCGGAAAATTTTTGCGTGCCTGGCCCCGGCCTGTTACTCAAAGGTGGATGGCCGAGACAAAATCCAGTTCCCGCAGCCCGTGGTTTTGGGTCCCGACACTTTATCTCGCCGAGGGGCTGCCCTACGCGCTGGTGATCAACGTGGCGGTTGTGCTCTACAAAAATCTCGATGTGTCGAACGCGGACATCGCCTTTTACACCGGCTGGCTTTATCTGCCGTGGGTCATCAAGCCGTTTTGGAGCCCGGTCGTAGATTTGCTCGGCACGCGGCGGCTCTGGATTTGGGCGGCGCAACTGCTCCTCGGCGCAGCGTTCGCGGGCGTGGCGCTGACGATTCCGACGCCCCATTTTTTTCAACTGACGCTCGCGCTGTTCTGGCTGGCGGCGTTCAGCTCCGCCACGCACGACATCGCGGCAGACGGCTTTTACATCCTCGCTAATTCCGAGCGTCAGCAGGCCGTTTTTTCCGGTGTGCGCAATACGTTTTATCGCCTGGCGATGATCGGCGCGCAGGGACAGCTCGTCGTGCTCGCCGGAAAAATCCACGAACGCACCGGCAGTTTCACGACGGCGTGGACGCTGGTGTTCGCACTGGTGGCGGGAATCTTTCTCCTGTTTTCCCTGTATCACCGTGGGGTATTGCCGCGCCCGGCTGGCGACGCGGCGGGCGGCGCGGCCACGCGCGAAAAATTCGCGGAAAATTTTGCCGGCACCTTCGCCGCGTTTTTCCGCAAGCCGCAAATCGGCACGCTGATTGCCTTCCTGCTGCTCTACCGTTTCGGCGAGGCGCAGTTGCTGACCGTGGCCAAATTTTTTCTGCTCGACCCGCGCGACCGGGGTGGCCTGGCCCTGTCGGACAACCAATATGGCTGGATTTACGGTCACATCGGCGTGGGCGCGTTGCTGGTCGGCGGATTGCTCGGCGGCTACGTGGTATCCCGGCAGGGGTTGAAGTTCTGGTTATGGCCGATGCTGCTGACGATTCATCTGCCGGACGCGGTGTTCATCTGGCTCGCCTATGCGCAGCCGGAAAGCCTGATGGCGGTTGGTGCGGGCGTCGCTGTCGAGCAATTCGGCTACGGCTTCGGGTTCACTGCGTTCATGCTTTACATGATATACATTGCGCGCGGCGAACATGCGACGGCGCATTATGCCATTTGCACCGGCTTCATGGCGCTGGGCATGATGCTGCCGGGCATGTGGAGCGGCTGGCTGCAACAGCACCTCGGCTATCCGCATTTTTTCATCTGGGTGATTCTGGCGACTATTCCCAGTTTCATGGTTGCCCAATTAATCCCGCTGGACTCTAATTTCGGAAAAAAAACCAATTAAGCGATGATTCTGGATTTTCTCTACCAATGCGGTTTAAAGGCGGGGAAGTGGCTGCTCCCGTCCAGCGCGTTTATTTATGTGTTTTCAATGTTTCTCCCCTGGGTGTCAGGTCCGAGGGGGGGACCGGACAATTCCTGGGGACTGACGCTGCACTGGGCATTTGAACGACATCTCCAGTTTGGCCGGGACATTGTTTTTACCTTCGGCCCGTGGGGCGTTCTGTATGGAAATTATTATCCGCCCACGTTCCCGATTTGCGCGGCGATATGGACGATGCTTGCGTTCATATTCTGGTGGGCCGGATGGCGGCTGGCCTGCCACTGCTCGGCCAACAGATTGGGCGCGTGGCTGTGTTTCCTGGTATTCGCCGGGACTGCGGGTTTGCGAATTGAGCAAAGTGTTGACGTTCGAATGGTCGCATGGTGTCTGTTGCTTTTATTTTTGCATTTCTTTGTGGAGGACGTGTCCATCAGCGCGCGACAGGTTTTATTGGTCATCTCCCTGGGGTTGCTTGGGCTGGTCAAGGCCACGGGTTTCACCGAGGCCGCGATGGTTGTCACCGTTATCGCGGCTGATGATATTTTCCGGCGGCGAAGTATTCCTTGGGTTTTATTTCTGTTCGCGGCGAGCACCCTGTTCTTTTGGATCGTGGCGGGGCAGCGTTTGGATTCGATTTGGCCGTTTGTTCATTATTCGCAACTGCTGGCGGGTGGTTATACCGAGGCCATGATGTGGGCGACGCCTGGGGAAATTATACGCATCGGAGGTTTTCTGGCGTCGGCAGCAGCGCTTATTGCATTGACGGGCTATGTGGCGTGGGGAAAACGAGGGTTTTACGGGATGTTTCCCGTAATCGGCTTGTGCGCCATTTTGTTCCTGATCTTCAAACACAGTTATGTGCGATACGATCTGACTCACGGAGTGGCGTCGGCGATGCAGCTTTTGTTTGCGGCGGCGGCGTGCCTGGCGGTGGTCTGGCCGGTTCTGCGAGAAAAAAAATGGCGGGGGTGGGCGATCTGTGTCGTCGCCGGAGCCGGCATTTTGTTTTTTTGTTCGTTCGCTTACAGCCGTTGTTACCGTGATAACGGCCTGGCGGAAGAGGGGTTGTTGACGGATTTGGCAAGAACGCTGAAGGTCAAAAATGTTTTGTGGCCGGCAAAATGGTTCCGTGATCCGGAATTTATGCAAAAAGCTTACGAAGATAATCTTGCTCAAGTCCGATCAGCTTTTCCGGTCCCGCCGATGGCAGGAAGCGTGGATGTCTATCCGTGGAACGCAGCCGCGCTTTTCGCGCATCACTTGCAATACGCTCCGAGACCCGTCCTTCAAAGCTATTCCGCTTACACGCCGGAACTGGCGGAATTGAATGCCGCGCACTTGAGAAGCGATGACGCCCCACGCAACATATTATTCAATATTGCTCCCATCGATAACAACTTTCCTGCGCTCGAAGACGGCCGTTCGTGGCCGGAACTGTTGAGCCGATACGACGAAAAAGGCTCCGCCGGGAAGTTTGTATTCTTAAAACACTCCTCCCGGCCGCGGCAGTATCGTTTAACACCGCTTACCAACATGCCGGTTCGCTTGGGAGAATCCGTGGCGATTGCCGTCCACGACAGCCCCATCTGGGCCGAAATGGACATCAACAAAACGCCTTGGGGTTCCATCGTCTCAACGCTTTTCAGACCACCGGCGTTGGAGCTGAAGGTTTGCCTGCGCAACGGCCGCCAGACGTGTTACCATCTGGTTCCCGGCATGGCGCGGGGTGGATTCCTGTTGTCGCCTTTGATTGAAAACGATGCGTCCTTTGTTTCACTGGCATCCGCGGACGGATGGCGCCAACTGGCCGATTTGCACGTGATAAACTTCACCATTTTCGCCGATACCTCGTCCGGTTCAACCGCTTGCTACCAATCACCGATGCGGCTGCGCCTTAGCCGGCTGGACGTTCAGGACGGAATTCCGGCGAATCGGCCGCCGTCAAAACTGCGCGCAGCGCAAACAAAATAAAAAACAATTCCGCCGCGCGCGCGAAAAGAATTGCTTTGAACGCGCCAATCTTTCCAGAATCCAAGTTCACAATGAAATCAACGTGTTCCGATCGTTTTGGCCGGGCGCTCCTGGCGGTATGGCTGGCGGGCGCGGCGTTCATGGAATTTCCGCCGTGCGCGAATGCTGAATCGTCGTTCGTTTTCACCAACACCGCTCCCCAACCAACGCCGCGCCGGCCGAGCATCATTCTGATTGTTGCCGATGGCCTCGGCTACGGCGATTTGAGCCGCTATGGCCAGACGAAGTTCCAAACGCCGGACCTTGACCGGCTTGCTGCGGAAGGCATCCGTTTTACGAGCTATTACGCGGGCGACGCCATCGAGCAATTCGGCTATGGCCTTGGGTTCACCGCGTTCACGCTTTACATGATTTATATCGCGGGGGATGAACATGCGACGGCGCACTACGCCATTTGCACTGGTTTCACGGCACTGGGTATGATGCTACCGGGCATGTGAAGCGGCTGGTTACAACAGCGCATCGGCTATCCGCATCCTTTATCTGGGTGATTCTGGCGACGATTCCGAGTTTTATTGCCGCGGCCAGGATTCCGTTGGGTTCTAATTTTGGAAAGAAAGCCGCACGGGAATAATCGTAATGGATTCTCCTCCCAAAAACGAACGTCGGGCAACCGCCGCACTCTGGCTAGCCGGGGTGACAACGCTGATTTATACGCTTTCACGATTCCTCCCAGTCTCACCGCAGTTTCATAATTCAACTCTGGACAATTCGTGGATGCAGGCCCTGCACATGGCCTTTGAACAGCATCTGCAGTTTGGCCGCGATATTGTCTTCACCTACGGCCCGTGGGGCTTTCTATGCGGAGGCTATTCCCCGCCGACCTTTGCGATTTCCATGGTCCTATGGACCCTGCTGTCACTGATGTTTTGGTGGGCGGGATGGCGGATGGCCGGCCATCTTTCCAACTGCCGGCTGGTGGGCTGGGTCTGGCTGATTGGATTTACCGCCATCGCCGGGATGCCGGTGGAGCAAAGCATTGACGTCCGGCTGACCGCCTGGTCCATGCTGCTGTTGTGGCTGCACTTCTTCGTGGAAGACCGCCCCTTTACGCCGGTTCAAGCCGGACTGGCAGGGTCGCTTGGCCTGTTAAGCTTGACGAAGTTCACCGGTTTCGTCGAAACCGCAATTGTCGTGGCCCTCATCGCCGCCGACAACGTCTTCCGGCAACGCCGGATTCCCTGGCTGGCACTACTCTTTGTCGCCAGCATTTTGTTTTTCTGGACCGCCGCCGGTCAAAATCCCGGCTCGCTCGGGCCGTTTCTGCACAATTCATGGCGGGTCACCAGCGGATATACCGAAGCGATGAGTTTGGACGAGTACGGGGAATTACTGGATGTCATTTGTTTTCTGTCGGCAGCAGGATTGCTCATTGCCTTGACGGGTTATGTGGCGTGGAAGCAGCACCGGTATTTCGGCATCCTTCCCTTGGCCGGTTTGAGCGTGGTGATTTTCCTGGCTTTCAAACAGGGTTACGTACGATACGACGCCAGTCACATAGTCCGGGCTGAACTGATGTTTCTGGTCATTGCCCTGGCTGGTGTGGCGGCAGCGTGGCCGGTGTTGAAGAGGGAAAAATCATGGACGGGCGCGGCCGGCTTGTTTTTGCTGACCGGCAGTTTGGCTTTTTCCTGTTCCGCGTTCACTATTTTACACCCGAGGGAGGGACTGGTAGCGCAAGGTGCCCGGACCTTTGGTTTTAGAAGCCTTCTGGCTCCAATAGCCGTGCTCTGTCATCCCGGATCTCCGCGAAAGGACTATGAAATCTATTACCAGGAAATTCGGAATGAATTCCCGGTGCCGCCACTGACAGGCGACGTGGACGTTTATCCCTGGAATCAGGTCGCACTCTTGGCACACGGCCTGTCTTATCGCCCGCGACCGGTCTTTCAAAGCTATTCCGCCTACACGCCGGAGTTGGCAGAATTGAACGCCGCCTTTCTCCGCGATAATCGCGCTGCCAGTAATATTCTGTTTGAAACGCAGGGGGGTGACGACCGGTTCGCATCATTGGATGACGGCCGTTCCTGGCCGGAATTGTTGGCCCGGTATGACATCACCGACACCACGGGGCCATTTGTGATTTTGAAACGGTCGGCCCAGCCCAGGGAATTTCATCTGAAATTAATCAGCGATCTGCCGATTCATTTCGACGAACCCGTCATGCTGCCCGCTGCCAACCATGACCTGGTCTGGGCTGAATTGGAAATCAATCAGTCGGTTTTGGGGTCCTTGTGCTCCATATTCTACAAACCGCCAGTATTGCAGTTGGCCGTGTCCCTGCGCGTTGGTCACAGACCGCCTTTCCGTTTGGTTCCCGGCATGGCCCGCAGTGGATTCCTGCTGTCACCGTTGACCCAGTATAACGGAACGTTCGTCAGACTGGCCTCCGCTGATGGCGGAGGCGATCTGGCTGATTTGGAAGTGACGTCCCTGACCATTTCCGCCGCCACCCCATCAGGTTCGACTCGTTGCTATCAGTCCCCCATGCGGCTGCGCCTCTACCAATTGGAATATGTCCGCCCGGGTTGGAAGGCGCTGCCGGCTGGGCCTGCGCCCTGATTCATTCCCCCCATCCAATAATTCGGCACAATAAATCGGATCGCTGCGGAAAAGAATTGCTTTGAACGCGCCAATCTTTCCAGAATCCAAGTTCACAATGAAATCAACCTGTTCCGATCGTTTTGGCCGGGCGCTCCTGGCGGTATGGCTGGCGGGCGCGGCGCTCATGGAATTTCCGCCGTGCGCGAATGCTGAATCGTCGTTCGTTTTCACCAACACCGCTCCCCAACCAACGCCGCGCCGGTCGAGCATCATTCTGATTGTTGCCGATGGCCTCGGCTACGGCGATTTGAGCCGCTATGGCCAGACGAAGTTCCAAACGCCGAACCTTGACCGGCTTGCTGCGGAAGGCATCCGTTTTACGAGCTATTACGCGGGCGACGCCGCGAGTTCGCCGGCGCGTGCGGCACTCCTGCTCGGCCGGGATTCGGAGCAATTGCGCCAGCGCGCGGACGTAGACATTCCGTTGGCGCCCGGTGACATCACCATTGCGCAAATCTTGAGGCAGTCCGGCTATCACACCGGCTTGATCGGCGAGTGGAATTTGGGCGACGACACCACCAGCGGTGCGCCGTGGGAAAAGGGTTTCGACGAGTTTGCCGGGTATTTTGACCCAAACGCTGCGGAAAATTTTTACGCCGATTACATCTGGCGTTACGCACCGCATTCAAGCTACGACGAGACGAATCACACCTGGAAGGATTTTGTCGGGCGTGAAACGTTGTATTACAACACCGGCGGCAAACACGAGACCTACATTCCCGACTTATTCACGAAGGCTGCGCTGAATTTCGTCCAAAACAACCAGCCCGACCAATTCAACCACTACCGCCCGTTCTTCCTGTTGTTGAATTACAAAATTCCCGGTGCCGGAAAAGGGCCGGTGCCGACCGACGCGCCTTACTCCGATGAACCGTGGTCGCAGCCGCAGAAAAACAAGGCCGCCATGATCGCGCGCCTCGACGGCTATATTGGCCAGTTGCGGGAGCAATTGCAGAAGCTGAACCTGACAAACGACACGGTGATTTTCTTTACGAGCGACACCGGGCCGGAGAAAAGCGATGGCGTGGATCCGAACTTTTTCCGGAGCGCCGGGCCGTTTCGTGGCGGGCGCGGCGAACTTTACGAAGGCGGCCTGCGCGTGCCGATGATTGTCCATTGGCCTGGAAAAATCGGACCAAATCAAGTCAGTGATTTCCCTTGGGCGGCCTGGGATTTTTTGCCGACGGCGGCAGGCATCGCGCTGACTCAATCGCCGACCAACATTGACGGCATCTCCGTTTTGCCGGCGCTGCGAGGCGAATCCCGGTTACAGACCAACCAGATATTTTTCCGTTGGGAACTTCGCGGGCGTGAATCGGCGCAGGCCGCCCGCATGGGCGATTGGAAAATTGTGCGCCCGCAGGCCGATGAAAAATGGGAGCTTTACAATCTCAAAAGCGACCCGGCCGAATCCCAAAACGTCGCGGACAAAAATCCCGACGTGATTGCAGAGTTTGAGAGGTTGTTGAAAAAGTAGGAACACGCCGCTGGTCGGAGTTTGCCTTTGGCGTGTCTTCAGTGGGAAACAATCCTCGTGACGGGATTGAACTTCAACTAACGCGCTGAACCACCCGACGGCGGCACGTTCACGTCACGTTCCTGCTCGACTTTTCGGACCGCGAAGCTCATCCACAAAATTGCCAGCGCCACGCCCAGCAGAAATGCCGCCAGCACCAGCCACGGCCATTGGTAGCGGCGCGGATTTTTATCCGGTTCGTTCATCTTACTCTTAATCGTAATCCTAATCTAAATCTGTCGCGACAACGAATTAAGATTGGAACAAAAGTCGATCGTCTGAAAACTCGACCCGCGCCGGTTTTGCGTTAAGTTTTCCGCGTCGCGCGCATGCACGAAGCCGAATCGCCAGAAAACCTGCCGTCGCCGCCGGTGGAAACCACCGACCCGGCCGCGCCGAAAGGCTTCGCCGGGGCGAACGACCATCCGTATGTCATCTTTCGGAACCGCGACTTCCGGCTTTACCTCGCCGGGCGGCTTGCGGCCGTGCTCGGCCAGCAGATGCTCAACGTGGCGGTGGGCTGGGAACTTTACGAACGCACCGGCTCGCCGCTCGCGCTGGGCATCGTCGGCCTCGTGGAAATGATTGCGATGGTCTGTTGCACGCTGCCGGCCGGACATCTCGCCGACAATGTCAACCGCAAGCGCATCATCCTTACCGCGCTGCTCGCCAGTTCCTGCGCCAGCCTGGGCCTCACGCTGATTTCGTGGCGGCACGCGCCGGTCGCGTGGATTTATGCGTGCCTGTTCACGGCGGCGACAGCGCGGACGTTTTTGTGGCCGGCCAGCGCGGCATTCCTGACCAGCCTCGTGCCACGCCAGCAGTTTCCGCGCGCGGTGACGTGGAACAGCGGCACATTCCAGCTTTCGTCCGTGGCCGGCCCGGCGCTGGGCGGCGCGCTCATCGCGCTGCTGAAAAAATATTCCGACCATCCGGCGGCATTCATCTACGCGCTGAACTTTCTCACGACGATGACCTGTTTCCTCTGCATGAAATCCGTCCGCGCGCACCACGTCGTGACCAACCCCGAACCGATGTCGCTCAAGAGCTTCGCCACCGGGTTCCGGTTCATTTTCGCGCAGCGGCTCATTCTGGGCATGCTCACATTGGACATGTTTGCCGTGCTCCTCGGTGGTGCGACCGCGCTGCTGCCGGTTTATGCGAAGGACATCCTGAATGCCGGGGCGGACGGGCTGGGCCTGTTGCAGGCTGCGTTGCCGCTGGGTTCGGTGGCCTGCGCGCTGTTCCTCGCGCACCGGCCGCCGATGCAAAGGGCTGGGCGCGCGCTGTTGTGGTGCGTGGCGGTGTTCGGGCTGGCGACGATTGCGTTCGGGCTTTCGCCATGGTTCTGGTTTTCGTTCGCCATGCTGTGTGTGTGCGGTGCGGTGGACAACGTGAGCGTGGTGGTGCGGCATACCTCGGTGCAACTGCTCACGCCGGACGAAAAGCGCGGGCGCGTCTCGGCAGTCAACAGCCTGTTTATCGGAACGTCGAACGAGTTGGGCGGGTTCGAGTCTGGCTTTGTGGCGTATCTGTTCGGCGCGGCGATGCACCATTCCAACGCGACCGGCGCGACGATTTCGGTCGTGAGTGGCGGCGTGGGCACAATTCTGGTGGTGCTGGTGGTGGCGTGCCTCTGGCCGGAAATCCGGCGATACGGGAAACTGGCGTGAACAATTTTTAACCACGGATGGACATGGATTCTTTGACGCGAACTAAATTTGAGAAAACTGGCGCCATTCGCGTCTAAACGAACGCTGGACTTCTTGCGTGTACCACTCGCACTTCAACTTGACGCGCACCGGCGGAAGTTTATTTTCGGCGCATGAAAAAAATTTCGTTTTGGCTTATCGTTCTGGCCTTTACCACGATGGCGGTGCGCGCGCAGGACGTCGAACAAACCGAGCGTCTTAACAAGGTGGAAGGTTACGTGCAGGATTTGCTTGCGGCGCAGGCCGCACAGGACAAACGCATCGAGGCGCTGGAAAAGGAAGTCGCCAACCTGCGCGACAAAATGAACCTGCCCGGCGCGAACAATTACGCCGGCGCGGATGATTTGCAGAAGCTCGCCACGCAGGTCCAGGAACTGGCCAAGAAACAGCAGGCGGACAATGACCTGATTTTGAAGGAAATCGAAAAGCTCGGCAAAGTCGCCGGCGGTTCTACGACCGGTCGCAAATCGCCACCCGGCGTGACTGCGGCGCCGACGGAAAATCCCACGCCGGCCGGTGGCCCGCAAAAGGGTTTTTATTACGAAGTCCAAAGCGGCAATACTTTGTCAGCCATCGCCAAGGCGTATCGTGATCAGGGCGTCAAAGTGACGGTGGACCAGATATTGAAGGCGAATCCCGGATTGGATCCCAAAAACCTGGTGGTCGGAAAAAAGATTTTCATCCCCGCGCCGGCGCAATAATCCTTTGGAGGGACGAACTCCGCGAGTCCCCAATTGGTTTGTGATCGGGAACTCACGGAACTCCCCCTTTTCGGAGTTTTTTTAACGCAGCATCAGAAGAAATATCACGACGGCCAGCGCGATGCGATACCAGCCAAACAGGTTAAACGTGTGCGTCTGGACGTAGCGCAACAGCCATTTCACGGCAATGAATGAAGTCACGGCGGCAATCGCCGTGGCTAGCAGGAGCATGCCCCAGTTCTCATGAGCGGGCTCGGAACCGTGATGGTGAAACGCCTCGAAAATTTTCAGCGCGCCGGCCGCAAGCATCGTCGGGATGCCGACGAGAAAGGAAAATTCCGTCGCCGCCGGACGGTTCAAGCCCAGCAACAGGCAGAGGAGGATCGTTGAGCCGGAACGCGATGTGCCGGGGAAGACCGCCGCGATGAGCTGGCCGAGGCCGACGGCGATGGCGATGGGCCAGGTAATCTCGTTCCTGAGTTTGCGCCCGTGCAGCCACCATTCAATGGCGAGGAAGGCGCCGCCGCCGATGAGCAAGGCCCAGGCGACCGGCGCGAGTTCTTCCGGCAGTTTGAAGCCTTGCTTGTCAATGATGAAACCGCCGGCACAGGTGATGACAAAGGCGGCAAAAATCTTCAGCAGATAATCCTGCGTTTCCTTTTGACGCCATTCAAAGACGAATTTGTAAAGCCGGCGCGGAAAGAGCGGCAACACGGCGATGACCGCGCCACATTGGATGACGATGTTGAAGAGGTCGGTCTGGCGCGGCAGCCAGTGCTCGGCGACGAGCAAATGGCCGGTGGACGAAACCGGGATGAACTCGGTAATTCCCTCAATCAACCCCAGAATGGCAACGACAATCCAGTCAGGCATGAATCATTTGGACGCGAAAATCGCGCGGCAGGCAAGGAAGAAGCAGGGGAGGCAGTTACTTTTTTGATCCCCAGAAGGCTTTGCCCTCCTCGGCGTGTTGTTTGACCTTGAGCTGGCCGAGGATGGAGTGCCAGCCGATGTAGATTTTGTGCCACTGGGTCTCGATGCCGCGCAACGCGCCTTCGCTCATCTCGCTGAGGAACCGCAGCGACGGCGCGTTGCCGATGAGCCCGTGGACCTCGTCGCGCGTGGGCGAGGCGACTTCGACGGCGGCGTAAATCAATTCCAGTTCCTGCACGATAATGCTTTTGATTTCGAGGAAATGGTTCTCCTCCGCCGGCCCGAATTTTTTGTTGCGGGCGACGTTGACGAAGTGGTTGAACTGTTTCCAGCACTCAATATGAGTTTCAATTTGAGTGACCAGTTGGTTGAGTTCTTTGGCGGTCATAGGCTTGATCAGGTTTGCATCGGTGAAAGCGCGGTTTGGGGGAAAAGGAAAATGACGGCGCCGCCACGCAACTCGCGGGCGGTGATGCGCAGGCTGACGAAATAAATGCTGACTTCGGCGAGTGGCATTTGGGCCTCGCGCGCCTCGCGGAAGAGGGTCAGGACGCCCCGCCCGATTTCGTGCAGCATGGCTTTCGGATAGGCGGAGGAAACGGTGGACGTGACCACGTTGCCATCCCGGTCCACGGCAATGCTGCCGGTCGGCAGTTGCTGGACCACCGCGCGGTACCGGCGGAAATGAAATAGTCGTTTTAAGAATCCCATGAGGCGACAAGTTTTTTGCTTTTTTCCAACAACGGCGCGGCTTCAACGGTCGGCGGCCAGCCGACCAGGAACGATTTGTTCTCGCGGGGTAAAACGAGCAACTGACGCTCCAGGTTGTGCCCGGCGAGGTGCGACAGCGGTCCGGCTTCAATGCGTTCGCCGAGCCGTTTGGCGACTTCCACGGCATGGCGCGTCCATCGGGCGGGCGGCTCGACGGATTGTGTGCCCAGGGCTTCGACTTCGCCTTGGCCTTCGGACGGGACGGCAACGACGAAATCCGCGTTTTCGCGCGTGAGCACCGCCAGTTTCCAGATGATTTTGCGGTGCGCGGCTTGTTCGACGGATTCAGGTTCGATGGGGTTGGCCGTTTCGTCCATGTCTTGCGCGGATTCGAGAAGCAGGGCATTGACGGACTTGGTGATGGTGCGTTCGCGGTTCGGTTCGGCGGGCAAATTTTCAAACGTGCCCGATCTCCACGCCAGGATTCTCCGGAGCGCCGCCTCGCCCCGCACGCCCTCAGCCTCGGCGTCAAATAATTCGCCGTCCTGAATCCACAATTTCGCCACGAGCGCACCGCGCGTGAGGCGCAATACGGTGGAACTACGGGAGAGACATTCCATTTGGATGATGTCCATGAGGCTTTTGCTTTGGATGCCACGGAAACCGCCATCGGTGTCCCGCCCCAGCAGCGATTCGAGACAGTCCAGATACATCTGCACGTTGCGCTGCATCTCGGTTTTGAGCCAGAACAAATCCACGCCCAGTGCGTAGGCGCGGGAACGAAATTCCTCGTCTTCGAGCGCGCTCAAGACGACCGTGCGCAGTTCGGGAAAGCGGCGGCGGACGATGGCCAGCACCTGCAGCCCGTCAATGCGCGGCATTTTCAGGTCGCAAATCAACAAACGGAAGGGCTCGGTTTCCAGCAGCGCCAGGGCGCGTGCGCCGGACGCGACGGTGCGGATTTCAGGTTTGCTGGGAAGCTGTGCCAGCATCTCGCTGCTCAACTTGAGCCAGTCTGCATCGTCGTCTAAAACCAGAATTTTGTGCCTCTTCTCCATCCTGATAGTCACAATCGCTAATGCCGTTGCCACGTAAATTCAAGCATGAAAATGCGCTAACAGCATTTGTTTGGGGAGAAGCAATCGCCGTTCCCGCCCGTCGGAAAAGATTTCCGGCTGCGTTGTGGACAAACAAGGGACAAATCAGTCCAACGGTGGGACAACTTTTCCGCATGGCCGCCCAAAATTGGAAAGGGCGCGTCGGGATTGGAACAAAGAGGGTCGTGGCGCGCTTCCTGCTGAAATTCCCGGCGAACTTATCCGGTTGATCGGCAACGGAACATGAGTGTGATACCAAAGAGCATGAAAACAAAGTTTGTCGGGTTGCTCCGAGGCCTGCTCCAACGCTTCGATGAGAATGAAGTCAACGCTGTGGAACTGCCGCGGCCCATCACGGTCACTGCGCCGCCAGCGGAGCCACAGCGCGTTGCCGGCTCCCAACCGCAACCGGAGTTCACTCCACCGCTAACACCTGCCGGGAACTCGGCGGAGGCGGATGAGTTGGAGCTGCCGCTGCAGGCGGTGCTGGCCGCGTTGCCGATGGATTTGCGCGCCAAGCTCATGCAGGTGCCGCCGGCGGGCGCGACGATGGTCATTGCGATTGAAAAAGTCCTTTCTCAGCTCGCGCACGGCTCGGTTAAAATCAGTTTCGGTGAATTGCGCCACGCCGCACCCGCCCTCTTCGCAAACTCCGGTGGTGAAAATGACTCCCGGCCGGTGACCTTGCCGCTGAACGAAATTCTCGCGCGGCTTAATCCGGCCTTGTTATCGCGTCGTTCCACACAAAAGAAGATCGAAGTCGCTGACAATATCACCGGCCCGTTTGAGGGCCGCGGTCGGGGGATTACCTTTACCGTCGCACCGCTCAAACCCCCGCCGACGCCGGTGCCGCCGCCCAGAACCATTTTGCCGGCTTCCTGGCCCGCTGTTTCCCCCAATCCAATCGTGCCGCGGCCCTCGTTTGCTTCTCGTGCCTCGCCGCCGGTGCCAGCCTCCATGGGTCCTGCGCTGCGCAAGGGCGTACCCCGAACATATCCCGCTGCGCCGGTTTCACCGACGACGACGCCCGCCGCACATCCGGCAATTCCGCCCGAACCCGCGCCGTCAACCATTTTCGCGCCGTTGGCTACGCTCTCGGAAAACTGGCCGGAGGCGTTGCGGCAGGAAATCGCACAGATGATTTTGATGAACGCCCAGGTTGCCTTGCCGGTACATCTGGTGGAACCGGCATTAAAACGCGGGCGCGTGATCTTCTCATGGCGCGATGTGCGTTCTTGGATCCGCCCCGTGCCGCCGGCGGATTCCGCCCACGACGGGGTTGAACTGGAGCTGCCGCTGAAAGTCATCGCCCCGCTGTTTTTCGGACGACAAAAGACGGCGGTCAGACTGCAGCGGAAAGTCGCCATTGCCCCTGAAATTCCCGATCTGTTTTTCGGTTTTCCACAGCCGCAATCGCAACCGGAAGTGACGGCGCCACCGCCGGAGGTGGCCGTGCCGCAGCCGGAAGTCGCCCGTTACGTGCCCAAGCCGGCGGGCACTAAGCCGCCTGACACGAATTACTACATTTGGGGCGACAACGGCGAAACGCCGAAGGTAGAGGAAGTCGAACACAAACGTCCGGCAACGCCCCCAACCGATTTTACCAGTCGTCGGGCGATGCCGAAGGACGTCGTCGCCCGCGCCGTGACATTGCCCGGTGTGGCGGGCGCGCTCGTGGCACTGCAGGACGGTTTGAAGGTGGCCAGCCAGGTGCCGGCGGAGTTGAATGCCGACACCCTGGCCGCATTTTTGCCGCAAATTTTTGACCGGCTGGGTCAGAGCACGCGGGAATTGCGCATGGGCCCGCTGAACAACGTGAATTTCACCGTCGGCAACGTGCCGTGGAAAATTTACCGGGTGAACGCCGTCTATTTCGCCGCGTTTGGTCGCGTCGGCGAAGCGTTGCCCACGGCGCAACTGGCCCTGCTGGCCGCCGAACTCGACCGTAAAAAACAGTAATCATTTTATGGCCATCATCAATCAAGCTACCAAAGAGTTGCAGGTCAAAATCGTCTATTACGGCCCGGCTATGGGCGGTAAGACCACTAACCTTGTCCAGGTCCACGACCACGTCCAAACCGCCGCGGGCAACAAAGGCAAACTCGTATCGCTGGCGACCAGCTCCGACCGCACGTTGTTCTTCGATTTCCTGCCGATTGAGGCGATGACCATCAAGGGTTTCAAGACGAAGTTCCAGCTTTATACCGTGCCCGGCCAGGTGATTTACAACACCACCCGTCAACTGGTGCTGCGCGGGGTGGATGGCATCGTGTTCGTCGCCGATTCGCAGTACGAAAAAATGCCGGAGAACGTCGAGAGTTTTCAAAACCTGCTGGACAACCTGAACACGCTCAAGCTCAATTTCGACGACATTCCCTACGTGCTGCAATACAACAAGCGCGACCTGCCCAACACCGCGCCGGCGGAATACATGGAGTTTCTCCTGAACAACCGCGAACTGCAGGTGCCGTCGTTCACCGCCACGGCGCACAAATGCGAAGGTGTCTTCGAGACACTGAACATGATCACGCGCCTGTTGTTGCAAAAATTCATCAACCAAAGCGTTCCGCAATACGCATGACATGGCCACCTTGCCCCAACTCGTCGAGAGCGATATTCATTTGTTGGACGCAACGCTCCGCCAGTTCATCGCCCACACCGGGGCGACGACGGCGCTGATCATCGACAAGGGCGGCTTTCTCATCACGCATCAGGGCGATGCCGCGCAATTTGATCTCACCACCATCAGCGCGCTCGCGTCCGGCGCTTACCTGGCCAACCAGACCATTGCCGGCCTCGTCCAGGAATCGAACTTCGACAGCATTTACCAGCAGGGCGAAAAATCCAGCATGTTCGTCGTAAACGTGGATGAACATTGCCTGCTGGTCGTGATTTTCAAAGCCGAGGTGGGGGTGGGAGTGGTGAAATACTACGCTACTGGCACGGTGAAACGCCTGGCGCGCCGGCTCAAAACCGCGCGCGAACGCAACCCCGACCGCGGACTCGATCTCTCTGTGCTCAATGTGGCCAATCCGCACCACCTCTTTCGGAAGAAGGATGCGTGACCCGTGCCGTGTGACGTGTCATTCGTCACTCGTCACCCGCGATCGGTTACAATCCGGCGTGGCTGCCGTCGCAGAACGGCGCGTCCTTCGAGTGCTTGCAACCACACCAGGCCAGCGTCCTGGTTTCGGTGATTTCCACCTTCTTCGGCGCGAAACCACTGCCCTTGTGCGAGCCGTCGCAAAATGGCTGGCCCTTTGATTTTCCGCACGCGCACCACCAATACGTGCCGGGTTCGACTTTTTGAACGAACGGAGATTTTTGCGCAATCGTCGGTTCCATAATGTGGCAACCATATTCCAATCCGCCAAAAACGCAAATCACCGTTGTCACATTTCATTCTGAAACTTCTGTTCGGCCGCCCATTCCGAATCCCTGCCGGATGGAGCGCGGCGTTTACGTCGCTTTGACTCACGCCAGCCAACCTGTGCCGGGTTCCTCCCGGTGACTCCCAGTTTGAAATGTTCAAGTGGACTCAAGTCCGCGCCCCGCACTTCTCACTTCTCACTTCCGTTTTCCGGGCGTAACTTCTCTTTGCCATTATGCCCATCACCTACCGCCAATGGGGCACGGACTTGGACGCCAACGCGCTCCAGCAGATGGAGAATGCCTGCCAACTGCCCGTGTCCGTCGCCGCCGCGCTCATGCCCGACGCCCACGTCGGCTACGGCCTGCCCATCGGCGGCGTGCTCGCCACCGACAACGCCGTCATCCCCTACGCCGTGGGCGTGGACATCGCCTGCCGCGTCAAGCTTACCGTGCTCGATTTGCCGCTCGACTGGCTGCGCCGCCATGAAACCGATCTTATCCGCGCCATCGAGGCCGAGACGCGGTTCGGCATTGGCGTGGAATTCAAACATCGCCGCACGCATCCGGTGATGGACGCGGACTGGTCGGTCAGCCCCGTCACGCAGCGTTTTCGCGACAAGGCGGCGGCGCAACTCGGCACCAGCGGCAGCGGCAATCATTTCGTCGAGTTCGGCGAATTCACCGTGGAGACTAAGGAACTCGGCTTGGAGCCGGGCACGTATCTCGGCTTGTTAAGCCACAGCGGCAGCCGCGGCACCGGCGCACAGGTTTGCGACCATTACAGCCGCGTCGCGCGCGCGAAGCGCAAGGACTTGCCAAAGGAACTTAGCTATCTCGCGTGGCTCGACCTTGATTCCGCCGATGGCCAGGAATACTGGGCGGCGATGGAATTGATGGGCCAATACGCCTCCGCGAATCATTATCTCATCCACAAACACATCGCGCGGCATCTTGGCGCGGGCGTGTTGCTGGACATTGAAAACCACCACAACTTCGCGTGGAAGGAGCGCCACGGCGGACGCGACCTCATCGTGCATCGCAAAGGCGCGACACCGGCGGGCGCGGGCGTGCTGGGCGTGATTCCCGGTTCGATGGCCAGCCCGACATTTGTGGCGCGTGGCAAGGGCAACGCCGCGTCGCTCAACTCCGCCTCGCACGGCGCGGGCCGCGTGATGAGCCGCCACAAGGCCAGGGAAAGTTTCAACTGGAAGATGGTGCAACCCTATCTGGATGAACGCGGTGTGAAACTGATTTCCGCCGGCCTGGATGAAGTGCCGATGGTCTATAAAAACATCGAGGAAGTCATGGCCGCGCAAACCGATTTGGTGGAATCGCTGGCGAAATTTTTCCCGCGCCTCGTCAAAATGGCCCCGGCCGGCGAGCGGGCCGAGGATTAAACCAATGCACGCGAAGGCGACGATAGGAAATTTTTTTGACGCGAATTTCACGAATTAACACAAATTCAATTCGCGAAAATCCGCGCAATTCGCGTCAAGATTTGAGAGCGCCGGCGGCGCGGCATGTTCAGAAGATGTGCTCCTGACGGAGCTTGAAAATCAGGGCACGCGATTTCTCCAAAGGTATCGCACCTAGGGTGCTGCCACCGGCAAAATTTCCAGCGTCAGGCAATAATCCTTGTAGCCAACCGCCCGCCAGAAGGCAATGGCTGCCGGGTTGCGGACCAAAACCTCAACCGTCAGGCGCTTGTTCGCTGGCCAGATTTTTGTGATGAGAATTTTCATGGCTTGACGGCCAAAGCCCTGCCGGCGGTGGTTTCGCACGACGAAGAGTTGCCGCAAATATATCTCCTCCGGCTGCTCGCGATACAAGGCGTAGGCAACCACTTCCCCGCCGTTCTCAAAAATCGCTGCCGAGTATTCAGAAGCCAGCCAGCCTTTCATGCGCTGTTCCAGTTCGGGACCCGTCATCGGATTTCGATGTCCCTCGTCACGGATCAACTGATGGTTGAGTTCCGCCAGCAGAGCACAGTCGTTCAAGGTTGCGTGTCGGAAATTCATTTGGATGCTCGTGGCATGTTTTCTGCAAGAATGGCCCACCGTTCATGATTCTGCCAACGTCCACCGACCTTCAAATAACGGCGTGAAAAGCCTTCCCGCACAAACCCGTAACTCCGGACCAACCTGATGGAAGCGCGATTTGCCGGCTGAATGTTGGCTTCCAGGCGGTGAAGTTTCAGCTTCCGAAAGGCATGTTTCAGAACGAGCAGCATGCCTTCGCGCATCAACCCTTGTCCGGCATGGGGAGCAAAGGCGTAATAACCCAGAAATGCACCGTGCAATGCCCCGCGAATGATGTGATTCAAGTGGATGGCCCCGACAATGTCGCCCGTCTCGCGACGGACAACCAGAAATCCCTGGTGCGAATCCGAAGCCATGTGTTTCAAATAAGCTTCAAATTTTTTGCGCGTGTTCGGCGGCGTAACCCACCGGCGATGAAGGGCGCGGCTCCGCCGGACTGCCGCATGAAACGCCGGCCAGTCACGAATGGTTGGCGTCCTGATGATTACAGGCATGAGTCGCGTTTAACTTTAGCTATCGCGGAATGCAATGGCGACAAAGATTCCGCTTTTCACGGCGCAATGGGAGAAGGTATTGCCGGGTGCCGGCAACCGGGCCGTCTCACTGTCCACCACCGACAAAATGGAAGGCTTCCAACAAAGATTCAGCACTGCAAAGCTGGTGCCCCATGTTCGGCTGGTCAATGAGCCTGGCTTGAAAACCGTTCTGTACGAAGCCGCCATGGTAAATGTCCAGGATGTTTCCGTACCGAAAATCCTTGGCGCCGGTGATAAAGGCAAAACGCACTCTCTTCTTCGCCGCGGCAATCCGGTCGGGCGGAATCGGCCACACGCCATAGTCCGAATTATCAGCGGCATGGACCTTTGGCACCGGCTGGTAGAAATTGGCACCGCAAATTGAAATGTTTCCGGCAATCACGTCGTTGTGCAGAAAAGCCAGTTGCAGCGAGCATCGCCCCCCGCCCGACAGTCCACCGGTGTAAATCCGCCGCGGATCCACTTTATACCGCTCAATGGTTTTGAGAATGCCGATCAAGGTGAGACCCACGCGCCGGGAAAACGGCTGATTATTGCCAATCCTCTGGGGAATCAGGCAGATCAGCTTTTCCTTTTCCATGACGGCAGCCCATTCCCGGGGCATGGTCATGCTGTCGCCCGAATCCATGAAAGCGAAAATGCCAAAAGCCTCTTTGTCCGAGTAATTCCTGGGGACAAACACTTCAAATGATTCCTGCGCCAGATTAAAATTGTAGTCAACACCTCCTGCCCGGTTCGCCACCCGGGGGAGCGCCTTGTCGAAATGGATAAATTTTGCTTCGCCCGGAGACGGAAAACCGGCGGGTTCTTGAGCACCAGTCATTTGCAGACTGGCAGCCAGCACGAGCAACCAGGCGATTCTTGGAATTCTGATCAATTGTTGACGCATGTGAACTCTCGATTATTCCGCAGGTTCAATGCCATTTTTGACCAATTATTCCCGCGCCTCGTCAAAATGGTTTCCGCCGGCGAAAGGGCGGAAGATTGAATGTTTTATCCCGAAGGGATTACGTCATTCAGCCCGGTGTTGATCCTGCGACTGCGGGAGCTACGCCGGGTAGCAAATCACAAATTAAAACAACCCTGAAAGGGTTGGATCAAATCGAGGCGGAACGGTGATGCAACCCCGTCGGGGTCGATGATTTTGGGGACGATGATCCAAGGTAATCGCTCCGTTCCAACCTTGGGCTGACTGATGGAATCCCCTTGGGATTCACCGGCTGGATGTTCGGCTGTAATTATCCCGCAATTTCATTGTCACTTTTGTCCAAATCAACTCCCGCTGATTCGCAGCACGGGCTTGATGGTATCACCGTTCCGGGCGTCGGCAATGGCCCAGTTGATGGCCTTGAAATCGTAGAATTTCACCAGCCGGTCAAAGGGAAACCGCCTCGCGCGATACAACCGAATCAGTTGGGGTATGAATTGCCGGGGCACGGCGTCGCCCTGGATAACGTTGAGCGCCTTGCGTCCGCCCGGCAGGTTGTCCGGACCGGATGCGCCGGTCAGGAGCGCCGCCCGACCGCGCGGATTCAGCAATTCCGTGGCGAGCCGAAACAACTCCCCGTCGCCAGAGCTTTCCACCACGTAATCAATCCCGCCGCCGGTGATGGCGGCGATGCTTCCGGCAACGTCGGCGTCGCGGTTATTAACGACATGGGTGGCGCCGAGTTCGCGGGCGAGTTGCAGACGCTGGGGTTTGATGTCCACAGCGATGATGGTTCGGGCGCGAACGATGCGCGCGGCCATCACCGCCGCCAGCCCGACCGCGCCTGCGCCAAAGACGGCAAGACTCGACCCGGCCCTGACCGCCAGCGAATTCATCACCGTGCCGGCGCCGGTTTGCAGCCCACAACCGAGTGGCGCCAGCAATTCCAGCGGCAGCGACTTCGCCACCTTCACCAGGCTCCGTTCGGTCGCCAGCGCATGGGTGGCAAATGAGGACTGGCCGAAGAAATGCCCGCGCACGCCGCCTCGATACGCGTTGCTGCCGTCCAGCCGGGCGAAACCGAAAGTTCGCCTCCCGGAAACGCTCGCAATCAGCCGGACGGCCTTTGCGGCATGGCTGGCAATGGCCGCAGGATTGACAGGAAAGCACGACATGATCCCCGGGTTTAACACCTTTGACATCCTTGCCGACGCGTTCGACTACGCCGGCGCCTTCGTGTCCAAGCACCACAGCGTCGGAAAAACCGCCTTCACAAAAATCAATATCCATGTGGCAAATCCCGCTGGCGATCAGACGCACCAATACTTCATCGGCGCGTGGCCCTTCCATTTGCAGGCGCTCGATTTTCAGCGGCCGGCCCGGCTGCCGTAATACAGCGGCCAGGATCGGGACCAGAGATTGGCTTGGCCGATTCATTCATCCGCTCAAATGCCCAAGGCAAGTGCGGTTTGCAAGTTTGGATATTTACTACGGCGGGGAGGAAGGATTTAACGGAACCGGGGGGCGACAAAATTTCATCGGCTCACGGTATTGGGCGTTGGGCAGGGCGGTGGATTTGAACCCGGTTACACAACGAGAGAAAGAAAATCTTGCACATTGATCCCGCCCAGAACCTGCGGAACCTGCATTGTTAGGGAACAACGAATATCCTGCGAACGCCTCCCGGTTTTGGTTCCATGTGCTTATGCAACTCGAAGAAATTCGGTTAAGCCATTTCCAGTGCTTCAAGGAATTGAAGATTCAGTGCTCAAAAGTTACGTTGCTGCCCGGAGCAAATAGCAGCGGAAAGAGTTCTAGCCTGCACGGTCTGCTCGGGGCAATCCAAACGAATGATTTCCCGGTAGTGTCTTAATTTGAATTTCCAAATCATGAATCCCGACCAACTCCGGGAACCGGCAGTTTTCGCACACGGCGTTGGTGTGTTCGCAAAAATCGCGGACGATTTGCATCAAACCCTGCTGCGCCGCGGCGCTGCGCAAGGCGCGGATGGGCGAGCCGGCCAACAAACGTTGCCGCGCCAGTTTCAAAACTGAATTGTCTCCGGCCGGCGACCAGGCGAAGTAGCGGTGTTCGATCATGCGCCGGAGTTTTTCATTTTTGCCCTCGGCCGCGCGTATCCAAAGCCAGGGCAGAACCACGTTTACCGCCAAATCCGTGATCCGCGCCGCACCCAGCAATGGCTGCGGCCTTTTCAATCGCGCCGAGCGAAACGTCCAGTGCCACGACCAGAATTCGTCGTGCTCGACCTGCAAAATTTCAACCAACGAATCAACCAGCGCGTTGTCCGGCAGGTCGGCGGCACACCAGTTTTCGAGTTTCGCAATCAAATTTTCCGACGCCAGCCAATGAGCCGCCAGCGCGAGTCGGCGCTGCGGATGATTGGCCGGACGCAGCCCGTGAAATTTCCAGACCGCGCGCGGCAGAATGCAATTGCTGAACTCCTCGCGCTCGCGCCACCAAACATCCCAAAGTTTGCGAACGTAACCGTCCCTGCTTTTTTGCGAAGCGCGCCCCGCCGCGCCGGAGTCACGTGCAATGGGACGAAGGCGGGTCAATTCCGCCGGCAGCAGGCCGCTGATGCCGAGCAACCGCGCTTGCAGAACCAACACCGAACCCGCATCACGCGACCAGCGGGGCCGCGATTCGGCAAGATTTTGCATTGGCCAGACGTTGTGCTTGTAGCCAAGCGCGTGGAACAAACCCTCCCACAACGCTTGTTCCCAGCCGGCGTGCCGCGCCCGGGCGCGGAATTGCGCGGCCTTGGCTTGAAAACGAACGCGGGCGGCGGCGCACAGAAGTCCGGTCACTTGCGGCTCGTTCAAGTCGCGCAACGACGGAGAACATCGGCCGCGCAGGTTTTCGGGCAGCACCCGCGGGGTTTCGGCTTCGAGCCATAAACCAAGTTCGGCGAGCGGCGCGTCGAGTTTGTCGCTGATGGCCAACGTCGGCGGCGAAGGTAGACGTTCAAGCTTTAGCTTGTTCGGCAGTCCACTATCCCGGCACGTTAAAGCGCGGACTCCAACATTATCCCAAACGACATGCAAAATGACATTTTGAAAATTCGGATTGCGGTCATGGCCGTGCGCGCGCCAGCCGCTCGCGCGCAAATCCACTTCCACGTCCCCGGAACGCGGCGCGTCGTCACCGATTTGAACAACCGCGCCGCGAAAGTCCGGTCCGCCTTCGGCGCTGGCGAATCCGGGATGGAGAACGCGCACGGCCTTTTCGTCGGCGGTCTTGAGCCGGTCGCGACGCAGGCGCTGGTGCTGCCAGACGGCTTGCAGCAGGCTTTCGGGCGGCGAATCGTTTTCGTCGCGCAGGACATTCACTACGCCGCAACGCCGGCGCCAGTCGGCGTAGAAATTTTCAGCCAGTGGGAACATGCGTCATTGCTTTTGCGCCGGCGGTTCAGCAAAGTCAAGCCATGGCGCGGGAATCTTGAACGCAGCCAATGGCGGTTTTGCGTGTTTATAGAATAGGGTGGCGGATTTTTTGTTGGCCGGAATGGGAATTTTCTGACTAGACTCCGAACTGGGCGCCATGAACGGCAATACCATGATTGAAGTGAAGAATCTGACGAAGCGCTACGCGGGACGGACGGCGGTGGCGGACATCTCGTTCACCGTGGCGCGCGGCGAAATCGTGGGCCTGCTCGGGCCGAACGGCGCGGGCAAAAGCACGACGATGCGGGTGCTGGCGGGTTTCCTGCCGGCGACGAGCGGTACGGCGCGCGTGGCGGGTTACGATGTCTTTTACGAATCGGAGGAGGTGCGCCGCCGCATTGGTTACATGCCCGAAAACAATCCGCTTTATCCCGATATGCGCGTGCGGGAATACCTGAAATTTCGCGCGCGGCTCAAGGGCCTTGGCTGGCGGCAGGCGCGCCAGCGCGTGAACACGGTGATGGAACAATGCGGTCTGCTGGACATGGGCCGTCGCATCATTGGACAACTTTCCAAAGGCTACCGGCAGCGCGTCGGTCTGGCGGATGCACTCGTGCACGAGCCGGAGCTGATCATTCTGGACGAACCGACGCTCGGCCTCGACCCGCGTCAGATTCGCGCGGTGCGGCAATTGATCAAAAGCCTGGCGGAAAAACACACGGTGCTGATTTCGACGCACATATTGCCTGAAGCAGAAATGACGTGCAACCGGATGCTCATCATGTATGAAGGCAAAATTCTGGCCGCCGACACGCCGGACAATCTGCAAGGACTCATGGCCGGCAGCGGTCAAATCATCGCTGAAATCTCGGCCACCGTCGAGGAATTGCGCGAGCATCTGGCGCTGTTGCCCGAAGTGGCACATTTCGATGTGTCGGCGGCAGACGGCGCGTTTCTGCGCTGCGCGATCACCCCGCGCGACGGATTGGATTTGCGCCCGTTGATCTGGTTGCTGGCGCGCGAACGCGGCTGGGTCTTGCGCGAACTGACGCGCAGCCGTCATTCGCTGGAAGACATCTACGTGCAAATCACCAGGCCGAAGGAGGAGGAGGAGGGCGAATGAAAACATCGTACAATCAAGACCCGCCTTCGCTTTGCCACGGCGCGGCAAGGGAGGAAGAGGGCGAATGAAGATTTTCTGGACGCTGCTGCGGCGGGAATTGGCCGCGTTTTTCTTCTCCGTGACGGGTTACATCATCATCGCAGCAGTAACACTTTTGATTGGCCTGAGTTTTGTGGTGTTGATTACCAACCTCGGCACCGACCCGTCGCCGATGCCGGTGACGGAGATGTTTTACCGCACTTATTTCTTCTGGCTGATTGTGTTGCTGGCTGCGCCAGTGATTACGATGCGCCTGTTCGCGCTGGAAAAGTCCACCGGCACGTTTGAGACGCTGATGACAGCGCCGGTGGGCGATTGGCAGGTGGTGGCGGCCAAATTCACGGCGGCAGTGATGTTTTACCTCGTGATGTGGCTGCCGATGGCGGCATGCCTGTTTATTGTGCGGCATTTCACGAACCAGACAAGGGCGCTGGACGCGGGGACCGTGGGCGGGATGTATCTGGGCATCTTTCTGGTCGGTTGCCTGTTTTTGTCGCTGGGTTGCTTTGCCTCCGCCATCTCGCGCGCTCAGATGGCGGCGGCCATGATCAGCTTTGTGCTGGGCGTGAGCCTGTTCTCGCTGGGATTCCTGGCCGAGGCCATTCCCGTGGTCGCGCAATGGCAGACGCAGGTTCTCTCGTATTTCGGCTTATTCGAGCAGATGCATGATTTCGCCCGGGGCGTAGTGGACACGCGCGCGGTGATTTTTTACGCGAGCCTCACGCTGTTCTTTTTGTTCCTGACCCTGCGCGCGGTGGAAAGCCGGCGCTGGAGATAACATGCCGGCCCCATCTCCCAACCAACCCAGTTTCTCGCCGCGTCACCGGTGGAAAATCGGTTTTGACGTGGTGATACGCACGGCGCTGGTGTGCGCGGTGGTGGTGATGGTGAACTATCTCAGCGCGCAGTTCTTCCACCGTTTTTACCTCAGTTCGCAGACGCGCGTCGAACTGTCCTCGCGCACCGTGAGCGTGCTTCATTCGCTGACGAATCACGTCACCGTGACGCTTTATTACGACCGCAAGGACGATTTTTACCCGGACATCGTCGCGCTGCTTAACGAGTATCGCACGATCAACCCGAATATTTCCGTTCGCACGGTGGATTACGTGCGCGACGCCGGCGAGGCCGAAAAGGTCAAGGAACAATACAAGCTGGATTCGGCCACGGACAAGAACCTCGTCATTTTTGATTGCGACGGTCGTATTAAAATCGCCAACGGCGACTCGCTCACCCAGTTCACGCTCGAACAGGTGCCGGCCAAAAATCACAATCAGCGGCAGCTCGAATTCCAGCGCAAGCCCGTTGCGTTTCGCGGCGAAGAAATGTTCACTGCGATACTGCTCGTGCTCGAAACCTCCCACCCGTTCAAAGCGTACTTCCTGCAGGGCCACGGCGAACCGTCGCTCGCCGACAGCGGCAACTTTGGATTTATGAAATTCGCCGCCCTGCTTGCCCAAAATTACGTTGCGGTAACCAACCTTGAATTACTCGGCGACAACGCCGTGCCCATGGATTGCAGCCTCTTGATCATCGCCGGGCCCACGAAGCCGTTGTCCGACCTGGAATTGCAAAAAATTGATCAATACCTCGCACAAGGTGGGCGGCTGTTCGTGCTTTTCAATTACGCCTCCATCAGACAACCGACCGGCCTCGAACCCATTTTGCAGCGCTGGGGTGTTAATATCGGCGCTCATGTGGTGCAAGACCCCAAAAATACCATCACCGGCCAGGATGTCGTCGTCCGCAATTTCAGCCAGCATCCCATTGTCAACCCGCTGACTCAGCTCTCGCTGCAAATGGTTTTGCCGCGTCCCGTCGGTCGCGTGGACTGGCAGAACCCGCCCGCCGGTGCGCCGCAAGTGGACGAGCTCGCCTTCTCCAGCCCGGATTCCGTGCTGGAGGGGGATCCAGCCGAATCGCCGCGCAGTTATCCGCTCATGGTGGCCGTCGAACAAAAGTCCATTGCCGGCGTTGTCAACCCGCGCGGCAATACCCGCATCGTTGCCGTCGGTGACTCGGTTTTTCTTGGCAATTATTACATCGAAGGCAGCGGCAACCGTGATTTTCTTGGTTACGCCGTCAACTGGCTGCTCGACCGGCCATCGCTCCTGCAAGGCATCGGCCCGCGGCCCGTGACGGAATTTCGTCTGCTGATGACGCAAACCCAGCGGCGCGAAGTCCGCTGGCTGCTGCTCGGCGCGCTGCCAAGCGTGGTGTTGTTGCTCGGCGGATTGGTCTGGCTGGTGCGAAGGAAATAATGAACTCGAAAACGACAGGAATCTGGTTCGTGATTGCCGCGGCGTTGTTCGCATTCATTTTCTTTTGGGAACGCCACCTGCATGCGCCGGCGACCGCCGCAAACATTCTTCCCGGATTGACGCCGTCCACCGTTACGGGCGTCCAAATCTATCCGGCGGGCGCGCTCGAAATCCGCGCCGGCCGCACGAACGACAACTGGCTGTTGACCCGGCCCATCATTTATCCGGCGCAGACGGCCGCCATCGAAACGCTGCTGGACGCCCTCCAGAAGCTCGTGCCGGCGACCAAAATCAGCGCGGCGGAATTGCGCGAACACCGCGCCACGGAAACGGAATTTGGTTTTGACAACCCACAGTTTTCCATCACGGTCGAAGCGGGCGACCGGAGCTGGCAACTCAGGGTCGGCAACAAAACCGCGCCCGGCGACCAGGTTTTTCTGCGCGTGGTCGGTACCGATGGCGCTTTCGTGACCGACGCCGATTGGCTCGGATTGATTCCACGTTCGGCCAACGACTGGCGTGACACCGCGCTCGTGGACGCCGGCAGTCGCTGCGATCGGATCGTGCTGACCAACGGCACGAAAGCCATCGAACTCCGGTGCGATGCCACCAATCATCTTTGGCGCATGCTCCGGCCGTTGCAGGCGCGCGCCGACAGTGAACGCATCACGGCTGCGCTGCAAAAACTTTATGCCGCGCGCGTCTCGCAGTTCGTTACGGACGACCCCAAGGCTGACTTGACCGCCTTTGGTCTGCAACCCGCCGACCTCGATTTGTGGCTCGGCCGCGGCACGAATTCGGTTGCCGCCCTGCATGTCGGGAAAACCTCAACGAACGATGCCTCGCGGGTGTTTGCCCGGCGCGGGGATTGGAACACGATTGTGACCACGGCCAGGGAGCCGCTGGCGTTCTGGCGCGGCGCGGTGAACGACTTCCGCGACCCGCACCTGCTGGAATTGACCGCCCCGGTCGCTGAAATTGAAGTGCGCGGTCTGAACAGTTTCACTCTGCAACGACAGGGTTCGAATGATTGGACGGTGGCCCGGGAAAAATTCCCGGCGGACGCGGAAAACGCGCAGGCGTTCATCAAACTCCTGGCCGATTTCCGGGTCGTTGAATTTGTCAAGGACGTGGTGACCCCGCCGGATTTGCAGGCCTACGGACTGGCGGCGCCAACGCGCCAGATCATCTTGCGTTCGGTGGTCGGCGACACCAATGCCGTCATCGCGCAACTGCTGTTCGGCGCGACGCAGACCAACGAAATTTTTGTGCAGCGCGCCGACGAGGATTTTATCTACGGCCTGTCGCTGGCGGATTACAGCCGGCTGCCCGAATTCGGCTGGGAATTCCGCGACCGGCGCATCTGGGACTTCGAAGCGACCAATGTTGCCGCCATCACGCTGCACCAAGACGGCAAAACGCGGCAAATTGTCCGCAACGGGCTGAACCAGTGGTCGCTGGCGCCCGGTTCGCAAGGCGTCATCAACTCGCCGGCCCTCGAGGAGACCGCCTACCGGCTCGGCAAGTTGACCGCCGCCGGCTGGGTAGGCCGCAGCGTGACCGAACCCGAAAAATACGGTCTCAACACCAATAACCTGCAAATCACCGTCGAACTCAAAAACGGCGAAAAGCACACCGTGGATTTCGGCGCCGAATTGCCGCGTGCGCAAACGGCGCTGGCCGCTGTCACGCTCGACGGCGAACGCTGGGCGTTTGTTTTTCCGCCGGTGCTTTACCAGTTCGTCTTGAGTTATCTCACCATTCCGGCGAATGTTCCCTGATGCGTTTCCCTTCCGGCTTCTGGCGGAAATGCCGCATCGGTTTCCGCTGGTTGCGCATCGCCACGCTGCTGGCGGTGCTCGCGCTGGTTTGTGCCCTGGTTTGGTTCAACCGCGTTGGCCTGCCGGATTTCCTGAAGCAGCCGCTCGTCGAAAAATTGCGCGCGCGCGGTGTCGAATTGGAATTCATCCGGCTGCGGCTGCGCTTCGAGCGCGGAATCGTTGCCGAAAACGTCCGGCTCGGCCACGCTGCGACACCCGACAGTCCGACGCTTTCCCTGGCCGAAGTCCAACTGCGGCTGAACTACCGCGCGCTGCTGCACCGGCGGCTGCAAATTGACGGGCTGGTCCTGCGCGATGGAAAACTTGTCTGGCCGCTTACATCCACCAATGCGCTCATACTCGACCATATCAAAACCGATTTGCGATTCCAGACCAATGACACCTGGACACTCGACCATTTCCAGGCCGGCCTCGCCGGGGTGAAACTGTCGCTGGCCGCGGACATCGCCCACGCGCCTGAAATCCGCCACTGGGAAATGTTTCACGGCAAGCAAACCGGCGTTCCGACCATGGTGCGGGCGCAACTGCGAACATTTTCGGACACGCTCGACCGGATTCATTTTGAAGGCACGCCGCAGTTCAGCCTCCTGGTAAACGGCGACGCGCGTGACATCCATTCATTCGTGGTCGGACTCAACGTCAGCGCGCCGGCGGTGCAAACGCCGTGGGGCGGCGCGCGTGACGTGCAACTAACCGCCAAACTGACCGCGCCCGCCGGTGCCCCCGTCAATTTCGATCCAGCCTGGGCGTGGTGGACGAACCTGCAGCCGTATCGGCTGGCCTGGACGATGCAGCTCACACAATTGCAATCCGCGAAATTGAACGCGGACTCGGTTGTCGGCGGCGGTTTCTGGCAGGCGCCGGAGCTGGCCATCACCAACCTGTCCGTCGGGCTCGGCGGCGGACAACTCGACGCACAGGCGCGGCTGAATGTCGCCACGCGCGAGTTCGAGTTCACCAACTCCTCGTGTTTCGACGTTCACGCCGTCGCCGCCTTGCTGACGGGGAAAACGCGCGAGCGACTCACGGAATTTACCTGGACGCAACCGCCATTATTGCGGGCGAACGGCTCGCTGATTTTACCCCCCTGGACAAACCGCGAACTGGACTGGCGTGATGAAGTGCAGCCGACGATCTGCCTGGGTGGCGAACTGGCTTTCACCAATGGCACCGCCTTCGGCGCGAAAATTGATTCGGCCTGCACCCATTTCACCTATTCAAATCTGGTCTGGCAACTGCCCGATCTCGCGGTCACGCAGGCAAAAACCCGGCTGGAACTGAGCGGCGGCGAGGATGACGCGACCAGGAATTACGGCTGGCACATTCGCGGCGCGTTCGACCCGGAAACCCTCCGTCCGTTTTTGACGGCGAGCAATGCCGTGCGCGGCTTCAGCCACTTCAAATTCAGCGGTCCGGCCACCCTGGATCTGGAGGTGCGCGGACGTCTGTATGATTACGGCAGCATCGAGGCAGCGGGGCGCGCGGCGTTGACGAATTTCATGGTTCGCGGCCAGGCGGCGGACAGCGTCGTCAGCGAATTCCATTACTCGAACTGCGTCGTGGAATTTTTCAGTCCGCACCTGCGGCGGGCCGGCGGAACGCAGACGATGACCGCCGATAAAATTACCCTTGATTTCAACACGCAACTGATCCGGTTCACGAACGGTCTGGGCACCGCCGATCCGGAAGCCATCGCGCTCGCCATCGGCCCGAAAACGGGCCGCGCGCTGGAGCCTTATCAATTTTTGCAGCCGCCGACGGTGCGCGTGAACGGCTGCGCCCCCTTGCGCGGCACGGGAGGCGCGGATTTGAACTTCGACATTATCAAAGGCGCGCCATTCCAGTGGCTGAAATTCAAGGCGTCGGACATCGTAGGCACGATTCGTTGGCAGGAGCAGACGTTGATTTTGACGAACGTGGGCACGGCGTTTTGCGGCGGCAGTGGAAATGGTTATGCCACTTTTGATTTTCGCGCGCCGCACCCGGGCGCGGATTACCAATTTGCCGTTACGGTCTCGAACGTGAACCTGCATCTGCTGGCAGCGGATTTGTCGCCGTTCACCAATCATCTGGAGGGCGCGCTGAACGGGTTGCTCGTCGTCACACGCGCGGATTCGCGGGATTGGCAGACGTGGGACGGTTTCGGCCGCGCGGACCTGCGCGATGGACTGCTCTGGGACATACCGCTTTTTGGCATTCTGTCACCGGTGCTGAACACCGTTTCGCCCGGCCTGGGCAACAGCCGGGCGACGGAGGCGTCCGCGAAATTTGCCATCACCAATGGCGTGATTTATTCCGACTCCCTGGAGATCCGCTCGACGATGATGCGATTGCAATACGCCGGCACGGTGGATTTGAAGCAGAACGTGAACGCGCGGGTCACCGCGCGGTTGCTGCGGGACACGTGGGTGGTCGGACCGCTGGTCAGCACGGCGTTGTGGCCGGTGAGCAAATTGTTTGAATATCACGTCACCGGCACACTGAAAAATCCGAGGAGTGTACCGGTTTACATCCCCAGATTTCTGCTGATGCCATTGCGCCCCATCCGGAGTCTGGAGGAACTGTTCCCCAGCGGCGACTTCTTTTCCAACCCGTCGCCGGAAAAATGACAAAGCGGCCGCAAGGGAAATTTTCAAAACGGCCAACTGACACCGATGGTGAAGTAAAGCTGTCCGCCCAGATTCAGTCGTCCTTCCCGGCCTCCGCCGCTGATGGTGGCATCGCTCATGGGCATGTATTGCGCACCGATGAAAATGTCGGCGTTATCCTGAACGTGACACAACAAAGTCGCGTTCACATAGCCGCCGTAGACTATCTTGGTGTCCGAAATCTGGCCGGTATTGTGAGTGCTGCCGATGATTTCGTCGTATTTGTAACTGCCAGACACGATGCCGACGGCGGGGCCGGCTCCGAGAGACATGCCGAAGCGATCCGTCAAATCCCAATAGAATGACGGCCCCAATCTGAAAGTGTAGAGCATTACGTCCAGCGTGTGCGAACCGGTGGCGGTTTCATTAGTGGTACTTGAAATGTAAGACGACGTCGGCTGATCGGGAATGGTGTAACCGGGTCCGTTGGGTCCGCCTTGATAAGGCGTTCCCGAATCCGATCCCGGCAATGGAGCACCGTACGGATTACTGACATCAAATTTATAGGTTGTCCGATTGACCGTTGCGGCCATCGGCTGATTGTTCGCGATGTGGATCGGAAGCAGACCAAAGCCGAGTTCCCACCCCACACGCGCGTGCTTCCAATACCAAAGATTATCACCGTAAGCCATTTCGAGTCCGGGGAATAGCCCACCATTTTCTTTTGTGTTGCTGACGGCGGAGAACGAGGTATTGGCAGACATCGTCAGAGTCGTTCCGTTCAATTGCGACGGACTGTCGTAACCCCAATAATAAGTGCGACCCCCTGGATCACCGGTGTTGTCCACTCGCACGTAACCGTCGTCATAAACTCCGGCGGGTCGGTTGATGTTAAACGTGCCCGCCATGTTGAAGCTGGCAGTGATGTTCATTCCGACCATGGCACCAATCCGAAAATGGCGCTTCCAGTCATCCGCGTCGCGGGGGATTCGGATAAAGGCGCTGGAATCCGGGTTGCCATAAACTTCCGGTTGAGCTGAGGCAGACGGCACAAAACCCACCAGGCAAACCAGCCAGACCCACACCGGCAGATTGTAGCGGCGGCAGTTTTCTATAAAATGGTGAACTGGTGCCTGCATAACATCAGTGATTTTGGAACACGCGATAAAAGCGTGCGCTGGCACTTGTCGGCGCGCTCACCGTTGCGGGTGGGCCGTAATCAATCCATTGCACCCAGTTTGCCTGGGCCACGATGGACGGCGGTGCCATCATGGCGTTTGAAAACAAAAAATTGTCGCTGTAGACCACCGTGTAAGTCTGGTTGGTGATAGCCGGCCATTCAATCAACATCCAGCCGTTGTTCAACTTGACAATGCGCGTGAGGTTGAAGTTTGTGCTCGTTGTCGTTACGGGCGGCGGTGTCCAGTTGGGCACCGGCACGGCAAAGGCGTGCAACTGTCCATTCGTGAAATGAAAGAGAGTACGTGGGTAAAATTGCAGCAGCAAATTCACACTTTGTCCTGCCGCAAGGGGGGCGCTGTAATACACAAAAGGATTGCCGTTGTTCGTGCCAACGGCGTTGAACAGACGGTTGGTCAAACCGGTCACGACGATCCGCGCAGCCGGCACGTTAGTTGTTCCGATGTTTGTCAGCAAAATGGACTGCTCTGTCAATCCGCTCACGACATCAGGGTTTTGACTGGAATTGGTGACGGCCACGAGCAAGCCGGGAAGACAGGAGATGACGGTGATGTTGGTGCTGGCCGAATTGTTAGTGGGGTTGAGATCAAGCACATTTGTCGAGCCGATGGACGCAAACAGCGCCAGGTCGCCCGCGTTGGTAGGCTGAATTGTGAACTCGAAATTTGTAGAGCCGCCATTCGCCAGCGTGCGCAAGTTAAAAATCAAATTGCTCCTGGCGACGGTGTAACTTTCGCTGGAAACGCTTTTCAACACCACACCGGGCGGCAAGGTGTTGGTCAGAACGACATTGGTTGCAGCGCTTGGGCCCCAATTGGTTGCCATTACTCCGTAGGTCATCCAATCGTTGGTGATGACGGCTTGGGCCGGGCCGGTGATGGCCACGCCCAGATCAGCCTGGGGCACCACCGAGTTGGTGACCTGAATCACCACGTTGGTGGAAGCCGTATTGGTCGTCGTGTAGAGAGAGGCGACCGTCACGGTGTTGGTGATGAATCCAACCGCCGTTGGTTCAGCGGTCACAGTCAATTGCGCACTCCCACCGCTGGCAAACTGATAGAGGTCGAACCGGACCACGCTGCCATAGTTCGTGTAAGTCACCAAGTTAGCAGAAGCGCTCAGAACCTGGTTTGACAGAACCGGGGCTGAAGTCGGCAGCGCATTGGTCACTATCGTGTCCGCCAAAAGGGAGCCCGTCAGGTTGGTGACATTGATGGTGAAAGTCAGCGGATTGTTCAGCAAGATGGAACTTGAAGAACTGGTGAGAGAAAGGCCGAAACCCTGCGCGCTGGCCCGCGGGCTGGCGGCCATCAACCCGGCCAGCAGCGCCAATATTCGGAGATGGAGAAAGGCTTTCATGCGCAAAACAAGGAACCCGGGAATTTCATGCCGGCGAGGAGGCTGGCAAAAACTCCGACCGGTCTGCAAGTATTCAATATCGGTTCCATCCGGTTTGTCTGGTTCTTTGCACTGGCTGCCGCGTTTTCCCGCGCCACGTCACGGATTCGGCAGCACGAAAGTGTTGGTGTTGGGCGTTGGATAGGACGGCGGTGTATTGAGAAAGCTGTTGTCCCGGGTTCGGGGCGCGAACGAATTCGTTGACGGGACGTGGTAAAAGCCGCTGTTTTTGCCTTCGATCCGGCTGCGCCTTAGTCCTGCCTTGTGCTCAGCCTCCACCTGTTTGCGTTCAGCGGCCTCGTCTTCCGCCTCGACTTCGGAAATGCCCGGCAGCCGTTGTTGTTCCGTGACGGCCTGGGCGGCGGCGAGTTCGGGCGTCTTCAAGACGGTGGGCCGCATGAGCACGATCAGTTCCTCGCGTTGCTTTGAATCGCTGCGCTGGGTGAACAGATTGCCGAGCAGTGGAATATCCATTAAAACCGGCACACCGGACCGGCTGGTGGATTTGTTGGACTTGATGAAGCCGCCCAGCATGATGGTATCGCGGTCTCTCACGGCGACTTCGGATGAAAGCGAGCGTTTGATGGTGTTGGGCACGTTACCGACATTTTGAATGGTAGTATAACCGTTGAGATCGTCTATTTCCTGGCTGATGTCCATCACCACCAGGCCGTCGGGGTTGATGAAGGGCGTTACGTCCAGTTCCACACCGACGGACAATTGCGAGTAGCTGGATTGGTTGCCATAGCCGTAATTGCCATAGCCGGTGATATAAGGCACAGTGTCGCCGACGAAGAACTGCGCCGCCTTGGCCTGCGAGGTCTGGATGCGGGGGCGTTGGATGATGCTCGCGTGGCTGTCCGAGGCCGCCGCCTGCAACGCCACGTCCCACGTCGGGCCAATGTTCCCGAAATAACTGAAGCCGCCGGGCAGGCTGTTGCCGAAAACGCCGGTAGATGCATTGGAGCTGGAGCCCAGGGTGCTGTTTGCGAAATTAAAAAACGACTGGCCATTGTTGAAACCGCCCGCGCCGCTGACGGCAGGATTCCCGCCGGGATTGAAAGTTTTCGGACTTTGGGCCGCGGAGATGCCGAAACTAACCATGTTGGGGCCAAGCGAATAGTCGATAATGACCGATTCGATGAGCACCTGTGAAAGCAGCACGTCCAATTTGCCAATAATGTCCTTGATCGTGGCCATGTCCTGGCGCGTGGCAAAAACGAGCAGCGAGTTGCTCCGCGAATCGGCGATGATTTTAGTCACGCCGATAATCTGGATTGGCTGCTGACCGCCTTGCCCGCCAGCCCCGCCCGGCCCGGCGCGGTTGATGATGGACTGCAGCCGCTGTTGAAAAGTGGTTCCCGTCGTTGGCGTACCGCTGGGATTTCCCTGTGCGCCGGACGGCTGACCGCCGGATTGATAGGTGCCGCCTGTTCCCAGTTGGCCGGTTGCGCCGCCAGTCCGTCCACCGAGGCCGCTGATGGGTGCGGCCGCGGTGGAACCGCCAACGCTCGTCGTGCCGCCGCCGCCACCGCTCAGGCTGCCCAAGGCACTGGCGATGTCCCCCGCCAGCGCGTATTTGATGGGAATGACTTCGGAGATGTATTCCGCCGGCACGCTCACGTCAATCTGGTCAATCATTTCCAGCATCCGCTTTACGTTTTCGGCGTAGTCGCGAAGGACGAGGATGCCATTGCTGTCAATCGCCAGAATTGAGTTCTGCAATCTGGCAAACGGCTGGATGACCGGTATCATCTCAGAGGGCTTGACGTATTTCAACTGGACAATGTGCGTCACGTATGACCCCAGTTCCGGCAGGTTGGTGGCGGCCGAGTAATCCAACGCCGCCGCCGCCGAGTTTGCCTGATCCGACGGCAATGCCTTCGCAAATTTGTCGCCGACGTTGACGAGTGAGATGTTGTTGAGCGCCAGCACCGCCTGCAACGCCTGGATCGCCTCGCTTCGGGTCAACAACGATTGCGTGTGCAGCACAATGGACGCCTGTGGCAGGCCCGCGCGCAAAATGGTGCGCCCGACCAGATCCGCGTAGAGATCGAGCACTTGATTTACATCTACTCCCTGAAGATTGTAGCTGTAAGCGGGAATTTCGCCTCCCACCGATGAACTCTCGGTCGGGGCAGGCGGTGGGACGCTGCTCGGCGTTGCGGTGGTGGGCGGCGTCGCGGGAGCCATCGGATTTGCCGGAGCCTTCGGAGCCGCCGGAGTTGCGGGCGCGGGCGCTGCGGGCAAACCGGGAAACGCCGGCAGCAGGGGCAGGCCGTTGGTTCCAGTTCGTGGCCGCGGCACGGGACGCAGCCGCGGCAGGGCGTTGGTGGCCGGCGGCGCTTGCGCCCAAAGGTCGAGACTGGTTAACAATAAAATCAGAGTGAGCGTGGTCGTTTTCATTTGGCTTTGGCGGTGGTAACGTCCGGCCTGGCAGGCGGGGCCGGGGCCGGATTTTTTTGATAGCTGGCGACGAGCTTGATGTTCGCAGTGAGATGCTGGTGCGCGGTGTCAGGCTGGAGTTCCAAGTCGCGCACGCGGGTCATCGAGGCGCCGGAGCCGAGCTTGTAAAGGAAGTCCACCAGTTGCGCGTCGGTGGCAGTGACGTTGATGTTTTGAATCTGTTCGATGAAAAATGCGTCATTCGTGCGGGTCAATTGTCGCGAGGTGTTGACGATGGCAACGCCGCTGGCCGTGGATTGCGACTGGATGGCGCGCATGAAATTGATGGCCTGGTCTTCCGGCGGGACGAATGCGCCCTGGCTCTCAAAGGCTTTCACCTTTGCCTGATAATCGGGAATTTGCGTGATCGTCGTCTGGTAAAGTTCCAGTTTTTTCTCCGCGACGTCGAGCCGGCGCCGCAGATTGCTCCAGTCCGAAAAATGCGGCCAGACAAACGCCCAATTCAGGACCAGAATCAAAACGACCAGCGTGCCGACAGCCACCCGGCGCTCCAACGGGCGCAATTGTGAAAAATATTTTTTCATCGGGGCTCCGCCTCCATGTGCTGCAATTCCAGACCGAAATTCCATGTCACTTTGTCACCGGTCGTGCGATAGGTCAGTTGTTCGCTGCTGTTGGGATCGGGGTTGAACATCGGCTGGCCGTTCAGTTTGGCTTTTCGCACGTTGTCATAAAAGCCGTCCTTCTCGGTTATCAGGCTGATTTGGTCCGCCAGGCAAGTCCCGTTGAGTGAAAGTTTGCTCCCGTCGGCAAAGCTGAACCGCTGCAACGAGAGACCTTCAGGCAATTGTTCGGCGACGACTTTCCAGCAGTCCAGCGCGGCGTATTTCAGCTCCTGTCGCTCCTTGAGCACCCCGTAGCGCGCTTTGAGCTGGATCGCGTTGGTGTAATTGCCGCTGATGGCCGCGACGTCCCTTTCGACTTTTTGCGTCTTAAAGGTAAGTAAGCCCACGGCGCAGAAATAAATCGCCACGCCCACGGCATACAACACGCCCGTGGCCATCAGGCCGCGCAGCCATAAACGGTCAACAAATTGTTGGTGATAGCGCGTGGCAAACTCCACCGGCAGAAGATTCGCGCGTTCGCTCGTGGCGGCGGCCCGCCGCGCCGTGCGCCCGGCCAGATCTGCCGGCGGCAGCGGCGGCGAAACCTGCACCGGCTCGTCCAAACCTTCGCGCAAAGCATTATCCCATTCAGTGGCGTTGACCGGATCGGCTACCAGGTGCCATTTCGGCGGCGCCGTCAGCCAGCCCTCCAACTCGCCCGACCACGCCAGCAGCGCGAGTTGTTTTTTTATTTCCGCCGCGCGGTCACCCCCCGGCGGCAGGGTGACAAAGCTCAGATTTCGCAACGCGCCACCGCACCACCACGCGACCAGTGCCGCCTTCTGGCCGCCGAGCAACTGCGGATAAATCCACGCGTCCGCTCCCGCTTCGCCCCCGTCCTCGTGCGACTGCGGCGCGGCCGGCTGACGCGACGGGCCGTCCGTCTCCAGTTGATCCAGGAACGGCGCTTCGAGCCGATCGGCCAGAAAACCCCAGCCTTCCAGTTTGCCGAGAAACTCCTCGACCGCGTTGCGGGCGGCGATGACGACAATGACGGTTTGCAGGTTGCCCGCCGTTGCTTCGCCGCCCGCCGGTTGGGAGAGGACGTGCATTGCCCAGACAATCTGCGTCACCGGCATCGGCGACAGTTTTTCCAGTTGCAACTCCACCATGGCCAGCGTCTCATCGAAATTGCTTTTGGGCAGCTCAACGACGCGCAGAAAAACATCTTCCGGCGGCAGCCACGCGACGTTCAATTTCGGCTGCCACAACGAATTCCAGGATTTTGCCACGACCCGGGCGGGCAGTGACGGGCCGCGATGCTCGCGGCCCAGCACAAAGCCGCCCCCTTTGGCGTCAAACTGCCAGAGATGGTGCGCTTCAGCCGCGGCGTGCAAAATGTTGCAGGAAGACCAGCGCTTGTTCCGGGCGGCTGTGGAAAAACTTGGCGCACCCGGAAGCATCGCTGGCACGGGAGCCGGACGGCTGATTTCTGCCTTTTCATTTGGTTTTTTTCGAGGCCACCGCCACAGCCAGATTCCGAGCAACAGCAACAAAATCTGTCCCACCAATCTTCCGAGCAGAGCGCCAAAGATGCCCAACCACTGCTTGTCCGGAACGGCATGTCCTTTGGGACCGAGAAAAACATGGAAAGCGCTAATAAAAGCATTGACCACCACAGCCGTCAGATAGAGGGAGCCAAGAATCAAAATGATTCCGAATGAACGGAGCAGCCACTTTAACCAGATCGGTGTGGGGCTGGACGGGGTTTTCATTCTCGTGCCCCCGCGCCTTTAATGCGCAAGTTAGCCTTGTCGTCTTCGGCCAGTGAATCAAGGTGTTCCTCGATTTGCGTGACGCGCAGGACTTCCTCGATGGTCGTCTCGCCGTTCCTGACCTTGTTCCAGCCGTCGGTGCGGAGCGTGCGCATACCGTTTTCGATGGCGCGCTGCGCGATGCTCGTCGTCGTCGCGCGGCTCATCACGAGCGGACGAACCGCCTCGGTGACGATGAGTAATTCGTAAATGCCTTTGCGCCCCTGATAGCCGAGCTGCCGGCAATCCTCGCAACCGGCGCCGTGCCAGAATTTCGCCGTGGTAATTTCATTTTCGGGAAAACCGATTTTTTTCAGGTAATTGCGCTCGACCTTCTGCTCGGTTTTGCAAACGGGACAAATCGTGCGCACGAGGCGTTGTGCCATGACGGCTTCGACCGACGACGCCACCAGAAACGGCTCGATGCCCATGTCAATCAACCGTGTGAACGCGCTCGGCGCGTCGTTAGTGTGTAGCGTGCTGAACACCAGGTGGCCGGTAAGCGAGGCGCGGATGGCGATCTCGGCGGTTTCCAGGTCGCGGATTTCGCCGACCATGATCACGTTCGGGTCCTGGCGCAAAATGTGGCGCAAGCCCATCGCAAACGTCAGCCCGATTTCCGGCCGCACCGCAATCTGGTTGATGCCCTTGAGTTCATATTCGACCGGCTCCTCCACGGTGATAATGCGTTTGTGGACGGAGTTGATGGCGGCCAAAAAGGCGTAGAGCGACGTGGATTTGCCCGAACCGGTGGGGCCGGTCACCAGAAAAATCCCGTGCGGCTTGACGATGATTTCGCGGATGATGGCTTCGTCCTGCGGCGCAAAGCCGAGTTTGTCCAGGCTCAAAAAGATTTTGCCGCGCGTCAGCAGGCGCAACGACACGCTTTCGCCATAAACCGTCGGCACGGTGGAAACGCGGATGTCCAGTTCCTCGCCCTTGATGCGGACGTTGATGCGGCCGTCCTGGGGCAGGCGTTTTTCGGCGATATTCATGCCGCTCATCACCTTGATGCGCGAGATGAGCGCCGCCTGAAAACGTTTGAGCTGCGGCGGCATCGGCGTCTGGTGCAAAATGCCGTCAATGCGGTAGCGGATGCGCAAATCATCCTCCTCCGGCTCGAAATGAATGTCCGTTGCGCGATCCTTGAACGCCTCCCAGATAATCTGGTTCACAAACTTGATGACGCTCGCCTCCTGGTCGGCCTCGGTGATTTCCTTGTCGCTGGCGATTTCCAATTCCATCGGCGCTTCCTCGCCCAGTTCCTCCAGCGTTTCGGCACCGACGCCGTAGTATCGCTTCAACGCCTTTTCGATTTCGGTTTTCGGCGCGAGAGCGAACTGTACCGGCATGTGCGCGTCAAACCGCACCGCGCTCGCCATCGCCGCGTCAAACGGATCGCTCACGGCCACCTGCAACGTATTGTCGTTCATCGCCGCCGGCAGGACGGAATATTGAAACGCAACCTTCGTGGAGATTTTGTTCCGCGCCTCCTGTGGAATTGTGTGTTTGTGCAAATCGAGGAACGGCCAGCCGAGCGTCGTGGCCAGCCGTTGCAGAAAAATATCCTCCGCCACGCCACGCTCACGCGCCACGAATGACAACAGCGGTTCCGTCGAGCCGCCGGCCACCGCTGCGCGCCACGCCTTGTGCCAGTCGTCAAACTGCACCGACGTTGCTTCGGCGACCGACGCGACGAGATCTTTTACCGAGCCAAAAGCCATTTGTTACCTCTGTTTTAACAGCCAAGGCCGGGAAAAGTTGCGAAATCCCCGAAAAATCGCGACGTGAACCGCAAATCCGTTGAGCCGCTGAATCAATAAACCGTTTAAACCGCCTCGCTTCAGGGGGAAAAGCAACGGATGTTCCCCTGATAAGCCCGCTTGATAAACCGGCTGCTGGCAAGACAAAATTCATCTTGGCACCTAAAAATTTCAAATCAGGACACGACCGAATGCCGCGCTCCTTTAATTACGGCTCCGCCGCGCACAGGGGATTTCACCTTTTTTCCTTTTCCCTTTTTCCATTCACCTTCATTTTAACAGCGTGGAATTGTCCGCCACAGAAATTCGTCAAGCCGTCCAGGCCGCGCTGGCCGAGGACATCGGCAGTGGCGACGCCACGACGCTGGCCACCGTGCCGGAAAAACTCACGGCCCGGGCCGCCGTGCGCGCGCGCGAACCGCTCATCGTTGCCGGGCTCCTGTTTGCCGAAGCCGCGTTCACCGAGCTTTCCTCCGTCGTCCAAATCGAACGCCTCGTCAAGGACGGCCGGAAGGCCGGCAACGGCGAAACGTTGCTGAAAATTTCCGGCCCGGCCCGCGCGATTTTAAGCGCCGAGCGCGTGGCGCTGAATTTTGTCCAGCGGCTTTCCGGCATCGCCACGCTCACCGCGCAATTCGTCGAAGCTATCAAGGGAACTCAAGCGCGAATTCTCGACACGCGCAAGACCGCGCCGGGCTGGCGGCGGTTTGAAAAATATGCCGTCGCGTGCGGCGGCGGATACAATCATCGTGCCGGCTTGTTTGACCTGGTGTTGATCAAAGACAACCATCTCGCCGTGTTGCGCGACGCGAAGCCGAACGCCGTTGCCGCGGCCATTCAGCGCGCGCGCGAAAAGTTTCCGAAACTGAAAATCGAGGTCGAAGCCGACACCTTGGAGCAGGTTGAGCAGGCTGCCGAGGTGGGCGCGGACATCATTCTGCTCGACAACATGAATCCGATCCAACTGCGGCTCGCGGTGCAGAAAGTCAAAGGCCGCGCCAAAACCGAGGCCAGCGGCGGCGTGAATCTGGCGAACGTCCGCGCCATTGCCGAAAGTGGCGTGGATTTCATTTCCGTCGGCGCGATTACGCATTCCGCGCGCGCGGTGGACATTGGTTTGGATTTCGAAGAATGAATTTTTATCTTCCTCATTCTCGTTCTCGTCCTTGATAATTCGATTGCGAGAACAAGGACGACAACGAGGACGAAATGAAATGACTACCGACGCAGAAATTCTTACTGCGTTGCGCGCGAATCCCGACGGAGTGTCGGGTGCGGAAATTGCCGGGCAATTGGGCATCACCCGCGCGGCGATATGGGGACACATCGAGGAGTTACGCCAGCTTGGCTACGACATCGAGGCCGGCCCGCACTCTGGCTACCGGCTCGTGAGCGCGCCGGACGCGCTGCACGCGGACGATTTGCTCGCACGCCTCGGCAGAACTGAAATTGTCGGCCGCGACATCCGCGTGTTCGAGCAGACCACTTCCACCAACGACGTGATTGAAAAACTGGCGCGTGATGGCGTGAAGGAAGGCGCCGTCGTTTTTGCGGAATCGCAGACCAGAGGCCGTGGCCGGCTCGGCCGGGTGTGGCTGTCGCCGGCGCGGAAAGGTATTTGGTTTTCAGTTTTGCTGCGACCGGATTTGCGTCCGCAGGAGACAACGCAATTGACGGTCGCTTCCGCCACCGCCCTCCGGCGCGCGATTCAATCCGAATCCGGCCTGGACCCGGAAATCAAATGGCCGAATGACATTTTGATTCGCGGCAAAAAAGTCGCGGGCATCCTGACCGAGTTGAGCGCCGAATTGAACCGCGTCAAACACGTCATCCTCGGCATCGGCGTGGACGCAAACCAGAATGTGAATGAATTCCCGGCCGAATTACGCAAGACGGCGACGTCGCTGAAAATTGAGACCGGCAAAATGATTTCCCGACCGGAGCTGGCAACAGCCATTTTGCGCGAACTCGATCACGACTACGCGCGCGTCTGCGGCGATTTCTTTGCGGACGTGGCCGACGAGTGGGAGGCGCATTGCACGACGATTGGCCGCACGGTGACAATTCAGATTGGCGGGCGGCGTGTGCGCGGCCGGGCCGAGTCACTGGGCGACGACGGCGCGCTGTTGTTGCGCACCGAACACGGCCACCTGGAGCGCATCAGCGGCGGCGATGTGACGCTCGAAAAATAAACGGAGCAATGGAGCAATGGAGTGGTGCGGCACCGAAAAAGATTTCCAACACTCCACTACTCCGTTACCCCATTACGCCATGCTTTTGCTTTTCGACATCGGCAACACAAACACGCACCTCGGTCTGGCCAATGACCGGCGTGTGATTAAGCATGCGAACATCCCCACACCGGCCTGGTTTCGTGGCGCGGCGGAGCAGTTGGTAAAACGATTCGTGGGCCGCGCGAGCCTGGAAGGCGCGGTATTGTGCAGCGTGGTGCCGCGCGCGACACCGCACGTCCGCAAAACCGTCCGCCGGCTTTGGAATTTGAACACGCTTGAACTCACGCGAAAAACACTTTGCGGCGTGGGCATTGATTATCCGAAACCGGACACAATCGGGGAGGATCGCCTGGCAAACGCCGTCGCTGCGCGCCAGCGCTTCGGCGCGCCGGTGGTGGTGGTGGATTTCGGAACGGCGGTGACGTTTGATGTCGTCAATCGCGACGGCAATTACGCCGGCGGCATCATTGCGCCGGGGCTGGCGGCGATGACGGATTATCTGCATGAGAAAACGGCCTTGCTGCCGCGCATCAAAATCCACGAGGTCAAAACGAGCATTGGCCGGAGCACCGAGCAGGCGATGCTCGTCGGTGCGGTGCATGGTTATCGCGGGCTGGTGCGTGAATTGATCGCCGAGTTGAAGCGCGAATTAAAGGTGAAACATTTGCCGGTGGTGGCCACGGGCGGTTGTGCAAAGTTGATTGCAGCGAAGCTGCCTGAAATCGCGGCCGTGGAACCGAATTTGACGCTCGAAGGTTTGCGATTGGTGTGGCTGGCGGGTTGAGGGTGTATTGCTCAAACAAAAGGAGCGTGGCTGTGTGCGAAGCACCAGCCGCGGTACCTTCGGTAATTCCAACCCGCTGCGGCTGGATCTGCGACCACAGCCGCGCCCCCAAGCGTTGCCTGGTCAACTCCGCCATTGCCCCGCCGTGCCGCTTTCCCCAAAATCCCGCACCTATGGCAAGCGGCCGCCGCCAATATCCGTTTCATCTGATCGAGCCCAAATGGCAGCAATTTTGGGACGAACAGCAGACCTTTCGCGCCTGGAATCCAGATGAAAAAATCCCGGAGAGCCATCCCTTCGCCAAACGGCATGGCGCCGAGTCCATGGTGACCGGCCGCAAGGCCCCGCCAAAATTTTACATTCTCGACATGTTTCCCTACCCGTCCGGGGCGGGTTTGCATGTCGGCCATCCGGAAGGTTACACCGCCACCGACATCCTCGCCCGTTATAAGCGCGCGCTCGGTTTCAACGTCCTGCACCCGATGGGCTGGGACGCCTTCGGTCTGCCCGCCGAGCAATATGCAGTCAAGACTAGCCAGCACCCGCGCCAGACTACCGAGCAGAACATCGCCACCTTCAAGCGGCAGATTCAATCGCTTGGCTTCAGCTACGACTGGTCGCGCGAATTCGCCACTACCGACCCGGATTATTTCAAATGGACCCAGTGGATTTTTCTCAAGCTTTACAACAGCTACTTTGATCCAGAATGGAATAAAGTAAGGCCAATTGAAATTTTAGAAGACGCGCTTTCTGAAAATCCAAAACGAAAAAGTGAATGGCAGAACAATAACTATTTAAATGGCCTCCGGTCCGTAAAGCTTCGCGAAAAGGAAAAATTTGATGAATTTAATTTAATTAACAATAAACGTCTCGCCTATGTGACCAAAGCACCAGTTTGGTGGTGCGAACAACTCGGAACGGTTCTGGCCAACGAAGAAGTCGTGGACGGCAAGAGCGAGGTCGGCGGTTTCCCGGTTGTGCGCAAACCGATGCGCCAATGGATGCTTCGCATCACCGCCTACGCCGAACGTCTTCTGCGGGACCTCGACACGATTGACTGGAGCGAATCGCTCAAGGAAATGCAACGGAACTGGATTGGGCGGAGTGAAGGCGCTTTTGTTGAGTTCAAGTTAGTCAATTCGAACCAAATAATTACCGTCTTTACAACTCGACCAGATACGCTTTTCGGCGCGACTTATATGGTGCTCGCGCCCGAACACAAATTGGTTGATCAGATCACAACGCCGGAGCAGCACGATGCGGTTGAAAGATACAAAGCTGAAGTCGCTAAAAAATCGGATTTGGAACGCACTGAACTCGCCAAGGAAAAAACCGGCGTGTTCACCGGCGCTTACGCCATCAATCCCGTCAATAACCAGAAGATTCCCATCTGGATTGCTGATTATGTCCTCGCCAGCTACGGCACAGGCGCAATTATGGCTGTGCCAGCGCATGACACCCGCGATTTCGAGTTCGCAACGAAATTCAATTTGCCAATCGTTCAGGTTGTTCAGCCGCCCGACCCGAAAACTGATTGGCGGGGGTTTGTGGCTGACGGCACGTCGGTGAATTCAACCAGCCCGGAGGTTTCCATCACCGGTTTGCCAACGTCCGAAGCCAAGAAGAAAATCACAGAATGGCTCGGCTTGAAAAATCTCGGCGCAGAAAAAGTCAATTACAAGCTCCGTGACTGGCTGTTCAGCCGGCAACGATACTGGGGCGAGCCGTTTCCAATCGTTTGGAAAAAAGATGCCGACCGATACCATTATCACGAAGCGTTGCCCGAAAGTGCATTGCCAGTTTTGCCGCCGGAGTTGACCGATTATAAGCCGACCGCCACCGGCGAGCCGCCGCTCGCCCGCGCGAAGGATTGGGTGAACCTACCCGACGGCTCGACGCGTGAGACAAACACCATGCCGCAATGGGCCGGCAGTTGCTGGTATTATTTGCGTTACCTCGACGCGAAGAATGCGCAATCGTTCGTCGGCAAAGATGCGGAGCGTTATTGGATGGGTTCCCGAGAACCGGGATCCCAGACCCAAGTTCCTAAATCCACGCCAGGTGTTGATTTATACGTTGGCGGTACCGAGCACGCCGTGTTGCATCTGCTCTACGCCCGTTTCTGGCACAAGGTGCTGTTCGACCTCGGCTACGTCTCGACGCCCGAACCGTTTTTCAAGCTCGTCAATCAAGGGCTGATTCTCGGCGAAGACGGCCAGAAGATGTCCAAATCGCGCGGCAACGTGGTGAATCCCGACGACATTTTGAAGGAATACGGCGCCGATGCCTTCCGTCTTTACGAGATGTTCATGGGACCGCTCGAAATGGTGAAGCCGTGGAGCACCAAGGGCGTCGAAGGCGTTTACCGTTTTCTCGGCCGCGTCTGGCGGCTGCTCGTGGACGAAAAAAGCGAAACGGAATTTGAGCAGGCGGAGACAACCACCGATTGTAGCCGCGGATGTGAATCCGCGGATGTTCGCACGAACGCGGCTACAAATCTATTGAGCCTGATCAAGTTAAATTCGGCAATCAAAGACGTGTCGGCGACCCCGGTGCAACTCAAAGTCCTTCACGCCTGCATCAAAAAAGTTACCGAAGACCTCGACGGCATGCGCTTCAACACCGCCATTTCCGCGCTCATGGTTTTTGTAAATGACGCCATCACCTGGGAAACGAAGCCGGTGGTTGTGCTGCGCGATTTCCTGATTTTACTCGCGCCTTTCGCGCCGCATCTCGCGGAAGAGCTCTGGCAAAAACTCTCAACACTCAACCCTCAACTCTCAACCAGCTTGGTCTACGCTCCGTGGCCCAAATTTGATCCAGCCCTGCTTGTCGAGGACACGCTGGAGATTCCCGTGCAGGTCAACGGCAAGCTGCGCGACGTTATCAAAGTGCCGGCCAACGCTGACAACGCCGCGCTCGAAGCCGCCGCCAAGGCGTCGGAAAAAGTGCAACCGTTCATCGCCGGCAAGACGATCAGGAAAGTTATCGTCGTGCCGAAAAAGCTGGTGAACATTGCGGTGGTATAAAGTGTAGGACAGGCTTCCAGCCTGTCTTAAACGTTGGGAGAAACTGGAGACAGGCGCGATGCCTGTCCTACGCTTTTTCCCCGCCCGCCAGAATCGTCTGAAAATGCGGCGGCGATTCTTCGCGGGCGACGACGCTGATTTCAATTTTTTTGAAACCCGCCTCCTCCAGCCAGCGGTGCAAATCGCTTTCGGCGAACCCGGGCCAGCGGTCGCCGTAAAGCTCGTGTGCCTTACCGAAGTTGTGTTTGAGCAAATCGAGAATCATGATCTGCCCGCTGTTCTTCAAAATTTTATGCGCGCTGCGAATGGCCTTGGCCGGCGCATCCGCGTGATGCAATGCCTGGCTCAAAATCACCAGGTCAACACTGTTTGCCTGGATGGGCGGGTCCTGCAAATCGCCGAGCCGGAATTCCAGATTTTTCAGCCCGTTCTTTTTCGCCTTGGCCGCGCCAAAGGCAACAATCTTTTCCGAGTTGTCCACGGCGACGACCTTTTTGCACCGGCGCGCCAGCAGTTCGCTCAACAACCCTTCGCCCGAACCGAGGTCGGCCACGACGAGCGGCGGCAGGATGCGCAGCAGCAAATGCCCAAAGGCCTGCCACGAACGCCCCGGGCCATAAATGCGGTCAAACCGTCCGGCAACCTGGTTGAAATAAACCTGCGCCTGCTCCCGGCGCCGGCCGAGGATGCGCTTGAGATTGATCTGGTCGCCCGCGTGCTCGGACAGCTCCTTCGCGCCGCGAATGGCCAGTTGGATGAATTCGCGTGCCGCGCCGTCCGCGTTCGGGTTCAGCTTGTAAAACGTCCGCTTGCCCTCGCGCCGCGACTGCACCAGTTCCGAATCCTGCAACAGGCCGAGATGCGTGGAGATGCGCGACTGGCCGAGCCGCGTGATTTCCTGCAGCTCGTTCACGGACAATTCGTCCCGCTCCAGCAGCGCCACGATGCGCAGTCGCGTCGGGTCGGACAACGCCCGCAATGATTTCAGCGTCGAGGACATGTTAATTTGTGTGCGCCTAAATATTTCCAGAAAGCGTTTGACGCGTGTCAATTTCCATATATCATCTTATCTTGATACGTCAATATGTATTTGGCACACAAAAAAACAACGCCCGTAAATTGAATGAGTAAGAACTTTATTTTTTCCTCGGAGTCCGTCGGCGAAGGCCACCCGGACAAGGTTTGCGACACCATCTCCGACGCTGTGCTGGACGCCTGCCTCGCGCAGGACAAGTTCAGCCGCGTCGCCTGCGAGTGTTACGCCAAGTCGAACATCGTCATCGTCGGCGGCGAAATCACCATACCAAAGATTGGATTCAAAAATCCCAGTGAAGTAATTGATTTCGTCCAAATTGCGCGCGATACCATCAGGAAGATCGGCTACGTCAATGACGACGACGTCTTCCATGCGGACAGGGTCTTCGTGAATGTAATTATTACGGGCCAGTCGCCCGACATCGCCCAGGGCGTGGACGCCCGCAAGGCCAAGGGCAAGAAAACCGCCAAACAGGGTGCCGGCGACCAGGGCCTCATGTTCGGTTACGCCTGCAACGAGACGCCCGAACTCATGCCCGCGCCCATCATGTTCGCCCATCGCCTTGGTCGCGAACTCACCCGCATCCGCAAAATAAAGAAACGTGACGGAACGCCACTCATTCCCTGGCTCCGGCCCGACGCGAAGTCCCAGGTCTCTGTCGTCTATAAAAACGACAAGCCCGTCGCCATTTCCAATGTCGTCATTTCCACGCAGCACAGCGCGGACGTGGAGCACCGCGAGATCGAAAAGTTCTGCATTGAAAACGTCATCAAAAAGGTCCTGCCGAAGCGCCTCCTGACTGCTCGGACCGAGTATCTCATCAATCCGACCGGACGTTTCGTCGTCGGCGGGCCGCAGGGCGACACCGGTTTGACAGGGCGCAAAATCATTTGCGACAGCTACGGCGGCATGGGCCGTCACGGCGGCGGCGCGTTCTCCGGCAAGGACCCGACGAAGGTGGACCGCAGCGCCGCCTACCTGGGCCGCTGGATCGCCAAAAACATCGTGGCCGCCAAACTCGCCGCGAAGTGCGAAATTCAGTTCGCCTATGCCATCGGCCACCCCGACCCGGTGAGCGTGAGTGTGGACACCTTCGGCACCGCGACGGTTTCGGAAAACAAAATCATCCGCGCCGTCCACCGCGTGTTCAGCTTTCAGCCAGCCGACATCATCGAGCAGCTCAACTTGCGCCGCCCGATTTACACAAAGACGACCAATTACGGCCACTTCGGCAAAAATGACCCCGACCTGACGTGGGAAAAAACCGACAAAATTAACGAACTTAAGCGTGCGTTGAAATAACTCTCAACCCTCAACTTTCAACTCTCAACCAACTATGCCCGCCATCAAACTTTCCCCTCCGCGCGCCAAACCCGCCAGGGTCAACGGCAACGGCGCGAAGCATGATTACTACGTCCGCGACATTTCGCTCGCCGACCTCGGCCGGCGTGAGATTGAAGTGGCTGAACAGGAAATGCCCGGTCTCATGGCCATCCGCGCCCAATACGGCCCGCCAAAGCCGTTCAAGGGCGTGCGCATTTCCGGCTCGCTCCACATGACCATTGAGACCGCCGTGCTCATCGAAACGCTCGTGGAACTCGGCGCGTCCGTGCGCTGGGCCTCGTGCAACATTTTTTCCACCCAAGACCACGCCGCCGCCGCCATCGCCAAGGCCGGCGTCAGTGTTTTCGCCTTCAAAGGCGAATCGCTCGAAGAATACTGGGAATTCACGCTCAACATGCTCACGCATCCGGGCGGCAAAGGCCCGCAACTGGTCGTGGACGACGGCGGCGACGCCACGTTGCTCCTCCACAAGGGTTATGAAATGGAGCAGGGCGACAACTGGGTCAACTCGCCCAGCGACAGCCACGAAGTTTCCGTCGTCAAAAATCTTTTGAAGAAATGCGCGAAGGAACGGCCCGGCTGGTTCACGCAAGCCGTCAAGGATTGGAAGGGTGTCAGCGAGGAAACGACCACCGGCGTGCATCGGCTTTACCAGATGCTTGAGGCGAAAAAACTGCTCGTGCCTGCCATCAACGTTAACGACTCCGTCACCAAATCGAAGTTCGACAATCTCTATGGCTGCCGCGAATCGCTCGCCGACGGCCTCAAACGCGCGCTGGGCGTGATGATTGCCGGCAAGACCGCCTGCGTCTGCGGCTACGGCGACGTCGGCAAGGGCAGCGCCCATTCACTGCGCGGATTCGGCGCGCGGGTGATTGTCACCGAAGTTGACCCCATCAACGCTCTGCAGGCCGCGATGGAAGGGTTCGAAGTGAAGACGGTCGAAGACACGCTGGGTGAAGCCGACATCTATGTTACCGCCACCGGCAACTGCGACGTCATCACCCTGGAACACATTTTGAAGATGAAAGACCAGGCCATCGTTTGCAACATCGGCCACTTCGACAACGAGATTCAGGTGGACCGCCTGAACAACGCGAAAGGCGTCAGCAAGGTGAACATCAAGCCGCAGGTGGACCGCTACGATCTACCCGGCGACCGCAGCATTTACCTGCTCGCTGAAGGCCGGCTGGTGAACCTCGGCTGCGCCGAAGGCCATCCGAGCTTTGTGATGAGCAACAGTTTTACCAACCAATGCCTCGCGCAACTGGATTTGTGGAAGAACAAGGACAGTTACAAGGTCGGCGTCTATCGTCTGCCCAAGAAACTGGATGAGGAAGTCGCCCGGTTGCACCTCGAAAAAATCGGCGTGAAGCTCACCAAGCTGTCGAAGAAACAAGCCGACTATATCGGCGTGCCGGTGGAAGGGCCTTACAAGCCGGAGCACTATCGGTATTGACCAACGTAGCGCAGGCGTCCCGCCTGCGACTTGCAGCCGAGACGGCTGCGCTACTTTCAGAGGTGAAAGGGAAACCGTTCGCCTTTTTCCCTTCCGGCAAGGACACAGCCTGTGGCATTTCCGGAGACAAAGAAAAAACTTTCACTCCGGGCAATCTGTGATAAGGTACACTACGACAAAAATGTCGTTTAACTTATGTCAAAGCACAACGGGTCAGCCGTGATCGCCGGAGCGGGGGGAATGTCACCCCGCTGGTTGTGGCCGTGGTTTGGCCTGAATTGAAAGCCATTGAAAAATGAAAGCACCGATTCCAAATAATGAAGCCGAACGGCTCGCGGCCCTGAAGGAGTATCACATTCTCGATACCGGGACCGAGCAGTCCTACGACGATATCACCGCCCTGGCTGCGCACATTTGCAGGGTTCCCATCACCATGATTTCCCTGGTGGACGAAGTCCGGCAGTGGTTCAAATCCCGGGCGGGAATGGCTCAGCAGCAAACGTCTCGCGATATTGCGTTCTGTGCGCATGCGATTCTTCAGCACGAGCCCTTCGTTGTCCGGGACGCGAAGAAAGACCGGCGGTTTGCCGACAATGCCCTGGTCACGGGCGAACCTCATGTCCGGTTTTATGCGGGCTTTCCACTGGTCAACCCGGAAGGATTGGCCTTGGGAACACTCTGTGTCATTGACCGGAAACCGCGCCAGCTTTCGGCCGAACAGGAGAAGGCAATGCAGGCCCTGGTGCGGCAGGTCATGGCCCTGTTGGAGTTAAGGCGGGTTTCGGCACACTTGGCGGATGCACTCAATCACGTCAAAACCTTGCAGGGGTTGCTGCCCATCTGCGCCTGGTGCAAGCGCATCCGCGATGACGAGGGGTACTGGGCTCAGGTGGAGGCTTACTTCCATAAGTACACAGGCGTTGATTTTACCCACGGCATTTGTCCGGAGTGCCTGGAAAAGGTGCGTCCCAAAGGGCGGCACAAACGCTCAACGGCTGAAGTGGCGCAGCCGGGGAACTGATATTCACCGCGCAACGTCCGATTTCTTCACACCTGTGCCTTGCAGCCGAGACGGCTGCGCTATTTTCAAGGCGAACGGGAAACCGTTTGCCTTTTTATTCTCACAGTTCCCGCAACGCCGACGCGATGGGCAGCCGGGCGGCGCGGATGGCCGGGAACAAGCCGCCGATCAAACCAATCACCGCTGCCCACACCACCCCGCGCACCAGCAATTCCGGCGTAACTCTGAAGGCAAATGTGACCTGGCTGAAGCTCTGCCAGTTCATCGTCGAGGTGTGAAAATTATTGAATGCGAGATAGGCCAGGCTGCCGCCGACTGCGCCGCCGACCAATGCCAGCAGCAGCGATTCGAGCATCAACGACACCACCACCGCGCCGCCGCCGAAGCCGAGCGCCCGCAGTGTGGCGATTTCCCGTGTCCGCGCCGCCACCGCGCTGTACATCGTGTTCAGCGCGCCGAATACCGCGCCGATGGCCATTAAAAACGCAATCGAGAAGCCGAGCGTCGTAATCAACCGCGTGATGGTTTCGGATTGTTGGGCGTAATACTCGGCTTGCCGGACAACTTTCACGCTGAGTTGCGGGTTCGAGGTAAGCGAATCTTTGAACGCCTGAAACGCGCCCGGCGAATTGAGCCGGACGGAGACGGATTGAAACGAGTCACCGCGATTATACGCGTCCTGCAACACCTTCGCGTCGGTCCAGATTTCAGATTCCGCAACCCCGCCGTTGGCCGAAAAGATGCCGGCAACCGGCCATTCATAGCGGCCCACCTTTATTTTCGAGCCGACTTCCAGCCCGGCGAATTCCTGGGCCGCGCCGCGACCGACGATGACTTCGTCCTTGCCCCAATCAAACATCCGGCCCTGGATAATCTTGAGGTTGTCGCGCACTTGCAGCGCGGCCGATTCCACACCGCGCAATGGCACGTTCGCGTCCGTGCCGGTGGAACGTTTGGGCAGGTCAATGACGACGAACAATTCCGCGGACGCGAGCGGGCCTTGCGCGTTGCGTGCCACTCCCGGGGCGTCGGCGATGACGCGCGTCTCGTCGCGCCCGAAACCGCTGACCATTTCACTGTCGGCGCCGCTGCGCAAAACAATCGCACCGTCGGGCGAGCCGGAAACGGTCATGACCTGCCGGAAACCCGCCGCGATGGACAGCACGCCCACGAGTACGGCCACAACACCCGCGATGCCGATGACCGTGGCCGTGACCGCGCCGCGCCGTTGCGGCAGGCTCATCAACCCGAACTTGGTGATGGAGGCGATTTGGGAAAACCAGTTGATGGGGCCGGCCATTAGTGGGTTGAGGGTTGCCCGCTTTCACTGCGTTTCGACGCGGTCGCGCCGGAGCTTTCAGCGGAGGCGGAAGGGTTGAGAGTTGAAAGAAAGGTAGGGACGCCGTGCTGCGGCGGCCGGTCGGCGCAGCGCGCCGACCCTACCACGAACGAGGAGTCGAGTTGTGAAATCATTTTACATTCTCCTCAAGGCATCGGCCACGCGCAGGCGCATGGCCTGAAGCGCAGGGAAAATTCCGGTAATCAGCCCCAGCACGACACTGAGGCCCAGCCCGATGAACAAATCACGGGTCGGGAAAAAGAACAGAGGCAGCAGACCGCGCGTGGGATCGCCGCGGGAAATCATCAGCCACGCCAGTCCAAGACCGACCACGCCTCCAAGCACCGTGAGCAGGCATGACTCGGCGAGCACGAGCGCGACGATCTGTCCGTTGGTGAAACCGATGGCCTTGAGCACACCCAGTTCACCGGTCCGCTCGCGCACGGCCTGCGCCATGGTGTTGCCGGTCACCAGCAGAATGGTGAAGAACACCGCGCTCAGGATTGCCGCGACGATGAAGACGATGTTGCCGATGGCCTTGGCCCAGCCTTGAATGAATGCGCCCTCCGGCTCCGTCTTGGTTTCCGCCGACGAATTCTCGAATTCCTCATCCACCCGTTTGGCCACTTCCGCCGCCTGCGATGGGTCTTTGATGCGGATGGTGTACCAGCCGACTTGCCCCTTGGCGAACTGCCGGGCTTCATCGAAATAGTCATAACGGAAAAACATTGGCGTGGTGTCAGTGCCTTTGTCTTTTCCGTCGTAAATGCCCACGATGTCAAACGTCCATGTCTGGTTGCCGTTCGCCTGCGACCAAATGGTGGAGCGAATCGGCACCTTGTCGCCGATTTTCCAGCCGAATCGCTCCGCCGTCCGGTGGCCGACAATCGCGCCCGTCCGCGTGGCCAGCCAGGCCTTCATCTGCTCCGGTGGCAGAATGAATTCCGGGTGGATTTTGAGAAATTTTTCCGGCTCGACCGGATTTTGCATGAAGAAATTTTTCGGGTCCTGGTAAATGCCACCGAACCAGGTCTGGTACGTGGCGAAATCCACGCCGGGGATTCGCTCCATCCGCGCCTGGTAACTCACCGGCAGCAACTTCATGATGGACACCTTATGGCGGACGATCAACCGATCCGCACCCGCCATTTCCACGCCGCCCACCAGCGCCTGCTGGATGGCCGACAAAAACCCGAACAGGATGAACGCCACGACAATTGACAGCAACGTCAGCGACGTGCGCAACTTTTTCCGCTTCAAATTGCACCAGATGAGGTGAAGAAATTTCATTTCACCGGTTCGTTGCTCAATTGTCCTTTGTCCAGATAGACCGTCCGTGACGCGCGGGCCGAGGCGTGCGGATCGTGTGTGACCATGATGATGGTTTTGCCGTGCTCGCGGTTCAGCGCCTGAAGCAAATTCAGAACTTCATCGCCCGACTTGCGGTCGAGGTCGCCCGTCGGTTCGTCGCACAACAACAACGTCGGGTCGGTGACGATGCCGCGGGCGATGCCGACGCGTTGCTGTTCGCCGCCCGAAAGCGTGCGCGGATAATGTTTCGCACGATGCGACAGCCCGACGACCGCCAGGGCCGTTTCCACGTGCTTCTGCCGCTCGACTTTGGAAAGGTGCGTCAGCAACAGTGGCAATTCCACGTTCCGCTCCGCCGTCAACATCGGCATCAGGTTGTAAAGCTGGAAAACAAAACCGATGTGCCGCGCGCGCCACGCGGCCAGCCGGTGATCGGACAATTGATCGAGGTGTTCGCCGGCGACCGTGACCGTGCCTTTCGTTGGGCGGTCAAGGCCGCCGATCAAATTCAAGAGCGTGGTCTTGCCGGAACCCGACGGCCCCATCAACGCAAGGAATTCACCGGCGGACGCCTGCAAATGCAGGTCCGCCAGAACGTGGATGTCTTCCGAGCCGCGATGAAAAACTTTTCCCACCCCGTCAACGTTCACCAGAGTACTGTTACCTTGAGCATTCATGATTCTCCCAATAGCGTTTCAGATTCGTGGTTGCGAAGCCAATTACAAAACGGTGACAAATTTCCACGACTCACGGCTTCACCTCTTTCACCTTCGTGCCATCGTTCAAACCGGCGGGTGCGGCCACGACGATTTTTTCGCCGGCGGACACGCCCGCACTCAACACGGAGTCGTCACCCTGCGTGTCACTGACCGTGACCGCGCGACGTTCGGCGCGGCCGCCTCGGACGACAAACACCACGTCGCGCCCGTCCTGATTTTGTACGGCGCTTTTCGGAACCATCACCGCGCGGCCCGCCGCCGTTCCGCTGACACCGCGAAAGGCCACCTTCACCGACATGTCTGGCAGGATGCGCGGATCGAGCTGGTCGAAACCGACGCGCACCTTGACCGTGGACTTCTGCCGGTCGGCGGTCGGGATGGTGGCGATGACCTTGCAGGGAATTTTCCAGTCGGGATACGCGTCCAGCGTGGCTTCGACCGGCTGGCTTGGCTCGACCCGGTTGATGTAGCTTTCGTTGACATCAATTTCAATTTCCAGCGAGTTCATGTCCACGACGGTGCCTATGCCCGTGCGCGTGTAACCGCCGCCGGCGGAGACCGGGGAAATCATCTCGCCGGGCTGGGCGTCTTTGGTCGTGACCACGCCGTCGAACGGCGCGCGGATGACCATGTCGTCCATTTGCTGCTGCCATGTTGTCACCTGGCGTTCCGCGACAACGACGTCGAGTTTCTGTTGCGCCAGATGCGCCTGCAACGCCTTGGCATTCGACTCGGCCAGGTCCAGGTCGGATTGTGACGCGATGTGTTGTTTGGCCAGCTCGGTCGTGCGTTGGAATTCCTGATCCGCGTTCTTGAGTTGCGCCTCGGTTTCCGCCAGCGCCGCCTTCGCCGACGCCAACTGAGCCTGGGCCACCTCCAAGCCGGCCTTGATATTCGTGTCGTCCAACCGCGCCAGAATCTGGCCTTCCTTCACTTTCATGCCCTCCTCGATGAGCACTTCCATGACCTTGCCGGTGACTTTGGAGGAAACAGTCGCCTCCCGCCGGGCGGTGACGTAACCGGAGGCATTCAACACCGTCTGCCCGCCTTTGCCGGCGGGAGCGGCATCGCGCGCCACCGCCGTGCGCACGGCCATGGCGTCCGAACCCGAATGCCACCAAATCGCCGCGCCCGCCAAAAGCAGAAGGACGGCCGCAGCGGCCACCAACCACATTTTGGATTGTGGTTTCTGCTCTGCGCTGCGTTCGATCCGCAAATCGTCGAGCGGAGGTTTGGCTGAACTCATAAAAGTGTCCATGAAGAGCAAACCGGTTTTTGCCGTCACGGTCAAGCCGTGGTCTGTGAAAACTCTCGGCTCGCATCCACAAAAATTGGCGCGGCGGCAACAAGGTTCATCAGGAAAAGAGGATGACTATCCCCATTGAAACTGTCTGGGTCATTGCTATTATCGCGCCAGAACTTGTGACAACAGCCATCGTCCATACGAATGTCATTGCTGGTGAAACGCCAACCCTTTCACCATTTGCCCCGGCGTCGCATGACGGCTTGGACAAGCAGCACGAACTGGGGCAGTTCCTGACGCCCAATCCAGTCGCGGAATTCATGGCTTCGCTTTTCGAGATTCCCCGGAGTGAAGTGCATTTGCTCGATGCGGGGGCTGGAGCGGGCGCATTATCCGCCGCGCTGGTCGGGCGGTTGTGTCACGAGCATCGAAAGCCCAAGCGGATTTCCATCGCGGCTTACGAGATTGACGAGGCACAGATTGAATCGTTACGGAATACGCTCGACGGTTGCCGCCGCGAGTGTGAGCGGGCGGGCATTTCATTTTCGGCCACGTTTTTGAACGAGGATTTTATCGCCGCCGCCGTGCCGATGGTGCGAGATGATTTTTTTGGGTCGCCGCCGCCACCCTTCAATGTGGCCATCATCAATCCACCCTATCGGAAAATCCGCAGCGATTCTTCCACCCGCCTGTTGCTCCGGTCGGCGGGCATTGAGACGAGCAACCTGTATGCGGGCTTTGTCGCGCTCGTCACCCGGTTGCTGGTCAAAGGTGGCGAGTTGGTCGCCATCACGCCGCGGAGTTTTTGCAACGGGCCTTACTTCAAACCATTTCGGGAAGACTTTCTTGAAACGATGTCGCTGCGCCGGCTGCACGTCTTCGAGTCGCGTTCCGCCGCGTTCAGCAGGGATGCGGTGTTGCAGGAGAACATCATCTTTCACGCGGTCAAAGGTGTGCCCAAACCCAAGCGGGTTGTCATTTCGACGAGCAGCGGCGAACGCAGCGGCGCGGTGACTGAACGCACGGTGGATTTCTGTGAGATTGTTTCGTCGGACGATGCGGAGCAATTCATTCATCTGCCGACGGATGATCAGCACACGCAAGCCCGCCAGGCGATGGAGCGGCTTTCGACTTCGTTGGTGACGCTGAACGTGTCGGTCTCAACAGGGCGAGTCGTGGATTTTCGGGCAAAAGAATTTCTCCGCCAGCAGCCGGGACAAGACACCGCGCCGCTAATTTATCCCTGCCATTTCAACGACGGGTTCGTGCATTGGCCGCGCGAGAAGGCGCGCAAACCGAACGCCATCGTTAGCAACGGGCAGACGCGCGAATTGCTCGTGCCTGCCGGCGTTTACGTGCTGGTGAAGCGGTTTACGGCCAAGGAGGAACGGCGGCGGGTCGTGGCCTGCATCTACGACTCGCACCAGATCGCAGCGCCGCTAGTCGGATTCGAGAATCACCTGAACTATTTCCACATCGCCGGTCACGGTCTGCCGATGGCGTTGGCGAAAGGTCTGGCCGCGTTTCTCAACTCGACGGTGGTGGATGCTTATTTCCGTCAGTTCAACGGCCACACTCAGGTCAATGCGACTGACCTGCGCAGTTTCAACTATCCGACGCGGGCGCAACTGGAACGCTTGGGCGAGAGGATTTCTGATTTGGATTTATCCCAGGAGCAGTTAGACGAAATCGTGGAAAGGGAACTTTTCTGATGGCAAAGGCAAAGCAAATAGAGCGGGAGAAGAAGCTGAAGGGCGCGACGGAAATCCTGCGTGCGCTTGGCTTCGCGCCAAAGCAAAGCAACGAAGTGGCAGGCTATGCGCTGCTGGCATTGCTCGATTTGAAACCCGGCCAATCTTGGGCTGAAGCCGCAACGCCGATGCGCGGAATCACTCCCATCATTGACTTCGTGGCGACGGCGTATGGCGTCCGCTATGCGCCAAACACCCGTGAAACGATTCGTGACGAAGCTGTGAAATACTTCGTCGAATCTGGTTTGCTCCTTCGCAATCCCGACGACCCGGCGCGGCCAACCAACAGCGGCAAGACAGTCTATCAGGTTGAAGTTCACGCTCTGGAACTGATTCGGACGTTCGACACGTTGGAGTGGAGCGGCAAACTGAGGGCATATCTGGCGAGCCGTAACCGTATCCGCAAAGAACTGGAACGAGAACGGAAGCTCACTCGCATTCCGGTAAAACTTCCGTCTGGCAAAACCGTGACGATCTCACCCGGCGGACAAAATCCACTCATCAAAACAGTCATCGAAGAATTTTGTCCGCGCTTTGTTGCGGGCGGAACAGTTCTCTACATCGGTGATGCAGAGGACAAGTTCCTGCATCTCGACGCCGATTATTTAAAACGACTCGGCATCGCGATTCCTGCTCCCGCGAAGATGCCGGACGTGGTTGTCCATGATACCCGGCGTAATTGGCTTCTGCTCATCGAAGCTGTCACCAGCGCCGGACCGGTGGACGGCAAGCGGCGGAAAGAACTGAAGGATTTATTCGTGGGTTGCAAAGCGGGCTTGGTGTTTGTGACCGCGTTTACGAGCCGCGAAGCCATGCGGAGTTTTCTCACGCAGCTTTCATGGGAAACGGAAGTTTGGGTTGCCGAAGACCCTGACCACTTAATTCACTTTAACGGCGAGCGATTTCTTGGCCCCTACCCGGACGTTTTGCCGAAATTTTGAAAACATGTTTCGTATCGGCATAGACCTCGGCGGCACCAAGATTGAAGGCATCGTTTTGGATTCGTCCGGTTCTGAATTATTCCGCACGCGGGTGGATACGCAGCAGGGAAAAGGCTATGCCCACATCCTGAGCCGGGTCAAAGGGTTGCATGACGAACTGGCTGCGCACATTCAACATCAACCGCATACGTTCGGCATCGGCACGCCCGGGGCCATCTCGCCGCGCACCGGCCTGTTGAAGAACTCCAACACCGTCTGCATGAACGGCCAGCCGTTGAAAGCGGACCTCGAACGGATTCTCGGCCGGAAAATCGAGATCCAGAACGACGCGAATTGTTTCGCCCTGGCCGAAGCGCTGCACGGCGCGGGCAAGGGAAAGAAGCTCGTCTTCGGGGTCATCATGGGCACGGGTTGCGGTGGAGGAATTGTTTACCAAGGCGAAGTCGTCACCGGTCCGCAAGCCATCGCCGGCGAGTGGGGCCACATGTCCCTCGCCCCGGACGGTCCGCTGTGCTACTGCGGCCAGCACGGTTGCGTGGAGACGTTTATCAGCGGCGGCGGATTGGAGGCACGCTACGCCGAACAGTTCGGGAAGAAACGATCGTTCAAAGAAATCGTGAAGGATTACCACGCCAGCGAACCGAAGGCGGTGGCGTTTATGCAAGTTTTCTTCCGCAACTTCGGCCGTTCGCTGGCCAATCTCATCGACGTGCTCGACCCCGACGTGGTGGTTCTCGGCGGCGGCGTCTCCAACTTCGATGCCCTCTACACGGACGGCGTAGCGGAAGTCGCTAAACAGGTTTTCAGTGATTCGCTGGAAACGCCCATCGTCAAACATCAGCTCGGCGATTCCGCCGGCGTCATCGGCGCGGCATTAATTGGGGTTTGAGGCATTCAACGTAAGACAGGCGTCCCGCCTGTCTCCATTTAATCTGAGCCAGGCAGAATATCTGACCGGTGTTTGAAAGCGGGTGAGAAGCCATTCGCTTTTTCAATGTTCACCGAAAGTTTTTCAATTTCGTTCCGTGAACTTGATTTGTGATAATTGCAGTGCATGAATCAAACCGTTCAACGGCCCAAGTCCATAGTTCTAAGTCGCGTCCTTTGGCTACTGCTGTTGGTTTGTGGTTCGCTTTATCTGCTTGTCTGCGCGGGCATGGCTATTGCCCAACGCTCGTTAATTTATTTTCCTTCCGTTTTTACCAGGGAACAGGTGAATCAGATGGCGCAATCCGCACTGCTGGAACGCTGGACCAATTCAGCCGGCCAGTCCATCGGACTGAAACGCCTGTCACCCAGACAACCGGCGGAAGCATCAGTCATGATCATGTATGGCAACGGCAGCACGGCGATTGGCTGTGAGCATTACGTGAATGACATTCAAGGCGTCGCTGCGTTTGACATTTTCATTCTGGAATATCCTGGATATGAAGACCGTCCAGGTTCGCCTAGCGAGGACAGTCTGTTCAACGCGGCCAATGAAGCGTTTCACACGCTTTCCACCAACCAGCCGATTTATCTTGTCGGCGAATCACTCGGCACCGGTGTCGCCTCGTATCTGGCCGGAACTTGTTCCAACAAAATCGCGGGCGTCGTTTTGATTTCACCTTTCAATCGCTTGACCGATGTTGCGCAGAACGATTTTCCACAATTGCCGGTTCGGTCGCTGCTCGTGGATCGTTTCCCTTCGGACGAATATCTCCGCTATTATCATGGCAAAGTCGGCATAATGGTTGATGGCCGAGATACTGTCGTTCCGGAAAAATTCGGGCTGCGACTTTACAACGGTTATGTCGGTCCCAAGAAACTTTGGGAATTTTCCTATGGAAGACACTGTCAAATCATGGAACCGCCATCGAAATTCTGGAAAGAGGTTGTCACCTTCTGGCAAACCAATCTCCCTTCGGAACGCAAATGAGTTAAACGTAGGACAGGCGTCCCGCCTGTCTCCAATTATTCAGAGTCAGGCAAGATACCTGACCTGCTTTCAAAACGGAAAATCCCCGGCAGGCTTTGGCAAGGTCGCCTTGGGTTCGATGAATTTTTTAGCGATGCTGTGTTCGCGCAGGCCCGTCACTTTGATGGCTTTGTCGGGTTTGACGGGACAGGCGTATTCGCACGCGCCGCAGCCGATGCACAAGTCGTCGTTCAGGGACGGCAGGCGGAGGTTGTTGCCGTAGGGAATGGTAGTCACGGCCTTCGTCGGGCAATGTTCGGAGCAGGCGGCGCAATCCGTGCCGTTGGTCACCACCACGCATTTGTCCTGGTTAAAATGCGCTTCACCGATTTTCGCGAGATGTTTGGCGCTAACGTCCAATAAATCAATCGCGCCGTCTGGGCAAACCTCACCGCAACGCCGGCAATCGAAGTTACAGAAGGCGGCGCGATAATCCATGTGCGGCTTCATCAGGCCGAGAAGGCCGTATTCGAGGAAAGCCGGTTGCAACACGCCGGTCGGACATTCACTGATGCACAAATGACAAGCCGTGCACCGGTCGAGAAATCGTTCGACACCCGCCGACCCCGGCGGACAAATCACCGGAGAAAAATTTCTGGTTTCCCCAGCGTTTCCGGCGGGCGGTTTTTCGTCCGCGAGCAAAACGCGGCTGATGCCCGCGGCTCCGGCAATTCCCACAATCGTTTTGGAAATGAACGCGCGTCGCTGCGGATCGCTCACGGCGTCGGGCACAGATTGCGGAGCAGGCGTTGAAATCGGAGCCTTTCGCGTCCAAGCAAAGCGGTAGTGGATGCCGTGTTGATCGCAAACACCCATACAGTTGTAACATGCCACGCAACGTGAGAAATCAATCGCCCCGGCGCGCAAATCAATGCACTGCGCTTTGCAGGCGCGCAGGCACGCGGCACATTTGCGGCAGGCGCTCTGGTCAATCTGCAACCGAAACGCCGCGCGTTGTGAGAGCCAGCCCAGCAACGTACCGACGGGACAAACCGTGTTGCAGTAGAGCCTTCCGCGCCACGCCGCCAGCACCACGACAAGCAAGAGCACAAATACCGGCACCGCCAGCGCACCTGCACCGGCCCATATTGGCACAGCGCGAAAGAGTCCGTGCCAGCCAATCGCCTCCGCCAAACCCACAACGGAATTGTTGGCCAATGTGACCGGCGGCCGGAAAATATCCGATGCGACACGGCCAAAGTTGCTGTAAGGATCGAGCAACGACAGGGCGAATCCGCCCCAACTGGCCGCGGCGGCGATGATTGTTCCCCATAGAAAAGTTTGTCGCAGCCAGGTGTGCGGTTGCGCGTATGGCGCGGGCTTGGATTTCCGTTTTCGCCATTTCGTCAGGCGAATAATCACGTCCTGTAAAATTCCCAACGGACAAATAGCCGAGCAATAAATCCGTCCCAGTGCCAGCGTAACAATGGCGATGATGACACAGGCGAGTGAGAGGCTTGTGCCGGTGAGCAGCGCGACCAGCGAAGGAACGAATTGGATTTCCGCCAGACGATGCCCGATCGGTGATGGAACCAGACCCCGAAAATCAACAAACGCGGCAGTGAGCGCGGTCAGCATTGCCGCTGCCACAACAACCCGCAGCCATTTCAGGAGTTTGAACGGCACGGTTTCATGCCAGTTTGAGCCGGCGGATGTCCACCTGTTCCAAGTCCATCGTGCCCAGTTTCATCTCGGCGGCGATGGCGATGTGGCGGACATCGGACGGCTGTTGGTTGAGCAGTTTGGCGCCGGCGGCATCAATGGCCACGATGTCGGTCGAAACCAACAGCGTGCGCATGACGACCAGGTCGTCCGCCGATTTGCCGCGCGGACCGTTGCGGACCATGGGCGCGTAGGCGTCGAGGATGTTGAGCGTTGGCCGCTTCAGCGTCAGCAGGTCGGCGATGCACTGGTGCAAATCGGTACGATGATAAAATTCCCGGTCCCAGACGACGCCCATCAGATTTTTCATGCATCCGGTGATCCGCGAGCCGGCATGATGTTTGAGCACCGGCACGTTGATGAACACGTCGCTGTCGAGCACCAGTGAATGGACCTTGGCCATGTGCAATTTTTTTCCGTTCGGAATATCAACCGGGCGATAAAGGGTTTGGTCCTTGCCGCTGACGAGGGTCGCGCCGGTGTCCTTGGCCACCTTCTCGATGCCGCTGTTGGTGTAGGCGCGCTGCCATTGATCGCACGGGTTGTCGAACATGCTCACCGACTTTGCGCCCGCCGCGAGACACATTTCAATTGTGCGTTTCACGGTTTCCGGGTGCGTGTCCGCGCCGCGTTCCGGCGGCGTATCCCAACCGATGTTCGGCTTGACGAGGACGGTCTGGCCCTTTTTTACAAACGCGCCCATGTCGCCGAGTTCGGCCATAGCTTTGTCCAGCATCGCCGCCCGTTCACCGTCGCGCACCGCTACAAGAATGGATTTCGTCGTAGCCAGGGCGACCGGCAAACCACCAGACGGGGTTGCTGGCGCATCGGCGGCAAACAATTTATCGAGGTTAACGAGGGGCAGACTCGCACCGAGGGCAAGGCCGGCTTTGATGAAGTCGCGGCGTGTTTTCATAAATGGAAATTTGGTTTGGTGCCGGGCAAATTTTTCAATCCGTTTTGTTTCGCGAACGAGGGCCGCTGTCCTGCGACCAACACCAGCCGTCACGTTCGTTTCCCGACACTAGGCGCAGAATCCTCGTCGGCAAGTGGATAGGGCCGTTTTGACCATTTCGGACGAAAAATTGCCAAAATATGTTCAGGGGGCCGAAGATTGCGGCTGCCAAACCGGTTGCCCGCCTGTTATGGTGCGGACGTGATTACACTGCTCATCGCCACGCGCAACGCCCGCAAGGCGGACGAAATCCGCGCCATCCTCGGCGACGCGTTCCGGTTTCTCACGCTCAACAAATTCCCCGGCGCGCCCAAAATCGTCGAGGACGCCAACACCTTTGCCGGCAATGCGACCAAGAAGGCCGTGGAACTCGCACACTGGCTGTCCTCCGTCACGTCACCTGTCACGCGTCACTTGTCACCTGCCTTTGTTCTGGCCGATGATTCGGGTTTGGAGGTGGCCGTGTTAAACGGCGAGCCGGGCGTGCACTCGGCGCGCTTCGCCGCGCGGGAACGGAGCGCCGACAGCGGGAACTTTCCCGACGCCGACAACAACGCGAAACTGCTGCGTCTGCTCAAAAACGTTCCGCCGGAGAATCGCACGGCGCGGTTTCATTGTGTCATCGCACTCGCTTCAGTTGGTGGGGTGAGCGTCCCCGCGAGCCGGCTCGTCAGCGGCCTCGCCCAACCAAAACTCTTTGACGGCGTGTGCGAAGGGCGGATTCTTTTTGAGCCGCGCGGGCAGAACGGTTTTGGTTACGACCCGCTGTTCGTGCCGGAGGGTTTTGAGCAGACGTTTGCCGAGTTGGGCGATGAGGTGAAAAACAAATTGAGCCACCGCGCCCGGGCGCTGGAGAAGCTGAAGGTGTTTTTTAACAGTGAAAAACGTTAGGGTCGGCGCGCTGCGCCGACCGGACGCCGCGTCGCGGCGTCCCTACCTGAATTTACTTCAGCAAACTCCCAAGCTGTAGTTTCCGGCGCAGCCGCCCGTTGCTGGCAATCATCCGGAATTTCCCGCCCGGTGCGGGCCGGGTGTAAAATTCGCCGCCGGAACATTCGACCATCAACCCGCCGGCTGCAATGTCCCACAGATTGATGGTGCGTTCGATGTAGGCGTCCAGCCGGCCGGAGGCCACGTAGGCCAGTTCGAGCGCCGCGGAACCCATGATGCGCAACTTCAACGCGCGCCGGGAAAGCCGGTCCAGATACGGCAGGCATTTCGCCAGATTTTGTTTGCTCTTGGAAAAGCCCATGGCGATGACGGCGTCCTCCACGCGCGAGTGTCGGCTGACGCGGACGGTACGGCCGTTGAGCCGCGTTGGCCCGCCGCGCACCGCCGTCCAGAGTTCGTCCGTGAATGGGCAATAAATCACACCCAAAACGGTGACATGTGACCAGCCTTCGCTCAGAAGCTTCGGCTCGGCAGGCGTGTGACATGTGACATGGTCTCTTGCGCGACTTCGGCTGCCTTTCTTGTCACGTGTCACCTGCCACTTGTCACTTTTCGATTGCAGCGCAATCGAAACGGCGGCGTGCGGAATGCCGAAGGCGTAATTCACCGTGCCGTCAATCGGATCCACCACCCAGCGATATTCGGCGTTCACATCGCCGGTGCAGCCTTCCTCACCGAGCAAAGGAACGTTGGGAAACGCGGCGCGCAGGATTTGCGTGATGAGTTTCTGGCTGCGCACGTCCAACTCGAGTTTAATGTCGTGGGCGTCAATGAAGTTTACGCGTTTGGGCGCGTGCCAGTGGGCCAGCATGAGTTTCCCGGCGGCGCGCGCGGCCTGGATGGCGGCTTTTTGTGCGGCTTGTAAATTCACAGACGGATTTGATGCCAGCAAAAGGACTCCCGGTCGAGATGTTTTGGAATCGTCGCCGAAGATTTAATGCTGTGCATGCAAATCCTCGGTGCCAACAATCTCTTCTCCGCCATCGGGATTAAAAAAGACAAGTTCCAGCTGATTATTGGTTTCACGTAACAGATAATTTCCCGGCGAGTCTTCTTCACGGAATTGCCCGCCAACGAAGTAATTGTCCCAATTTTTTAGGCCATACACCGTGGCATTGGTTGGATTTGAAATTATTTCTTTGAGGCCGGCGCGAGCTCCGGCTGTAGTATGCCAATCAAAGTCACCCAAAGCAATACGAAGAGCCGTTTGTTCCTCGCGCCAATATGAATAAAAACGGCCTTTCACCAACTTGACCTCGATTTTCGGCAAAGCGAGATAAACCACACCAACAACAATGATGCCGGCGAGAGTAATGATTCCAATCTGTAGTGGGAGTTTGGTTTTATGCATTTCGCCGGCGAACGCCAAAAAACAGACCGCGAGCAGGCCGACGGCAAAAAGCCCCGCTCCCCAATTCAGCGCCGTGGTCAATGCTCCTTGCTGGCTGAACAAACGGTTCTTGTGTTCAAAAAGGAACGGTGGCTGTTCAAGCCAAACATCTTCGCGCATGTCCGAGGGCGAAAGTGTCGCCGTCAGCTTGGTGGCAATCGGCAAACCGGCCGTCCATTGGTGCAGCAGAGGGTGAACCATGTTTGGCCGTGTGCAGCTTTCAACTTTGAAATGCGGTGCGGTAGTACGCGCGGCACTGATAACATAAAGTTCAACGCTCAATGTTCCATTGTCTACGCCGGTCAATCGCATGGGATAAACCGGTTTGTCGGTCTTGAAGGTAAACGACAGTGGATGCGGCGTGCTGATTTCGTTGTCCGGCTTGTCGCGCCGGACTTTCGTGGTCACGAATACCCAACCATCCTTGACGTAGCTTTCAATCACCGGTTTCGCATTGGTCGGCACGCTATATCCATTATCCGAGAGCCACGTTTGCAGGGCCTTCGCGTCATGCGCGGCAATGGTGGTGGTTTCAAAAACGCCGACAATTTTGCGGTCGAGAATGGAAACACTTTGTTCGGAAGACACTGACTCCATCCCTTTCCTTTTTGCGGCGGCGAGTGCAGGGAGTAATAGCGCTGCGAGCACAAAGAGTAACCCTAAAACAAGGGCAATTACAAAAGCGTTCGATACGGACTGCGCCGCGCGCCACAACAAGTAAACGAATCCGAGCGCGAGCAAGATTCCGATATAATAGCGTGGAACGTCGTGAATAATTTGGGGTCGGAAGAGATATTCCAGCGTCGGAAACAATCCGGTGGTCGCTTCTTCGATGACCGGTTGGCTGGGCAGCGGGACCACCCACGCGAAGTTGGTTCCCGAACCAATGAAGCGTGTTTCGATGACGAGCCTCTCAGTGCCGTTGGAGAAACAAATCAACGCGCGCTGGTCGGGAATCGTGACTTTGGCCGGATACGCGACGGTCGGAATAACCATGCCATCGGCCAATGCCGCAAGTGGCAGGAACAAGAGAAGCAAGAATAGTAAAATTCGTTGCATTCTTGCCGCAGGCTTATCACCGGCTGATGAAAAAGCAAAACAAAAAGCTTCGCCGCAGCTTTGCGCCTTTGCGTGAGGTTTAATTTAACGCGGCCAGCGCGGTTTTTACGTGGTCGCGCTTGGCGTGACAATCGGCGAGCCGCTGCTTATGTTCCGCCAACACGTTCGGCGGGACTTTCTGCGTGAAGTTCGGGTTGTCCAGTTTCTGTTGGACCTTGGCGGCTTCGGCCTCGATTTTTTCCAGTTCCTTTTTCAGCCGTGCCGTCTCGGCTTCCTTGTCAATCAACCCCTCCAGCGGCAGGAACAAATCGCCCAGTTCGGTGCGCACGGTCATCGTGTTCTTGCCGGGCTGATAATTCGCGGTGGTCTCGACCGCCTCGGCGTTGAGCAGCAGCCGGAGCACTTCGAGGTCGTGCGGCGCGAGTGCGCGGGCCGGTTTGAGGATGAACTTGATTTTCCTGTTCGCGGCGATGTTCGCTGTGCGGCGCAGGTTGCGGCCCTGCGTGACCAGTTCATTGCGCGCTTCGATGTGTTTTTCATCCTGTTCGGTCAGGCCATAGTGCGATTTGAAATCGTCGTCGAGCGGTTTGGGCCACGGCGCGGTCATGATGGTCTGGCCGCCCTGGTTTTCCGGCATGTCCTCGGCGTAACCCATCCCGTGCCAGAGTTCCTCCGTGATGAATGGCAGGAACGGATGGAACAGCCGCAACGTGTGCGACAGAACGAAATCAATGACGGCCAGCGTGTTGGCCTTGTGCGCATCTTGTTCCGCACTCCGCGTTCCGCGTTCCACACTTGCCAAGACCGCTTTGCTCGCTTCGACATACCAGTCGCAATATTCGCCCCAGAAAAAGCGGTAGAGCGTCGCCGCGGCGTCGCTGAATTTGTATCCGGCGAACGCGGTGTTGATTTCACGGATGGCCGCGTCGAGCTTGAGCAGAATCCATTTGTCGTCGGACGTCAGGAGTTGCGGATTGATTTCGCCCTGCACTTCGTAAGGTAGGACAGGCGTCCCGCCTGTCTCACTCTTTGAAACATTTCCCGAATCAGATGGAGACAGGCTGGAAGCCTGTCCTACGAGTTGCCGGAACCGGCAGGCGTTCCAGAGCTTGTTGCAGAAATTGCGGCCCAACTCGACGTTCTGTTCGTCGAACAGGATGTCCTGGCCGAGCGGCGCGCTGCGCATGGTGCCGAACCGGAGCGCGTCGGCGCCGTATTTGTTGATGAGGTCGAGCGGGTCAGGCGAATTGCCGAGGCTCTTGGACATCTTGCGCCCCTGCTTGTCGCGGATGATGCCGGTGAAATAGACGTTGCGGAACGGCAGGTCGCCCATGAACTCGTAACCGGCCATGATCATACGCGCGACCCAGAAGAAAATGATGTCCGGCCCGGTGACGAGGTCGGTGGTCGGATAGAAAGCCTGGAGTGTTGGGTTATTGGAGTCCCGGGATTGGTCACCCGTCCAACCCATCGTCGCAAACGGCCAGAGCCAGGAGCTGAACCAGGTATCCAGCACGTCGGGGTCTTGGGTGAAACCCAACGCCTCCAATTCCTTAGTTTGCGAATCCAATTCTGGACTGATGCAAACTTCAATCGTTGTCGGATAAGCTGCAAGTAATCCTGACCCGGGAATCCAATCACCATCCGCAGCAGTCCAGTTAATCTTGATAAATTGGCCGTGTTCTTTTTCAGCTTTTTTGAGCAGTTGCTCTGCTTTTTTAAATAGATCGCCCGCGCACTGTGGCGTTGCTCGCCACACCGGAATCCGGTGTCCCCACCAGAGCTGGCGGCTGATGCACCAGTCTTTGATGTTTTCCATCCAGTGGTCATAGACTTTCGCCCAGCGCTGCGGATGGAAGCGCATTTTTGGGTGGTGCGAGGCTACTGACGAGCCGGCTCGCGAGGACGCTCGCCCCACCGAATCATCTTCCTGCTCCACGCACGCGCGGGATTTCTCCACACTCGGATATTTCAAGAACCATTGCTTGCTCAGATACGGCTCGATGGGTACGTGGCTGCGCTGGCTGTAACCGACGTTGTGGACGTAGTCCTCGGTCTTCAGTAGCAGCCCCTGTTCGGTCAGTTTCTCGACCGCGGCCTGGCGAGCTTTCATGCGGTCCAATCCCGCGAAATCCTTGCCGGCTGCCTGTGTCATGTGGCCGTCGAGACCGATGACGACGGTGAACGGCAGCTTGTGGCGCAACGCGATTTCGTAGTCCGCTGGATCGTGCGCGGGCGTCACCTTCACGCAACCGGTGCCGAATTTCGGGTCCACCAGTTCGTCGGCAATGACCGGGATGGGCTTGTTCTGGATCGGCAGGAGCACCTTCTTGCCGACGAGCTTCGTGTAGCGTAGGTCGTTTGGATTTACCGCCACCGCTTCGTCGCCGAGCATCGTTTCCGGGCGCGTCGTGGCCACGACCACGAATTCGTTGGCCTTGGGCTGGCCTTGGTCGTCGAGCAGCGGATATTTGATGTGCCAGAGGTGTCCTTTCTCCTCGATCATTTCGACTTCCTCATCGGAGAGGGCGGTGCGCGCGGCGGGGTCCCAGTTCACCATCCGTTTACCGCGATAGATGAGGCCCTTTTTGTAAAGCTCCACGAACACCTTCTGCACGCAGCGCGAATACTCCGGGTCCATGGTGAACCGTTCGCGCGTCCAGTCACACGACGCGCCGAGCTTTTTTAATTGCTGGATGATGATGCCGCCGTGCTTTTCCTTCCATTGCCAGACGCGTTCGAGAAATTTTTCGCGGCCCAAATCGTCGCGATGTTTGATTTCGCCGGCTTTCTTCAGCGTGCGTTCTACCACCGTTTGCGTGGCGATGCCGGCGTGGTCGGTGCCGGGCAGCCAGAGGACTTCCTTGCCGTCCATGCGCGCCTTGCGGGCGAGGATGTCCTGGATGGTGTTGTTGAGGACGTGGCCCATGGTGAGCATGCCGGTGACATTGGGCGGCGGAATGACGATGGAATAGGCCGGGCGTTTGGGCGACACGCGCCTCGGGTCGGCGGCGAAGCAGTTTTGCTTCAGCCAGAAATCATACCACTTGTCCTCGACGGACCGCGGTTCATAGGCCTTGGAAATTTCCGGCATAATCAAAATGAAAACATTTAACGCTTAACATTCAACGCCGAACGCCCAACGACCGAAATTCGATGTTGGGCGTTGAATGTTGAATGTTCGATGTTCACTTCTTCAACAGCGCGAATTCCATCGAATCCACCAGCGCCTGGAGGCTGGCTTCGATGATGTTTTCGCTCACGCCGACGGTGCCCCATTCGCGCCGGCCGTCGGTGGACTGTATGAGCACGCGCGTTTTCGCCGCCGTGCCGCCCGCGCTGTCGAGAATGCGCACTTTGTAGTCGGTCAACTGGACTTTTTTCAGTTGCGGGAAGAATTTCACCAGCGCCAGCCGCAACGCGCCGTCGAGCGCGTTTACCGGGCCGTCGCCCTCGGCGACCGTCTGCGCATGCTGCTGGCGGACGCGGACTTTCACCGTGGCTTCGCAAACGTGCTCCATCCCGGCGCGGCGCATGGAGACGTGGTACGCTTCCACTTGAAAAGGCAGTTCCCGATGTTGCAGCGTCTTGCCGATGAGCAGCGCGAGCGACGCCTCGGCGGCTTCGTATTCGTAGCCTTCGTGCTCCAATTGCTTGATGCGGTTCAGGATCGCCTTCAACTCCGGGGTTTCGTTGGTCAGTTTGAAGCCCAGTTCCTGCGCCTTCATTACGATGTTGCTGCGGCCGGCGAGGTCGCTGATGAGCACATTGCGCACATTGCCGACGAGCGCCGGGTCAATGTGTTCATAGCTGGCCGTGGTCTTTTGCACGGCATTGACGTGCGTGCCGCCCTTGTGCGCAAACGCGGCGGAGCCGACCCACGGCTGGCGCGGGTTGTGACGCAAGTTCGCGATTTCGTCCACGAACTGTGAAAGCTCCTTCAACTTGGGCAGCGACTTCGCGGGCACACAGGTTTTCTTCAGCTTCAAGGCAAGGCACGGAATCACGCTCGTCAGATTGCAGTTACCGGTGCGTTCGCCGTAGCCATTGATGGTGCCCTGCACGTGCACCGCGCCGGCTTCGAGCGCCACCAGCGCGTTCGCCACGCCCAGACCGATGTCGTCATGCGTGTGGATGCCTACCGGGCAGTTCAGTTTGCCGACTGCGACCCTGGTAATGGCCGCGATTTCGTCCGGCAGACAACCGCCGTTGGTGTCGCAGAGCACAACGAAATCCGCGCCCGCCTTTTCCGCCGCCAGCCAAGTGGCGACAGCATAATCGGGGTCGAGCTTGTAGCCGTCGAAACAATGTTCGGCGTCGTAGATGACGAACTTGCCGTGGTCTTTGAGGAAGCGCACGGTGTCACCGATCATCGCGAGATTTTCCTCGGGCGAGCAGCGCAGGACTTCCGCGACATGCAGCATCGAAGTCTTGCCGTAAATCGTCACGACGGGCGTGCCGGCCTGGATGAGCAGGCGCACCTGGTCGTCGCGCTCCACGGACATGTTTTTTTTGCGGGTGGAACCGAATGCGGCCAGCCTGGCATTTCTGAATTTGCGGCGTTTGGCCTGGGCGAAGAACTCGATGTCCTTGGGATTACTGCCGGGCCAGCCGCCTTCGATGTAATGGACTCCGAACGCGTCGAGCTTCTCGGCGATGCGGAGCTTGTCCGCGACCGAGAAATTGACGCCTTCACCCTGCGAACCGTCGCGCAGGGTCGTGTCATAGATTTCGACCTGGGGTTTCATAAATGGCCCGTGAAAAACGGCAGACAATATCCCTGAATTTGGCGGAACTGGCAAATCTGAAAACGGCGTTCATCCATTTTAATTAATACGGATGTTGTTTACGCCCGGTGAATAAAATGCTATTGGTCGGCGTCTTCCCCGGAAAATCTCCGGTGCAAGATTTTCCGGAGATACTGAACACAACCCGGCGGGGCAAATATGCGAAAACGAGGCGACTGGTTAAAGCAGCGTTTTGAAGCGGTTGTGGGTGTGTTTGTTTCACTCCCGGCCATTCTGTGCTCGGTGGTTGACTATTACGCTGTCCCGCAAATCAACAGTCGAAAACCAATCCGTCATTTTAATCAGCATTTGGAAAACACGGTCAGCCTCTTCTGCGTTTTCCTGACCCTGCTGTTTGCGATCATTGACTATCTGACCGTTCCTCGAGCCAGTTTTACCTTGTTTTATCTGTTGATTGCAGCCTATGCCGCATGGCGAGGGGGCAGAAAAGCCGGGGTGCTAATTGCCTTGACCAGCTCGCTGGCCTCGTTCGTGGGTGAAGTCAATCACAATTCCCAGCTCGGGGTTCTCTACTGGAACCTGGGGGTGCAGATCGCCATTTCATTATTCGTCGTTGTGCTGGTTTCGGCCGTTCGCAGCCTGACCACCCAGCTGGAGCAACGGGTCACGGAACGGACCGCCGCGTTGGAACATGAAATCGGCGATCGCCGGCAAACCGAGGAACAATTGCGCAAAACCATGCAACAGTTGCGTCAATTGGCTGATAACATCACTGATGCTTTCTGGATGCGGGACGCGGAGGATGACCGCATGGTCTATGTCAGCCCGGCCTACGAAAAAATCTGGGGACACAGTTGCAAGGAGTTGTATCAATCGCCCAACGGCTGGCTGGACACAATCCATCGGGAAGACCGCCAACCGGTGGCAGATGCCCTGCTGACGAAACAAGCGACCGGGGAATACGATCAACAGTACCGCATCGTAAGGCCCGACGGTTCCCTGCGATGGATACGCGACCGCGCCTTTCCGATTCGCGATGGCTCCGGCAAGGTCATCCGCATTGTCGGCATCGCAGAAGATGTTACGGATCGCCGCCGGCTGGAGCGTGAAATCCTGGAAATCAGTGATCGCGAACAGGCCCGCATCGGCCAGGATTTGCATGACGGACTCTGCCAGCAGTTGGTCAGCCTGGGTTTCGACAACAATTCCCTCGAACAACAATTGGCCGCCCGCGCGCTGCCCGAAGTTGCCGCCGCCCAAAAAATGGGCAAGGTGCTTGACGACGCGATTGCGGAAGCCCGGTCCTTGTCCCGCGGACTTTTCCCCGTGCAACTGGAGGCGGACGGCTTGAGTCTGGCGCTGCAGCAACTGGCTGCGGGGGTGTGCGCCCGCGCCAAAGTGAATTGCCGGATGGATTGTCCGCACCCGGTGTTGGTGCGCGACAATACCGTGGCCACGCACCTTTACCGCATTGCGCAGGAGGCGGTGAACAACGCCGTCAAACACAGCCGGGCCGGTTCCATTTTAATTCAATTGAAAACCAACCATAACCGGATTGAACTGAAAGTCAGTGATGATGGCATTGGAATTCCCATTTCGCGGAGCCCAACCGGTGGCATGGGGTTGCACATCATGAATTATCGCGCCCAGGCAATCGGCGGCACGTTGATCATTGAGCGCGCGCCCCGGCACGGCACCATTGTTTTCTGTTCCGCCCCGCAACCACCGGCTTGAATCTCTTATGGCAATGGACAAAGCCACCCAGCCAGCGCAGCAAACAGTGAAGCGAATCCTTCTGGTGGACGACCATCCCATGGTGCGCGAACGCCTTACGGAGGTCATTCTGCGCGAGCCGGATTTGACCGTGTGCGGCGAAGCCGAAGACCGCTTTCAAGCCATGGAAAAGATCGCCGCCACCCGCCCGCATCTGGTCATTGTGGACCTCACGCTCAAACGTTCACATGGAATGGAATTGATCAAAGACATCCGCAGTCAATACCCGGATTTGGCGATCCTGGTGGTTTCGATGCACGATGAAATGCTCCATGCGGAACGGGTGATTCGCGCCGGTGCCCGCGGTTACATCACCAAGCAGGAGGCCACCCGGAAAATCATGCTGGCGATCCGCACGGTGCTGAATGGCGACATTTACCTGAGTGAAAAAATGGCGGCACAAATCGCTGCGGCCGCCGTTGGCGGTGCGCGGGCCAAACCCAGCCTGCCCATGGACAAACTTTCCGATCGCGAATTGCTGGTCTTTGAAATGATCGGCCAGGGTCACGGCACGCGCCAGATTGCGGACGAGCTGCATCTGGACATGCGGACCGTTGAAACTTACCGCGCCCGCATCAAGGAAAAGCTGAATCTCAAAGACGCCAACGACCTTCTGCAACACGCCATCCACTGGATGCAGGCCGAAGGCTCGCTCTGAGTGCTGGCTGGCACGTTTCGTGGTAAAGCACTTCGTCGCCGGGAGAAAGCAGCACACGCCGGGCAAGGTCGAGCGACATCCCTCACGCCCAACGTACCCGGCCAACTCAACGGATGGCGCGCAGAAACCAATTCCCTCACGGAGCAGCCGGCTCGGGCTGGCTGCCGTTGTCCCAATCCGGCGTGTATTCTTTGGTGGGACCAGAGAGTTTCCATTCACCCCCAATTTTGACAAAAGCCTGGACGAGAAAATCCGGGATATGGTCACCGTTCTTCGGCTGGGAGGCGGGATCGAGCTTGAATTTTAATTCCACCTTGTCTTCCGCCAGCGTTTTCCAGGCCGTAATCTGCAGGCCTTTGAATTGTTGCCCGTTCCGTTTCATATTGGCGTTGAATTCTCTGCGGCCATTGGGTTTGTTGTTGAAGTAAGCCTGTGATTCCGGGCTTAGACAGGCAAAGACCTTGTCGGCGTCGCCGTTCATCATGGCCCAGGCAACGGATTGAAAGGTGTCTTCCGGCGTCGCGTAACCCACAAACGTCAGTTGCTTCCTGGTCAGGTAGTGCCCGGCGCTTTTCCCCGCCGACCCCTCCACGCCGGTGCGCGCCGTGAGCTTCCAGACCAACAAGGGGAAGGCGGCGGCGAGTATGACTGCGCCCACAATTCCGACGATAATTTTCAGATTGTTTTTCATGATGATCGTTCTCCGTGGTTTGATTATTCAGGGCGCGACAACCATTGCCTCAGGAAGCCCCCGGCTCGGGCTGGCTGCCTTCGTCCCAGTCCGGTGTATAGGGCCTGGTGGAACCGTCGAATTTCCATTCCCCACCGACTTTGACAAAGGGCGCGACAAGAAAATCCGGCATGGGCCCGCCGTTCTTCGACGGGTCGGTGACGTCCAGCTTGACCTTTAATTCCACCTTGTCGTCCGCCAACGTTTTCCGGGCCGTAATTTGCATGCCTTTGAGCTGTTGGCCGATACGTTTGATGTCGGCGTTGAATTTTCTCCGGCCGTTGGGTTTGTTGTTGATTTCAGCCTGCGTATCCGGGCTGAGACAAGCAAAGGCCTTGTCACTGTCGCCCTTGATCGCGGTCCAGATGATGGTTTGCAGGGCGGCTTCCGGCGTTGTGTAACCCGTAAAGGCCATTTGCTTTTTGGCCAGGTGGTGCCCGGCGCTATTCCCCACGGGCTCGTCCGCGCCGGTGTGCGACGTGAGCTTCCAGATCAGCAAGGGGAAGGCTGCGGCCAGCATGACTGCGCCCACAATTACGATTACAATTTTCAGGGGGTTCTTCATGATCATTATTCCTGTGGTTTGATGGTTCAAGGCGCGAAAGACAATTGCGTCAAGAAGCACCCGGCTCGGGCTGGCTGCCTTCGTCCCAGTCCGGCGTGTAGGGTTTGGTGTCACCGCAGACTTTCCATTCATCGCCAAGTTTGACCAAAAGCTGGACGAGAAAATCCGGGATGGGTCCACCGTTCTGCGGCGGGGCAGAGGTATCGAGCTTGAATTTCAATTCCACCTGGTCGTCCGCCAACACTTTCCGGGCCGTAATTTGCATGCCTTGGATTATTTGCGCGTAGTTTTTAATCCGGGCATCAAATTGTCTCCGGCCGTTGCGTCTCTTGCCTATATCAGCCTGCACGTCGGGGCCGAGACAGGCAAAGGCCTTGTCGCTGTCGCCGTTGACCGCGGCCCAGACCATGGATTGAAGGGCGGCTTCCGGCGTCGCGCAACCCGTGAGGGTCACTTGCTTCCGGGTCAGGTAGTGCCCAGGGCCGGCCCCCGACAGATGATCGGTGCTGGTGTGCGACGTGAGTTTCCAAATCATCAAGGGGAAGGCGGCGGCGAGCATGAACGCGCCGAGAATTACAATTACAATCTTCAGATGGCTTTTCATAATGGCCTCAGGCGATTGACTAGTTTTGTATTCGATTTCCGCCATTCCGAAATACACGTCAGGCCGGCGGAAAGTTTCAAGAATCAGAACTGGCGCGCCAGATCGTGAAATAACTTTGATTTGTTTTAATTATTAGTTTTCAAGAAATTTACTAATAAATTTGCGTGACAATGGCTTTGGCGCCGGGTACACTGGCCGCCAACACCTCAGGTAACATGAGCACACAAACTAGTTTTTTGCTGACACAAGCCGACATTCCCAAACAATGGTACAATCTGCTGGCGGATTTTCCCGAACCGCTGCCGCCGCCGTTGCATCCGGGCACCAAACAACCGGTGCCGCCGGAAGCGTTGCTGGCGATCTTTCCAGAGAACCTCGTTAAACAAGAAATGTGCCCTGACCGCTGGATCCCGGTGCCCGACGAAGTGCGCGACATCTATGCGCTCTGGCGGCCAACGCCGCTGTTGCGTGCGGTTCGTTTCGAGAAGGCGCTCCAGACGCCGGCGCACATTTATTACAAATACGAGGGCGCCAGCCCCGCCGGCAGCCACAAACCCAACACTGCCGTTGCCCAAGCTTATTACAACAAGGTCGCCGGCACCAAACGGCTCGCCACCGAGACCGGCGCGGGCCAGTGGGGTTCGGCCCTCGCGTTGGGGTGCAAGCTGTTCGGCCTGGAGTGCAACGTCTATATGGTCAAGGTCAGCTACGAACAGAAGCCCTATCGGCGGATGCTCATGCACACCTGGGGCGCCACGGTGCATCCCAGCCCCAGCGACCAGACCGAATACGGGCGCAAGGTGCGGGCGCAGGACCCGAAGTGTCCGGGCAGCCTCGGCATCGCCATCAGCGAAGCCATCGAAGACACGGCCAAACATCCAAATACGAAATACTCGCTCGGCAGCGTGCTCAATCACGTCTGCCTCCACCAGACCGTCATTGGCCAGGAATCCATCAAGCAGATGGAAATGGCCGGCGAAGAGCCGGACTCGATTTTCGCCTGCTGCGGTGGCGGCAGCAACTTTGCCGGCATCGCGTTTCCGTTCATTCACAAGAAAATCACCGGGAAGAAAAAATATCGCATCGTCGCCGTCGAACCTTCCGCCTGCCCCTCAATGACGAAGGGCGAACTGCGCTACGACTTCGGCGACACGGCCATGACCACGCCGCTGCTGATGATGTACACACTGGGGCACGATTTCATGCCGCCGCCGATCCACGCGGGCGGGTTGCGTTATCACGGCATGTCGCCCATGGTCAGCCACGCGCTCAAGCTCGGCCTCATCGAAGCCGAGGCGTATGCGCAGACCAAGGTATTCGAGGCAGCGGTGCAGTTCGCGCGCAGCGAAGGCATTGTGCCGGCGCCGGAGTCCGCACACGCCATCGCCGCGGTCATCAAGGAAGCGATCCAAGCGCGCGAGGCAGGCAAGAAGCGCGTCATTCTCTTCAATTTTTCCGGCCACGGCCTGCTCGATTTGAGCGCTTATGAAGCGTACCTGACCGGCAAATTGCAGGATGTCTAACCCAAATTCCAACCCCCAAAATAAAAACCTATGAAAACTCGATTCGTCCGCATTGTTCTGGCAGTCGGTTTTGCCGCACTGCCAGGTTTGCTCTCAGCCCAGCCCGCAGCCCATTACGCACCCGGCGTGGAAGGTATCAAAGGCGCCTCGTTGCCACCACCGGGAGTTTATTTCCGGGACTACAACTATTTCTATACCGGCGATCAACTGAACGATTCGTCCGGCAATAAAATCGGTCCGGCCGACCTCGATGTGTTCACGTACGTCAACCTTCCGCGCGTGCTCTGGATTACGGACCAGAAACTACTCGGCGGCTTCGTGGGTGTGGACGGTTTTTTACCGATTGTTTACCAGCAGGCCAGCGCCAACACGCCGAACGGCCCGTTTAGCGGCAACCGGTCCGGCATCGGTGATTTATTCGCCGAAGGCACACTTTCGTGGCATCTCAAGCAATTCGACTTCGCAGTCGGCAGCGGCGTGGACGCGCCCACCGGCGATTCCCCGACTCGCCCCGGTCCTTCGACCAGGCCCGGTCTGGGCTATTGGACGTTCATGCAAACGGCCGGGGCGACCTGGTACATTGACGAGGGAAAAACCTGGGCGGTGTCGGCGTTGAATCGTTACGAATTCAACACGGGACAACGTTACACCGACATTATCCCGGGACAGGCATACACGCTGGAATGGGGCATTAGCAAAACGGTGGAGAAGGTCATAGATCTGGGCGTGGTCGGTTACTACCAGCAACAGGTGAACCCGAACAGCGGCGCATCGTGGAGCAGCCGCAGCCGCGTGGCCGCGGTTGGTCCCGAAGTCAGCGTGGCTTTCCCGAAACAAATGCTGTTCATCTCGTTTCGATATGACTACGAGTTCATGGCGGAATCCCGGGCGCAAGGCCACACGTTCGCGCTCACGCTGACTAAGCGGCTCTGAACCATCCCGAAAATTATTTTCTGGTCACGGAGGGCCGGCCAATACCGGCCCCTTTTTTTCAAGACGACGGCCAACGTGCCGTTTACGATTCGCGGGCAAGGAATTAGATTGGGATGTGGAAGTTTCTGAAAACATCCAATGCCCATTTTGCAGCCAGAAGTTCGAGGTGGTAATTGACACGACGTTGCCATTCCAGCGGTTCACGACGGATTGCGAAGTGTGCTGCCGGCCATTCGAGGTCATTGCCGAGTGCGAACCGGGCGAAATTCTGAGCTTGGACACCGTGGTGAATTAAGGCAGCCTGCGCCCAATGCACGATTTCGCGAACAAAGTCCTGTGGGTTTACATCGTCCTTTTGCTTGTCGGCGGATTGATCGGATTTTTCAAGGCCAGGAGCAAGGTGTCGCTCATCTCGTCGGCGGCGTTCGCGGCGTTATTGGTGTTGACGGTGGTGCCGGGTGTTTTTCAACCGGGATTCGCGCGCGGGCTGGCCAACGTCATCATGGCCGTGCTGCTGGTGATTTTCGCGGTGCGGCTGGCAAAGACGAAAAAGTTCATGCCGAGCGGCCTGATGTTGGTGGTGACGATTGCGGCTTTGGCATTGCAGAACCTTTTCAAAGGTTGATTCGTTGACGCGCGGAAAATGTGTTGCACGCGCGGAGTTTGGCTCGTAAGTTCCTTGGCCTTTCGGGCGCACCCATAGCTCAATTGGATAGAGCATCTGACTACGGATCAGAAGGTTGCAGGTTCAACTCCTGCTGGGTGCGCCACTCCGCGCCGATTCGTGTTTTGGTTTACCTGGTAACCGCCAGCCGCGCTGCGTGCCACGAGCCGCGCGGCTCTGCGCCGGGCAAGTTCCCGCCTGACTCGCCGCGGAAAACCTGTTTCGCGCCCATAAACAGGGCACATTTCGCTGGTTTTCGGCCCGTTTCCCCATGGGCTGAAATCCCCCCAAAACCCCACATTTTCCCGCTTGGTACGGAAACCAGCTATGTACCGCGCTTTACGGAATAAAACGGAACATAATTTACTTTACTTGGAAAAAGGGCACATAATCTGCTTCAGTCAGGGGGGAAGTGAATTTATGAAGAAAAATTTTAGGGCATTTTTTTGGGTTCCGCGCCTGGGCGTGGGAGCGGCTTTACTGGCACTTTTCGCTTTCGCTGCGGTTTCTCGCGCCGACATAGACATTGTGAACTCTCTGGGTGATACGAGGGCTGGCGATGCACCGGCCTCCAACAATCCTTTCAAAGTCGAAGACTTTTCGACGACTGTCAGCGGCCAAATCAGCGACGTTATTTTGAGTTTGAATTTTAACGCCGCGGCGGTAACGGCTCATTCTCCACTTGACGTTTATATTTATAATGCGACCGGGAGCGGTCCCACTGGCAGTGGTTCTTTGCTCGGAACGATTACTCCAACAACGACTGGCGACCATCAATACACGGTCTCTGGCTTGCAAGGTAGGTTGGGAATATGCAGCCCTCAATTCCCCCAATACGGGGACGGGGGGATCCTTTTTGGGGGCATATAACAGCGTTGCTGGCGCTAGTCCTTGGGTAAGTAGCAATCCCCTTCAGCAGCGTTTCATGAAAGTTACGGTGGTTCCAGAACCAAGGACGGACGCGATTATGGGCCTCGGCGCGTTGGCTATGGCCGCCGGCTACACCTCGCGCCGCAGAATAATGGCTGGTTCCTAAACCAACTCTTGATCCCCGTAATTGGGAAACCTGTGTGGCGGAAGTTGCCGGGCCGTCCATTCAAGCGGACGGCCTAACCATTTGGGCGGAGAGCAATCTCATTTACTTTTTGATCGGATGCCAGCTTCGCTCATGCGGTAGATTGCCAAGCCTCTAAACCATGCGAGGAAGTCCGCACGGGTTCGTATTTTTGGTTTACCTGGTAACCGCCGGCCGCGCCGCGTGCCACGAGCCGCGCGGCTCTGCGCCGGGCGAGTTGCCGCCCGACGCACCGCGGAAAATCCTGTTTCGCGCCCATAAACAGGGCACATTCCGCTGGTTTTCGGCCCGTTTCGCCAAGGGCTGGAATCCCCCAAAACCCCACATTTTCCCGCTTGACACGGAAACCAACTATGTGCCGCGATTTACGGAATAAAACGGAACATAATTTACTTTAATTCACAAAAGGCACATAATCTGCTGTAGGGAGGAGAAGTGAATTTATGAAGAAAAATTTGAGAGCGTTTTTTGGGGTTCCGCGCCTGGGCGTGGGAGCGGCTTTGCTGGCACTTTTCGCTTTCACTACGGTTTCTCGCGCCGACATAGCCATTGTAAATGACTTGGGTGATACGATCACTGGGGAAGCAGGGACTACCGCCAGACCTTACAAGGCCCAAGACTTCTCGACGACCGTCAGCGGCCAAATCAGCAGCGTTATTTTGGACCTGAATTTTAACGCCGCGGCGGTAACAGCTGGTTCCACGCTTGACGTTTATATTTATAATGCGACCGGGAGCGGGCCCACTGGCAGTGGTTCTTTGCTCGGGACGATTACCGCAACAACGAGTGGCGCCCATCAATATTCGGTCAATGGCTTGCAAGCTTACAGCCTCACCGCCGGGCAAGATTATGCCATTGCAGTTGATATCGCATTACCAGGAACTCGCACCGTCGCGTGGGAATATGCAAACACCGGTTCCCCCAATGCGCCGGGGGCGAAGGGATCCTTTTTGAACGCGTATAACATGACTAATAGCACTGAAGGTTGGGTTTTTCAAACCGGTCAGCAGCGTGAAATGGCTATTGCGGTTCCAGAACCAATGACGGACGCGATCCTGGGCCTCGGCGCGTTGGCTATGGCTGCCGGCTACACCTCGCGCCGCAGAAAAATGGCGGGTTCCTAAACCAACTCTTGATCCCCGTAATTGGGAAACCTGTGTGGCGGAAGTTGCCGTACCGCCCCTTCAAGCGGACTCCTCTTTCCACAGAAGCCGAATCTTGTCTTCCATCGCTTGCTGTTTTCCTTTATTTAAGAAAATTTGCTCCGGAACCGGGTTCGAGCGCTTGCAAGCGGGCACTGGCTTTATGCCAGAGAACTGTTCCGGGCGGTGCGTTACTGAGGCAAAGCCGAAGGTAATGCGCCGCCTGATTGGTGTCGTGGCGGTGCTCGGCAATCGCCGCAAGACCATAACTAACGCTGCCAAGTTCCACCCCCGACTTTTCAAGTTCGCGGTAGTCTGCTTCCGCCGCCGCAAAATCCTGGCAGGCCAACCAGGCGATGGCGCGGGTGAGCCGGGTTTCCGGCAGGTTGGTGAGCGTGAGCATGTGGTCCAGAACCGGGATGGCGGCAGCGGCATTGCCGGATTGAATTAAAATGGCGGCCTGAATGTTCAGGCTTGCCACATCGTCCGGCGACCTGGCGAGTTTTGCGTTGACGAGCTGCAGGGCGTTCGTGAAATCGCCAAAGGCGAGATATGCGCTTATAACTCCGTCCGCAATCTGCGCGTCGTCGGGATGCTGCTGTAAAACGGACTGGAGAACGCCACTGGCGTTGGCGGTGTTGGTTTGCGACAGCCAAGCGTTCGCCTCCAGCAGCGCCATTTCCAGGTCCAAGGCACTGCTCGCCGGAAGATTTTTGGTCTCGTTCCGCAGATGGTCTATCAGCGGGCGGGCGCGATCGGGAAACTGGAGCCGGGTATAAATCTCCGCCAGGGCGAGCTCCGGAGCGAGCGCGCCGGGTGTAAGTGTCCGGGTCCGCTCAAATTGTTCCGCCGCTTGCAGCAACATGCCATTTTTTTGAAACGCACAGCCCAACAGATAGCAAAAAATCGGTTCGTCAAACGGGCCGCTGTTGTTCAGAACGAGGCTTAAGTGCTGAAGACTCCCCAACTGGTCGGCCACCTTGTCCATACCGGCAAGTCCCATCCTGAAGCCGGACTGGAGGTTGGTGTTACAGGCCAAACTGATTTGCGCCGAAAGGTTGTTGGTATTCAGTTGCAGCGCCTGCTCGAAACGAAGCCGGGCCTCGGACCACCGGTTTTGCCGTTGCAAGGCCGCGCCCCAGCCGTCCAGCGACAGCGAATACCATTCCGCCAGCAGGCGGTCCTGATAAAATGGCGCCGGCACAAAGCCGAGGCGCTGAATTGTTTTCTGCCAGCCGGTTGACCGCCGGCGGGAATCGGGTACGAGCGAGGCCAGTTCCTTTTGCCAGACGCCGGTCCAGAAGGTTTCATTCGCATCCGTGGCCGCAGCAGTCAGCGGCGGAATCTCCAGGGTTTTTTCCCCGCGCAATTTCACTTCATAAATCGCGCCGGTGGGTTCCAGATAAAACCGTTCAAATAAAAAGCCGTAACTGGGATGCAGACAGAACAGGCGGCTGGTGCGGGCAATGTGTTCGAGCAGCCGCACTGTTTCCAGCGAGGTGAGTTCATGCCGGGTTTCGTCGGTCAGCCAGCCGGCGGGCTGGCGCCGTTCCAGCCAGGCGCGGTATGCCACCGTTGGCAGTGCGTGGGTATCCACGGCCAGCCAGTCCGCCCCGTTCCGGTGGTGCGCCAGGGCAGCTTGAAAGACTTCCAGCTTTTGCGGTTGGCCGCTCAACATCACGCCGCGACCGGTGGGCAGGGAATCTGCCAGCAGGTCGCCGAAGCGCTCCAGCGGATGAAAATTCATGTGGAAGATGGCCGGGGTGTTTCTCGCCACCTGACCCACGATGATCAGGACGAGACACCCGGCGGCGAAAGGGACAGCCAGTTGCCGCAATTGTATTGAGGTTCGTGAACGGCTGTGCCGACGGACCGTTCTCTGTGAAATCAGCAGGAGATTGCCCGCCAGAAAAGCCGCGCCCAGAGCATTCAAATAATCAAAGGCCAGCAACGGCAGCGAAACGCCGAACTGTTGTTGCACAATCTGCCGCGGCCCCGTGACCGGGTCAAACGCCAGCCATAAACAAGCCAGCAACAGCGCCACACGCAGGCTACGGTAAATCCAAAGCTGGAAACGGTCCGCCCGCGATATGTTTTGTGTGCCCTCGTCGCGCTGGCGCACCAGGCAGGCCAGCGTGGGCACCAAAAAATATAGCATCACTGCCATCGCCGGCAGCCGGTGCACAACCCAAAATTGATCGTAAGGCAGCATGACCATGTTTTTGGTCTGCTTCAAACTGACGAGCCAGGACTGGCCCAGGCTCCACGGCGAGTGCGGAGCCAGACCATTGACCAGCGGCAGCAGGGCGTAAATTGAAAATCCTGCCAACCCCAGTCCGGCCAGCCGCAGCAAAAATTTCACCCGGAAACGGAACCTTTGCAGCCAGATCACTCCGGCGACAAACAGCGTCGTGCAATATGGCCTCTTCGCTTTCGTGCTTTCAACTTGCAGCCAGATCACTCCGGCGACAAACAGCGGCAGCGCCAGCAGCAGCAACCAATTTTCCGCCATGCCCAGCCCCCAGACGAAGGTTGCCGCATCAAGCCAGGGAGATTCGCCCCGGACGCGATATTCCAGCAGCAGCCACAGCGCCGCCGCCAGAAGCAGCAAGTCCAGCATTTCGCCGGTGGCGGCAGTCGCCTCCTGCCAGAAGCTGAATTCCAGCCCGCACACCGCGCACGCCAGCAAAACCGGCAATGCGCTGGCCAGGCGGTTGGTGTTTTCCCACGGCCGGTCCCACGGCAGCAACTGGACGGTGCGCGCCAGCAAACCCAGTGTCAGCGCGGCCGTGGCGGCGGAAAAAAAATTCAGGCCCAAGGGCACCCAGGCGGCGGGCAACAGCCGTAATGGCAGGGTGAACAGCCAGAGCAAGGGTTGCCCCACCATCGGCGTCCAGTCCCAGCCGGCAATCTTCGCCGTGAGGGACAAGCTGTTCATCGTCACCCCGTGGCTCAAGGTGATTCCAAAAAGCATCAATGCCCCAATCGCAACCAGTAATGGAAAACGGCGGGTAAAATTTGACATTGAACCATCGGACATTACTTGATGGTTCAAGACTATTTATGGCAATGCAAATATAAAACCCCGCACTGGCGGGGCTGGTAAAAACTTCGTGAAATGGATTGCTGGCATGCAACCGGGCAAGCCGGGCAGTCCAGACACTGAAGAACCACTTCGCAACGGAAGCAGCGTGACCGGGCGGAGAGACCACCGGAGTCGGCGCGGAGAACCGAAACGCTACCCTGCAAGCTCGGACATTGACGTGCAAGCCTTCTCAGGCAGTTTGCATCATGGGTGTGCAGATGTTCGACTGTCGCGGTTCGCCACCGGGTCCGGTTCAAACGGGGGGCGAATTGGCTTGCTTCTGATTTTGATTGTCCCAAAATGTAACCGTTGGAAATGCGACAAACGCGGTTTGGGCCGGGCGTTTTCCCCAGACCATTTTGTCTGGCTCACAACGAAGTGTTCTGATTGGCAAAGCCAATGTAGCTCAGCGGTAGAGCAACGGTTTCGTAAACCGTCGGTCGCCGGTTCAATCCCGGCCATTGGCTCCATCTTCCAAGGGGGAATTTTCTTAAGCCAACACGGCCTTTGGCATGCCAGTCTGTTCCTGCTTGCCAAAAGCTCGTATCGAAGCGCAGATTGTGCTTAACCAAGCCTCCGCCCGCAGAAAGGAAACTTTTATGGAAATGATACCGGTCATCCTCCTGGTGGTTCTGGGGGTTCCCCTTGCCTTGGCTGTCTGGCTGATTGTGCGCGCCGTCCAAGCCAAAGGCCGTATCGAGGAGCTTTCCTTCCGTCTGAGCGAATTGGAATCGGAAGTCATCCGGCTGAAGCGCGAGCGGGAATCCACCAAACCGACCGAACCGGCGCCCAAACTGGCGCCAGTGCCGCCAATGAAAACGGTGGCTCCGGCTCCTGTCCCACCGCCACAGTCAGCGCCGGAACCAAAGCCGGCTTTTACCTTGCCAACGCGGGAACAAACTGTTCAAAGACAGCGCGAAGGCTTGTCGGCGAAACCGGCAGGCGCTCCCACTTTTGCCTCAGCGCCGTCCCCGGCTACTGCTCCACCACTGGCAACCCCGCCAACTTTACCTCCGGTGCCGCCTCCACTTTCACCCATCGACTCAGAACCCGCCCCACAACCACCACCTCAAACCGGTTCCGCCATCAATTGGGAACAGTTTCTGGGTGTAAAGGGTTTTGCTTATGCCGCCGGGCTGGCGTTCTTTCTCGGTATTGCGTTCGCTATCAAGTACGCTTTTGATCACAACCTGATTTCGCCGGAGCTTCGCATGGCGTTCGGGTTCCTCACCGGCGTCGCCCTGCTGGTTGGCGGCACCTGGTTGCATCGGCAAAAGCAATACACCGTCGGTGCGCAAACGTTATGCGCGACGGGCGTGGTGATTCTATACGCCGTCACCTTCGCGTGCCGCTCCATCTACCACTTTGAATTCTTTGGCACGCTCCCGACTTTCCTGCTGATGGCGCTTATCACCACGACCGCCTTCCTGCTCGCCGTCCGGCTTGATGCCCTCGTCGTCGCGGTTCTCGGCATACTCGGCGGTTTTCTGACACCTTATTTGCTCGGCACCCACGTGGACAACCCGCTGGGTCTGTTCGGTTACATCGCCATCCTCGACGCCGGACTGATTCTGGTGGCGTTGTATCGCCGCTGGCATTTCCTCAGCTCGCTGGGCGCCATCGGAACCGTCGTCATGCAAATCGGCTGGGCGAGTGAATTTTTTGTTTCTGAAAAATATTTTGAAGGCGACAAAATCCTCGTCGCGCTTGCCGTCCTGCTCGGATTCAACGTGTTGTATCTCGCGGCAGCCTGGTGGTCAAAAATTCGTGGCTCAACGAACCGATGGCTTTCGGGTTCCACCATCGGGCTGGCCGCCGTCGCGCTCGCCTTCACCGGATGGTTCCTGACCTTCGCGTCCCTCGCGCAACGCCCGTGGCTGCTGTTCAGTTTCGTCTTCCTGATCGACCTGATTGTCACCACCCTCGTCCTGCTGGCTGATGGAATTGCTCCCGTCCAGTCCATTGCCGGCCTTGCGGTCTTTGGGTTGCTCGCCGCGTGGACGGCAAAATACCTGACCAACGACCTGTTGAACGCGGCTTTGGCGTTTTATTTCATCTTCGCCGTCGTTCACTCGGTCTTCCCCGTGGTGCGGCAACGCTGGCGCGGCGTCAGGACTGTCATGTGGGGCAGCCAGATTTTTCCGCCACTGGCGCTGGTGCTGGTGCTCATCCCCATTTACCAGCTCACGGAAGTTTCGTTGATTGTCTGGCCGTTTGTCCTGCTGGTGGACGTGCTCGCGATTGCTCTAGCGGTGGTGATGGCCTCGCTGTTGCCGGTGCTGGTGGTGATGTTGCTGACGCTCGCTGCCACCGGCGCGTTAATTTTCAAGATTCCGGCCGAACTCACCGGATTGTCCACGTCATTTTCGCTGCTCGGCTTGTTTGCGATCTTCTTTGTTGCCATCAGCGTCTGGGCGGTGCGCAAGCTGAAACCCGACACGATCAGCAAGGCCGCCCGCCTCGATGAGGACACGTTACTGCCGGAAAATGTGGCGGCGCTGCTGCCGGCGTGCTCGGCCACGCTACCGTTCCTGCTGCTCATCATGGCCACGCTGCGGTTGCCGCTGGCCAATCCGTCGCCCGTCTTTGGCCTCGCCCTGCTCCTGGTGGTGCTGTTACTGGGTGTGACGAGAATATTCTCGCATGATTGGCTGCCCGCCATCGGGCTGGTCTGCGTCGCATCGCTGGAATGCGCCTGGCACTTCAACCGGTTCGATGTGACGAATCCCAATGTGTCGCCAAACCTGGCGCTGGTGTGGTATCTCGTGTTCTTTGCGTTGTTTGCACTGTTTCCTTTCCTGTTTCTGAAAAAGTTTGGTGACCGGGTCGTTCCGTGGGCGACCGCCGCGATGGCCGGGCCGGTGCAATTCCTTCTCGTCTATCGGCTCGTGAAGGTCGCGTGGCCGAACCGGATGATGGGATTGCTGCCCGCCGCGTTTGCGATACCCGGTTTGTTGAGCCTCGTCATCGTGCTCAAAAAGCTGCCAGCCGAAAACAAATCGCGCATGGCTCAACTGGCTTGGTTCGGCGGCGTGGCGCTGTTTTTCATTACGCTGATTTTTCCGATTCAATTCGACCGCCAATGGATCACCATCGGTTGGGCATTGGAAGGCGCGGCGTTGCTTTGGTTGTTTCATCGCGTGCCGCATCCGGGGCTGCGGCTGGTGGGCGTCGGGTTGCTCGTTGCCGCGTTCGTCCGGCTCGCGTTGAATCCCGCCGTACTCGAATATCACGCGCGCAGCGCCACGCCGATTGTGAACTGGTATCTCTACGCCTACGGCATCGTGACGATCTGCCTGTTTGCTGGCGCGCGATTGCTCGTGCCACCGCGAAATCAGATTTTTAAAATCAACGCGCCGCCCATCCTGGCCGGTCTAGGCACGGTGCTGGCCTTTCTGCTGTTGAACGTCGAAATCGCCGATTATTTCGGTGAACCGGGTTCGAAGCTGACTTCCATCTTTAGCCAACAACTCCCGACCGATTTGGCATTCGAACGGGACATGACGTATTCCATCGCGTGGGCGTTGTTCGCGCTGGTGCTGCTGGTGGTCGGTATTGCCAGGAAGATCCCCGCATCGCGTTACGCCGCAATTGGTTTGTTGTGCGTCACACTGGTTAAACTCTTTTTCCGCGACTTGGCGCACCTAGAACAGCTTTACCGCATCGGCGCGTTCATTGGCGTGGCGGTGATTGCCATGCTGGCGTCGTTCGCCTATCAACGTTTCTACGCCGCGAGCGCCAAAGACAAGGAAACCAAAGATGAAACGATTCAATAAATTTCGGGCGAACTGGCTCTGCGCCGTTACGCTGGCTTTCAGTTTTTCCGCCTTCGCCACCGGCCTGCCGGCTGACTGGCAGCATGAACAGCCACTCAATGTAGCCACCTCCGGCCTGGTGAAATTGAGTCTGCCGGTCGGAACGCTCGATGCGGCCCGCCCGGCGCTCGAAGACCTGCGGCTTTACGACGACGCGGGCAATGAAGTGCCTTATTTGATTGAACGCCCGGTCCCGGTGGTGAAGGTCGTGCAAAACGTAAAATCATTCCACGTTTCGTTGACCCAAAGCAATACGATCATCGTCCTGGAAACCGGGCTGGCACAACCGCTCGACAACGTCACGCTGGAAACCCCGGCGGGGAGTTTCATCAAACCTGTGCGCATCGAGGGTTCCGCCGACCTTAAACACTGGCAGATGCTCGAACAGGGACAACCCATCTTCCGCCAGCCGGACGGCGCGAACCGGCTTCACGTATCCTTTCCCGCCGGCGCATGGCCGTGGCTGCGGTTGACCGTGGACGACCAGCGCACACCACCGATCCCGTTCACCGCGGCGCGCATCCGCGTGGCTGTGACCGAACCGGCACCGAGCGAGTGGATGGCGGTGACGATTGCCGAACGTCACGAAAATCCCCGGGAAACGCGGCTGGCATTGAATCTCGGCGCGGCCAATTTGAACATCGTGGCTGTTCAAATTGAAACCGCCGAACCGCTTTTCACGCGGCATGTGACGCTCGCCGTGCCGCAGGTTTCGGAAGACGCCGTTCGCGAACAGACTGTCGGGCAAGGCGTGATTTATCGGATTGCCATCGAAGGCCAGCCCGTGTCGGAAAATCTTTTGGTGCCCCTCGACAGCCTGGTGCGCTCGCGTGAATTGCTTCTGTTCATCCGCAATCAGGACAGTCCGCCGCTGCCCGTCACCGCCGTGCGCGTCGAACGGCGCCCGGTTTATCTCGCGTTTCTCGCGCGACAGGCCGGTGTTTATCATCTCCTGACGGGCAACAGCCATTGTGCCGCGCCGAACTACGACCTCGCCGCGTTAGGCATGAATCTCAAATCTGTGGCGGCCGCCCCGATCAAACTTTCGCCGCCCGTGGACAATCCGAATTATCGCCCGCCCGAAGTGCTGCCGGGCATCGAGGGCACCGGCGCGGCGCTCGACGTGTCGGCATGGAAATATCGCAAGCCGGTGAACGTTACCCGCAACGGCGCGCAACAAATTGAACTCGACCTCGATGTGCTCGCCCACGCGCAGCCGGACTTTCAGGATTTACGGCTATTGCGCGGCAGCAACCAGGTGCCTTACATCGTTGAACATACATCCATCAGCCGTTTGCTGGCACCGTCGGTCACCGCCACAAACGATGCAAAAGACCCCAAACTCAGCCGTTGGCTCATCAAGCTCCCGCAATCCCGCCTGCCGGTCACACGTCTAAGTTGCGCCACGCGCACGGCGCTGTTCCAGCGCGACGTGACGCTTTACGAAGAGCTTACCGACGAGCGTGGTGAAAAATACCGGCACAATTTAAGCGGCGTGTCCTGGGTTCAAATCCCCGACCGCAAGAGCAAGGAATTTTTCCTGACACTCGACGGCCCGCTGCAAAGCGACACGCTCTGTTTGGAAACGCACAATGGCGACAACCCGCCGATCGAATTGGAGAAGTTTCAACTTTTTTATTCCGCGACGCGCGTTTTGTTCAAAGCCAAATCAGCAGACGCGGTTTTCCTTTACTATGGTAATCCGCGTGTGGCCTCGCCGCGCTACGACCTCAGCCTCGTCGCCGGACAATTGCTCATGGCGGACAAGGCGGCCGCTTCGCTCACCGCCGAGCAGCAGCTCCGGAAATCGTCGTGGCGCGAGCATGAAATCCCCGGCAAAGGCGGCGTGGTGTTTTGGGGAATTCTCGCCGTGGTCGTTGTCGTGCTGTTGATCATCATCTCCCGGCTACTGCCCAAATCGCCGCCGCCGGCTTCGTAGTTTGAACCGCCCGTTTTACATTGGAATTGACGACGTTTGCTTGACTTCCGATGGCGGGCACTTCATTTAACAGGCCCAAAACAGGCTGAAATATCCCGCATGAATCTGTTTCGCCGCAAAAGCGTCACCGACCTGCAAGCTGAAGCACTCACCGACAAAAGCCTGCATCGCGCGCTGGGACCGCTGAACCTCGTCACGCTGGGCATTGGCTGCATCATCGGCACGGGCATCTTCGTCCTGACCGGCACGGCGGCCGCCCAGAACTCCGGACCGGCGGTGGTCCTGTCCTTTGCGCTGGCGGGCGTTGTCTCGGCGTTCGCCGCGTTGTGCTATTCCGAATTTGCCTCGTTGGTCCCTATGTCCGGCAGCGCCTACACCTACGGCTACGCCACGTTGGGCGAGTTGTTTGCCTGGATCATCGGCTGGGATTTGGCCCTGGAATACGCGGTGGGCGCCATCGCCGTGTCGGTGGGCTGGTCCGGTTACATGGTTTCGTTTCTAAGGGATTTCGGCATCCAGATTCCCCCGGAACTTTCCGCCGCGCGCGGCATTCATTTGATTGAACTTCCCGCCGCCCTGGCCGCCGCCTTGAAGTTGAAGGCCGGTTGGGTGGTCTTCGGCGGCGATCTGGCGGACCGAATAAAAGCCGCCGGAATGGACCCCGCCAGCCTCCCTCACGTCACGGCCATTTTCAACCTGCCCGCCATCGTTATCGTCGCCATCGTGACCGTGCTGCTGGTCATCGGCATCCGGGAATCGGCCGGGTTCAACAATTTCATTGTTTTTCTCAAAATCGGGGTTGTGTTGCTCTTCATTTTCGGCGCGGCCCGGGCTATCAACCCCGCCAACTGGCATCCGTTCATCCCCGCCAACGCCGGCAAATGGGGCGACTTCGGCTGGTCGGGTGTCATGCGCGGCGCCAGTCTCGTGTTCTTCGCCTACATCGGATTCGACGCGGTCAGCACCGCGGCGCAGGAGGCCAAAAATCCCCGGCGCGACGTGCCCATCGGCATCATCGGTTCGCTGCTGGTTTGCACCGTGCTTTACATCCTGGTTTCCGGCATTGCCACCGGCGTGGTGCCTTACCGGGAACTGGACGTGCCCGAACCGATTGCGCTGGCCGCCGACCACGCGAACATGGGCTGGATGGCGGGCGTCATCAAGCTCGGCGCCATCGCCGGCCTGTCTTCCGTCATCCTGGTGATGATGCTGGGGCAGACGCGTGTATTCTGGAGCATGTCGCGCGACGGGTTGCTGCCGCCGTTTGTGAGCCGCGTGCATCCCCGGTTCAAAACACCATGGCTCATCACCATTGTCACCGGCGTGGTGGTGGCCTTCTTTGCCGCTGTCCTGCCGGTGCGGGACGCCGGGAACCTGTGCAACATCGGCACGTTGCTGGCCTTCGTCATCGTGTCGCTCGGCGTGCTGGTGCTCCGGGTGCGCGAGCCGGAATTGCAGCGGAAGTTCAAGACGCCGTGGGTTTGGTTCGTGGCCCCGATGGGCGCGCTTTCCGCCCTCGGGTTGATGATGTATCTGCCGCTGATGACCTGGGTGCGGCTGCTGGTGTGGTTTCTCGTCGGCATCGTGATCTACTTCGGTTACAGCTATCGCCGCTCCAAACTGCAGCAGCCGACAAAATGAACAGTAACAGCGCCAGCGGCGCGACATATTTGTAGAACCACAACCCACAATAAAATCCAGTCCCATCGGGGCGGCATATTCCGTCTGGTTGGAGTTCACGCTTCAGCGTGTCCGCCGCCCGCACAAACTAAAGTTTGAACTCCAACGTCCCGACGATGTCGCTCCTGACGGAGCTTTTGCTGTTTCGGGATGGACGAACTACAAAGATGCCAGCCCTACGGGCTTCGCAACCGTCGCGTTCGCAAGCCTCCGGCGCAGCCTGGGTCAGGCGGTTGCGATTACGCGCATCCGCCCGCGCTTCCCCGTCCCAACAGGGACGCTGGAAATTAGCCCGGCACAACGTGCCTGGTGCATCGTCCCCAAACAAAATCCGTCCTGCCGCCGTCGCGCCGTAGCGGCGCTTTGGCGCGCCGCGGAGGCGGAAAGGGACGGCGGAATCCATCGTTCGTTTTCCGGCGTCCCTCCGGGACGCACCCGTTTTTTTGCCCCAACCGGGGACGTTGTCCCCGGCTGATTTCCATCCGTCGCTCCGCGACGTAGCATTCTTCGCGTGACAAAATTTTCATGCGCGAGGCATCAAAATTTTACGGCCACCAGCATTTCACAACACCGATGGCCGTAAATTCACTGCGCAAGAAATTATCGGTCGGTGGATTCCTCGTCAGCGGGCGCACCGGAACGCCAATGGCCTTTTTGCCAGACAAAGACGTTGGTCTGCTGCATGGAGTTGGTCTGTTCCAGCCATTTGCCTGGCAGCCAGATGTCGCCCGGATGCGGGCGCGTCCGCCAGTGGCCGGGCACCCAGACCCATTGGCCGCGCCATTCCCAGTGGCCGGGAATGAAATACCACAGTGTCCGCGGGCCGGGACACACGGGAATGACATCTTTTTGATTGTCCGGCGGCGGCTGGGTGGGTTGTCCGACATTGACGTTGTCCGCCGTTGCAACCTGCGGCCCGACGTTGGTGGGCCGTGACACGCAGCCTGCGAACAGCGGCAGCGCGGCGGCGATGAGAAGCGTTTTGATTGGAATAGAATTCTTCATGTTTGTTTTTGGTTTTGAAAATCTCCGGGAATGTGCGCTGTCTTTCCAAAATTTGCAAAGGAATTTACACGAACTGAAGCGTGGCGCAGGTCTCCGGCCTGCCGGGTTTTGGAAATTCTGGCAGGCGGGACGCCCGCGCTACTTTTCTCAAATTGCAACGGATTAAATGAAAGCGGCCAACGGCGTCATTCTACGCCGATGGCCGTGAAAGTTTTCGCGAGGGAACAGCCCGCGTCAGCGCCAACGGCCGCCAACCCAAACATAGCCGTGCTCGTGGTGTCCCCAGTGGCCAGCCACCCAAATTGCGTGCGGGTGCGGACGCGGCGCCCAGTGGCCTCTCGCCCAATCCCAGTGACCGCGCCATTCCCAGCAGCCCGGAATCCAGAACCAAATGTCCAACGGCCCGGGAGGGATCGGCATAACTTCGACCTGCGGTGGCGGCGGATTCTCCGGCTGGGTCACAACGACCTCGGCGGGCGGCGACGCGACCGCGACCGGCTGACGTTCAAAGACCACGCAGCCCGCGAGCAGCGGCAGGCTGACGGCCAGCAGAAGGCTTTTGGTCAAAATCGATTTTTTCATAATCACTTATTTGACAGTAGCACGGTGGAATTTGTTACAGGGTTAATTTCAGCAATTTTCAGGCCAGTTCCACCTGCCGCACCGGCGTCTGCCGGACGCGTTTGAACAGGAGAATCAGCGGGAGGCAGCACAACACCATCAGCGTGAATATCCGGAACGTGTCCACAAACGCCCACAAATGCGCCTGCTGGTTGAGCACGTTGTAAATGAGCGCGTAAGCCTGGTGCGTGGCCGTCACCGGATCGCTGTGCCGGGCGAGCATGGCCTGCGCCGCGTGCAGTTGCCGCGTGAACGCCGGGTCGGTCGGCGTCAAATGCCCGACCATGAGCGCCTGATGCGCCTGCGCGCCGCGCGCGATGAGGGTGGTGACGAAGGCGATGCCGATGCTGCCGCCGATGTTGAGCATGAGATTGTAAAGGCCGGTGGCGCTGCCGATTTGCCGCTGGCGCAACTGGCTCATCGTCGCCGTCGTCAGCGGCACGAAAATAAAACTGATGGCCACGCCGTTCAGCACGGTCGGGAAGATGACACTGGCCTGGCTTACTTGAAGATTGATGTCGCTCAACAGGAAGGCGGACACCGCCAGCATCGAAAAACCAAAGCTCAACAGCCAGCGCAGCCGGATTTTTCCTACCAGCCGCCCCACCAAAAAAGTGGTGAAGAAGGCGGCGATGCCGCGCGGACTCATCGTGTAACCGCTTTGCAACGCCGGATAACCCATCAGCGTTTGCAGAAACAGCGGCAGTTCCGCCGTCGTGCCGTAAAGAATGACGCCCACCACTGTCATCAACATCAGGCCGACGGCAAAATTCCGGCTCTTGAGAATCCGCAAGTCCACCAGCGGATGCTCCACCCTGAATTCCCACACGATAAACCCGATCATGGAGCATGCGGAAATCGCGATGAACCACCGAATCCAGATCGCGCCCAGCCAGTCCGCCTCCTGTCCCTTGTCCAGGACGATTTGCAGCGTCGCCAGCCAGAGCGCCAGCAGTCCGAACCCGATGAAATCAATCGCCGCCTTTTCGTTGCGTTTGATGTAAGGCGGGTCTTCGACCAGCCATTCCGCCAGGAACATCGCCAGGATGCCGACCGGCAGGTTGATGTAGAAAATCCAGCGCCATGAATAGTTGTCCGTGATCCAGCCGCCGAGCGTGGGGCCGATGATGGGCGCCACAATCACGGCCAGTGAAAACGTGGCCATTGCCACGCCGCGTTTGGCGACCGGGAAACTTTCCAGTAAAATGGCCTGGGCGATGGGCACCATCGCGCCGCCGCCCGCGCCCTGCAAAATGCGCGCCATAATCAACATCGGCAGGTTCACCGCCATGCCGCACAACGCCGACGCGAATATGAACATCCCGATGCAGGAAATGAACACCCGTTTCCGGCCAAAATGATTTCCCAGCCAGCCAGTCATTGGGAGGATGATGGCGTTCGCCACGAGATAGCTCGTCAGCACCCAAGTCGCCTGGTCGGTCGTGGCCGACAGGCTGCCGGCGATGTGCGGCAGGGCGATATTGGCGATGGAGGTGTCGAGCACCTGCATGAACGTCGCCAGCATCACGCCCAGCGCAACGAGCCACGGGCTGTGGCGCGGATGCCAGTCTTCGTGATGTGCGCTATCAGGCATGGGAATTAAAAATGTGCCGAGAGTCGAAGGTCGAGAGTCGAGAGCAAATCAGCGCCCGACAAACGCCGCCCCTCTCCGCTTCCTTCCCCCCGCATGGGTGGAGAGAGGGTGTCCGCAGGACAGGTGAGGGCTTTCATAAAATCGACGAGCCGGTGGGTTTCACTGCGAAGCACGATTGATTTTCCGGTTCAAAACCAATCGAAAAACAAATTGCGCCACGCCCGCTAGAACAACCGCCAGCAACGCAATTGCCCAACCGGGAATTTCAAAACGACTGACGCGCACGCCGGGCGCGACGGAAAGGCCGGGACCGAGCACGTGGTCGGCGGGCAATGGCTCGTCGAAGAGGATTTTTACCGGCACACGCTGGACCACCTTCACGTAATTGCCCGTCGCATTTTCCGGCGGCAGCAGGCTGAACCGCGCGCCGGAGCCGGCCTGGATGCTGTCCACGTGCGCGCGCAGCGATTTGCCGAGCGCATCAATCTCAACGAGCGCCAACTGGCCGGGTTTCATTTTTTTCAACTGTGATTCTTTGAAATTGGCCACGACCCAGACGTCGCCGGGCACGATGGAGAAAAGCGTCTGGCCGGTTTGGATGTAATCGCCCGGTTCGACGGATTTGCGCGTCACGCGGCCATCGCACGGCGCGTAAATTTTTGTGTAGGAGAGGTCCAGTTGCGCCGCCTGCACATTGGCCTGCGACTGCCGGAATTGCGCCAGGGCCATGCCGACGGCGGCCTTGGTCGCGTCCAATTGCGCCTTGGCCTCTTTGATTTTTGAGACGTCGGCGATAGCTTTTTGTTTCGCGGCGGCGAGGTTCGCGTCGGCCTCTCTGACCGCGGCCTGCGCGGCGTCAAATTCCTGCTGCGAAATGGTATTCTGTTTCCGCAACTCCTGACTGCGCTGAAAATCCGCCTGTGCGCGCGCATCGGTGGCTTGGGCCGCGTCGGCGTCGGCCTTCGATTGGTCGGCGGTGGCCTCGGCGGTGGCCACTTTCACGCTCATCAAATCGAGCGCGGCCAGAAACGCTGTATAATTGGCTTCCTGCGCGTCGGCGGAGGATTGTTTTTGCGCGGCGGCCGTCGAGTAGTCCGCCGGGTCAATCCCCACGAGCAGCTCGTTTGAGTGGACCATCTGATTGTCGAGCACGTGAACGGCGGAAACCTGGCCGGAAATCCTCGGCGCGATGGAAACGACGTGACCTTCAATGAAGGCGTCGTCGGTGGATTCGTGCGTGAGGGCGGTGACCAGATAATCCAGCCCGAAAAACAACAGCACGGCGAGCACGCCGGTCGCGGGCCAGATGAACCACGGTGAATTTAATTTCGCCAGCTTCGCGCCGTTCACCGCTGGCGGAGGGGCTGGTTTGCTTTCATTCATAATTTCAATGTCTTCTCAATTAAAACAGGACGTTAAGGTTGCGGCGAGTATTCCCGCCAACCGCCGCCCAGCGCCTGATAAAGGTTGATCAAATTGAACAGCCGCGAGTATTGCGACTGGATGAGATTTTGCCGCGCGTTGTACAGGTCTTGTTGGGCGGAGAGCACGGTCAGGTAGTTGTCCACGCCCTGACGGAAGCGCGCCTCGGCCAGTTCGTGACGCCGTTGCTCAGCTTTGACGAGGGCTTCCCCGGCGGCAAGCTGCACTTCGACCGTGGCCCGCACCGCCAAGGAGTCGGCAACTTCCCGGAAGGCGGTTTGAATGGCTTTTTGGGCAGCGTGATTTGCGGCGAAAACATCCACGTGCCGGAACCGGGAGCGAACAGATTGGCGAGTTGCGAACTGGCGGTGCCGGCTGAGGCGGTGAGGGTGATGGTTGGGAAAAACGCGGCCCGGGCGGCGCCGATATTGGCATTGGCGGCCTTGAGCTGGTGTTCGGCTTCAAGAATGTCCGGACGGCGCTGCAACAGATCGGACGGAAGCCCCGCCGGCACGTCGGACAAACAATCCAGGGAATCCAGCGGCGGAGGCGGCGGAAGGTCCTTCGGCAACGGCCGCCCCACCAGCAACACCAGGCCGTCTTCCGCCACGGCCAATTGTTGTTCGTAAGCCGCCACGGCCGACCGGGCGGTTTGCACCTGGCCCTCGGCGGTGCGCAAATCAAGCTCGGACACTACGCCGGCTTCGTAACTGCGTTTGGTTAATTCGTAGGACGCCTGCACCGCCGTCAACGTTTGCCGGGCCACGGCGAGTTGTTCGGTCAACGCGCGTTCCAGGAGATATGCGTTGCCCACCTCGGCGACGAGCGCGATTTGGGCGCTCCGGCGGGCTTCCATGGTGGCAAAATAATTTTCCAGCGCCGCAGCCTTGAGGCTGCGCACGCGGCCGAACAGATCAAATTCATAGGAAGTCGTGCCGAGGCTGAGGCTGTATCGGCTGGCGGTCAGCGGCTCGCCGGTGCCGGATAAATCGCCTGGAAGCCGCTGGCGCGTGCCGCTGCCGGTGGCGTCAATTTCGGGAAACAACGCCGCGCGCCGGATGCGATATTGCGCGCGGGACTGTTCGACGTTCAACACGGCCACGCGCAGGTCGGGATTATTGGTCAACGCCAGTTCAACGAGCCGCCGCAAGCGCGGGTCGCGGAAAAATTCGCGCCAGCCGATGTCGGCGGCAGGAACGGCGGAGGCGTTGGTCCGGCTTTCGCTTTCTTCCGGAACCGGGGGCCAGGCTGGAGAAATCGCCGCGGGCGGCCGGTGATATTTTGGCGCGAGCGTGCAACCTGCCAAAGCCAGGACGAACAGGGCGATGATGGGCGAAAGATATTTGCTCATGACTGTCCTTGTTTGCCGTTCTCGTTGGTGTCATCCATCCCGCCCGTTTCGGGCGCAAGCATGGTGTGCGATGGTTTTTGGGTTTTGAACATCCGGCGGACGACCACGAAGAACACCGGCACGAGGAAAACGGCCAGCACCGTGGCCGAAACCATGCCGCCCGCCACGCCGGTGCCGATGTCATGCCGGCTGGCCGACCCGGCGCCGGTGCTCAATGCCAGCGGCGATACACCCAGAATGAACGCCAACGAGGTCATCAAAATCGGACGTAACCGCAGATGTGCCGCCGCCAGCGTGGCTTCAACCAAACCCTTGCCCTGCGCCTGGAGGTCCTTGGCGAATTCAATGATGAGGATGGCGTTTTTGGCGGACAAGCCGACGATAGTCAGCAGGCCGACTTTGAAGAACACGTCGTTGGGCAACCCGCGAAATGTGGCGGCCAGCAGCGCGCCGAGGATGCCGAGCGGCACAACGAGAATCACCGCCACCGGAATGGACCAGTTTTCGTAAAGCGCGGCCAGCGCCAGGAACACCACAATGAGCGACAGCGCATAAAGCAAAGGAGCTTGTTTGCCCGACAAACGTTCCTCATAGGACTGGCCGGTCCATTCGTAGCCAAAACCGTTGGGCAGTTTTTTGGCCAGATTTTCCATGGCCGTCATGGCTTCGCCCGTGCTCTTGCCCGGCGTCGCGGCGCCGACGAGTTCAATTGCCGGAACGCCGTTGTAATGCTGCAACTGTGGCGAACCGTAAATCCAATGCAAAGTGGCCAAGCTGGAAAGGGAAACCATCTGGCCGCTGCTGTTGCGCACATAGATCCCGCCGACGTCCTGCGGCAACATGCGATACGGAATGTCCAGTTGTGCGATGACTCGTTGCACGCGGTTGCCGTTCACGAAATTGTTGATGTAATCCGAACCGAAATACGTCTGGAGCGTCGTGTTCAAGTCTGCCAGCGAAACTCCCAACGCGCTGGCTTTGGCCTGGTCAACGTCCACCTTGAATTCGGGCGTGTCCTCCAAACCCTGCATGCGCAGTTGGACGATGTCGGGATTTTTAGCAGCCAGTCCTGTCAACTGGTCGCGCGCCTGCATGAGTTTTTCATGGCCCAAACCGGCTTGATCCTCCAGTTCGAAGTCAAAGCCCGACACAATGCCCAGTTCGGGAATCGGCGGGGGATTGATTGGATAAATGATCGCGTCCTTGATTTGTCCCAGAGCCATGAAAGCGCGGCCAATGATGGCCTGCACGGCATGTTGGGCGCCGTGACGTTCGTTCCAGGGCTTCAAATGGACAAAGGCGATGGCGGCATTTTGGCCCCGACCGTTAAAACTGAAGCCGGCCACATCAACCATGCCCGCCACTTCAGGCTGTTTCAAAATGTAGCTCTCGACTTGTTTGAGCACGTCCACCGTGCGTTCCTGGGTCGCACCTACCGGCAACTGGATGCTGATGATGAAATAGCCCTGGTCTTCATCAGGCAGAAACGACGAGGGTAAACGGACGTACAACCAGCCCACCGCCACAACAATCGCCAGGTAAATGAACAGGTATCGCGGCGTTTTGTTGAGCATCCGGGCCACGAGGCCTTCATAAGTTTTCCGGGTGGAGGCGAAACCGCGATTGAACCAGCCGAAAAATCCTTTCTTTTGCAAATGATGCCCTTTTTCGACGGGCTTGAGAAGAGAGGCGCACAACGCCGGCGTCAGAGACATGGCCAAAAAGATGGAGAACAACATGCACGAAACCAGCGACAGCGAGAATTGGCGGTAAATCTCGCCGACCGATCCGCCGAAGAACGCCATGGGAATGAACACCGCCGTCAACACCAGCGAAATGCCGATGAGCGCGCCGGTGATTTGCCCCATCGCTTTGCGCGTCGCCTCCCGCGGCGGCAAACCCTCCTCGCTCATGATGCGCTCCACGTTTTCCACCACCACGATGGCGTCGTCCACCAGTTCGCCGACGGCCAGCACCATGCCGAACATGGTCAGGACGTTGATGGAAAAACCGAGCGCATACATGACGGCAAACGTGCCCAGCAACGCCACCGGTATGACGATGGTAGGAATGAAGGTCGTCCGGAAATTTTGCAGGAACAGATAGATGATCAGAAACACCATCATGATGGCTTCCACGAGCGTCTTGACCACTTCCTGGATGGAAATGCGCACAAATTCGGAACCGTCGTAGGGATAATCCACGCGCACACCCGGCGGGAAAAATTTGGAAAGCTCATTCACCTTGGCATAGATGGCGTTGGCGGTGGCCACGGCGTTGGCCGAAGGGGCCAGTCGGATGCCCACGGCCGCGGCGGGACGCCCGTCCACCCGCGCCTGCACGGAATAATCCGAGCCGCCCAACTCGACCCGGGCAACGTCGCGCAAATACACGCGCGAACCGTCGGGATTCACCCGCAGCAGGATGTCCTCAAATTGCCTGACCGTGCGCAGCGTGCTTTGTCCTTGCAGGGTGATGTTGATTTCCTGTCCCTTTACCGACGGGGCCGCGCCAAGTTGTCCAACCGGGACCTCCGTGTTTTGAGCCTGAATGGCATTGATGACATCGCTGGCACCAAGACTATAACTTTCGAGCTTTTGCGGATTCAGCCAGATGCGCATGGCGTATTCGGTGCCGAACAGGTCCGCTTCGCCCACCCCGGTGACGCGGCGGATGGGATCGAGCACGCTCGACGCAATGTAATTGCCCAGCAGGAAGGTGCTCGTGTCCTTGTTCGTGGACGACAGCGTGAAAATCATCAGGAAGTTGCGGGTGGATTTGACGACCGTGATGCCCTGTTGTTGGACCGTTTGGGGCAGACTCGGGATGGCCAGTTGCAGTTTGTTCTGCACCTGCACCTGCGCCATGTCCGGATCGGTGCCGGCCCGGAAAAAAAGCGTCACGGTGGACTGTCCACTCGCGCTGCTGCTGGATGACATGTAGAGCAGGTTGTCAATGCCGTTCATCTGCTGCTCAATCACGGACGTGACCGTGTCCTGCACCGTTTCCGCGGAGGCGCCTGCGTAAGTGGCGTTGATGGCGATGGAGGGCGGCGCGACGCTGGGATATTGCGCGACCGGAAGGTGGGTGACGGCCAGACACCCCGCCAGCATGATGAGCAGGGAAAGCACCCAGGCAAAAATCGGGCGGTCTATGAAAAATCTCGGCATGGCGATGTCCGGTTAATTTCCCTCTTTACCGGGAGCGCCGCCATCTTGGCGGCGTGCTTCACCGGCGCCGGATTTGGAACTCGCCGGCAGGATGCCGGCGCTCCCGGAACCAAACGGAACCGGTTTCACCACCATCCCCGGTTGAACCTTTTGTAAACCTTCAACGATGATGCGTTCCCCGGCTTTCAGCCCTTCCGTGACGACCCATTTGTTTCCCACAGCCGAGCCGATTTTAATCACTCGAGATTCCACCTTGCCGTCCGCCCCCACCACCATCGCGGTGGCAATGCCATTCGCGCCGATACTGACGCCGCGCTGGATAACGGTGATGGCCTGGGCGTCAACCGCCTGTTCCAGCAGCCCCCGCGCAAACATACCCGGCAGGAGCAAATGATCGGGATTGGGAAATTCGGCCCGCAGGGTGATCATGCCGCTGCTCGGGTCCACCGTGACGTCGGAAAACAATAGTTTGCCGGGATGCTGGTAAGTCGTCCCATCGTCCAGCAACAACGTCACCTTCGCTTCGCCGGGCGCAATGCTTTTGAGCGCGCCATTTTCCAGTTCGCGCCGCAACCGCAACACTTCGGTGCTCGATTCAGTGAAATCGCAATAAATCGGGTCCAATTGCTGGACCACCGCCATTTCCGTTGCGGTGCTTTGGCTGACCAGCGCGCCTTCGGTGACCAGCGCTGCTCCGACGCGTCCGGAAATCGGCGCGGTGACTGTGCAATAACCAAGGTTGATGGCGGCGATTTCCTGGGAAGCTTTAGCCTGAGCCGCCGCCGATACGGCGTTGTCGTAATCCTGCTTGCTCACGGCATTGATATCCACCAACGGTTTATAACGTTGCACCAGCAGTTGCGCCTGCATCAGGTTGGCATTTGCGCTGTCGAGCGCGGCTTTAAATGGCGCCGGATCAATTTGATAAAGCACTTCACCGTTCGTGACCTCCGCGCCTTCGCTAAATTCCCGGTGAAGCACAATGCCGGTCACCCGCGCGCGAACTTCCGCCACTCGCACGGGATCAATGCGCCCCGGCAATTCCGTTGTCAGAGCTACGGACTCCGGCGTGATGGTGACCACGCCGACTTCGGGCGGCGGCATCTGGAAACCGCCGGGCGGGCGTTGGCCGCAACCGGAAAAAATCACCGCCGCCGCCGAAACGGCGGACAGTCCCCACAGGAGGTTTTTCAGCTTTCGAGTGTTCACAATTTACCTTTTCCCTTTCTTGGTGCCCGCGCCGGCGAGGAACAAATTCACAATGCGCTCCGCTGCCCGGCGGTTCAGGCGATAATCCGGCATCAACAAATGTGACGCAATATAAAGGTGCGCTTGCCCGTAAAAACCATAGGCCAGGTCCCGGGCGTCAAAGCGTCCGTCCAGCTCGCCGGCGGCCTGGGCACGTTTGATGAGCGAATGCATGAACTCCAGATTGCGCTGGCAGCGCTCGAGATAACGCAGTTCCGGCGGCACTTCGCCCGGCGCGGAAAACGCGGTGGCGAAGGCGATGCGTGTCAATTCGCGATTTTTGTGAAAGTAATCGAACAGCGCGGCGAGAATCTCAACCAGTTGTCCGCGCACCCCGCGCCCGCGCGCCGCCGCCTGTTGCACCACTTCAAACCGCTCGTCATGCGCCTCACTGACGAGCGCCTGAAACAAACCGGCCTTGTCGTGGAAATAATAATACAACGCGGGCTTGGACACCTTCGCGTCGCTCACGATTTGCTGGACGGACGTGGCGGCGTAGCCGCCGTTGGCAAAGCGTTTGAGCGCTGCCCGGAGGATGTGCCGCCGCGTTTCGGGACCGTGTTTGGCCATAAACCTACCGAACGGTAGGTAATGAACCGGAGTTTGTCAAATGGATTTGCGACATCAAGACCAACCGCTCATTGACGCTCATTTTCACTCATCAGCGCTGATTAGCGTAAATGAGCGGTTAAAAACGGCCCGATCCCGATAAACGACATCGGGACAGGCTCGTCTCGCCTCACCGAACGGGATGCCACGGCGTGTTCCTGTGATCAGGAATTCCGCCAGCAAACCGGGAAAACCCATGAAAACCGGCCCAAAACATGCTTCCCTTGGGCGCGCGTTGTCCTTACCATGGGCGAAATAAAAACAATCGAAATAATCAACATCACATGGCCAAATTGTTCCTCGGACTCGATTCCAGCACCCAAAGCCTGAGCGCTGTCGTCATTGACTACGACCGCCGCAAGGTCGTTTATGAAAAATCACTGAACTTCGACCGCGCCCTGCCGCAGTACAAAACGCAAAACGGCGTCCTGCCCAATCCCGACCCGCTGGTCAAACACAGCGCGCCGTTGATGTGGGCCGACGCGCTCGATTTGATTTTTGCCGAAATGAAAAAGGACAGCGTCGCGCTCGGCGACCTTCTGGCCATCAGCGGCAGCGGGCAGCAGCACGGCTCGGTTTATCTCAACAGCCGCGCGGCCGCCGCGCTGGCCGGCCTGAATCCGGCGAAAAGTCTGGTTGAAAATCTGAACGGCATTTTCTCGCGCAAAACGGCGCCGATCTGGATGGATTCCTCGACGGCGGCTGAGTGCGCGGAGATCCGCCAGGCGCTGGGCGGCATCAAGGCCACCGCGCAGAAGACCGGTTCGGACGCCTTCGAGCGGTTCACCGGCCCGCAAATCCGCAAGTTTTACAAGACCGAGCCGGAGGCTTACGCGCAGACAGCGAGTATCGCGCTGGTCAGCTCGTTCATGGCGTCGCTGCTGGCGGGCAAAATCGTGCCGATTGACCACGGCGACGGCGCGGGCATGAACCTGATGGACATCCGCAAAAAAACCTGGCACCCGGAGGCGCTCAAGGCCACCGCGCCGGATTTGGACGAGAAATTGCCGCCGGTCGTGGCGTCTTCCACGCTGGCCGGCGCGGTCAGCCCATATTTCGTGAAAAAATTCGGCGTGAATCCCCAGGCGCAAATCCAGGTCTGGTCCGGCGACAATCCGTGCAGTGTCATCGGCCTCGGCCTCATCAAGGCCGGCCAGGTGGCCATCAGCCTGGGCACGAGCGACACGTTTTTTGGCTCGATGAAAAAATGCCAGACCGACGAGCACGGCGAAGGGCACGTGTTCGGCTCGCCCAACGGCGATTACATGACGCTGATTTGTTTTAAGAACGGCTCGCTCGCGCGCGAAAAAATCCGCGAACATTACCACCTCCAAGACTGGAACGAATTCAGCAAACAGGTCGCCGCGACGCCGCCCGGCAACAACGGCGCCATTCTGTTGCCGTGGTTCGAGGCGGAAATTGTGCCCCGCGTGAACAAACCGGGCATCCACCGTTTTGACCTGGACGAAAAGAATGTCGCCGCGAATTGCCGCGCGATTTTCGAGGCGCAGATGCTGTCCATGCGGCTCCATTCGCAATGGATGAAGGTGTCGCCGGCACAGATTTTCGCGACCGGCGGCGCGTCAAACGACAAGGCGTTATTGCAGGTGCTGGCCGACGTAATGAACTGCCGGGTGTTGCGGATTGAGGTATCCAAGAGCGCGGCGCTGGGCGCGGCGTTGCGGGCAGCGCACGGCTGGCTGGTCGCGGCCGGTGAAAAGCCGAAATGGGAAGACGTTGTGGCCGGTTTCTGCAATCCGATTCCCAACAGCGAAGTCCGGCCGAATCCGGCTTCGGCGGCGGTGTACGACAAGTTCGTCGAGAAATACGCCGCGTGCGAACGGAAGGCTTTGGAGCAGATTCGCGCTTGAACTAAACCCGAATAACGGGATTGCTATTGGCGTGTTGGATGCAAGCTCTCTGTAGAGCAGACATTCTTGTCTGCTGATGGGCGAAACTTTCCACTTCCGCTTCGGGCGATTGGAAAGGCGCCCGAGCCCGCAGTATGGTCTATGTCGAAATCGATTGAAATCAAGGAGCCGTCCAAACTGAAGGATATTCTGCGGATATTCTCCGCTCTCGACGACGCTCGCTGGAGTATCGCTGGAAATTATAACCTCATCAATTATTGTGAGGACGACCTCTCACCTGACGAGAAACTCCTTACGCACTGGCTATGTTATACCACGGATCGTCAGACCGCATTTCAACGAGTCTGGGATGTCGGCGGTTATGTCATATCGCATCTTGTCAGGGAATTCACAAGACATCGCGAGACTCCTGTTCACGCTGTGCTCAAGGATTACTTAAAATCCTCCGAGCCAGAGAAAGACCTCTGGCTAGAATGCCATTTGGTACAAGCCAACCAACAGGCCAACCAACGGCTCAGATTTTACGAGAGCGATTCCGATCTTGTGAAGTTTACTTCGCGATTCATGCCTGCTGACGCGCTTTCGATCTATCGCACACTTGTCATTCTTGACTACCTAGCTGAACGTAGCTTCACGCGACTCATTTACTTGATTGTACATAATGAACCCAAGCAAGAAATAGCTGTCCGCAAGCTGGCAGCATCTCTCCATTTTCTCACGTACACGGACATCGGCATCGTGAAAACAGAAACGGTCCAAAGCCAGATGGATGGACTGGAGACCAATCTCGAAAAGAAACTCAACGCATTTCGACGGGACACCGAAACATTCGTCGCAGATCTTAATAGTACCTTTAAGCCCCATAAAAAAAGCGTCTCTGGTGTTCGATTCGCGACTATCTCAAAAGCCCCGAGTTCAACGAACACTTTGTCAATGCGCTTGAACTGATTGACCGTAACGAAGCGATTCGTTGGCACCGCAAAAATGTTGATAAGGCCGCACTCGCGAAGATGGAGCTACCTGGCGATGTCTGGAACAACAACATCATTTTCCGGGACGGCCTATTCTCCCCGTACGTTGCGATACCGAAGAGTTGGGATACGCCCGATATAGTCCGCGAAATCTACAAGCAGATGGAAAGTCAGGGTGCGACTTTCTACCCTGAACAGTTAGACGTCACTTTCGATTTCGTGCCGCGCATGTGTGGGAAACTCCAGTGTCATCGCTGCATATTCGGTGGTGGAATCGACAAATCGTTGTGCCACCGGCAGCGCGGCTTTTACTGTCCTGTTACCCTCGCCGCTTGTGGGTACTTTTTTGCGTGTGACCCGGACAACTGCGCATTCAAATCGGATTCCGGCCACGACGTCTGCAAAAGCTCGATTGCCAAGTGAGGAGTTAAAAGTCCTAAAAAACCCGCGCAGGTTGATGCCGACGCGGGTGAGCAAGTCCAGTACTTGTTTCATTCCACCACGCGTTTGCCTTTTTTGCGGTTGTGGTATTGCTCGTGAATCCACTTGTAAGTCACCGCCAAACCCTTGTCCAACGGCGTGTTCGGTTCCCAGTTGAGAACCTGCTTGATGAACGTGTTGTCGCTGTTGCGGCCAGCCACCCCGCGCGGCGCGGTCAGGTCGTGATGCCGTTTGAGTTTTACGCCGGCAATCTTTTCAATCTTGGAGAGCAGTTCGTTGATGGAAACCAGTTCACTGGTGCCGAGGTTGATGGGCGTGGCAATCAAATCATCGCAGTGCATGATCAGGTCAATGCCCTTCACGCAGTCGTCAATGTACATGAAACTGCGGGTCGGTGTGCCGTCGCCCCAGATGGTGATGCTCTTCTTGCCAGTATCAATGGCCTCAATGACCTTGCGGCAGAGGGCGGCGGGGGCCTTCTCGCGGCCGCCGTCCCAGGTGCCATTCGGGCCATAGACATTGTGGAAGCGGGCGATCAGGGTTTTCATCCCGCGTTCAACCCAGTATTCCTGGCAGAACATTTCGGAAATAAGTTTTTCCCAGCCGTAACCGCGCTCGGCCATCGCCGGGTAAGCGTCGGATTCCTTGAGGGCGCGGACGTTCGGGTCCTGCTGGAGGTCGGTGTTATAGGCGCAGGCGGACGAGGAATAAAAATAGCGGCGGACCCCGGCGCGATAGGCGGCCTCAATCATGTGGGTGTTGATGAGGATGCTGCGCAGGCACTCTACGCGGAACCGCTCGATGAAACCCATGCCGCCCATGTCGGCAGCCAGTTGATAGACCTCCACCGCACCTTCACAGACGCGGCGGCAATTGTCTTCCTGGCTGACATCGAAGCAAAGCGATTCGACGCCCGGCACCTTGAGATACCATTCGTAAAGCGGCTTCTTGTCCACGGCGCGAATCCGCGTGAAGCCTTTCTTCGTGAAGTGGAGCGCGAGGTTGCCACCAATGAAGCCGCCCGCGCCGGTAATGAGGAGCAAGTCATCCTTTTTCAGGGGCGGGTCTTTCTCAACGAGTCGTTTTGTTTCCATACGATTTTTTATGTTCGCAAGCTTGTTCCATCGAGGTTGTGAAACGCCGGGGAGTCAGCTTCTTAAAATTTTGCCCGTAAACCATAGGGAAACCGGCCCAACAGGGCAAGGAGAAAAGGTGATGGGGTGGTTTGAATTGTAGCGCCGGCTGTCTCAGCCGACAGTGCGCTGAGGACAGCGCACGCTATAGCGAATTGACCTACTACCAGGAAAAACAGACCCTGCCGGTTTTCATCCCAGCGCGAGTTTAAGGGCGAAGACATCGTCGCATGGTTTTGTGGCGGGCAGCGTTACATGCAAGCCGTCGGTGTCCTGCATCCAGGCGATTTTTTCGTTCGAGCCGAGCAATTCAAGGGAGCGGATTTTTTGGCCGGTTGATGCCGGGTTGTCCGCCGCGCTCCGGCCCAGGCTGCGGATGACCGATTTTCCATCTGCCGGCCAGCCGAGGAACCAGGCGTAAAGTTTGTTATTTTTGACGGTAAACCGGATGTCCTGCGCGCTGAGTTTGACGTTGTTTTCGTTGAACATGCCGCTGCGCACTTGCGTCGGGCCTTCACCGTAAATTTTCCACGGGCGGCTGCTGAAGATGCCTTCGCCATTCACTTCCATCCATTTTGCCAGGCGATCAAGAAACGCGACTTCGTCGGCGTCAATCGTGCCGTCGCCGCGGACAGGGATGCTGAGGAGCAGGTTGCCGTTTTTGCTGACGATGTCCACGAGCATCCGCAAGACCTGGCCGGTGGTTTTGTAGCGGTGTTGCTCGAACAAACTGCGGTTGTAATGCCAGTCGCCGACGCAGGTGTCGGTTTGCCATGGCAACGGCCGGATGCCGTCGGCAAAACCGCGTTCGTAATCCTCGACCAGCGCCGGGCGGCGCGCGGCGCTGACGCCTTTGAGATTGATGACGCCTTCCAACCGGCCGCCGTGATGGGCGAAATTGCAGTTGTAATAATGCGCGGCAATGTCGAGCCCGGCCTGGCCCAACGGCAGCTGGCCCATGTTGTCGAAATAAATCAGGTCAGGCTGATAAGAATCCACGAGGTCCTGGCAGCGGAGGAACCAGTGTCGGACAAAATCCGGATTGTCCGGCGGCGGTTTTTCCGTCCAGACGCGGTCATGCTGGTTGTGCCATTGCTGGACGGCCTGAAGGCCGCGGATACCGTCGGGAATGACCATATTCGGGCCGGTGTAAAGTTCCTGCGGGTCGAGGCCGTCCCACCATTTGCCTTGGCCATCGGCTTTGGCGAGCCGGAAGGCGTCATAACGCACGCCGGCCAGCGGGCCTTCGCCGTCGTAACCGTAGGCCACCTGAAACCAGTGCCACGAATGCGCGGAATGATTGCTCACGCCGAAGTGCAGGCCGCGCCGACGCGCCACCTTTGCCCAGGTGCCGATGATGTCCCGTTTCGGCCCGACGTTGACCGAGTTCCAGGCGTGGTATTTTGAATTGTAAGTGTCGAAATTGTCGTGATGGTTGGCGAGGGCGACGAAATATTTCGCACCGGCGCGGACGTACAACCGCATCAAATATTCCGGGTCCCAGTTTTCGGCGCGCCAGAGATGGTCAATCTCCATGAAACCGGACTGCGACGGATGGCCGTAATGTGCGAGATGATGTTGGTAGGCCGGGTCGCCCTGGAGATACATCCGGCGCGCATACCAATCGCCCTGTTCGGGCACGCATTGGGCCGACCAGTGCGCCCAGATGCCGAACTTGGCGTCCCGAAACCATTCCGGGCAGCGATAATTTTGGGCGAGCGATTCCCACGTGGGCTGGAAAGGGCCGGTACGGCTCGCGCCACGTCCGCTGGTGCAAGACGAGAGCCACGACGCGGCCATGGCGGCACCAGTGGCCAATGCGCCTTGCTTGATGAATTCCCGGCGGGAAACCGACGTTTTCATAAAAAGGTTGTGAGGCAAAGCTGCTGCCGAGCCATCTATGGAGAGCGGTGACATACCACTGCTTTTCAAAGCGCCGACACGTCGGCGCACTCCAAAATCCTCCGGCTCGCCCCACCTGAATTTTCAAACCGGAACGCTACCGACGGCAGCCGGATTATTGGCCCACGACCTTGAAGGGTGCACGCAGGCGAAGGTCGTCCGACGCCGCACCGATCATGAGTTCGTAATCGCCTGGCTCGACAGCGTATTGTTTTTTGACCGTGTCCCAGTAACGAAACCGTTCCACCGGGACGTTCACGGCGACGTTCACCCGCTGGCGCGGCTCCAAGTGGACACGCACAAAGCCACAGAGCGCGAGTTTCGGTTGCGGCCGGGCGGATTTCACGTGCCGGAAGTAAACCTGTGCCACTTCGTCGCCAGCCCGCGCGCCGGAATTTTTCATGGTGAACGAAACCTTGATTGTGCCGTTTGGACTGTAAAACGGCTCGTCAATACCCGGGTTGCTGTAATCAAATTTCGTGTAGCTCAAGCCGTGGCCGAAGGCGAACAGGGGTTGGCCGTTGAAGTAGCGGTAGGTGCGATTGTTCATCGAGTAATCCTCAAACGGCGGCAGGTCGGCGGTGGAACGGTAAAACGTGACCGGCAAACGCCCGGCGGGATTCACGTCGCCGAACAGCACTTCCGCCACGGCGCGACCGCCCTGTTCCCCCGGATACCAGGCCTGCAAAATAGCCGGCAAATTTGTGGCCTCCCACGGAATGGCCATGGCACTGCCGCTGCAATTGACGAACACCACCGGCTTGGTGGTTGCCTGCAACATCTTCAGCAGTTTCTCCTGCACGGCCGGCAGTTCGATGCGCGTGCGGTCGCCGCCCTCAAACCCGTCGTAGTGCACGGGCATTTCCTCGCCTTCGAGCTGCGGGCTGATGCCGCCGACATAAATGACCACGTCCGCCGCTTCCGCGGACTTAATCGCCTGGAGCCACATCTCGGCATTCGGCTCGTCTGCACTGGTCCACATCGTCAGCGGACAACCCGGCTCATAGGTCACTTCGATGTTCGTGCCAGCGACGCTCCGGACGCCATCCAGAATGGTCACCGGGTCCGACGGCTGGCCGTTGTAATTGCCGAGCAAGGCGAGCACCATTTGCGCGTTGGCGCCGATGACGGCGATGCGTTTGATTTTCGCGCGGTCGAGCGGCAGCAAGCCGTCATTTTTTAAAAGGACCATGGACTCACGCGCGACTTGCAACGCCAATGCCTCGTGTTCGGGCGAATTGTTTTCCGAGTATGGAATTTGCGCGTAAGGCACCAGGGACGGCGGATCAAACAGGCCCAGTTCGAAACGCGCCTTGAGCACGCGGCCGAGCGCGGTGTCAATTTCCGCCTCGGAAATCAGCCCCTGCTTTACCGCGCGGACCAGGCTGTTGTAATCGGTACCGCAGCAAAGGTCGTCGCCAGCCTTCACCGCGAGCGCGGCGGCCTCCTCCGGCGTGGCGGCGAACCGGTGGTTGCCAAAGATATCGTAAATTGCGCCGCAATCGGAGACGACGTGGCCGTCAAAACCCCACTGGTGGCGCAGCAGTTCGGTGAGCAGCAGCGGGTTCGCGCAGGCGGGTTTGCCATAGACGGAATTGTAGGCGCCCATCACCGCGCCGACATGGCCCTCGCGCACCGCGGCCTCGAAATGCGGCAGGTACGTTTCATAAAAATCCCGTTCCGGCGGCTCGGCGTCGAAACGATGGCGCAGGGGTTCCGGGCCGCTGTGGACGGCATAATGTTTGGCGCAAGCCATCGCCTTGATGTACTTCGGATCGTCGCCCTGCAAACCCTGAATGAAAGCCACCCCGAGCCGGGATGTCAGGAACGGGTCTTCACCGTAAGTTTCCTGGCCGCGGCCCCAGCGCGGGTCGCGAAAGATGTTGATGTTCGGCGACCAAAACGTGAGGCCAAGATACTGCGCGCTGTCGCCGTTATGCCGTTCGCGGTAACGGTTGTTCTTGGCGCGCGCTTCGGTGGCGACGACATCCGCCTCCTGATGGATCAAGGGCGTGTCCCACGTGGCCGCCATGCCGATGGCCTGCGGGAAAACGGTCGCGATGCCCGCGCGCGCGACCCCGTGCAGACATTCGTTCCAGTAATTGTAAGCGGGAACGCCCAGGCGCGGAATGGCCGGGGCGCCATTGCGCATCTGCTGAACTTTTTCCGCAAGCGACATCCGGCGCACGAGGTCCTTGACGCGGGCGTCCAGCGGCTGCGAGGCGTCCTTCCAGAGTTCCGGTCCTTTGACGACCGGCTGTTTCAATGCCGTCGTGTCTTCCACGTTGATCAGGTCCGCCGTGCGCAGGTAAATGAGGAATTGTCCCGCATCATCTCTGAGTTCAAACGAGTTCAACTTGGCCGGGCCGGTGCGGCCCGTGAACGCGAAGGTGAGCGGCCCGCGCACCGCGTCGTCCGCGTGGTCCACCGGGTTGGTGAGCAGGAGGACTTTTCCCGCCCCGCCGGCCGCGGCAAAAATATCGAGGTTGCTGGCGAGCATCTGGCGGCCACAGGTGATGTCGAACACGCGCTGGCCGGCATTGGTGTAATCAACCTCCACCAGGCCGATGACCGCCTCGTATTTGCCCGCCGGCAGGCCGGAGATGGTCAGGGTGAAATTCGTCCCGTAAATCTCCTCGCGGAAGGCCTCTTCGCCGCGCCACGTTGCGCCTTCAATGGTGGTTACCCCCCACGCCCGCCGGTGGCTGAACTCGCCGCTGACAAGGACTTTTTTGTCGCAGGCAACACAAATTTCATCATCGCCGAAAACGGCGGGACTGGAAAACCAGCCGTTGAGGACAACGAGCAAACAGAGAATTTTCAAGCGCATCGGCTTTTTATGGCATGAATGATGGCAGCGCGCAAGGTCGGGATTGAATGGAAACTGTTGCGCACGTACCACCTTCCGCCGCCGGATTCAGTTCGATTTCACCGGTGCCCCTGGCGGATTGCTTTGAAACAGCCCGTTGGCCGGATGTCTCTTAACGACTGCTGGTGCCGGTCTCCGATTGGGCGAGCCACACGGTCATCTCGCCGCGACCGCGGTTGGCCCAGGCAAAATACGGGATGAGTTTGAGGTCGTGTTCCGTTCTGACGACCTTGCCAGTTGCGTCCGGAGTAACCGTGAACGTGTGGCCGGTGATGGTTTCCACGCCGCCAAGCAACGCCGGTTCGAACCGGGCGGTCAGGGACGTGTCATCGGACAAAATCAAATTGCGAACAGAAACGCCCGGATTGTCCGGCCATTCGGCGCAGAAAACAATCGGGCCGCGTTGCACGGCCACCCGGCTGCGGTCCGCCGCAACCTTATCGTTGGCGACCACGCGGCGCACGGGCATAGGCAGGTTAAGTGCAATCACATCACCCGGTTTCCACGACCGGTTCAGACGCACATAGCCCTTGTGCAATTTCACCCGCAGGGACCGGCCGTTGACGTTGAGGGTGACCGGTTCGTTTGCCCGGTCCAAAAAGCTATAAAGGTCGCCGGGGACTGGCCGGTTTTGGGCCCAGCCAGGGATGCGGACGGCGATGGTGAACCTGGATTTTTTCTCCGGCGCAACGGTGATTTTCACCGCGCCGTCCCACGGATAACGGGTTTCCTGCGTCAGCCTGAGGGCGCGGCCGTCATCCCATTTGATGTCAGCGACGCCGCCGGCATAGAGGTTGACGTAGAGCGTGTCACCCTGTTGCGCGTAAATGTAGCCGGGCACGGATGGCAGGAAGCGGGTGATATTGCCGGGACAACAGGCACAACCAAACCACGGACTGCGCTGGCGCGAACCGTCGGATTCGAGCGGGTTGGGGTAAAAGAATCTCGTGCCGTCGAGCGAGACGCCGGAGAGCAAACCGTTGTAAAGCGTGCGTTCCAACACGTCCACGTATCGGGCGTCGCCATGGAGCAGGAAGAGCCGTTCATTCCAGAAATCATTGGCGACGGCAGCGCAGGTTTCGTTGTAGGCGGTGAGGTTGGGCAGGTCATAATTCGTTCCAAAACCTTCGATGCGGCCAACCGAGCCGATGCCGCCGGTGAGATAAAGTTTTTTGCCGACGACGTTTTCCCAGATGGTGTCAATGGCGCGGACGTAACGCCGGTCGCCGGTGAGCGCCGCGACGTCGGCCATGCCGCTGTAAAGATAACCGGCGCGCACGGCGTGGCCCACGGCTTCGGTCTGGTCCACCGGCGGGATGCGGGATTGGTGGTAATCGTCGCCCCCGGGCCGGGTGCCGCGCACGTTAATGAAGTATTTGGCGAGGTCGAGATAGCGCTGGTCGCCGGTGATGCGGTAAAGTCGGGTGAGACCCATTTCAACAATTTCGTGGCCGGGCCAGAGGTGAAGTTTATTGGTTTCGGGACCGAAAGTGTTGCACAGGAGATCAGCTTCCTTGAGTGCGATGGCGAGTAGATTGGTTTGGCCGGTAGCCTGGTAATGGGCGGCGGCGGCTTCAAACAGATGGCCGGCGTTGTAGAGTTCATGGCTGCCGTCGGGGTCATTCACCCAGCGATTGGTGCCGGCCCATTTATGCGGGTGCTGCGGGTTAATGGTGCGGGTGGTGTAGAGATAGCCGTCCGGCTCCTGGGCAGCGGCAAACAAGGCGATGAGACGGTCGAGGTAGGCCGACATTTGGGGATCGGGCCGGACGGCCAAGGCATAGGAAGCGCCTTCGAGGACTTTGTACGGGTCGGTGTCGTCAAACGGAAACCCCGGCGCCTTGCGGTCAGCGATGTTTTTGCCGCGGAGGACCGCCGCCGCGCGCTCGAAGTTGTACATGCGCCCGGATTTTTCGCATTGGCTGAAGGCGTAAGGAATGGTGACGGTGCGGTTGGTTTCCAAGCGCGGCGCCCAGAAAACGTCGTCCAGGTGAACGGCGGTGAACGGGATGGGTTTGATGGGATAATCACGCGCCAAAGGGGCGGCAGCCAGATGCAAACTGAAACCAGCAAGCAGCGCGCCCACGGGAAAACAGTGCAGCGGAAACGCGAATTTCATGGGATCGTGAAATTATTCCGCAGGACGGGGCGAGGCAATGACAAACGGCAAACAGAAATTGTTCTTGGCAATTCCCGGGAAAGGGCTTAGTTGAATTTTGGAATTCGTCCGGGTCTGGCCGGGGAAGCGAGTACCACAACGACGGTACCGGGTGATTTCATCAAAACGAACAATCCGCTATTTTTGAACCATGCCAAAGATTTCACTGATTGCCATCGTGAATTATTGCGACCGGATTTTGCGGACAAAAGAAATCCAAGATTACGCCGGCGCGGTCAACGGGTTACAGGTGGCCAATCGCGGCCGTGTCACGCGCATCGCCGCAGCGGTGGATGCGAGCCTTGCCACAGTGGAGCTCGCTGTGGCCGCCGGGGCGGATTTACTGATTGTCCATCACGGATTGTTCTGGGGGCCGTCGCATCCCTGGACGGGCAGAAAATACGAACTGCTCCGGCTGCTCGTGGAAAACAATCTGGCGGTTTACAGTTCGCATCTGCCGCTGGACGCGCATCCCAAGCTCGGGAACAACGCGCAGCTTTGCGCGGCGCTCGGCCTGAAAAAATTGAAACCGTTTTTCGTCAGTCACGGCCAGACCATTGGCTTCAAGACGCAGACCCGCATTCCCCGCACGGAACTCGGGTCACGACTAGCCCGGGCAACGGGGGCGAAACCGCGGGTGATTCCGGGCGGTCCGGAAATTTGCCGGAACATCGGCGTGGTGACTGGCGGCGCAGGCGGTGATTTGCGGCTGGCCGCGGATGAAGGCGTGGACACATTCGTCACCGGGGAAGGGCCGCATTGGACTTATGCCTTGGCGGAGGAACTCGGCCTGAATGTTTTTTACGGCGGCCACTATGCGACGGAAACCTTCGGTGTCAAGGCACTGGCGTCGCATCTTGCCGGTAAGTTCAAATTACCGTGGAAATTCCTTGATCATCCGACAGGACTGTAATCCCGCCCAAGGGCGCAACGCGCGCCAAGCCTACTTCGCGTAATACTCAGCAAGTGCGTCCCATGCCTTCTGCTCGTTCCACTCCGGCACGAGTCTGGCGGACAGCTCGGTGTTGGTGCGGTTCAACGGTTCGCTGAAATCCGCCTGCTTCGCCAGTTTCAGTTCACACGCCCAGCCGAGGCGCGCCTTTACTTCGCGCGCGATGCGCCGGGCGAACCCGCCCTGTCTTCCGACATAACCGCTCGGATTGGTTTTGACGCAGCCGTTTTTCAGCCCGGCCAGACGAGCGGCAAACCGGCTGTAAACCGCGGCGAGCAAATCCACGTGAATATTGTCGCGGCGGTAATCCGGGGTTTTGACTTCGGCCGGCCGGCCGGCCTTCCAATTCTCCATCAGATAAGCAGTAAAGCGGCGTTCCTCGAGCGGGCCGAATGGATTGGGAATCACAAACTTGCCGAGCGGCACGCCCGCCTCGTGACAGTAATACCGGAAACACTGAAAGGTCATCGCTTTCGACAGGCCATAGGGTGAGAACGCGCGCAGAGGTTTGTCACCCCGGCCTTCATCCGGCTCGAACAAAGTGCCGGTGAGCACGACGGCCTTCAGTCCGCGCGCCTTGGCTGCGGTGAGCACGGCGCGCAGGTTCAACGTGTTGTTTTGCAGCGCCCGCAGGGCGTCAAACCCGGCGCTCCGGTAATCCGCCACCTCCGCGCCGTGATGGCAGAGCAGGTCAAATGGGTGCTCGCGGATGGTATGCAGGAAATGTTCCGAGCCGAACGGGGCGTGGGGGATGAACCGGCAGAGCGGTTTCAGTTGTTCCACCCGCTGCCGGCGGATGTCCGTGTAGTTTTCCAATCCGCTCGTGACCGGACAGACCATTTCGTGTCCGGCGGCAGCCAGGGTTTTGACGAACCAAAAGCCCGTGAACGAACTTGCGCCGGTGAAAAGGATGTTCATGGGACGGATCAAAAAGGCGATTGGAAGTCCTGCAACGCGGGAAATTTTCGGTCGCGTTCGGAAAGGATGGGGTTTTCCACCGGCCATTGAAAATCAATGGAATCCCAAGCGATGCCGGCGTCATGCGGAGGCGAGTGGACGGGGCTGGCGAGATAGACCATGAGGCTGGGTTCGTCCAGCGCCAGAAAGCCGTGCGCAAAACCCTCCGGGATGAAAAGCATTTCGTGGCTCAAGACGCTCAATTCGCGGGCCAACACCCGCCGGAAGGTGGGCGAGTTTTTGCGCAGGTCAACCACCACGTCGAGGACCCGGCCCCGGAGACAATAAACCAGCCGTGTCTGGGTATGGGGCGGCATTTGGAAGTGCAGCCCGCGGATGACGTTTCGCCGCGAATCGGAATAAAATTCCTCCTGCGGTTGAAACACCAGGCCGGCGGCGCGCAGGGTCGGCGCGTGATAGGTCTTCACGAAATGGCCGCGCGCGTCCTCGAAAATCCGCGGGCGGATGACATGCACCCCCGCCAATTCTGTTTTGATGATTTCCATGCGAGCTGGCCGGCTTGCCGGGCCGGTCAGAATTTTTTCACGAAAGCGCGCACCGTGTCCACCATGTAATCGAGCATGGACCGGGTCAGGCCGGGATACGTGCCGATGAACAGGGCTTCGTTCATGATCTGGTCGGCACCCTTGAGGTCGCCGATGACGCGGAAGGCCTCCGGCCGGTCCTTGCGCAGTTGCACCAGCACCGGCTGGCGCACCAGGTTCCCGCCGAACAGCATCCGGTTGCCGATTTTCTTCTCTTCGAGGTGGCGGGCAAACTCGAATTTGCGGAACGGCGCCGTCGGTTTGACGCGCAGCATGAAGCCGAACCAGGAGCAGGCCGTTTGGTGGCCCGAGGCGTCCCAGGTGAACCCGTCCGGCGTCCAGCCGGTGGCGTGGGTGGGCAGCATGAAATCGAAAAATTCCGAGCAATCGTCCAGTCCGCGCCGCAGATAGTTCCAATTGTCCATACGCGCCCGGATGAACCGGGGCAGCTTTTCCATTTGTGCACGTCCGATGGCGGCCTGGATGTCGAGCGGCTTCAAATTGTAGCCGAAATGGGAATAGATGAACTTGTGGTCGTAGCCCCGGGGCAACTCGCCGAGCTGCCAATCATAGCGTTTGCCGCAGGTATTGTCCTTGCCGCTGGCGCACCAGCAATCGCGGCCCCAATCGCGGAAGCTCTCGACGATCGCGCGGAACTTGGGACTTTGCACGATGTTCACCGCACCGCCTTCGCCGAGGGTCAGGTGGTGTGGGGGATAAAACGATTGCGTGGACAAATCGCCGAACGTGCCGGTCAATTTTCCGTCGTAGGTGCAACCAAGGGCGTCGCAATTGTCCTCGATCAACCAGAGATTATGTTGGCGGCAAAATTCCGTGACGGCGGCCAGGTTGAAAGGATTGCCCAGCGTGTGGGCCATCATTACGGCCCGGGTTTTCCCTTCCCGGCAGGCTTCGTCGAGCAGTTCGACGCGGGCGTTGAGGGTGTTCGGATCATTGTCAATGAACACGGGCACGAAACCGCTCTGCAGAATGGGGGCGACGGTGGTGGGGAAAGCAGCCGCGACGGTGATAATTTCGTCGCCGGGTTTCAATCGCCGGTTGCCCAGGCGCGGGCTGGACATGGCGGAAACCGCCAGCAGGTTGGCGGAGGAGCCGGAATTACACAGCACGCTGCTTTTGACACCCAGGAAAGCCGCAAGCTTTTGCTCGAAGGCTTCGCCTTCCCGGCCCAGGGTGAGCCAGAAATCAAGCGTGGCGGAAACGGCAGCCTCAACTTCGTCCTCGGTGAAGACCCGCCCGGCATACGGAACGGTCGTCTGGCCGGGCACAAATGCCGGCCGCCGGCCGGCTTCGGGTCCGTAGCCGGGACAGTTGGCAGTGTGAGCCTGACGGGAAAATTCGCGCGTTAACCGCAGAATTTCACCTTTCAGCCAGGCCGGGTCTCGTGATGAATCACTCATAGGGTGGTCGATTGACTTTAAATCCAGTCTCACGCTACGGCAACCAATCGCTTTTTCAACGTGCGCAGCCGGACGAACTGGTCGCCTTCAAAATCTTTCAGGCTGAACTGGTGCTGCCGGTATTTTGACAGCAGCTCTTCCAGCCCCGATGACAGATTGTATTCCAGCCGGAAATCCGGGAACAGTTTCCGGAGCTTGTCGAACTTGACACGGTAATTGCGCGGGTCGGGACCGACTTCACCGGTGTAAACAATTTTTGCCTCGGGCACGAGCCGTTGCACGGCGTCGCCGACATCGCGGACCTGGTAATTCTGATCATTCGCGCCGATGTTGACGGCCTGGTTGTGGATCCGGTCGCGGGGCGCCTCGGCAAAGACGACAAAGGCGCGGGCGATGTCCCGGCAATGCACCAGCGGCCGCCAGGGGGAACCGTCGCTCATGATGCGGATATCGCCCCGCGCCACGGCGCAGGCCAGCAGGTTGTTTGCGACCAGGTCAATCCGGAGGTTCGGCGAATGGCCGTAGGCGGTGGCATTGCGCAAAAAGGCTGGCGAAAAACTCTTGTCCGCCAGCGGCGCGACCTGCCGTTCCGTCTCCACCTTGGAAACGGCGTAGGCGGAAACCGGATTGAATATGGCGTTTTCGTCCAGATCCAGCGTTTTCCCCCGGCCATAGATGGAGCAACTGCCCGAAAACAGAAAACGTGGCACGCCGGCGCGTTTGGCGCGCCGGGCGAGTTCGATGGAGCCGTCACGGTTGGTGTCGTAGGTGAGCTTCTCGTTGAGGTCGCCCATCGGGTCGTTCGAAATGGCGGCGAGGTGGCAGATGCAATCGAAGCCGGCCAGGTCGCGTTCGGTCAGTGTGCGGAAGTCGGCGTGGATTTCCCGCTCAGCCGGCGGCAGCGGTTCCCAATTACAACCGTCGAAATAACCGATGTCTACGCCGGTCACGCGATGCCCGGCCTCTTTCAACAGCTTGACCAGGTGCGGGCCGATGTAGCCGCGATGGCCGGTGACAAGAACTTTCATTTCCTCTGTTTGCCGGACTATGGCAACCGGGTCAAAACTTTTCCGGCGATATGCCGGCCGATGGCGAGTGCGGCGGTCGCGGCGGGCGACGGGGCATTGACCACGTGCAGGACGCCTTGCGCCTCTTCAAAACAAAAATCCTCGACCAGTCGGCCGTCGGCGGTCATGGCCTGGGCGCGGACGCCGGCGCCGCCGGTTTCCAGGTCGCTTTCGCGGATTTCCGGCACCAGTTTCTGGAGTGACCGGCAAAATTCACGCCGGGAAAACGACCGGCGGATTTCATAGCTGCAAATGCCCGGATAAGCAGCCAGAAATTTCCACAAGCCGGGGAAGCACAACGATTCGGCCAGGTCACGCAGGTTGATGTTGGACCAGCGGTAGCCTTCGCGGGCAAAAGCGAGGACGGCGTTAGGCCCGGCTTCGATGCCGCCATGAATCAGCCGCGTGAAGTGGACGCCGAGGAAGGGAAATTTCGGATCGGGCACGGGGTAAATCAGATGACGGACGAGACGCTGACGCTCGGGCTTCAGTTTGTAATATTCGCCGCGGAACGGAATGATTTTGGCCGACGGCTTTTGCCCCGCGGCACGCGCCAACCGGTCGGAATAAAGCCCCCCGCAGGTGACAACAAACCCGGTCGGGAATTCGCCGGCGGAAGTTTCGACTGTCCAGCCATCAGCACCGGAAATCATTTTTTCGACCCGGGCGCCGAGGCGGATTTCGCCGCCCGCCTGGCGGATGAGTTCGCCGAGTTTATTGCAGACGGCCGGATAATCCACGATGCCTTCCTGTGGGACATGAATGGCGGCGATACCGGCGGCGTGCGGTTCGATTTCCCGGATTTCTTCGGGCGTCAGCCGGCGCAGGCCCTGGAGTCCGTTGGCCTGGCCCCGTTGCCAGAGATTTTCCAGCCGGGGCAACTCAACCTCGGAAGTGGCAACGACGATTTTGCCGCATTGTTCATGCGGGATGCCGTGGGTGCGGCAGAACCCGACCATTTGCTGGAGGCCCTGGACTGCGAGCAGTGCCTTGGCCGAGCCGGGCTGGTAATAAAGTCCGGAATGCAGCACACCACTGTTGTTGCCTGTCTGGTGCGCGGCCAGTCTGGACTCCTTTTCCAGCAGGAGCAGCTTGAGCAGTGGCCGCGCCTCGAGCAACCGATAAGCGGTGGCAAGGCCGACAATGCCGCCACCCACAATCGTCACGTCGTAGGTCATTTCATTTCAGCCAGGGGGGCGTGCCGGATTCGACGAGTTTGGTCAGTTGCTCGCGGTCACGCTGCGTGTCCATACACGCCCAGAAACCGCGGTGTTTGTAAATGCTCAACTGACCGTCACACGCCAGCCGCACGAGTGGGCCGCCTTCCAGCACGCAGCCTTCGTCTTCGGAAAGGTACCGGCGGAAATCGCGATGAAAAAAGAAATAGCCGCCGTTGATCCAGTGGCCTTCGAGGTCGGGTTTCTCGGCGAATTCCACCACCCGGTCGCCCTTGATCCTGATTTCGCCGAAGCGCGACGGCGGGTTGACTCCAAGAACGGTGCCGAGTTTTTTCCGCGCCAGATGGTAGCGGAATTCCTCGACGAGGCTGGCGTCAGTCAGGCCGTCGCCGTAGGTCACCGCGAAATGTTCCGCCGGGCCGAGATATTTACGCGCGGCCTGTGCCACCCGGCTGCCGGTCATGTTTTTTTCGCCGGTGTAGGCCAGCGTGACCTCCCAATCCAGATTATGCCGTTGTTCGTGGACGGTGACGTCATTGGTTTTGAGCTTAATGGTGCAATCGGCGTTGTGCAGGTGGAAACTGTTGAAGTAATCCTTCACCACATCGGCCTTGAAACCGAGGCAGAGCACAAAGCGCCGGAAACCATGCCGCGCATAAATCTGCATGACGTGCCAGAGAATCGGATGCTCGCCCACGGGCACCATCGGTTTGGGCCGGAATTCGGTTTCTTCTTTGATGCGAGTGCCCAAACCGCCGCACAGGATGAAGACCGGAATGTCCACCGCTTTCATGCGGCCATGCTGCCGGAAGCGGGGGGCCAATGAAAGCCTGAACTTGTTGGTTCCGGCGCCCTGGCCTAAACTGGCCGCTCGTGAAATCCAAAATCATCACCACCATCCCGGTCTTCAACGGTGAGGAGTTCATCGGGCAGACGCTGGAATCCGTCACCCGGCAGACGCTCCGCCCGGACCGAGTGATTGTTTTGGACAATTGCTCGACCGATCGGACGGAGGAAATCGTCCGGAATTTCAAGGGCATCGCCTGCGAGTTCATCCGCAACCCGACCAATCTCGGCCTGTTCGGCAACATGAACCGCTGCCTCGACTTCGCCGCCGAAACGGAATTTCTCCACATCCTCCACGCCGACGACGCGGTCGCAACGCGTTTTTACGAGGTGATGACGGGCACGCTGGCGGATTGCGCCGGGCGCGGGTTGGCTTGGTGCCTTGATGAGCGCATTGACGAGCGGAACCGGCACTTGAGTTTTTCCGGCAAGGCGGACGGACGGAGAGAAGTCCTGGACCGGGACGTTTTTTTGCAGCGCAAGGCCGAGATTCGCAACCAGGCGTTTTGCGCAACGTTGATGAAAACCAATTTTCAACCCGCGCCGTGCCGGTTCCGGCTGGATTTCCCGATCCTTGGCGACCAGATTTATTGGGCGGCGTTTGGCGCACAGTGCGAAAAAATTGTCCATGTCCGCGAAGCGCTCGGAAAATACCGCTGGCACGGCGCGAATGAAACGGTGTTCCACGCGCCCGGCCTCCAGCCGCTCATTCTGGACGAGTGGCGGACGATGGAGATGAACGAAGCGCTGCGCGGCAAGGCCTTGAACCTGCACCGGAAGTTGAAATTGAAAGGCCTGTTTGCCGTGCGCTCCGGCATCAAGGCCAAGCGCGTCCGCCAGAACGGGAACGCCGCTTATGCACGTGAAATTGTCCGGGTGGCACGCGGCATTACCGGTTGGCCGCCCTGGCTGGCGGGGCAGATCCTGGTCGAATTGCGCGATTTTTACCTTTACACCATCCGGCGCCGGCCGCGGCATCCGAAAAACATTTACGGCTGAGTCCCCGGCCCGGCGTTGCGGCGCGTGGCCACCAGCAGGAAACCGCACAAAAGCATTCCGACGCCGAAGGCCGCCAGGGTGGTGTAGAGCGGTTTGTGCGGCTGACTGAATTTGAATTCCACTGTATGCGCGCCCGGCGTCAGAAAAACGCCACGCATGATGTAGTTGCAGCGCAACAGTTCCGCCGGCTGGCCGTCCACGAACACATGCCAATGCGGGTCAAACATGTCGTTGAGCAGCAGCACAGACGGCATGGCGGTCTGCGTTCTGAAGACGATGCGGGTGGACGCATAGCTGGTAAATTCCACGGTCCCGGAATTTTGATTGGTGGAACCGGCAACGGGCAGCGGCGTGGAAACCAAAACCGTTTGTTGCGGGTCGAAACCGGCATTGGTCAGCGTCTGGAGTGTGGTCAGGTCATTGGTGTTCACCTGCCAGTGCGAATAAAGTTTGGCGCGGGGCAAGGCGCCGGTGAATTCAATGAGGGCACAACCTCCATTTTCGCCGGGGGCGGCAGTCATCTGCTCCAATTGCGTCACCTGATCAACGCCGGGTTTCGCCACAACGTCAAAACGTTGAACGACCCGGAAACGGTGCTGCCCCGGATCGAGTTGGTCATTCAAAATGTCCAGAAAGCCCGCCGGACCAAGCAGGTAACGGGTATTGGTCAATTCCCAACGCCTGACCGAGAGCCAGGTCGTGTCTGTGGAATGAGGCGTCAGCGCCATCTCGTAAGCCGCCAGGTCCGCCGGCATGCGCGGCATTTGAATTTTGTCGAGCGACTGGATGTTATAATAAAGGAAATGGTGTTGCGCCCATTCGATGCGGTATAGGTCGCCAAACCAGTCATCGTAGAAAGGCAGGCGCTGTGGAATATTGAACGGCAAATCCGCCACCCGATGTTCATAGGGTTTGTTGCGCAGGAAATTAATAATCGGGTTGGTTGAATCGGTCGGATTGGCCGGATCGATGTCGTATTTTTGTTTGTAATCCCAGTAGGTGATATAAGGCAGGTCGGCCCGGCCCAAGTCCGCCACCAGAAACGCGCCGAGCAAAATACCGCCCAGTCCGGCGCGCCGCCCGGCAAAGACGCCAGCGATGGTGAGCACGCAAAGTCCGGCGGCCAACGCGAACAACAGAACAAACCAGCCTGCTTGTCCGATGCTGAAGGCGGCGATCTGTTTTGCCGTATCTTCGTCACCGAAACCGACCGTCTGCAAATAGCGCACGAGGCCTGGCCTGTCCGAGGTGTAAATCAACCAACCGAGCAAAACGACGATAAACGCTGCGCCGCAGGCGCAAGTCCAGTTCCGGTCGAAGCCGCGGACTTTCGCCCACCAGTTTTTAAGATGCGCCAGCGGCGAAGCGGAACTGACCGCCGGAATCTCCAGGTAACGCCGGCGCCAGCCATGAACGGCATAGGCGAAGAGAATCACAATCGCCCAGGAAAACACGAGCAGGAATTTGGTCGGATTCCGAATCGTGGAGGCATAAGGCAGCATGTAGAAGAATTGGTAAAACGGCGCGTACCGGCCCCAGGCCAGCAACAAAGACCCGATCAACACGACCGACCAGAACCAGATGAACCGCCGTTGCGTTTCGGAAAAGACGGAGTTCTGCCGACGCAAGGATTGCGCCATGGCCCAGAATGCCGCCAGCGCCACCAAAATACCGGCGTAGTTCTGCCCGCCGGTAAATCGCATGAAGCCGGACGGCGGAGAACCTTGTTTTCCAGTGTCGAAGTAACGCACCAATGCCGGGTCACGCCCGACCGCACCCCAATACTCACCGCCTTTGTAATGGTCCTGAAGAAATTCCATCATATCTTTCGGCGTGTTCATCCGGTAACCAAACAAACCCGGCACGAACAAGCCGAGTGTTTCCACTTTCGGTTCGCTCCACTGGGTCGAAAAGTCCCAGTGCTGCATTTTCGTTTCGGTGTCCTGCGCCGCGCCGGCAATGCCGACGACGGCAGTGCCAACCAGCGCCACAATTGTCTGCGTGGCAATGAATCCGGCAAACAGCGCGATGACCGCCACGCGGCTGACGCCCCGTCCCACTTTTACCCCCATCGCCCCGCTCTCATCGGCGATGGCTTTGAAAAAGACAAAGGCCGCGACGAACAAACTGAAAATCGCGCCGATGTCCGCCGCTTCCATCACGTTGATGCCGACGGCCAGTCCAGCCAGCGCCAGTCTTGCCCAGCGTATAAGCACGGGAGTTTCCGATGTGTTGGAAACCACCAAAGCCAGCGCCAAGAAGTCCATGCCGATGGCGATTTGTTGCGGCGCCACGCCCCAACAGGCCGTAGCAAAAAAAGTGGAATTCAGGGTCGCGGCCAGCGCCCCCAAGGTGGCCGCCAGCGGCGAGAGTTTCAGTTGCCGGAAAAACGTCCAGGCGCCGAGTCCCAAAATGAACAGGGCAATGGGCGCCAGAAATTTCGCGTAACCCACCGGCCGCAACACCCAGCGAATCAGCCCGTTCACGTCCAGCGGGTACGAGCCCGTGTTGCTACCGATGTCATTCAAGTCGCCCCACGAACCGAAGAAGGCCTGCGGCAGGCGCGAACAGGCTGTCATTTGCTGCCCCAGCGGACCGTCGTTGGAGAAATGAACATAGCCGGGCAAGAAACTTTCCCAGAAGAGCACGGCCAAAATGACGGCCAGGAGCGCAAGGGGCAGCAAACCCCGCCGCTTAATTTCAGGAGTTGGTTTCACCATTTTCATCAGACTGGCAACCAGCACAAATCAAAACCGCGTTGCGCTCACAGCTCCACCGGGTGAAACCGGTGGCTTCTCGCGATGGCTGGGGCGGAGATTCTTAGTGACAACCACCTATGTGTCAAGGCTATGTCATCCGGTTCCGCTTGACTTCATTTTGGGATGTCCCTATTTCCGGCAATTGCGAAGATATGAAACGCATTGCCATGTGGATGGGGAGCGCGACCAACGAGGAAAGTTGGGCAAAAATCATTTCGGCCAATGCTGCGCTCTTGCTGGTGCGCTGCGGTCGGTGGCGGGAGGATTCCACCTGGGTGCATGGCCAGCAAACTTCTTTGAGCGAGAAAATGCCGGTGGCCCGCTGGCGGCGATTGGACGACATGTGCTTTGGTTTCTTTTCGGCGTTTCGCATCCTGCGCCGGACTCTGAAATGGGCGGAAGGGGAACCCATCGCACTTCTGATTGTTGAAGGGCCGCGCGGACTGCTGGCGGTAGGGCTGAAACGATGGGGCAAAGTCCGCACTTTGGTTTCACTTCAAAGTGATTACCTGCCGCCGGTTGGAAAATGGCGTGTCCGATTGCATCGCCGTGCCAACATGGCCTTGAACCGGTTCATTGTCCGTCAGGCAGACGAGGTGTGGAGACTCTCGCCGCGCATTCCCACAGGAGAAGGTCATTCGCACAACTACATTTTGCCAATCTATATCAATGACAACGGGGTTCCCATGGCCGAGCGGCGGGAGATTATGTATTTTGGCGTTCCCTCGGAAGATCACGCCTTGGATGTTTTGTTTCAGGTCGCGCGGCGACACGACATCCCGTTGCACATAGTCGGAGACTCGCCCTATCTGGCTTCGATTAAGATGGACGCTCCGCCCCAAACCACATTCCATGGCCATATCGAGCCATGCCGCCTCTCGGAAATCGCCCGGCACTGCTTTTGCGCCTACGCGATATATCGCAACGCCGGCCCGCAAAGTTACAGCTATTACGGCTGTCCGTCGAAATACTTTCATTGTCTGGCCAACAACCTGCCACTATTGACCACGAACACTGCATTTTTCAGCGGGGAAATTGAGAGAAACGGCATTGGGCGGGTCGTGGCACCTGACCCGCAACCAATTGAACAGGCTGTCCTGGAAATGCGCGACCAGGGCCGGAATTTTTATGATGCGATCAACCGTTTTCGCAAGAACTGGAATCACAGCGTGGAACGCTTTCTGGCAGAGCGGATAGCAGTATTGTTGCCATGAGCGGGTGTTGCCTGCGCTGGTTGCCAAAAAAACTTGTTGCCCCTGTGTCGGCTGTTGACAATGGCCACGACACGGAGATTTCGGTATGAATCAATACAAACAGACGTTTGGGGTTCAAACTTGAACGGACGCTATGGGTTTGGATCTCAATTCAGTTCAATTTCTATTGCGCGCTCGCAAACAAGGGGTGTGCTTCGGCAGTGTTTTGACCATCGGCCGGCTAAAGCTGGATGTTTTCCCCGGCAAGATGCGGCAATTGCTGCAACAACACCATCTTCCCGATGAGCCATTCCGGGAGGAAGGTAATCTCGGCGGGTTTGCCGAAGAGTTCTTCCATTGCCTGGGAGCACGCACGGTGCAATCCCTCGACGCCTCGCCTTACGAAGGAGCCGCCCTGGTGCATGACCTGAATCAACCTATTCCGAACGACTGGAAGGAACGCTTCGATGTTGTTTGCGACGGCGGCACCCTTGAGCACGTATTCAACTTTCCCGTTGCGTTGCGCAATTGCATGGAGCTGGTCAAGGTCCAAGGATATCTGTTCCTTGATTCGCCAGGAAACAACTGGTTCGGACACGGTTTTTACCAGTTCAGCCCGGAACTGTTTTACCAGGCCCTATCCGAAGAAAATGGTTATGAAGTTGTCGATATGATTGCGCACGCTGCCGGTCCGCAAGCCCGATGGTATAAAGTCGCCGACCCTCGAATCCTACGTTCGCGCGTTGAGCTCATTTCTTATACGTTGATTCACCTTCTCGTTCAGGCGCGGCGAAAAGAAGTGGTGGAACTGTTCCGACGAATGCCGCAACAAAGTGATTATTCGACGATGTGGGATGCTGCCGCTTCGAGCAAGCGGTCTGATGAAAAAGGCCCGAACGCACTGATTCGAACGGTGAACCGCTTTTCCCCGGGTTTGGCCCATTTGCTCAAAGCGGCAGCTACCGGCTGGAAGCTTTATCGCTCACACTCTCTCCGCAATCGGCGTTTCTTTACCCCCATTCCCAGAGAATGACCGTCCGTGTTGAGCGTGAACACACCCAACCAGACCGGCCCGTTCAATCAGGCTTTTGATTTTGAACGGATTTCTCCGCGTAATCTGGCAAATGAGAACCGGTTGCCTGTGCCGCGAATGAAGGTAACGCGCGGCTCAAACAGCCAGCGCATTCAATTCCGCTCGACGCGGCAAGGTTAAATTGGCGTCTCAACTTGCGGGCGTGCCGTCGGCGGCCAGCTTTCGCAGAAGCGAAAGGAACCTTTCCTGGGCAGTTGACCAATCCGTCGCCTGCTTCAGTTTGCCGGGATTCATCTCGGCAAGATAGTTGCGCCCGGCGCGTTGCCGGCGAATCTCGTCTTCGACAGCGCGTTTGAAGCCGTCACTTTCGAAGCATTTCACGTAACGCACGAAGTCGCCGAAGACGGGCCGGTAACAGGGCAGATCGTAAGCCACTACCGGCACGCCGGATACAAGCGCTTCGCCCACCACGATGCCCCAGCTTTCGTAATGGCTTGGCATCACAAACACACGGCTGCTCTTGAGCAGGCGAAATTTTCCCTCTTCGGAAACCAGCCCGCTAAACGTCACATTTTCCTGCAACCCCATCCGGCCAATCACCGGTTCGAGTTTGTCCTGGCTTTTGCCGATGATGACCGCGCGGAAATCCGGCATTTGTTGTTTCAGCCATGCCAGCGTGGCCAGCAGATCGTCAATGCCTTTCTGCGGATGCACACGCCCCATCCAGGCCATGTCAAATTGTTTCGGCTGCGGCGGCACACGGTCAGCCAATGCTACATCGCTGCCATTGGGCACATACCACAGGTTCGACTCCGCATAACCGAACTGCTTCAGATAATCGCGGATTTGCGGATGGCTGTAAGTCACGATACCATTGCGGATCCGCCGGAACCAGCGCAGTGAAAGTTGCTGGCTCATCCAGTAGTAAAGCGACGGCAGACGGCTGGAGGTCACGTCCGCGCGGCCTTTCGACAAGACCTGGCCCAACGTCGGCGCCGTCATGCCCAGATACAAAATTTTTGCGCGCGCCCGGCAACGGATGAGGGGAACGGTGTCAAACCAATAATCGGATGCCGTATAAGCCAGGTCACCGGTTTTCACGTCATCCAACTGCCGCAACGTGTTCTTCAACCGCCGGGCAAAATCGCGCAGCAGCCGGAATTGCCCGGACAACTGGTTCACGTCTCCAAGCTCGGCAGCTTGAGAATCGGTCAATGTCAGATTGAGAGGCAGGTTTTGTTTTTCGAGGAATCGTTTCAGCGCATGGCCGCCGAAGAAATGAATAGGATAACCCGCATCTAACGCCGCGCGTACCATGTGATAAACGTATATATCTCCGCCGCCAATCCCTTCGCCAAAGATGCCGTTGACGAAACAAACCAGGCGCGGGCGTTGCGCGAACGAAGATTGAGTTGGGGGCGGCGTTGCCATGGGCTCTCTCGATCAAGGCTTGAGCGTCTGTTTGACCTGCAACTCGGCAATGAGTTTTTTGTCCTTGCCCCGGCGGCGGTAGGTGAACACACCCCAGGCATTGCCGAGCACGCTGGCGAGGCTGGCAGGCATATGCCAAAGCCAGCGCACGTCACGGTCGCGAGTCAAACCGCGCCAGGTGTGCCACAACGGGCCGATGAAGGTGACGCAATAAAGCGCCGCCAGCCAGAGGGGCACGGGCGGTTTCTCCTTCATCCAATTCGTCTTCGCCTCCGCCTGCACGCGCAGGAAATGCACCGTGGCGCGGCGGCGTTTTTGGACAAAACCCCAAAGCGTCTGCACGTAATAGTGATGCACGCCACGCCCCCGGATGCGCAGCCACTCGCGTTTGCCCGCGCGCAGGAGATGCAACGCCGCATGGGTGTCCTGAAAATGTTCGTTGGCCCGCACTGACTCCAAATCGGCGCGGCGAAAGACAAAGCCGTTGGCACCGAGCGGATACGAGAGCGAATCGCCCGGCAGCGTCCAGCGTTCCGTCTCGTTGTCCCGCGCGACCAGCTGCGGATTCGTGCTCATCAGCCAGCAAATCGGATCGCTGATATGCAGCAAATGCGTAAGGTAGGCGCAGAACGAACTCATCTTCGGCGACGGCAAATAGTAACTTTCCACGCCCAGCGCCTGTGGATTCGCCCTGAGCGCCTTCACGGCCAGTTCAATGTAATCGGAATGGGTGATTTCATTGTCCGCATCCACAAAAACGATGTATTCGCCGGTGGCGCGCCGAAGCGCGAGGCGTTTGCCTTCCTCCATATTTTTGCCGTCGTCGTCAATGACGACCGCGCCGTATTTTTTGGCGATGTCGCGGGTCGAATCGGTCGAATGCGCATCGGCCAGGATGACTTCACAGCGGTCGCGCGGCCAGGTCTGGCGCGCTATGGACGCAAGGCAATTGTCGAGCAACGCCCCGGCATTCAGCGTCGGCATGATGAAGCTGACGCGCGGCATTTTCCCCGGGTCGGACTGCATGGTGTAAGTTTGGCTGACCGCGATGGCAAATTCAAATCAGCTTTGTTCCGGCACGCCGATTTTGTGAAGGCGCATGGCCACCAGCCAAACCAGAAAGACTGTGGCGAATGAAATTCCGGCGGCCACCGGCATTAAGCCCACCAAGTCCGCCGGTGATTTGCCGAAAAGTAAAAGCGCCAACCAGTAGGCGAAACCCAGCGCACCGTAGAGCAATGAAATTTTTATCCAGCGGCTCGCCAGTGACCACAGGGCGAGCGCTTGAAGCAGGCCGACGAAAACCATGGTTAAAGAAAGCGGGCCGATCATCGCTGCCGCCGCCGGCGTGTTGCGATGCAGCAGTTGCAGACAGAATCCGCGCAACATGTAAAGGCAGATGGCGCCCAAAATCAACCCCCCCGCATAGAGGCCAATTAATTTCAATTGTTCCTGCAATGCGTCGCCGTGGTGATGATCGCGGCCTGAACGGTGCGTAAACAAAACGGTCAACAGGGGGCCGACAGCGGTCGGGAGAGCGCGCGCCAGCAGTCCGGCGGAACCGTAAGCATCCATTTGCACGCTGGAAAAATATTTTTTTGCGATGAGCAAGTCGCCTTGAGCAAAAAAAATTACGCCGACGGCGCACGCGGCACTGACGACGAGGAACTGGACAAATTCCGAAGTCCACGGCGAAATGATGGCATCCGTCCGGCGCGGCAAATCATTTCGCCAATAAAGCAAAATCAAATTGGGCAACAACATGACGGCGGAGGCGAGAACCGCCCATTCGGCCACCGGCCAGATTTTGGTCGCCGGCCAGCCGAACAAAACCCGCAGAACGGCTGACAGCAATCCAATCAAGGCGAGCCGTTTGAACCAACCAAGCCCCTGACAAAGCGCCGTCGCGTAGGAAGTCCAAAGATTGCCCAGCACGCAAACGAGCGCGATGATGGTGAGGTTTGTGCGGGGGATGTTGAAAAAGTCGCCCAGCGGTTTCACGAGCAGGATGGCAATGGCCGAGCCGGCAAGGGTGGTGTGAAAAAGAAATTTGCGGCAGCCGGCAAGCAAGCCATGAAGACGCGCGTCATCCCCGCTGAAGTGAAAACGCGCGATGTAATGCGTGACCGCCTGGATGGCGATGGTCAACGGCAGGCCGAGGAATCCGATGAACGCGATGGTCGCGAGGACAAGACCGTATTCGCCTTCCGTGCCGCCCAGCTGCGGACTGACGATGAATTGGAAAATCCAATGGACCAGCAGCGCCAGAAAACTAATGACCGTAAAAACGATGCCGCTTTGCAACAGATTTTCGGGGCGTGAATCGCTTTTCATACCAGTGGCTGCAATGCCCTTTCGTTGGCACGAACCCATTCAAAAACGTCCGCGACGATCTGCGTTACTCCGCGCCGGGGACGCCAGCTGGTCCGGGCAAACAAGCGGGAACAATCGGCGAGGAAGACGCGCAGATCGGCCTGCCGGTTTTGGGGTTCGGCGGCAATCGGCACCCCGCGTCCGACAATTTTTTGGCAGGAGGCGGTGAGTTCCTGAAGGGATGTGGAAATTTCCAATCCGCCACCAACGTTTCCCAGCCAGCCATCCCAACGGTCGAAGTTGGCCATTTGCTCTTCGACCAGTTCGCAAAGGTCGGATACGTGCAGCACGTCCCTGACCTGTTTACCCGTTCCGCCGTAACCGATATATTTTAGCGGCTTGCCGAAAAAATGCCGCAGCACCCAGAGCGCGACGACCCCCTGGTCCACTTTTCCCATCTGCCATGGCCCAGCGATGACGCTGCAACGATTGATGGCGGCGCGCAGGCCGAATCCGTCGCGATATTCCTCAACCAAACCTTCGCTGGCGAATTTGGTCAGGCCGTAGAGCGACCGCGCGCCGGTCATCGGACAATCCTCGCGCACGCCGCGCGACGAAATTGCCGCGCCGGGAACGTCGGCCCAGGCAAAGCGTGTCGGTTGCTCGATCCAAGGATGTTTTTCCAAAGTGGCAATCGGGTAAACCCGGCTCGTGGAGAGAAACAGGAGTTTGCTTTTCCATTGGCGGGCGAATTCCAGGCAGCGGCAGGTGCCAATGAAGTTGGTTTCCATCAAATAATCCGGCGATTCGCCATAACCCGCCAGCACGGACGGTTCGGCGGAGCATTCGAGAATGAATTCAAACGGGCCGGCCGGAAATTCCTTCGCAAAGCGGATGTCACCTTTCATAAATTCCACACCGGCATTTTGCAGCCGCGGGACGTTCAACTCCGAGCCGCGCCGGTGCAAATTGTCCATGCACACGACCCGTGTGCGGGGATGGCGGCTCTTGAGATACAGCGCGAGACTGCTGCCGACGAACCCCGCGCCGCCGGTGACCAAAATGCTTTCTGGAAAGGACGGGGTCATTCAAGCGGCGCGGCAGGCGGCGTGGATTTCCTCCAGAATTTCCTTCAAGCCGTAACGGAATTTCCAAGCCGGATAGTGCGACTGGAATTTCCGCACGTCGCTGATCCACCAGATGTGGTCGCCGATGCGGTTATCTTCCACATAGGTCCATTTTAGTTTCCGACCGCTGATCTGTTCGCAAAGGTCAATGGCTTCGAGCATCGAACAATTCGAATGGCGGCTGCCGCCGGCGTTATAGACTTCGCCGATGCGCGGCTTCTGGAAGAATTGCCAGAACATTTCGACCAAATCGTGGCTGTGGATGTTGTCGCGCACCTGTTTGCCTTTGTAGCCGAACACGCGATAGGGCGTGCCGTCCACCGTGCAACGCATGAGGTAGGCGAGAAAGCCGTGCAGTTCCGTGCCGGCGTGTGCCGGGCCGGTCAGACAACCCCCGCGGAAGCAGGCCGTCTTCATCCCGAAATAATTCCCGTATTCCTGCACCAGCACGTCGGCGGCGACTTTGGACGCGCCGAACAGTGAATGCTTGGTGTGATCAATGCTCATCGTCTCCGAGATGCCGGGTTCGTACTCGTGGCCAGGTTTGATTTCCCAACGTTTCTCCAATTCAACGAGCGGCAGACGGTTCGGCGTGTCGCCATAAACTTTGTTCGTGGAAGTGAAAATGAAAACCGCTGTGGGGCAAAATTGACGGGTGGCTTCCAGCAAATTGAGCGTGGCCGTGGCGTTGACGCTGAAATCCGCGTGCGGGTCGCGCGCCGCCCAATCGTGGGACGGCTGCGCCGCGGTGTGAATGATGAGGACGGTTTCCTTGCCGAGTTGGCGGAACAGATTTTCCACCGCCTGCCGGTCGCGGATGTCAAAGTCGTGATGCTGATAATGGGGGACAGTCTCAATGAGTTTCTTCCGGTTGGCCAGCGTGGACGCTTCCTTGCCGAAAAACCATTGGCGCAGGTCATTGTCAATGCCAACCACCTTGTATCCTTCGCGGGCAAAACGTTTGACGCTTTCCGAACCGATCAATCCGGCGGCACCGGTAACAATCACTGTGCTCATAAATGTTTTAACCAGCAACTTCAGCGGGAGCGGGCTTCCGGCGCAAGCGGATTCTTTGTGCCGGCCCGACCGTTGCTTCGTTCAACCCCAGGCTGCCGATGCCTGGTGAGGCGGCTTGAAGCGGTTTTGGCGGGGCGCTGGGCATCGTTCTGTTTGCAACGATGTTACTACCAGAAAATTCTTGTCACGGCAATTCGGAATCAGCCGCCGCTGGGAAGGCCCGCTTGACAAAATCATTGGCAGACTTCCCGCCGTTTGCTAATCTGAATCAGAGCCGGAATTATGAAGCGTTGGATTTCCATCGCAATTGCCGGGTTGATTCTCGGCGTGGCGGCAGGCCAAGCCGCGCAAGTCGGGCTGATCAAAATTGATGGTGCCATCGGCCCGGCCACCGCCAGCTACATTTCCCGCGCGATTGACGTTTCGGCGGCGCAAAACGATGAGTGTCTTGTCATCGAATTGAACACCCCCGGCGGTCTGGCCAATTCCATGAATGACATTGTTCAGGTTTTTTATGCGGAGCGAGTCCCGACGGTCGTTTATGTTGCGCCGGAAGGTGCAATGGCCGGCAGTGCGGGCGTTTACATAACCCTGGCGGCGAATATTGCCGCAATGGCTCCTCATACAACCATTGGCGCGGCACATCCCGTCGAAATGGGCAACGAGGAGGAAACCACCAACAGCATTATGATGCAAAAAGTGGGAAATGTCTACACGAAGGTCATGCAAACCATCGCCGAAAAACGGCATCGCAACGTCGAATGGGCGAAATCCTCCGTCACCGCCAGCAAGGCACTCACTTCTGAAGAGGCGTTGCAACTTAAAGTCATTGATCTAATTGCAACCAATGTTCCCGATTTGCTGCAAAAATTAAGTGGCCGTTCCGTGAATGGGAAAATTCTGAAAACCATCGGCGCGAGCGTTATAGAAATTCCGATGACGCCATCCGAACATTTGTTCCAACTTTTCTGGTTGCCGGAAGTGATGATGATTCTCATGCTGATTGCGATTTATGGAATCATCGCCGAGATGAGCCATCCCGGGGCGATCTTTCCCGGCGTCGCCGGCGCGCTCGCGTTGATTCTGCTGCTTTATATGTCGGCGACCCTGCCGGTGAACGTCGCCGGAGTTGCGCTGATTCTTTTGGCGGTGGCGCTGTTCATCATTGACATTTTTGCTCCAACACACGGTGTATTGACCGGCGGCGGCATCGCCGCGTTTTTCCTCGGCGCACTGATGCTGTTCAATCATGCGCCGGTCGGTTACCATTTGCCGATGAGTTGGATTGTTTCGGCCACGGTCCTCACGGCGGCGTTTTTCATTTTCGTCGTCAGCAAGGGAATTCGCGCCCAGTTCAGACCCATCCAATCCGGCAAGGAAACGATGCTCGGCCGGACGGTGAAGGCGCTCTCGCGGATTGACGCGCAGGGCGGCAAGGTGTTTATCGAAGGCGAAAACTGGAATGCCGTGAGCGAAACGCCGGTGGAAGCCGGGCAACCGGTGGAAATCACCGGCATCGAAGGCCTGACGTTGAAAGTAAAACCCAAAATGTAGAAACGGAGAAAATTATGAACGAACTCATCATTAACATAGTTCACACCCTTGGAGCATGGGTGGTAATAGCGATTGTGCTGGCAATCATCATTTTGCCGCAGGCGCTGCGCATCCTGCGCGAATACGAACGCGGCGTCATTTTCCGGCTCGGCAAACTGCTCCGCGCCAAGGGACCGGGGCTGATTTTCCTCATTCCCATCGTGGACAAAATGGTGCGGATGGATTTGCGCGTCGTGACCATTGACGTTTCCAAGCAGGAAATCATGACCCGCGACAACGTGCCGGCCACCGTGGACGCCGTCGTCTATTTCCGCGTCGTGGATCCGACGGCGGCGGTGGTGAAGGTGGAAAATTTCTGGAAAGCGACTTCGCTGATCGCGCAGACAACGCTGCGCAGCGTGCTCGGCCAGGCGCCGCTCGACGATTTGCTTTCCCAGCGCGACGTGATCAACCAGAAGTTGCAGGAAATCATTGATCGCCAGACCGAGCCATGGGGAATCAAGGTCACCGCCGTCGAGGTGAAGGACGTGGCGTTGCCGGACAGCATGAAACGCGCGATGGCCAAGCAGGCCGAAGCCGAACGCGAACGCCGCGCGAAGATCGTGAACGCCGAAGGCGAATTCCAGGCTGCCGAAAAAATGGTGCAGGCTGCCGCGTTGATCAGCAAGGAGCCGATTGCGCTGCAACTGCGTTATCTCCAGACCATGCGGGAAATCTCCAGCGAACATAATACGACGACGTTCCTGCCAATACCGATGGATTTGTTCAGCGCGTTTTTGAAGAAGTAGAACGTCCACCCACTCAAACCAATCAAAGCTTCGGGGATTCAATGCCCTCGCGCGGCTGCGTCTTTTTCATAAAATCGTATTTATTCCCTTTCTCGTTTTCTCTCGCATTTTGAATGGCAATCACCTGATCAACGCTTGGCGCAAAATCCTTCGACATAAGAATGCCAGCGGTTCGGTCTTCACCTTGTCCGGACTTAAAATTCCATTCGACTTTCGGCACCCCCAAGCTGAAATTGGTTCCGTGCCTCTTTACGAATACGAGCTGTGTGAAGGCGAGTGCAAGGTGTGCGGCGGGCGGTTCACCTTGCGCCGGCCGTTGAGTGCGCCGGAGTTGACGAAATGTCCGGCGTGCAAAAAGCCGGTGCGCAAGGTCTTTTCCGCCTTTAGCACGCCGCACAAGCTCAAGCCGCTCTCCATCTCGGACGCCAAAAAAGCCGGGTTCACGGTGCTCAAACGTCTCAGTAAGGGTGAATACGAGAAGCAATGAAAAGTGGTTGAGAGCTGAAAGTTGAGAGACCAATCCTGCTGGTATATCACCCAATAAATACAGGAAATTGAGCGGGTTTTGAATTCAATTTTGACGCTGGGTGTCTATTACACTAGCGTATCAACCTGAAAATGAATTTTCACCGGGCAAACTTCAGAATGCCGCTGCTGGCCTGTGCGTTGACAGCGGTGGTCTTGCCCGTTGTAGCGCAGACAAACGCGCTGCCATCGAGTCAGCCCATCATCTTTTCCGTGCCAGCGGGGGACAAGGCCGCAAACAATGCGCCGTTGCTTCTGCCGCGACTTTCCGACCGGCCGAATTTCGCCAACGAATTGCAGGCGCCGGTGTCGGTTTTCAATGTTCCCAGTCCATCCCTGCCGCCGGCCGCCTGGCCGCGCGCGCCGGCGCCTTCACCCGCCGAGGCGCAACGGCTGCAAAAGATGCTGGACGTGCGGGACAACTGGGCATTGATGACGCCGGAGGAAATTCTTGGCGTGAGCGCGCCGGCAAACACTCTCCGCACCACGGAGCAGGAGGCCGCCGATAATCGAAAAAAATTGACCTTGGTAGAGCGTTTCCTGGCGCGACAACAGCAACCGCAAGCCGCCGTCACAAACAGACACCTCAACGACAATTCCTCCACCGGCTGGGATTTTTTGGGGAACCAAGGCGGGTTGACGAACGGGAATCCGTTCAATCCCGTCGGATTGCCAACTGCGCCGCAAATTTTGGACCGTTTTTTCAACGACACCCCGGCCAATAACCGGTCCCCGGGACAAAACGAAAACGGAAGGGCAGGCTGGTTCAGATCGCTCGGCCTGCCCCCGCAGCCGCCATCACCAACTCTGGAACAACTGGCGGAAAGGGAGCGGTTCAGACAACTGCTGGACCCGGGTTTGTCCTCGGACACGTCGGCAAAATCCTCGCCGGATGGCAAATTCTTCTCACCCCTCCAGTTGCTGACGGATGCAACCGCCAATCAAGCACCGACGAGGAGTCCTGTGGGCGCTTCGTTCGCGCCGTTGAGCAGCGGGATTGGCCGGCCGACAGGTTTGCCACCCTTGCCGGGCATTACCAGCTCCACCAACTGGCAATCATTCGCCGCCCCGCCAGCCTGGGCACCGCAACCGCCGCCTTGGTTGTTGTCAACCCCCCAGCCTTTCACCATGCCGCAGCGGAAATTCTGACCGCCGTCAGTGCGACGCGGTGGTTACCAGCACCTGTTCCAAGGTGGTAATGCCATCGTGGGCACGGTCCAGTGCCACCATGCGGAGGGTGCGCATTCCCTGACTGATGGCGACCTTGGCCATTTCGCGGGTACTGGCGCGGGCGATGACGAGTTTGCGGATTTGGTCGGTGATGGTCATGGCTTCGATGATGGCGAAACGTCCGGCATAACCGGAATTTTTGCAGCGTTCGCAGCCGCGTCCACGATACAGTTGCACGCCGCTGAACATGGCGGGGTCAATGCCGAGGTCCTCATACATTTTGGGCGGATAGGTCACCGGCTCGCGGCAATGGGAACAAATGCGGCGCACCAGCCGCTGCGCGCAAGCAAGAATTACCGAGGAGGAAATGAGGAAGGGTGCAATGCCCATGTCGTCGAGGCGCGCAATGGCCCCGGGTGCATCGTTGCAGTGCAGGGTGGTAAGCACCTGATGGCCGGTCAGCGCGGCTTCGATGGCAATCTCCGCAGTCTCGGTGTCGCGGATTTCACCGATCATGATGATGTCCGGGTCCTGGCGCAAAATGGAGCGTAGCGCGTTGGCAAAGGTAAGGCCGATTTCCTTTTTGGTTGGCACCTGATTGATGCCGGGAATTTGAAATTCCACCGGGTCTTCGACGGTGACGATATTATAAATCGGATTGTTCAGTTCGTTGAGCGCGGAGTAAAGCGTCGTGGTTTTGCCGCAACCCGTCGGCCCCGTGACGAGAATAAGGCCGTGCGGCGCATCAATGGCCGCCTTGAACTGCCGGAAGGTGTCGGGGTCCAAACCGAGTTTGTCAATGCTCGCGGAGAGCGTGCTCTTGTCGAGAATACGCAGCACGATTTTCTCGCCGAAAACGGTCGGCAGCACGGAAACGCGCAGGTCGTAATCCCTGCCGCTGACCTTGACCCGCATGCGCCCGTCCTGCGGCAGGCGGCGTTCAGCGATGTCGAGGCTGCTCATGATTTTGAAACGCGAGGCCAACGCCAATTGGAGTTGTTTGGGCGGCGGCGTCGCGTCCACCAGTGCGCCGTCAATGCGATAGCGCAACCGCACAGTCTTCTCGAACGGCTCAAAATGCACGTCGCTGGCGCGTTCCTTGACGGCTTGGACGATGATGAGATTTGCGAGCTTGATGACGGGCGCCTCTTCGCTGGAAGCGGCGAGCTTGTCCAAATTGACTTCTTCGATGGTTTCCCGGACGGTTTCGACGCTCTCGGCGTCTGCCTCCGCCTCGGTTTTTTTCTGCGCGTCTTGAATGATATCTTCCATCGAGCCGCTCTTGGCGGCGTCCAGGGCGTTGAGTTTTTCAGTAATGGCCTTTTCGGACGCGATCAACGGCGTGATTTCGAGCTTGGTCAGGCGCTTCACGTCGTCAAGGGCGAGGACGTTGAGCGGGTCGGCCATCGCGAGGAACAACTTGTTTTCCAACCGGGAAACGGGAATGACCTTGTGGTTGTATGCGACATCGCGCGGCAGCAATTCAACAATCTCCGGCTGAATGTTCACACGGGCGATGTTGATGGGAAAGACGTTGAGCACGCGCCCCATTGAAACCGCCAGGTCCTGTTCGCTCACGTAGGCTTTGTCAATGATGAGTTTGACAAGGCGCGCACCCTCCTTTTTCTGTTGTTCGAGCAACTCCTCGACCTGGCGCGCGCTCAACAGGCCATCCTCGACGAGGGCATCGGCAATGCGTTCCCCAAATGATTTGATCTTGGCCATGGCTCAGCGAAACGCTCTGCGGAGGGTTGAAATCAATTCCGACGGCGTGGCCAGATACCACAACAGCCGGTGCGACGTGGCTTCGGCCAGTTCCTTGGTCGCCTGCTGGTTGAACGGATTGGCCGTCGCCACCAAAATCGCTTTGCTCATCCGGTCAAACGGCAGCACGCACCAGCGCCGGCACACGTCCGCCGGAAAACCGCGCGTCAAGTCAATGTCCACGTCATAACGGTCCAGCGGCATGAACGCCGTGCGCGCCTTGTCGCTCAACAGTTTGAGCGATTTTTCAATGTGCAAAAGGTTTTTTTCATGCAGCATGTGAATGAAGGGCTCGACCACGTCCGGCGGCACCACCGCCAGGTCCGGCACGCGCCAGCACAAATCGAAATCACCGGCGCTGATGAGCTTGCTATCAACAAAAATTTTCTGCATCGCCTTGCGGCCATCATTGATTTCCACCAGCTCGGGGGCGCGCGCCTTTTTATGCAGTTTCGTCTCGTCGGACGGGGCCGCCAGCGCCGCTGGCTCCGCGCTTGCCGCCTCCACCGTCATGTTGTTGGCTTTGTCCTCGATTTGTTTGAGCGCCGCCAGCACGTCCGCGTCGTCCGGCCGGCGTTGCAGCACCGTCTCGTATTCCAGAATCGCCGACGAAAGCTGGCCTTGCTGCATATACGCCTGCGCGATCCGTTTGGAGGTGTTGATCACATCCTGCTCGCGACCCAGTTTCGAATAAGCCTCCTTGAGAATCTCCAGCGATTGGCAATCGTTCGGTTGCGATTGCACAATAACCTCGAACATCTCAATCGTTTGCAACAATTGAGCTTCTTCACCCTGATTTTGTGTCAGCGTCACCATGTCGTTGGATTCCCCTGCGCAAGGGCTTCACTAGCAATCTCTGCGCCATTTTTTGGCGCTTTTTCCCGCAGAGCAGCGTTGCTTTCTGTCGGCTTCTGCGGAATCGTAACCCCGTCCGGCGGTCAACTCCGGTCTTAATATGGCGCAACCGACTCCCGTCATGGAACCGGCAACCGGCGAACGCCTCCTGCGCTTCGTCGGCGACCGCGTTCGTTTCGCTGTGCGCGGCGCCGGCGCGTCCACCGCGCGGCGCGCCCTGCTCCGTACCAATCTTGGCCGCGCCGCTGTGCGCCGCCGCGAAATTATCGCCGCCCACGCAGGTGGCGCCGTTCACGCCGGGGCCTCCTGGCGCGATGCGGCGATGCAAAAAACCGGCGATGGCTGGCAAATCGAATTGCCGCTCGCTGAAATTGGTTTCTTCAAGGCCAAGGCATATTGGCTCGACGAAAAAAACTGGCAGCATTGGCCGGAAGGTCCGGATATCGGTATAAGTGTTCATCCGGATTTTGCCCGCACCGCCAACACCATTTATTGCGCTTTCACGCGGTTGTTCGGTGCAACGAAAAGTCTGTCCTCGGCGCGCGATGATAAACTCGAAGCGCAAATCAAGTCGCTCGACGGGAAAAATTTCACCGTCATTCCACCTTCCGGCAAACTGCGCGACCTCGCGCGCCAGTTGCCACATATCGTCCACACGCTCGGCTGCCGCATTGTGCATCTGCTGCCGGTGCAACCCACGCCGACGACTTATGCGCGCTTCGGCCGTTTCGGCAGTCCGTATGCGAGCCTCGACTTGACGGCGATCGACCCGGCGCTGGTTGAATTCGACCGCCGCACCACCGGTGTGGACCAGTTTTGTGAACTGACCTGCGCCGCGCATGCGCTTGGCGCGCGCGTTTTCCTCGACATTGTCATCAACCACACCGGCTGGGGCTCGACCTTGCAGGAAAATTATCCCGGTTTTTTCCTGCGCCATCCGGACGGTGCGTTCGCCAGCCCCGGCGCGTGGGGTACTACCTGGGAAGACCTCGTCGAGCTGAAACAGGACAATGTCGCGCTCTGGGACAAAATCGCCGAGGCCCATTTGATCTGGTGCCGGCGCGGGGTGGATGGATTCCGCTGCGATGCCGGCTACAAAATTCCCGTGCCCGCGTGGCAATACATCGTCGCCCGCGTGCAGGACGAATTCCCCGAAACCATTTTCCTGCTCGAGGGCCTGGGTGGTTCGTGGGAGGCCACCGAAATGTTGCTGACCGAAGGCGGCATGCAATGGGCCTACTCCGAGCTTTTCCAAAATTTCTCCGGCCGTCAGGTCGCTGATTATCTCGACTACGCCAACCGCCAAAGCGCGCGCGTCGGCACTTACATTCATTATAGCGAGACGCACGACAACGACCGGCTTGCCCAAAAAGGCCGTGCGTGGTCGTTGCTGCGCAATCGCCTTTCTGCGCTGACCAGTCCCCGCGGTGGCTTTGGTTTCACCTGCGGCGTCGAATGGCTGGCCGCCGAAAAAATCCGCGTCCACGGCTGTGCCGGATTGAATTGGAACAGCCGCGACAACATCATTCCCGAACTGGCGCAACTCAATCAACTCGTCTCCAATCATCCGTGTTTTTTCGATGGAGCCAGGCTCACGCGCCTCAGCCTGCCCGATTTGCCGGTTTATGCGTTGCTGCGCGAGTCCGCTGAAGGCAAAGATTCGGTTCTCGTCCTTATCAACACCGACGTTGAAAAAGAAAATTCGATTGCCATTCCGCAATCGGCAATTGGCAATCGGCAATTGGCTATTGATTTGCTCGGCCAGCCGCTTCCCAAAACTTCCGTCGAGAAAAACGAAACCACTTTCACGCTCACCCCCCACGCCGCGCATTGCCTTGCACCGACGGAAAAACCAATCGGCTTGAGCGGCGACGCTTATCGCCGCGCCCGCGCCCAAGCCGCTTGGGCGCTCGAAGCATTGAACAAAATCGCGCCGGTCGAAACGATTGATAGCCTCGATTGGCGCTGGCTCGCTGAACAAGTCGAAAACTCGCCCCCAAATTTCCTCGCCGCCAGCGCAGCTTCGGCCCACACCCGCAAGAATTCACTCACCCAACTGCTGCGCGACTGCGAACAGCAAAAGATCTTCCCGTGCATTGTCACTTGGACTTTGCTCGACCACCGCCGGATTACACTCGTGCCGCCCGGCCACTGGCTCTTGATTCAGGATAGCGCGCCGTTCCGGGCCACTTTGGAAGTGAGAGGTGCGAAGTGCGAAGTGCCAATCATCCAGTATGTCCAGTCCATCGCCGTTCGCGCCGGCCATGTCGCCTGTTTTCCGCCACGCGAGGCGGAGGCAGGAGCGGAATTAATCTTGGAACGTTACGCTGCGACTTCGCAGAAAGTTACCGCCGGGATTCGCTTCCTTTCAGCCGAACCAAAATCCCCAACTCCCAATTTCCAACTGCCATCTCCTGGTTCCTTGGTCTTGCTGACCAACGGCCGCGGCGGCATGGCGCGAATGTGCGTGGACCTGGGCCGCGTGAATTCAAAATACGACTGTGTGCTCGGTGCCAATCTGGATCCCAACGTGCCGGTGGACCGCCACATCTTCGTCAAACGCATCCGTGTGTGGGTCAACGCCGACGGTTTCCTCTCGCCGCTTGATTTTAAAAATCTCGCCGCGTTCGACGTCGGCCCGCCTGCGCTCTGGCGGTTCATCGCCAACGCTGGAGATGGCCGCACGGTCGAAATCGAACTGCGCGCGGAAATGGTCGCAGGCAAAAATACAACGGTATTGCATTTCAGCCGTCCGACTGAAAAACACGCGCACGGCAAACAGTTGCCTGCCGAAGCCGACGTGCGCTTGACTGTGCGCTTTGACATCGAGGACCGGAATTTCCACTGGGAAACCAAACGCAACGGCGGCGCGGATTTTCATTTTTCATCAAACACACACAAACTCCAGACCCAAGACCCGAAAACCCAAACCCGAATTGGCTTTGCCTTCACCCCCGCGCCGGACCGCCAGCTTCGTGTCTTCGCCGACACCGGCGAATATCATCCACAGCCGGAATGGTGTGAGAACATCCCGCACCCAGTCGAGCAAAGCCGTGGCCAGACCGGCAGCGGTGACGCTTACAGTCCCGGCTGGTTTGAATTGCTTTTGCCGAAAGGCGCGAGCATCACTCTGGTCGCAACGGCAGAAACGGACGAGCCTTCAGTTGGAGTTCAAGCTTTAGCTTGCGACCGTAACACGCTGAAGCGCGAACTCCAACACACCAACTCGGATCTCGGCACTCCATTTGAAAAGCAACTTCAATACGCCGCGAGGCAATTCGTCGTCCGGCGCGGCGAAGGCAAGACCGTCATCGCCGGTTATCCGTGGTTTTTGGATTGGGGACGCGACTCGCTGATCTGCGCGCGCGGACTGTTAGCGGCGGGCATGGCTGCGGAAGTGAAACACGCGCTGCTCACGTTTGCACGATTCGAGGAAAACGGCACGATGCCCAATACGATTCATGGTGACGACACGTCGAATCGCGATACCTCCGACGCACCATTATGGTTCGGGATGGCATGCGAAGAGACGGCGGCCCAGGACAAAAAAACGGGAGCGAAATTCTACGATACGACCGTTGACCAAAGGGGTCGCACCCTTCGCGACGTGCTTCGCAGCATTGCGACAAATTACATGAAAGGCACGCCCAACGGCATCCGCATGGACGTGGATTCGGCGTTAGTCTGGAGCCCGGGCCATTTCGCGTGGATGGACACGAACCATCCGGCCGGCACGCCACGCGAAGGGTATCCGGTTGAAATCCAAGCGCTGTGGATTCGCCTGCTTTGCCAACTTGAAAGAATCAGTCCGGGCGACGAACGGAAAAAATGGGGCGGGCTAGCCGAACAGGCGACCGCTTCGCTTGAACAATTTTTCTGGCTCGAAGAGAAAGGCTGGTTCGCCGATGTGCTGCTGGCCAAACCTGGTGTCACTGCGCGCGAGGCCAAACCCGATGATGCGTTGCGCAGCAATTATCTGTTTGCCGTGAGTCTCGGTCTGGTGACCGGCGAACGCGCGAAACGCTGCGTCGAGGCGGCGCAAAAATATCTGGTTGTTCCCGGCGCATTGCGGTCGCTTGCGCCGCTGCCGGTATTGGTCCCGCGGCCCATTTACGGCAACGACGGCCGGCTTTTGAACAATCCGGTCGAACCATATTGGCCGCGTTATGAAGGCGACGAGGACACACACCGCAAACCCGCTTATCACAACGGCACGGCGTGGACATGGACGTTTCCGACTTTTTGCGAGGCGCTCGCGTGCGCCTGGGATTTTGCACCGGATGCCGTGGCAACCGCGAAGGCGTATTTGGGCAGTATGGAAAAATTGATGAACGAAGGCTGCCTCGACCAGATTCCCGAAATTTTGGACGGTGACGCGCCGCACACACAACGCGGTTGTGATGCGCAGGCGTGGGGTGTGACCGAAGCGTTGCGTGTCTGGAAATTGCTTCATCGCCATTGAATCAAAGGCGCCATGACCATCTCCTTGTTTCAGTTGTTGGTCTGTCTGGTTGCTGGCGTTTCGCTCATCGTCCTGTTGACGGCAAGATACCGGGTCCACGCTTTTTTTGCCCTCCTGATTGCTTCGTTCGTGGTGGGATTGGGCGCGCAACTTCCCGTGCCGGACATCATCACTGCCATCAAAGACGGGTTTGGCAGCATCATGAAGTCATTGGGATTCATCATTGTTCTGGGAACGGCCTTGGGCATTTTGCTTGAACATACCGGCAGCACCAGGGTGATGGCGGCTTTCATTCTGCGAAAAGTTGGAGAACGGCACGCGGCGTTGGCAATAAGCATGACGGGCTTCATCGTAGGCTTGCCCATCTTTTGTGACTCGGGATATATCGTTCTCAGCGGGTTGAATTCGTCGCTGGCCCGGCGCACCGGCATCTCCGTGACAGCGATGGCCGTTTCGCTGGCGACGGGCCTGTATTCCGTGCATTGTCTGATTCCACCGCATCCCGGCGCGACCGCCGCCGCCAGCGTCATTGGCGTGGACTTCGGGAAACTGATTCTGATCGGAATTGTGGTGGCGATTCCGGCCACGATGGTTGGCTATTTTTGGGCCAATTTTGCGGGCAGAAAAATTCCCGTGACGGTTGCCGATGAGGAAATCATGGTCGAAGAAACGTCACAGCCACCCTCCGTTATCAAGGCATTTCTCCCCGTGGTCGTGCCCATCGTTTTAATCGCGGCCAGATCCTTTTTTACCATACAGGCATCCGCCGTCAACGGCTGGTGGTTTTCCGCTCTGCTCTCATTGGGCGACCCGGTAATCGCCTTGTCTATCGGCGTGTTGCTCGCGTTTAATTGCCATCGGTCCTGGAACAAGCAGATTGTGGGGCAATTGTCACGGGAAGCGGCGGAAAAAGCCGGCGGCATATTGGTCATCATCGGCGGGGGCGGAGCCTTTGGGGCGGTGCTGGCGGCAACCGATATTGGCCGGCACTTCAGTCAATCGTTGGCGTTGAACAGCCTGGGCATTTTGTTTCCTTTTTTAATCACCTCGGTTCTGAAAACGGCACAGGGTTCTTCCACGGTTGCTATTATAACCGCCGCGTCCATTGTTCAACCCTTGCTGCCGGCCCTGGGTTTGGCGACGGAGAAAGGCCAACTGTTCGCCGTGCTGGCCATGGGCGCGGGTTCCATGATGATTTCCCACGTGAATGACGCCTATTTTTGGGTGATTACAAAGTTCTCCGGACTGGAAATGAAAACCATGCTGAAAGTGTATTCAGTCGCTTCAGTGCTGATGGGGCTGGTTTCTTTGTTGATGATTTATTTGTTGTCGTTGATTTTACCTTGACCTCACCGTGCATATCCTGATTGCTCCCAATGCCTTTAAAAACAGCCTGGATGCAACTGCCGTGGCCGAGGCAATCCGCGAGGGATTGCAGCAGAGCAAACTGAAATGCACCTGTGAATGTTTTCCGGTCGGTGACGGGGGAGATGGAACGGCGGCCTTGCTGATCCAAAAACGCGGCGGCAAGATCGTGCCCGCCGAAGTCCAGGATCCGTTGGGAAGAAAAATCCGAGCCCGGTTCGGGTTGATTGATAACGGTGGCACGGCGGTGATTGAAATGGCCGATGCCTCCGGCTTGCGGTTGTTGCACCGTGAAGAGTTTGATCCGTTGCATGCCACCACCTTTGGCACCGGCGAGTTGATAAAAAACGCGCTGGATAAGGGAGTCAACAAAATCATCATCGGGGTTGGCGGCAGCGCCACGGTTGATGGCGCCACTGGTATTTTGCAAGCGCTGGGGGTTTGTTTTCTGGATGCCGGCGGAAAAATATTATCGAACCTGCCGGAAGACCTTGCCGACCTCGAATCCATTGATCTGTCTGGCCTGGATCAAAGGATTTCGCATTGTGCCCTGACCGTCCTTTGTGACGTGGAGAATTTACTGCTGGGCGAAGCAGGCGCGGCAAAAGTTTTCGGCCCGCAAAAGGGGGCAACCGGACCGGTCATAAAAAAACTGGAGGCCACCCTTGCAAAATTGCGTGACGTCATGTTCCGACAAACCGGCAAAGACCTGGCAACGATCAAACACGGAGGCGCGGCCGGTGGCGTGGCCGCCGGTTTGCAGGGATTTCTGAACGCAACCTTGGTGAAGGGAATAGACTATTTCCTCGATATCACCGGTTTTGAAAATGCTTTGCAAAAAGCCGACCTCGTCATCACCGGTGAAGGCAGCATTGACGAACAAACGATGCGAGGCAAGGGACCATTCGGGGTTGCGTTGAGAGCCAGAGGAAAAAATGTTCCGGTGATTGGCCTGGCCGGTCGCGTGGCCCTGGAGGCGGCTGCGCCATTGCGACAATATTTTGTCCAGCTATTGACCATCAGCCCTGCGTCCGTTGAATTGGACAAAGCCATGCAGAATACCGCACAGGATCTGCGGCGCACGGCAAAGGAACTGGGGAACCGGCTGGCTGTGAAAGCATGAATATGGGCGGGGCAGTCCTTCCGCCTTCGCGGCGAAGGGTAAAGCGGCGGAGGGCCGCCGCAGTCTCCCGCATGGCGGGACTGGCGCGCGATTCTGATGACTTGCGAAGAACGCGAAGCGTCTTGGAGTACGCCAGTCCTCTGGCGCTTTGGAGTGCGGCGACGCGTCGCCGCTTTGAAAGCGCGGACGTGTCCGCGCACTCCACAATCTGCAATCTGAATTCCGCATTGGAAACGGGCGGACTTGTCGCGTCGTAGCGCAGCGAAGACGGGAGGGAACTCATTTCCTAAATTCATTTTGGGATGTCCGTCTGGCCGGTGGCAGCGTAAATTTCAGACAGCATCGAATTGGCTCTGGATATAAATGCAGTGTTTCCCGCACTTTTTTTAATCGCGTGTTCAACTATCGCAATGGCTCGCGGCGCTTTCTCCGGTGCAATCCGCTCCTCGCGGTCAAACAGTTCGCCAGCCAGTTCCAAAAGATCGTTGCCATTGCCGGCTGCGATACAAATCGCCACGCGCTCCAACTCGTCCATTAAATTCCGCGAGGTCATCTTTCCCGCACGGTAACGCTCCATGTTCTCGCCCAAGCTGGCCAAAGGGGAAATTGCGTCGTTGTCCGGCGCGAGTGATGACCCGCGCTATTTTCAAATCAGCGTGCCGGTGCAGCCGGGCAATTCGGGCGGCGCGCTGGTGGACGAACACGGCAACGTCATCGGCATCGTATCGGCCAAGCTGAATGCATTGCCGGAGAATGCGGTCAAGAACCGGGAGGGACGGCATGTTGCCGTCCCAAATTTCAGGGACGCCGACACGGCGTCCCTCCCATTCCTCGAGTCTGTCCCGGACGTGGCAAACAAGCTGAAAGCGCCGGTCACGGCTGACCGAAAGTTTGAGGACGTGGTGAAGTCGGCGCAAGACGCGGCGGTGCTGGTGCTGGTGTATTGAAGATTTTTAGCCGCAAAAGAACGCAAAGAACACATAGAAAAAGGATTCACAGGATTACAACCAGGTTTTTCTCTTTGCGCTCTCTGCGTTCTCTTGTGGCTCAATGTTTTCGTGTGGTTTCCGCCTTTGCCAGCTACGGCGCGACAAGTGTGTATTTCGTGGTTCAAATCCGTCCTGTTCCTTTTTCAAAATCGTTGCTAATCGGCAGCGCGTCGGCAAAATGACGGCGTGAACTTCCGCGACAAAATCATCGCATGGGACAAATTGCCGGCGTGGCGCGAGGCCATGCGCGCAAGCGGCAAAAAACTGGTCGTCACTAATGGCTGCTTCGATATTTTGCATCTGGGTCACGTAAGTTATCTCGAATCGGCACGCAACCTCGGTGACGCCCTACTCGTAGGTGTCAACGGTGATGCCGGAGCGCGGCAGTTGAAAGGCCCGGGGCGTCCGGTGAATTCCGAAGCCGACCGCGCTGCCGTGCTCGCCGCGCTGGCCAGCGTGGATGGCGTCTGCATTTTTGCGGACAAATCGGCGACGAATTTCCTTTCGGCGGCCCAGCCCGATATTTATGTCAAAGGCGGCGATTACACCCTGGACACGTTAAATCAGGAGGAACGCCGCCTGGTCGTGTCGGCGGGCGGGAGCATTGTGATTTTCCCGCTGGTGCCCGGCAAATCCACGACGGCGTTGCTGGAAAAAATTTCGCGATTGTGAACTGGGAGGGACGGCGTGCCGCCGTCCCAAACTTTTGTGCATGAATGGGGACGGCAACATGCCGTCCCTCCCAAATAAATGAAAATTCTGGTCATTTCCTTGGCAGGTATCGGCGACGCGCTGCTGGCCACGCCGCTCATCCACGAATTGCGCGCGAATTTTCCCGACGCCACGATTGACGCGCTGGTGTTGTGGGCCGGTTCCCGGGACCTGCTGGAAAACAATCCGCACCTCAACCGTATCCACCAGAAGAACCTCATCACCGCCGGCAAACTGGACACCGCCGGCAAATTGGAGGCACTGCGATTTTTCTGGTCGCTGCGGCGCGAGCATTACGACGTCTCCATCAACACGCATCCGCAGAGCCAGAGGCTTTACCGCATGGCGGCACGCATCATCGGCGCGTCCACGCGCATCAGCCATGAATACGAATGTTTCAACGCGCTCGACCGGTGGCTCGTAAACCGCACGCTGCCGCAGGATTACACCCGGCATTCGATTGAAAATAATTTCGACGTGCTGCCGTTGCTCGGTGCGCAAAAAAAATTGTCCGCGCATGAAATTGAAATTTTCCTGACACCGAAAGAGGAAAAGTGGGCGGATGATTTTCTGGTCCAACATAAACTTGCCGGCCGCAGGTTGCTGGGGGTTCACGTCGGCTCCGGCGGCACAAAAAACCTGCCGCTCAAGCGCTGGCCGCTGAAAAATTTCGTCGGACTGGTCCGGCGTTTGAATCGCGAGCGGCGCGACATCAGTGTCCTGCTTTTCGGTGGCCCGGAAGAAACCAAGGATCACGAGGTGATTCTGGCGCAGGCCGACCGCGACCGCGTGCTTCAGGTCGGAGCGAAAAATTTCCGCCAGACAGCGGCGTTGATAAAGCGTTGTCATTCCTTTCTCAGCGTGGACACGGCGTTGATGCACCTGGCCGCGGCGGTGAAAGCGCCAAAGCAAATCGTCATTGAAGCGCCGACGCTGAACGTGACAAACTTTCCGTATGGCAATCCCTTCACGCTCGTGAAAAATCCGGTCGTGAACGGGCGCGGGCTGGATTTTTACCGTTACGACGGCGGTGACATCAAAGGCACGCGCGAGGAACTGCTGGCGTGTATGGCGTCGGTAAAAGTCGAGGATGTGTTTGCGACGGTGACGAAATTGATTTGAATGGCAGGGCGGGCAGTCCTTCTGCCCGCCGCAATCAATTCGCGCAGCGGCGCGCACGGAGTGACGCACCCTACCATTTACAAAGTGAAACCCGCCGCCTTTGCGTCCGCGGCGAACATTTTCACGGTGTCCAGCGACATTTCCTTCAAGCCGATGCCGGCGAGCTTGAGCGCCTTGTTCAAAATATCGTGCGGCACAGTCACGATGTCGCAGCCGCAGGCGTCGGCCTGAAAAATGTTCAGCACCTCGCGCACACTGGCCCAAAGCAGCTCGGCTTGAGGCAGCCCGGCCAGTTTCTTTTTGGCCTCGCGCATGTGGGGCATCGGGTCAACACCCGTGTCGGCGATGCGCCCCGCGAACACAGACACGATGGCGGGCACCCTGGGATCGAGCGCCTGGGCGACCCCGGCAACCTGTTCCTGCGTGAGCATGGCGGTGACATTGATTTTCACGCCTTCGCGCGTCAGCTCACGCACCAGCGACAACGACGATTCACCGCGCGTGTTGGTGATGGGGATTTTGACATAGACGTTTTTTGCCCAGCCGTTGATTTTGAGCGCCTGCCGCCGCATTTCAGGAAATTCATCGGAAAACACCTCAAGCGAAATCGGCTTCACGGTGATGCTTTGCAGAATGTCCCTGGCGAACGCCTCAAAATCCGCCAGCCCGGCCTTGCGCATGAGGGTGGGATTCGTGGTCATGCCTTTAATAAGCGGGTTGGCGTTCAACTGGAGCATGCCCTGTTTGTCCGCGCCATCGGCGAAAATTTTTATTTTCAAATCTTTCAATGTGCTCATGGTTCAATACGGCCGGCAAACGTCAGTGATTCGTTGTTTCACGCAGAATAATGTCCGCTGCTTCAGCCAAATTGCCAGCGGAAAAGTGGGGTTTCTGCCGAAGTTCCTCCGCGTAGCCACGATCAATAAAGACCGTCCGGCAGCCGGCGGCGTGACCGCAATCCACATCGCGCCAGCGGTCGCCGACCATCCAGCTTTGCTTGAGGTCAATGCCCAGCTCGCGCGCCGCGCGCAGCAACATGCCGGGCTTAGGCTTGCGGCAATCGCAATCGGACAATTCCTTGCCGGGATGGTAACAAACCTCTACGCGGTCAATCGGCAGCAAGCGGCACATTTCCGCGTGAATGGCTTCGACGAGTTCTTTTTTGAGTGTGCCGCGGCCCACGTCGGGCTGGTTGGTCGCCACGACAAGCAAATAACCGGCTTGCTTGAGTTTGGCGCACGCGGCCGCAACACCGGGCAGAATTTCAAATTCACCCAGGCTCGCCGGTGAATACGGCAGACCGTCACGTTCCAAGGCGCGGTTGATGACGCCATCGCGGTCGAGAAAGACGGCGCGATGCTGTGTGCTCATTTGTGTCACAGCCTGTTTCCTAAAACATCAGGCACCGCGCTTCGTCTCGATACATAATAGCGCACCTACTTTAAAACTTATGCGCCGAACGTGCAACCCTACGGCCAGACCGCACGGTAGAACCGCGCCGGGGCGTTCGTCAGTGACCAATCCACGAACTGACAAACACCAAAACCATCCGCTGTTTGCGTCGTCAACGTCTGCCAAACCGGATTGGACAAGTCTTCCGTGTATTCAATCCGATAGTTATATCCTGGAATCCCGTCAAATGTCAGGTGGATGGATCCATCACCCGGATTGGCGATGGCGAAGGTCAGCGGAAGCGGATTATCCGCCTTGACTTGCACCGTCACCGTCCCAACGTCGGTGCCACAATGCCCATCACTCACCACATAAGTGAAGGTGTCACCATTGGTCGAGCCGGCTGGCGGCGCGTAATAAATCCAGTTGTTCGTCAGGCCAACCGTACCACCCAGCACACTGTTTGAACTGACTTCGATGAGGGTCAAAGCATCCCCGTCGGGATCGGTGTCGTTGGCCAACAAACCGCTCACATTCACCCGGACTCCACCAGCCGCAAACCGGTAAACAGTGTCCGCATTAGCCACCGGCGGATGCCCCAAGGCCAGCAGCGCCGGCGAACTGGTCACCGAACCGAAGAGGTTGGTGATAACTACGCTGTAACTTCCAAAGTCAGATGTCTGGATATTTGTCAACGTCAAACTCTTGTTGGTTTGCAGATCCAGAGCCAGCCCGTCCTTCCACCACTGATAGCTCAACGGCTTGGTGCCCCGGGCGAATACATTGAACGTGGCATCACAACCCAACAACACCGCTTGGCTGACCGGTTGCTGGAGGATGGTTGGCGATGTCACGCATTTGCCTGCGCTCCACGCATTGTAAATGGCCGCGATCTCATTCGACGAAAGGGCGCGATCGTAGATGCTCAGTTCGTCCACCAAGGCCTTGCTGTAATAGTTGAAGCCGGTGGCCGGATCCACCTGCGCCCCGATTTGCAACGGTTGGGTTGAAGGATAGAGGTTGAGCGTCGAAGACCCCTCCCGTAAAATGATTGGCTGTTGCACGCCGTCAATGTAGAATGTTGGATCCGCATCGCCGTTACGAGCTACCACCGCACAATGGTGCCAATTAAAATCGGTGATGCTGCTCGAATGGCGGGTGCCCCCAGCAAAGTTTAACGTCAGGGAATTGGAGGCCGCGCTAAAATTCGCGCCGGGGATGGTCACCCCATAGTTCAGCATTCCAGCCGTCCAGTCGCCACCCTTGTTAACCAGATAGTCCTCCGTTGCCAACTGCTGCCGCCGGACCCAAAACTCGATGGTCAGCTCGTTGGTCAGTTGCAGTGAAGGCGCATCAGGCACCTGCACATAACTATTGCTGCCGTTGAAGCTGAAGGCCTGGCCCACCATGCCACCGACAAAGACCACCCCGTTCGACAACATTCCGTTGTTCCCACCCACAATGTCATTGGCATTACCCTCCCCCGGCCACCAACTCACCAAACCAAGTGGCGCAGGATCGCAAGGCGGCGGGTTAACCGTCAACACGGCATTGGCACTGTTCGTGGAACCATACAGATTGGTCACCAGCACCGTGTAATTGCCCCCTTGGTTGAACTGCACATCGTTTAAGGTTAGCGTCGTGTTGGTCGCCCCATCGAGATTCGTCCCGTTAAACTCCCACTTCGAAGGCGGCACGGCGCCGAAGGGAACGATGTTGCGATAGATAGAGATGGTGTCGCTATACGAATTGCAGAAAACGATGTCCGGCCGGCCATCCCCGTCCAGATCGCCGATCGCCACATCCGCAGCATTATTTCCCGTCGAGAAGTCCAGGCGCGGCCCCAACGAGTTCGTCGTAAAGCTACCGGGCACGCTTATGTTGCGATACAATGACAGGCTGTTCTCCTCCGTCGCCGCCGCCACATCCGGCTTGCCATCCCCGTCCAGATCCCCGATGGCAATGCCTCCGCGATGCACGCGGCCAGGCAAAGCAAAGCTCACCGCCGATGCAAACGAGTTGGTATCGAGGCTGTCCGGCGTGCCGATGTTCCGATACACCAACACCGCCTGCCCAACATGCGATCCCACCACCAAATCCGCCTTGCCATCCCCATCCAAATCCCCTATGGCCACCGTCTCACTCTGATCAACC
>JBEKHY010000015.1:0-90254 GCA_050012035.1 Verrucomicrobiota bacterium | reverse complement strand
CGTCGAAAAGGGATGGCCGCCGAAGCCATGGCCTGTTATCAAAAGGCCATTGAGCTTCAGCCTCAATTTATCCCGGCACAAATAAACCTGGCCTGGATGCTGGCGACCTGGCCGGAGCCATCGGTTCGCAATGGAGGCAAGGCCGTCGCCTTGGCCGGGCAGGCCAACCAGTTTTCCCAGGATAAAGACCCGCTCATTCTTCGCACGCTGGCAGCGGCTTATGCGGAAGCGGGGCGATTTCCCGAAGCGGTATTGACGGCAAGTCAGGCGTTGGCATTGGCGGTGGCTCAATCGAACACGGGGTTGACAAATGCATTACAGACGGAGATTGGACTTTATCAAGCTAATTCCCCTTACCGTTCCACAAACAATTAAATGTTTCCCATCTCCCGCGTTTTGATGTGATTATGCCCTACCGACTCAACTCATAATCCCAATTTTCTTCCGGTTTCCATTCCAAGTGTGTGAGCCATGCAATGTCTCGGTCAGCACCGTACGCCGCCTGCCGTGGTCGGACAAGTTGGTTGCCAGAAGGCATACAAGACGCGGCGCTGATGCTTAGACTGCCGTTTGGTGAACCGCGCCAAAAACGATTCGCCGGAGTGTTTGAAGCCCGCGTAATTTCATTCGCCGGCAGGTGTTTGGCAGTCGGGTTTGACTTTCGCCTTTTCACCGGCGGCAAGAATCAAAGGCCAAGTTGCTTGCGCAGCCATTCCGCGAAGTCGTCTGCTTTCACCTTGTCCAACCAGTCCGCGAGCTTCTACCCCTCAGTTCCGTTCCGCGCAAAGGCAGCGTCGGCGCGTAGGTATGGGGAATGCCGCCTTTGTCGCTGCGATGTTCTATCTTTTCCACGGTAAGGCTCTCAATGTCCGCGATGCCCGCCGTCACACGCTGCTCGCGGCCAAACGTCTGCGGCAGGTCGAGCGTCCGTGCGGTTTCATTGATCACCAGGTCATCAAGGCCGGAACGTATTTTTTGCCACTGCCATAGATAACCGGCACAAAATTTTACGTCAGCAATTACGGGGTTTTCCCGACCTTGGGGCTGGTTTTTAGAATTCCGTGTTCGTCTATCACTCCCAGGAAGTCGCCCAGCGTCGCTGGGTCAACAATGCCGTTTTCCACCACAACTTTCTGGCCGTTGGTCGAGGTGGTGGTCGTGGTTTTGGCAAAGAGCACCGAGACAAATTTGATGGTGATTTGATTGGCACGCGACGCGGAGGAGGACGTGCTGGTTTTGCCGCCGATGCTTCCGCGGACGGGCGATTGGGCCGCCGCCGCGCCCAAGTCAACGGACAATTGGTTGGCGTTGGCGGCGTTGGCAGTGACGTTGAAGGTCACGTCCACTTCGGATGGGAACAGCCCCGTCACAAAATCAGTTTTCCCGTATCGTTCGTGCAAGGCGCTGTTGGTCCGCAGGGTTTCGAGTTCGGCAGACTTCATTTCCGCCAATCCTTGTCCCACATCATGCAACGCCTGGACAAAGGTGATGCTTTTGGGAGAGTCAACAGGTTGGTTGGTGCAACAGCCGATGAACAGCAGGGCGGCAAGCACGGGCAACACGACGAGTTTGAACAGTTGTTTCATGATTTTTCTCGTATCGAATTCCCGATGGTGGTTGTTGTCCCCGGAGCCCAAGTTGCACTCCTTCCATCCGCCCACCGGTTTTCCCCCGTTACGGTCCAGGACAATCTTTTCTTCCGCCAAACGAAAAGTATAAGCGGCCTTGAACGCCTTGATTATCCATGCTGCAACCGCAGCCGGCTTCGAATGACCGGCGGATGGGAAAATTTCATCGAAACGAGGAGCCAAACAATCCGTTTTGGCCGGGTCGTTACAAAACCGGTGGTTTGACGGAATTCAGCCGGGGGGAGAAAATTAAACCTTTGGCCGAGTGAGCTATGAAATCAAAACAACTGACTGTGTGGCATCACGTCAGTTTCCGGCTGTCCCTTCGATTTCCAGCAGAGACGACGCCGGTGGCTGCGAAAGATATTCAGGTAGAGCAGCCCGGGCGCCGGCAGCAGCCCCTGCAGGAGATTCGGCCCGGCTATCACGTTGCCACCGCCGCCGGACCGCGTCGAGAAGGGAGTCTGATAAGATGGCAGGCTGATTGCTGTAAAGCAGGCGTTACCAATGAAAATGCCGCTGCATATTCTTCATTTGGAGCATGATGGGAAAGATGACGGACTGGTGCAGGCAGCCCTTGAGACAGAAGGCGTCGCCTGTACGGTGGAGTGTGTTAAAAGCCGGACCGATTTTATTGCGGCGCTCGAACGCAGGAACGTGGATCTGATTCTTTCGGACTTTTCGCTCCCTGCGTTCGATGGGTTGTCCGCGCTGGAAATAGCGCGGACTCAATGGCCGGGCATACCTTTCATCATTGTGTCGGAGACACCCCGCGAGGAGTTGGCCATTGAATCGCTCAAGCGCGGGGCGACGGATTTTGTTCCTCGGCAACCACCAGCGCGGATTGGGCTGGCGGTGTGCCGCGCCATGCGGGAAGCCGAAGCCTGCGCCGAACGGCAGCGGCTTGAGGAGCAGTTCATCGAAGCGCAAAAAATGGAGGTGATGGGCCAACTGGCCAGCGGCGTGGCGCATGATTTCAACAATATTCTGGCCGTCATCATCGGCTACAGTGATTTGATACGGCAGGAACTCGGCCCCGACCATCCCCTGCACAAATACGCCGAAGAGATTTGGCACGCGGGGGAACATGCGACCCGGTTGACGCGACAGGTCCTCGTCTTCAGCCGCAAACAGACGGTGCAGCCCGTGGTGCTCAACCTCAACGAGGTGGTGAAAGACTTGAACAAAATGCTGCGGCGGCTCATTAACGAGAACATCGAGCTGAATGTGGTCCTCGGAACACAAATCGGACGAGTCAAGGCGGACGCCGGTTACGTGGGGCAAGTGCTGGTGAATCTGGTCGTCAACGCCCGCGACGCCATGCCCAACGGCGGCCGACTCTCCATCGCCACCAGTAACGTCACTTTGGACGAGAACTACGCGCACACGCACCCGGAGGTGGTTCCCGGCGACTATGTAATGCTCGCCGTCAGCGACACGGGTATCGGTATGACCGACGAAGTCAAGGCGCACTTGTTTGAAGCGTTTTTCACCACGAAGCCCAAGGGCAAAGGCACAGGTTTGGGTCTGGCCACCTGCCAGACCATCGTCAAACAATCCGGGGGGCACATCACCGCATACAGTGAATTGGGCAAAGGCACGACGTTCAAGGTTTATTTCCCGCGAGTGGATCAGCCTGTCGAAGTACCGGCCCAGCCCACCCAAACGGAGCCGTTGCCGTGCGGCACGGAAACCTTGTTGGTCGTGGAAGATGAGCCGGCCGTGCGTCATTTGGCCAATAATGTGTTGGAAAATCAGGGCTACACCGTGCTCCGGGCGACGAACGGCCGGGATGCATTACGCGTGGTGCGGGAGCATAGAGGGTCGCCGATTCGTTTGGTCATCACGGATGTCATCATGCCGCAAATGGATGGCCAAGTAATGGCCGAGTGGCTGAAATCCCGTTTTCCCGATCTCAAAATCCTCTTCACGTCAGGATACACGGACGACGCCATTGTGAATCACGGCGTGCTGGAACCCGGCGTCGCGTTCCTGGCCAAACCTTATTCCCCCGCAACCCTTACCCGTAAAGTGCGGGAAATGCTGGATGCCCCATGAACCAAGACGCCCATAAAACGCATAATGGATCTCTGCGGAATCTGCTTCTGCTCGGTTCCGTGTTCCTGTGCAGTGTATGGCCTTTCTCGACCCCGGCTCTCGATCCGGATCGGAGTATTTACCAGTACAATTGCCATACGTGGCGGCGCGCTAATGGACTGCCGGCCAATGCCGTCACGGCCATCGCACAAAGTGAAGACGGGCGTTTGTGGCTGGGGACATCCCAAGGCCTGGTCTATTTCGATGGCATGGAGTTCCGGGTTTACTCACCAGTGGGGGAAGGAGGCATAGAGAACAGTGCGATTACCGGCCTGGCGCGCCGTTCCGGAGGAGGCCTTTGGTTTGGATTGAGCCGAGGCAGCTTTGGCTTTTTTGACGGACGGCATTTTACATCGCTCCAGCGGCAGGAATGGGGCGGGAAGTTTGTGGACGTGCATCTCGTAAAAGAAACGCATGACGGGGCGCTGCTGGTGGGGGCCCCGGGTCTGGCGGGAAAACTGGTTAACACCAATATTATGACCTCGCTGCTCCCCACCAACAATGCCGACGTGTTCTCGCTGTTTGAAGACCAGCAAGGGCGTATTTGGGTGGGCACGGCCGAGCAGGGGTTGTTCTACTGGAAGAACGGGCGCTTGACGCCCTTCACCGACCAGTTGCTCCGACGTGTGATCATCTTCGCCATCACCGAGGATCCGGCCGGGAACCTCTGGCTGGGCACAGCCAGCGGATTGCAATGCTTTGATCCAAACTTTCGGTCCATGCCAGCGCCCCCAATTGCGTCGCAGCCGAAGGCGCTGCTGGTGGACCGGCACGGGGTATTATGGATCGGCACTGCCGCCACAGGCTTGATTCGTTACTACAACGGCGTGGCCACCTCCTTTCGGAAACAGGACGGACTGGCCAGTGACCGCATCCTCTCGCTGGCCGAATCCGATGATGGCAATTTGTGGGTGGGAACCGAGGACGGGTTGAGTCAATTGTCCGACGTGAAGTTCCCCACTTATTCCGCCACGGAAGGTCTGGTGCAAGAGTCGTGTCTGGCGGTGGCGGCTTCGCCGCTGGGCGGCATTTGGGCGGGCACTCCCAATGGCCTGTCCTACTACCATGACGGGCAATTCAGCAACTTTGGTTTCAACGGAGCCAACGGCTTCCAATCGCGCTGGATGAAGCGCGTGTTTGTGACCCGCAACGGCGATGCGTATATCTTCGGTGGCCGGAAAAATATCGAGCGTTTATCCGGCGATCGGGTCGTCATGAGCTGGACCAACACCGTCTGGCCGCGCGCCCTGGCCGAGGATTCGCACGGCGTCCTGGTAGCGCTGGCCGGAGATTTGATGCGAATGGAGAACGACCAATTGGTCCCCGTTCGTCTCGCCGGCGGCGGGAAAGTCTCGCTGAGCTGGATCAATGATTTGTTGGTGGCGCGCGACGACTCAATCTGGGTGGCCGCCGTTGGCGGCGTCTATCAGCTTAAAGATGGCGTGATACACAATTGGTGCCAGGAAAACGGCCTTAACCAAAGCACGTTCTTTTACCTGTGTGAAGCTGACGACGGCGCTATCTGGGCAGTGCAGAACACAGGCATTGCGCGTTTCAAAGGTGGCCGGCTGCAACAGATTACACCGCAACAAGGGTTGCCCAAGCAATTCATCTACGCAATGGTTCCCGACAAGCTTGGCAATTTTTGGATGGATGCCAGCGGCGGAATCCTCTGTGCCAGCCAGAGCGAACTGAATGCAGCAGCCGATGGCACAACCGACCACGTGCGTTTCCGCGTCTATCAGGGTGAGAATGCGGTCAAGACCACCGACAAGGGCGCCCAGGAATACTCCGGGTGCCGTTCGCTGGACGGGCGGATTTGGTTCCCGAGTACCAAGGGCATCGTCATGATTGATCCGGCCAATGTTCCCAGCGATCTGCGGGCGCCGGCCGTGACCATCGAGCGCGTGCGCATCAATGGCCGGGAATATCAGCCCGACCAGGAACCGATCCTCGAACCGGGTCCCGGCAACCTGGAGTTTGACTATTCAGCGCTGGATTACCGGGCGCCGCAAGATGTTCGCTACCGCTACCGGCTGGCGGGCTATGATTCCGACTGGGTGAATGCCGGTGAGCGGCGGTCGGCCTTTTACACCAACCTCAAACCCGGTCGCTACCAGTTCCAAGTGCAGGCGTGTAACGCGGATGACGTGTGGAACACCGCCGGGGCCGGTTTCGCCCTGGAATTGCCGCGCCGGTTTTACGAGACCATTGGATTCCGGGCGACGGGCACGGTGGCCGTTCTGGGATTCGGCGCTTATGTTTGGTGGGTCTGGCATCTGCGGCGGCGGCATATTCAGTTGCAGCGAACGCGCAACCTTCTGGAATCCACGGTCAAGGAACGCACCGCCGAATTGCGGAACGAAATCGAGGAGCGCAAACGGGTGGAGGAAACATTGCGCGAAAGCGAGGAGAAATTCCTCCAGTTGGCCGAAAACATTACCGATGTATTCTGGATAACGTCGCCGGACCGGCAAAAAATACATTACATCAGCCATGCCTATGAACTGATCTGGGGCCGTTCGACCGAGGCGTTGTATGCCCATCCGGAACAGTGGGTGGAAACGGTCCTGCCGGCGGACCGCGAACGCGTCCTCGCCGCCTTTGCCACGCTGAGGGACAACGAGCCGCGTATAAGTGTTGAGTACCGGATTGCGCGCCCGGACGGCGCAGTCCGCTGGATCCACGACCGTGGTTTTCAAGTCCGGGATATCGCAGGCAAAGTGGTTCGCCTCACGGGCATTGCGACTGACATCACCGAGCACAAACAACTCGAAGCTCAATTGTTTCAGTCCCAGAAAATGGAAACCGTCGGTCGGCTGGCGGGCGGTGTGGCGCATGAGTTCAACAGTATCCTGACCGCCATCATCGGCCAGAGTGAATTGCTGCTCGAGGATCTCCCCGCCGGGAGTCCGCTTTCCAGAAACGCAACCGAAATCAGTAAAGCCGCCGACCGGGCTGCCGGGCTCACCCGGCAGCTCCTGGCGTATGGCCGCAAACAATTTCTGCACCCGAAAATCCTCGATCTGAACCAGGTCGTTGCCGGCATGGAAAGCATGTTCCGCCATCTCATGGGCGGTGATGTGGACGTGCGCATCATTTCAGCCGCGGACCTGCACGCTGTGAAGGCGGACGCCGGCCAGATTGAGCAGGTGATCATCAACATGGCCATCAACGCGCGCGATGCCATGCCGTGCGGTGGCAAATTGACACTGGAAACCGCGAACGTCACGTTCGACCACGGGCGCGCCGACCGTTATCCGGAAATGAAACCGGGCGATTACGTAATGCTGGCCATCACGGACACGGGCACGGGAATGACTGCGGAAATAAAAGCGCACGTGTTCGAGCCGTTTTTTTCCACCAAGGACGTGGGCCGGGGCACGGGTTTGGGCCTGGCCACCTGCTACGGTATCATCAAACAAAGTGGCGGTCACATCAGTGTGTACAGTGAACCGGGCCGGGGCTCCACCTTCAAAATCTACCTGCCGCAGGCGCAGAGCGAGACCCGGGTTCGTCCCCAGCCTGAGCTGCCCAACCTGCCGCACGGGACGGAGACGATCCTGTTGGTCGAAGACGATCCGGCGTTGTGCGACATGGCCGCCGAGTTGTTGCGCCGGCTGGGCTACGACGTGCTGGCGGCGGCCAATGGCCTGAGCGCCCTGAAGCTGGTCGAGCAACGCGGCAAAAAATCCATTGACCTGCTGTTCACTGACGTGGTGATGCCGCAACTGAACGGCAAGGACCTTTCCGAGCGCGTGCAGGCGTTGCATCCGGAGACGAAAATTCTTTTCACGTCCGCCTACACCGAGAACGCCATTGTTCATCAGGAAATACTGCGCCCGGGCGTGGCCATGTTGCAAAAACCGTTCACCCCCTCGGCCCTGGCGCACAAATTGCGGGAAGTGCTGGACCATTAAGCACGTCGGAGACAGGGCCAGTTTCCACGTTTAACCATTCGACCCGGCAGCGGTCGGCAGACCACCGCCGCTGCCAGGCCATTGAAGCTGCGGCTCCACGTTTTGACGAAACGATTCAATTGAAATCGGCTCGCCACGTCAGGCGTTTATGGTGAAGCTGTGCGCAATGCGAATTCTCGCCCTGGACCATGGTACCAAGCGCATCGGCGTGGCGGTAAGCGATGAAACCAAAACCATCGCCCAGCCGCTGGCATACATCCCCGCCGAGCCGTTCGCTGATTTTCTAGCGCGGCTGGAGAAATTGCTCGTCGAAAAGGAAATTGACCTCGTCCTCGTCGGCCTGCCGCGCAGCTTGGACGGCAGTTACGGTCCGGCGGCGCAAAAGGTGGAGGCCTTTGTCGCCGTGCTGCGGACGGCAATTACCGTGCCCATCAAAACCTGGGACGAAAGGCTGACGTCGGCGCAGGCGAATAGGATTTTAATCCAAGGCAACGTGCGCCGCGACCAACGCAAAGAAAAAGTGGACAAGATGGCGGCGGCCATCCTCTTGCAAAGCTATTTAGACGGAATTGGGTTTTTAAACCACGGATGAGCGCAAATAAACACGGATTCAGAAATGTGGAAAAGACTTCGCGCGGTGGGGCGAGCGTCCGCGCGAGCCGTCAGTCTTTGTCCCTTTGCGGCCCGCCGGGAGTCTCGCCCCACCGTTATCCGCGTTCATCCGTGTCCATCCGTGGTCGATTTCTTTTTGTGGAAAAACAGAAATTCAAACTCGTCATCGCCTACGACGGCACGAACTACGAGGGCTGGCAGGCGCAGAAGACCGGCACCGGTGTCCAGCAAATAGTCGAGCGGGCGCTGGCGAAATTGTTTCCCGAAGCGCCGCGGTTGCACGGTTCCAGCCGCACGGACACCGGCGTTCATGCGCTCGGCATGGTGGCGCATTTTGAGGTTCCGCGCGACAAACTCAGGATACCGCTACGCAAATTGCCGCTCGCCATCAATGCCTGGCTGCCGGAAGACATCCGCGTGTTGTCGGCGGCACGCGCTCCGAAGGGTTTCCACGCCCGGTTTGACGCAGCGCGCAAACAATACCGCTATCTTGTCTGGAATCACACGGCCATGAATCCGCTGTTACGGCACCAGGCATGGCAGGTCACACGCCCGCTCAACTTGAAGGCCATGCGTGCCGCCGCGCCGCGGTTCATCGGACGGCACGACTTCAAATCGTTCGCCGCCACCCGGAATTACAAAATGGAATCCACGGTGCGCACGCTCACGCGTTGCGACATCAAAAAAAACGGGTCGTTGCTGACGTTCATCATCGAAGGCGACGGTTTTCTTTACAAAATGTGCCGTGGCATGGTTGGCACGCTGGTGCAAATCGGCCTCGGAAAATTTCCGGCGGATGAAATCAAACGGATGCTGGCGAAAAAAGACCGGCGTGTGGCGGGCATGACTGCGCCGGCGCATGGTTTGGTTTTGTGGAAGGTATTTTATAACAAAAAAACGGAGTGATGGGGTTTTGAAGCGCGTTTACCATCACTCCATCACTTCAACACCCCCCATTTACCCATGAACATCGTTTTGGTCGAACCGGAAATCCCGCCGAATACGGGCAACGTGGCGCGGCTGTGCGCGGCTACGCGGACGACGCTGCATCTCGTCGAGCCGTTCGGCTTCAAGCTCGGCGACGCGCAACTCAAGCGGGCAGGCATGGACTACTGGCAGCACGTCGAATGGCATCGGTGGAAAAACTGGACAGCGTTCGAATCGGCTCGCAGCGCTGACGCGACAAAGTTTTGGTTCGTCGAATCCGGTGGACCGAAGATTTACAGCGACGTAAAATTTTCCGCGGACGATAATCTGGTTTTCGGACGCGAGACAGCGGGGTTACCGAAGTCGTTGCTGGAACAAAACCACGAACACTGGTTGCGGATTCCGATGTTCAACCAAAAATCGCGTTCGCTGAATTTGTCGAACTGCGTGGCGTTGGTTTTGTTCGAGGCGTTGCGCCAGCAGGGCTTTCGCGGCGAAGTCTGATTCAGTTGTTTCGTCGCGACTTGCGGGCATGCCGGGCCGTAGCTCGAAGAAGCGCAGCGGAGAGCGAAGGGTGGTGGGCGCTGAGGGATTCGAACCCCCGACCTACTCGGTGTAAACGAGACGCGCTAGCCTCTGCGCCAAGCGCCCATCCGTTATCACTTTACCAAAGCCCCATCCTTTGGCAACGTCGGACGATGGCCGCTCACTTTCCCTCAACCATAGTCCCATCGCGGCGCAGCTTCATCCGCCGTCCGCGCCACTCGACCGTGCTGCCCGTAAACGCCCCAATCCAAACCGCCACTTGCAGCAAATCCTTCACCGGCACAAACCACGGCGGCGCGAGGTTGTCCTGCGACTGCATGAGCCGGCGCTGGAGATTTTGAGCCAGGCAGATTCGAATCAACAAACAAGCAACAGCAGTCAGCGGTCCGCAAAGAGATTTTTCGGAAACGAGCGACACAACCAGCCACAACAGCGGCCAGAACGTGGCATTGGACAGGATGCTGAAAAAGTAAGGCAGGGGCTGGCAGACGCGAATAGTACGCGCCCAGCGGAGCTGGTGCTGCCAGACCTCACGCCAGTTCATTGGCGCGTCCCAACATTCCACGACGACAGGACAAAGCGCAATGTGGTGGCCATTTTGAGCGATGCGGTGGCCGAGTTGGTAATCGTCGGCCAGACAATCGGCCAGCGCCCGGAAACCGCCGATTTCTTCGAGCAATTTTCGTCGGGTGAGCATCACCGCGCCCAGCGCGAAATCGAGCGGTTTAAGGCTGGCGGCCTGCAAAACCTGGCTCCAGAAATCGGCGTTGATGGCGACGGCTTCCCACTGCATGGCGGTCGTCGTCGGGTTCGCCAGCCGGTAAAAGCAATTGACCAATCCGACAGCGGTAGGGCGCGTCACTCCGTACGCGCCGTCGCGGGCCTGCGTGGCTTTGGCGGGCAGGGGACTGCCCGCCCTGCCTTCGTCTCGTAGCGGCGCGACAACATTGACGAGAAAATCCGACGGCACGCGCACGTCAGCGTCACTGACCAGAATCAAATCGTGCTTCGCGAGTTTTTCGAGCTGGACGAGCTTGGCGACTTTGGCGTTCGCACCGGACAGCTTGTTACAAATAATGAGTTGCACGTCGCGGCCGGGATTTTTTCCGATGAGCTCCCGGACGATTTTGCAAACCGGGTCGTCGGTGTCGGCGACACCGAAGATGATTTGCGTCCGGCCGGTGTAATTTTGGTTGAACCAGCTTTGGAGGGATTCGGTGGTGGTTTCGTCGCAGCCTTTGAGCGGTTTGAGCAGGGTGATGCCCGGAGAAAAAGAAAGATCAATGACGCGCCGATGCAAGGGGAATCGCCGCGCAGCGAACCATTGCCAGAGCGCGAGCGCGAGGCTCAACAGCGCGAGGACGGCGAGAATTGCGTTGGCAAAATTCACCGGGGAGCAGTCAAAAATCAAGCGGTGGCGGCAGACGCTTTGGCTTCCGGATGCTCATCGAGCACGAGCACGCCGTGCGGCGGAATATCATAATTGCCGGAGAAGGTGTTGCCGGTGAGGTAGTCGTGCATCGGTTTGTAAAACTGGATGCGGACGGGCGTGTTTTGATGGTTGAGCAGAAAGAAAATGCGTGTGCCTTCCTTCTCGCGCATGCTGACCTCGACGTTTTCGGGGACCTTGAGCAGGGGTTGCAGTCCGCACGTCTGGCGCAGCCACGCGGCGAAGTCGTGATAGAAATGTTGGTGGCTCATCGTGCCGATGTAAATCGCCTTGCCGAGGCCGAAGTTGTTCGTCGTGATGGCGGGGCGGCCGGCGTAAAAATCCTTCGCGAAAGTCGCCAGAACCTGGCAGCCCTTCGGCTCGATGATGTCGCACCACAGCCGCGCGGGATGCAAATGGCTCGTCTGGAACGCGCCCTTGAAGGTGAGATGATTTTCCTCGCCCGGCGGGATGGGATCGAACTCCAGGACCTCCATCCCAAACAGGTCGGTCAGGTCGTTGGGATAACCGGTTTCGGGCGCGGTGCTGTATTGATCCACCAGGCCGGTGTTGAACGTGCTGACCAGCGTGCCGCCATTCTGGACGTAAAGTTTCAGCCGATCGGCCTCGCCGGCGGCCAGCAAGTGCAGCGACGGGGCAATGACGAGTTTGTATTTCGATAAATCCTCCGTCGGGCGCGCGAAATCCACGGGAATGTTGCGGTCGTGCAGCGCGTTGTAAAAGAGTTGAATGTGCTCGCGCAAGTTGAAGAACTTGTTTGGCTGCAGGGGTTGTTGCAGCGTCCAGTCATTTTCGTGGGTGTAAAGGATGCAGGTTTGGGGCACGACCTTGGTGCCCTGGATCGCGGGGGCGAGCAATTTAAGTTCTTCGCCAATCTGGCTGATTTCCCGGTAAACGCGCGTGTTCCCGTCGAGATGATGCGGCAGCACGGCGCCGAAGAATTTTTCGTTGCCGATGCGCGGCTGCCGCCAGTGATAATAAAGCACGCCGCACGCGCCGCGCGAAATCAACTGATAGGTGAACAGCCGGATCACACCGGGGCGCACGAGCGAATTCACGTCCTGCCAGTTGACCTGGCCGGCCTTTTGTTCAATCACCCAAAAGCCCACGTCGCCGTCGGGCGTGGTGATGTTCTGCTTTTTGAGCGAGCGCAGTATGTCAATGTCGCAGGCCAGTTCGGAGGATTTGGCTTTGATGACGGCATTGGTTTCCACGGACACGAAGTCCACCACGTCCGCCATGTCGAAATGATCGAATCGGCGCTGGAACGCGCGGAGGTTGACGGTGACGGGGTGATCGGGGCAAAATTCGTGCAGCACTTCGGCCTGCATGCGGATGAAAGCAATGATGGCATCGCTGCAAAAGCGGTTCCAGTCGAGCAGGAGCGCCGGATTGTGCGTGGCGGGCGCATACATGGGCATGGGCACCTGGTCGAACGAGGAAACCACTTGCCCCCAGTAACGCAAACCCAGCCGGTCATTGAGGCGCTCGACGGTTTCATATTTCAACTTGAGCCAGTTCTGCCATTCCAGCCGTGAATCCTCGTTGAACGACCACTCGGTTTGATGGCCGCCGATGCCGCTGTCAATCTGCCAGGCGAGGAGATGAGAATGATCCCCCAGGGCGCGGGCCATGTTTTCGACCAGGCGTTTGGAGGCGTTCCAGAAAGTGTCATTGTTGAAACACACCGCGCGGCGCGTGCCCTCGTGTCTGACCAGCCCGCGTTCGTCCAGCGGCAGGATTTCGGGATACTTGCGCGCCAGCCAGACGGGCGGGGCGGCGGTGGGGGTGCCCAGCACGACCCTGATGTCATGGTCCGCCATGATGTCCATCACGCGGCGCAACCATTTGAAATCGTATTTGCCTTCTTTCGGTTCGCAGAGGCCCCAGGAAAAATCCCCGATGCGGACGACATTGAAGCCGGCCTTGACCATCAATTCGGCGTCACGCTTCCAGGCGCCCTCAGAATCGTCGGCGGTGCCGCCGTAAGGGTAAACCCACTGCTCCGGATAATAATCAACGCCAAAAAACATAACCCAAAAAATGGTTTCGACTCGCGAGCTTCGAGCGGATTATAAAATCGGGCCACCAGGCTGGCAATCCCAAAATCGCAGGGCTGGCGTGGGCGAGAAAACGGGTCAATTCAAGGGTTTATCGGGCGAAAAGCTTTGGGCCGGCAAAGCTGCCGCCGCCTTTCCGCCTCGCGCGGCAAATTTTGCGCTTTATTCCGGCTCCGGAATTCTGAATTCTGGATGACGCATGGCATCGCTTAATGACAATTTCCTGAAGCTGAAGGCCGGCTACCTTTTCCCTGAAATCAGCCGGCGCGTGAAAGTTTTCTGCGAAGCACACCTGGAAGCGGCCGGGCGCGTCATTCGCTGCGGCATCGGCGACGTGACCGAGCCGCTGCCGCGCGCCGCCATCGCTGCGATGCACAAGGCCGTGGACGAAATGGCCGCGCGCGAAACGTTCCGGGGCTACGGCCCGGACCAGGGCTACGAATGGCTGCGCGCCGCGATTGCGAAGAACGATTTCCGCGACCGCGGCTGTGACGTGGCTGACGACGAAATATTTGTCAGCGACGGCACCAAGTGCGACACCGGCAATATTCTCGACATCCTCGGTGCGAAAATCAAAATCGCCATCAGCGACCCGGTTTACCCGGCCTATGTAGATACAAACGTCATGGCCGGCCACACCGGCGCGGCGAACGAAGCCGGCACTTACGCGAAACTCGTCTATCTTCCGTGCAAAGCGAGCAACGGTTTCATTCCCGAACCGCCGAAACGGCACGTGGACGTGATTTACCTTTGCTCGCCGAACAATCCGACCGGCGCCGTGGCCAATCGCCCGCAGCTCGAAGCGTGGGTGAAATATGCGCTTGAACACAAAGCCGTCATTTTATTCGACGCCGCCTACGAGGCTTACATTACGGACGCAAACCTGCCGCATTCGATTTACGAAATTCCCGGCGCGCGCGAGTGTGCCATTGAATTCCGCAGCTTCTCGAAGAGCGGCGGGTTCACCGGCGTCCGCTGCGCGTTCACGGTTCTGCCCAAATCCCTGCAAGCGGCCACCAAAACCGGGGAGAGGCAACCGCTGCATCCGTTGTGGCTGCGGCGCATGACCACGAAGTTCAACGGCGTGAGTTACATCGTGCAACGCGGCGCGGAGGCGCTGTACTCGCCGGAGGGCAAGGCGCAGGTGCGCGCGCTCGTTGAGCATTATCTCGGCAACGCGAAGGTGCTGTACGAAGGCGCGAAGGGCGCGGGGCTGAAAGTGTTTGGCGGCATGAACGCACCCTACCTCTGGGCGAAAGCGCCGAGAGGCGTCACCAGTTGGCAGGCGTTCGACAAGATTCTTGCCGAGGCGAACGTCGTCATCACGCCCGGCAGCGGTTTTGGCTCGCGAGGCGAAGGGTATTTCCGCATCAGCGCTTTCAACAGCCGCGCCAACGTCGAGGAAGTCGCCCGCCGGTTGCAGGCATTGAAGTGGTAAACTGTAGCGTCGGCTGGCTCCGCCGACCGTGCGCTGAGGACAACGTATACTACAGCAAACTGACTCACGCTGCAGGCGCTTAAAAGGCTTGCCTTGGCTGCATTCGGATGTATTATCGGAACGAGGCCGGCTGTCATGGAAACCAACAATGGCACACCTCGGAAAAAGCACGTCCTGATCGTGGACGACGATATCCGACTCGCCTGGACCCTCAAAGAGACCCTCGAAGCCAAAGGTTATGAGGCGACAGTTGTGCCCGACGGCGCGCTGGCGTTGAAGTTTGTTCTCGAGCACCGTCCCGATGCCGTTGTTTGCGATCTGCAAACGTCCCGGGTCGAAGGCGACCTGTGGTATGCCACGCTCGAACGTTCGTATCCGTTACTGGCCCGGCGGTTTGTTTTTATTGTCGGGCCGGACGATCACGCACAGTTCCAGAAATTCATTGACTCGGTTGAGTTGCCGGTGCTGCGCAAGCCGGTGGCCATGGAGGTTCTGCTGGGTGAAGTGGTGCGCGCGGTTGAGCGGGAATGAACCGGGTCGGAATCATCCTGCCGGGTTTGGTTGCGCGGTTGCAGGCGTTGCAGTGTTGAAAACTTCGGGATGATTGCTGTTGGTTAAAGAAAGTGGTAGTTTGGCGGCAGCAATATGAAGGCAAAGGTTCAAAATCATTTAACCCGCAAAGAACTCCTCCGGCGCATTTGCATTGATCCGGCACGTCGAGGGAATCGCCGTCGGTTGCAAGCATTGAAGTGGTGAATTTCAAGGGCATGGCTTATGGCAGCAAAAATCAAAACTTGGCTTGCGATTGGCGTCAAGTTTGGCGCTCCCCTGTTTAGCATACTTGGCGCTTGCGGATTCTTTGTATGTAACAGTTATCCGTATCGGATTGATTACATTCAAGAAGCGAATCTCGATAGATTTACCATTTTTACTCTGGCGTCACTTTTGGCTGGAATTTTTCTTGGAGCCATTGCCTTGCGTCTTTCTTCGCAAAAACGATTTTTAAACGGAGGTCTTTGGCTCGGTGTTTCTCTAATTGGACTCGCTGCGTTGTTCTTTGATCCTCGCCTAATGGTTAAATCAGTATTAACGGCTCAAAACATTTGTATCAACAATCAGCGCGAAATTGAAGGAGCTAAAGCAGAATGGGCGCAACGGACTGGTGCAACAAATGGAACAGAAATTGATTGCAAAGATATTGCTCCTTATTTCACAAATGGATTTCCAAAATGTCCAGAGGGTGGAACGTATAATCTTGGAAAAGTTGGCGAGCCAGTCCTTTGTTCGATTACGAACCACCTACTTCCGCCACAATACCGATGACATCGCAGCCGAATTAACCATTTGCAATCAGTCGAAAGTCGGCTATTCTTTGCGCTCGTTTTTACCGAAAATTCAACCGGCACGATTTTATGTCACAACATCGCAGTCTGCGCGCGGCGACCACCCTCGGCGGCAAACGCAATGTCCTCAAGCGCTTTGAGCGCGTCGAATTGCTCAAGAAACGCGGCCTGTGGAAGGACGGCGACCGCATCACCGGCCTCCGCAAAACGAAAGCCGGAGCCTGACCCATGCGGAATTCGGAATGCGGAGTGCGGAAGGCAAAGCCGCAGGTTGATTGACTTTTCCGCATTCCGCGCTCCGTAATCCGCACTTGAACGTTCGTTTGCACAAGTTTTTGGCCGAGGCGGGCGTGGCTTCGCGCCGCGCAAGCGAACAAATCATTCTGGACGGACGCGTCAGCGTCAACGGCCAAACGGTCCGCCGGCTCGGCACGAAGGTTGAGCCTGACCGTGACGAAGTGACGGTGGACAGCCGGCCGGTTCGCGCCCGACGCAAGCTGTGGGTGGCGTTGCACAAACCGGCTGGCTGCGTTTGTTCGCGCCAGGACGAACGGGGCCGTCCGACGATTTATGATTTCTTGCCAAGAGAATGGCAAAATCTTTATTCCGTGGGCCGTCTGGATTTCAACACAGAAGGATTGATTTTCCTGACCAATGATGGACAATTCGCCCTGCGGCTGACACATCCGCGCTACGGCGTCCACAGAAAATACGTTGTGACCGTCGCGGGTGAAGTAAACGCGGCGATGCTCGCGGGGTTCAAGCGCGGCATTTTTCACGGCGGTGAAAAATTAAAGGCGCAGGCGGCCCGGCTGATTTCGGCCAGTCACGCCAGGAGCGTGGTGGAGCTGGAATTGGCCGAGGGCAAAAACCGCGAAGTGCGGCGGCTGTTTGAATCGCAAGGGTTGACGGTGAAGCGATTGCAGCGGACGCAGATTGGCAAAATTAAACTGGGCGAACTGAAACCGGGCCGCTGGCGGACATTGACAGAGACAGAAATAAGAACTTTACTGGGCTGAATTATGAAAACGAAAATTTGGTCGGTCTTTGTGGCAACCATTTCAACGAGCCTGCTCGCGCAGACAAACGCGCCCGAGGCGATGCCATCCACCGCGACTCCAGCGCCGGCGGTGACGGTCCCGGCGAAGGCCGCCGAGCCTGCGCCGGCAGTCACAAACGCGCCCGCCAAGAAGAAAATCGTCCCGCGCAAGAAACGCAAGCTGGCTGCGGCGAAGGAACCCCTGATCACCGAACCGACCGTCGTGCTCGTGCCCGGTACGGCGGAAGTCAACGCCGGCAACGTCAACGTTCGCGGCCAGGCCAGTTTCAAGGGCGAAGTCATTACCCGCCTCCACCCCGGCGACTCGGTGACGGTTCTGGAACAAATCAATTTGCAGAAGCACCGACCGGATGAACCGGCGCAATGGGCCAAAATCGCCTACCCGAAGAACGCCAACGTGTGGGTCAACGCCAAATATATTGATGCTGACACCAAGACGGTCAAACCGAAGAAATTGAATCTGCGCGCCGGGCCGGGTGAAAATTACAGCGTGGTCGGCTTGATTGAGCGCGGCACACCGGTCAGCGAAATTTCGAACAAAGGTGAATGGGTGGAAATCGAACCGCCGGCGAACACCTACGCCTTCGTGGCCGCGATGTATTTGAAACAGGAAGTGCCGGCAGTTGCCACAGCCGCTCCACCGGTGGAAACCGCACCGGCCCCTGCGCCCCCGCCGGCGGAAACCATGCCGGCACCCGCGCCCGCACCGGTCACCGAAGCGCAACCCGTCACCACCACACCGGCGCCTGCGCCCGCCGCACCCGAAACCAACCCCGCGCCGGCGGCTGCGGCGGGAATGAACCCGCCAGCCGTGCCGGCTGAACAGGCACCGCCATCGCCACCTCCGCCGCGCGTCGCGACCCACGAAGGATTTGTCCGCCATGCCACCAGCGTTATTGCACCGACGGCGTACGAATTATATGACCCGGGTACGGGCACGATCATCAATTACCTCTACACACCAACAACGAACCTGGACTTGAGCCGTTACAACGGCCTGCAGATCGTCGTGACGGGCGAGGAAGGCCTTGCCGAGCGCTGGAAGGACACGCCCGTCCTTACGATTCAACGTATTTATGTGATTTCCACCGAGACAAATGCCGTCCCAAGATACAAGTCCGTCAGCCCGCGCACAGGGCACCATTATTGACGGGCGCGCGATTGCCGCGCAGATTCAGCACGAACTGGCCGGTCGCATCGCCGCCTTGAAATCCCGCGGCGTTCAGGCCGGGCTGGCGTTTGTGCGCGTTGGCGAAGACCCGGCGTCCAAGGTTTACGTTGGTCGCAAGGAGAAGGCGTGCGCCGAGCTTGGCATTTTTTCGGGAATGCACGTGCTCCCGGAGGCAACGAGCGAAAGCGAACTGCTCGCACTGCTTAAGCAACTGAACGCCGATACGCGGCTGCACGGAATTCTCGTGCAGGCGCCATTGCCGAAACAAATTCGCGAATCCGTCATTTATGCCACGGTCTTGCCGGAAAAGGATGTGGACGGTTTTCATCCGGTCAACGTCGGCAAATTGTTGCTTGGCGATCCCGGCGGTTTTCGACCCTGCACGCCCGCGGGCATTTGTGAGTTACTGGTGCGCTCGAATGTGAAGACCGACGGTGCAGAAGTGGTGATTTTGGGCCGCGGCAACATTGTCGGCAAACCAATGGCCGCGATGCTTTGCCAGAAAAGCAAACACGCGAACGCGACCGTCACGATTTGTCATTCCGCCACGCGCGATATCGCGGCGCATTGCCGGCGCGCGGACATTTTGATTGCCGCGATGGGCGTGGCTGAATTTGTGAAGGCCGATATGGTCAAGCCCGGCGCGACGGTGATTGACGTGGGCGTCAACCGGGTGAGCGATCCGAAGGCAAAAAGCGGTTCACGCCTGGTGGGTGACGTGGATTTCGCGCGTGTTCAGCCGATTGCGGGGAAAATTACACCGAACCCCGGCGGGGTCGGGCCGATGACGATTGCGATGCTGATGCAAAATACCGTGCGCGCGGCGGAAAATTTTTCCCGGTAGCGGCGGTCTGTGACCGCTGGATCTAACAGAACAAACTGCGGCGCTCACAGAGAGCCGCTACAGCGGCCAATAAATTTATGGAAGCCACTCGAATTTTGCCGGATTTGCAGTCCTCGTTGTTGTGCGAGGAAGTGCGGCAGGAGGCCAACGGAAATCTTTTTCTCATCGGCGTCATCGGTCTCATCCGTGTGCCGCAACTGCCCATTGTCGCCGCCCGGCTCTGCGTCTTCAACCGCTGGACGGCGGGCATCGGCCAGTTCACCGAATGCATTCGGCTCGTCGCGCCCGACCAGACCACGGTCATTCGCAAAGGCGAGATGAAATTTGAGCTGCGCGATGCGGCGTTGCATACCAGCAGCGTAATGGTTTTTGGTCAGGTCGAATTTAAAACTGCCGGGACCCATTTTGTTGAAGTGCTCGTGGACGATGTGATGAAACTGCGTTATCCCATTCCGGTGGTTCATGTCCCGCCGCCGGAACAATCGCAAAAACCTCCGCCGCCTCCTGAAAGCGCGCCCGGCGCCTGAGTGTGGGGCAAACGAGTTCTATTGTTGTAGTGTCGGCGCTGTGCGCCGAATAAGTCGCGCCACAGGCTCGACGCTCCAAAAAGTGACGTGCGCGAACTTCCGCGACAAACGGGATTGGTTTGTTAAAATGTGGCGGAACAAATGTTCCGCAACATGACGGCTTCAGAATCATCGCCCATTGCCTGGGAACCGTTCACGCCGCGCGGGGTGGCGGCTTTTGCGCGCGCGCGGCTCAGCCGCCTCCTGCTGGTGCAATTCATCGTCGCACTGCTGGTCACCATTTCGGTGGATTTTTTTTTGGACATGGGTTGCTTCCCGACCATCAGCGCCGCCATCAAACAATTGCCGGACAAGGGCGAAATCCGCGCCAGCCAATTGAACTGGCATGGCGAATCGCCGCAATTGCTCGCCGAAGGCGGGTTTCTCGCCTTCGATGCTGACTTGGAACACACCGGCCAAATCCACTCGCCCGCGCAGGTGCAAATCGAATTCGGCAGGGAATCCGTGCGCGTCTTTTCATTACTCGGTTACCGCGAGTGGAATTATCCGCCCGGTTGGATTGTGGCTTTCAACCGGACCGATTTAGAACCGCTTTGGGGCGCCTGGAAACCGGACATATTGGCCATCGCCACCGGCGCCGTCATTGTTGGTTTGATGCTTTCGTGGGCGGTTCTGGCGACGGTTTATTTTTTGCCGGTCTGGTTGATTTGTTTTTTCACCAACCGCGATTTGAACTTCCGGCAAAGCTGGCGGCTGGCGGGCGCGGCGCTGATGCCCGGCGCGTTGCTGCTGACGGCGGCGGTTGTGTTCTACACTATGGGCGTGCTGGATTTGATCCAGATGAGTTTCGCCTTCGGCGCGCATTTTGTCCTCGGCTGGATTTATTTGTTCATCAGCCCGCTTTTTTTGCCGCGGGTGTCACTGGTCGAAAAGCGGAACCCGTTTGCCGCAAAATCTTGATCCTGAGCTTAATCTTAATCCCGATCCTTTTCGTTGGCAGGTGGCGATTAAGATTAAGATCAAGATTAGGATTAAGATTGAGACCGACTTCGTTGACACCTGCGTCAATGGCCTTTAGCCTCCGCGCATCATGTTGCGACTGCCGTTTGAACTCCTGCTGGCCCTGCGTTATTTGCGGCCCAAACGGACGTTTGTTTCCATCATCACCCTCATCTCCGTCGTCGGCGTCGCGCTCGGCGTCGCCGTGCTCATCATCGTTATCAGCGTGATGAGCGGGTTCGACCATGACCTGCGCGAAAAAATCCTCGGTTTCAACGCGCACCTGAAAATTTTCGCGCGCGGCCGGTCGCTGGAGAATTACGAACCGGTGATGGACCTCGTCGCGTCCAACAAAAACGTGCGCGGCGTCGCGCCGTTCGTGTTTGGCCCGGTGCTGCTCGAAACGCAGCCGACGAATAGCCAGCAGGCGGCCTTTGCCGCGCCGTTTATTCGCGGCGTTGACCCCGGCCACGAAGCCGACGTGAGCGTGCTGTTGCAAAGCATCGTCTCCGGCCAATTCGATTTAAGCGGACGCGGTCTGCTGATCGGCAGTAAATTCGCCGAAAACTACAACCTGTTGGTGGGCGACCGCGTTTCGATTTATTCGCCGGCTGAGTTGAGGAAAATGAAGGAACAGCGCGGCAAAGCAAATGAGGAGGCCATTCTACCTGACGAATACATCGTGACCGGCGTTTTTGATGTGGGTTATTACGATTACGATGCCTCAGTGGTTGTTGTTTCGCTCGAAAATGCGCAGGACCTTTATGACCTGGGCGACAGCGTCCACGGTCTGATGGTGATGCTGCAGGACCCCTATCAAGCATCCGAGGTGCGGCGCGAATTGGAAACCGCGTTGGGTCCGGGCTACAACATCACGACGTGGGCGGAGGAAAACGCCACGATTCTTGGCGCGCTCGTCGTCGAAAAAAATGTCATGTTTTACATCATGTTTTTCATCGTGATTGTCGCTGCGCTGTGCATCTTGAGCGCGCAGATCACGTTTGTCGTCCAGAAAACCCGTGAGATCGGGATGCTCAAGGCGCTGGGCGCGACGAACTTCCAAATCTCCGGCATCTTTTTGAGCCAGAGCGCCATCATTGGCGTGCTGGGCGTGCTGGCCGGCTATGGTCTGGGCATCCTGGCGCTGGCGTATCGCAATGAATTCCTGCATTTCATGAATCATCTGACCGGCTTCGAACTTTTTCCCGCGTCCATTTACGGCTTCAGCGAATTGCCGGCAATCATTGCCGCCCGCGACATTGCGATCATTTGTGGAGGCTCGTTTGCCATTTGCCTGCTGGGCGGGGTACTGCCCGCGTGGCGCGCCGGTCGCCTGGAACCCGTGGAGGCGCTGCGCTATGAATAAGGAATCGGAAAACCTCGAACCTCGAACGTCGAACGTTGAACTTCGAATCGCGGCAGTTTTTACGCTCGGTTCAAGGTTCAAAGTTCAAGGTTCAAAGTTCAAGGTTGAGCCTGCTGCAATTCAGCAACCGGTTGAACTGACCGGTTTTTTCAGTCAAATCGGAGGCCGGCCATGAGTGAACCACTCCTCTCTGCCCGCGCCCTCACCAAGACCTACGCGATGGGCAAACGCGCGCTCGAAGTGTTGCGCGGGGTGAACCTCGACGTGGCACGCGGCGAATTTCTCGCATTGCGCGGCGCGTCCGGCGCCGGCAAAAGCACCTTGCTCCATTTGATCGGCGGGCTGGACACGCCGAACGCGGGTGAAATCCATTTCGCCGGGCAAAATCTCGCCGCGTTTTCCGAACGCGAACTGACCGAATTCCGCAACCACCGCGTTGGCTTCGTTTTCCAGGCGTATCATCTGCTGCCCGAGCTTACCGCGCTGGAAAATGTCTGCCTGCCGGCGCGGGTCGCCCGCGTGCCTGCTACCCGGGCCGTGGCGCGTGGCCGCGAATTGCTCGCCCGCGTGGGCCTCACGGAACGCATGGAACACAAACCGTTTGAATTGTCCGGCGGCGAACAACAACGCGTCGCCATCGCCCGCGCGCTCGTCAACGAGCCGGATTTGGTGCTGGCCGACGAACCGACCGGCAATCTCGATTCGCATACCGGCGGCGAAATCCTTGAATTGCTGAGAAGCCTGCGCGTCCAAAAACAAACCACGCTCGTCATCGCCACGCACGACGCCCACGTGGCCGCCAACGCCCCCCGGGTGGTTGAACTGGTGGATGGGCAGATTGCGTGAAACGTGATGCGTGATAATTAAACCAGACCTGTGACGTTCACGCATCACGTTTCACGTTTCATTTGGCCAGGTAAAATCATAAACGTGACGAACCAGGAACATTGGGAACAACGCTACCAAACTGGAGACATGCACTGGGACAAGGGCGCGCCGTCGCCGGGACTGATGGATTTTTTGGCGGCGCAGCCGGCCCTGCCGCGCGGCACCGTTTGCGTGCCCGGTTGTGGCACGGGCCATGACGTGCGTGAGTTTGCCAGGGCAGGTTTTGCCGCGTCTGGTTTCGACGTCGCCCCGAGCGCGATTCGACTGGCCGTGGAAAAAACAACAACCGCCGGACTCAATGCCGGATTCCAGCCCGCCGATTTCTTGCGCGATGACCCGCCGCAATTGTTTGACTGGATTTTTGAACATACGCTCTTTTGCGCAATCCAACCCGATGAACGCGACGATTATGTCCGCGCCGTGTTGCGCTGGCTCAAGCCGGACGGCCAATATCTGGCGGTCAATTACCTGATCGTTGAGGACGGTGAAGGTCCGCCGTTTCCCGTGACGCGCGACGAGCTGTGGCGGCGTTTCTCGCCGCACTTTGAATTGGTGGCGGAGTGGGTCCCGCGCTCCTATCCCAACCGCGTCGGGCGGGAGCGAATGTTTTGGTGGCGGCGGAAAGCCGGTTGAAAAACACGGGTCGCACAGTTAGTTTGCACTTATGCTTGAAGATCGCGATTACATGCGCGAGCCGGCCTACCGTGACGGGCCGGCCCTGCCACCGTTGTCGTTCACCGTCATGCTGCTGGTGGCCAACGCGATTGTTTTTGTCGCCGAATGTATTGCCTTGGGTTATCCGCCGCATTTTTCGCAGAGAAATGATTTCGCGTTGAGCGTTGAAGGTTTGGAACGGGGCTTCGTCTGGCAACTGCTGACGTATCAATTCATGCACGCCGGGCTGCTGCATATCCTGCTCAACAGTTGGGTGATTTATGTTTTTGGCCGCGTTATTGAAGAAACGCTCGGCTGGAAAAAACTCCTGACCCTCTTTCTGATGGGCGGTGTCATCGGTGGAATTTTCCAGGCGCTGGCGGCCCTGCTTTGGCCCGCATACTTCGGCGGCCCGGTCGTCGGCGCTTCGGCCGGGGCGTTCGGCTTGGTCGCGGCCTTCGCGATGTTGTTCCCGGAACGCGAATTGACGCTTTTCATCATGCCGGTTCGATTAAGCGCCAAGGCGCTGCTGATTTTCTCGGCGGTGCTGGCGTTGGCCGGCATTGTTTTTCCCGCTGACAACATCGCCAACGCCGCGCATCTGGGCGGGATGCTGACGGGCGTGGTTTACGTGCGCCAGTTCATCCAAGGCCGCTGGTGGCAACGGAAATTTCCCCGCTGCCGCACCGCGCCGCGTGAATTTGCGAACGTGCGCGCGGCCAAATCCGGCGCCTGGCGTTCATCGGCGGGCGAACCCGATGAGGAAGACTCCACCGACCATTTTGTGAAAAGCGAAGTGGACCCCATCCTCGACAAAATTTCCGCGCATGGCATCCAAAGCCTGACTGAACGCGAGCGCAAAATCCTCGAAAAAGCCCGCGCGCGAATGAGCAAACATTGAGTTGGAGTTCACGCTTTTGCGTGCCTCAACTTCAAACCACAAGCTGAAGCTTGAACTCCAACGGTCCAGCGGTTTAACGATTCAACGGTTTAACGACTCACTTTTACCTTTTGCCTTTTGCCTTTTTCCTTTTTCATGGTCGCATGATAACGCGCTATTCCAGAAACCCCATGCGGTCCCTCTGGTCGGACGAGAACAAAATCGGCCTCTGGCTCGAAATTGAATGCTTTGCCAGTGAAGCGCTGGTGAAGGAAGGCATCGTGCCAAAAAAGGATTTTGCGAAGATCAAGGCAGGTTGCGAGAAGTGGTTCGTTGATTTGGCCCGCCTCGTTGAACGCCAGAAGGAACTGGAAAAAACGCTCAATCACGACGTGATTGCCTTCACCACCGCCGTTGCCGAAAGAATCAACGACCGCGCCAGCCGCTGGTTTCACTTTGGCCTGACCAGCAGCGATATCATTGACACCGCGTTCGCCGTGCAGATGGTTCAAAGCGCCGACATTTTAATCGAAGATGTCAAGGCGCTGCGGAAATCCATTGCGGCGCAGGCGCGCAAATACAAATTCACGCCCTGCATCGGGCGCAGCCACGGCATCCATGCCGAGCCGACCACCTTCGGTCTCAAGCTCGCGCTCATGCACGATGAATTTGGCCGCGCGCTCGAGCGCCTCGAACGCGCCCGTGAAGTGGTTGCCGTTGGAAAAATTTCCGGCGCCGTCGGCACGAGTGCGCATCTTTCGCCGCGGGTCGAGGCTTATGTCTGCCAAAAGCTCGGCCTGCGCCCGGCGCCGATTGCCACGCAGGTTGTCCAGCGCGACATCCACGCCGAATTCATAACTACGCTTGCCCTCGTTGGTGCGAGCATCGAGCGCTGGGCCGTCGAATTTCGCCACCTCCAGCGTACCGAGGTGCTCGAAGCCGAGGAACCGTTCACAAAGGGCCAGAAGGGCAGCAGCGCCATGCCGCACAAGCGCAATCCCATCACTTGGGAACGCCTCACCGGCCTCGCCCGCGTGCTCCGCGGCAACGCCATCGCCGCGCTCGAAAACGTCGCCCTCTGGCACGAACGCGACATCAGCCACAGCAGCGTCGAGCGCATCATCTTCCCCGACTCCTGCACGCTGCTCGACTACATGTTCGGCCTGCTCACCCGGCTCATGGACGGGCTGGCAGTCTATCCTGAAAACATGAAACGCAACCTGGGCCTGAGCCTCGGCATGTGGAATTCGCAAACCGTTTTGTTGGCGTTAATCAGAAAAGGGCTGACGCGGGAAGTCGCCTACAGACTGGTTCAGGACGCGGCGATGAAGACCTGGGAGGTGAAACACGCCGGCCGCGACGACGCCGACTTTGTGAAACAGCTTAAATCCGACCCCGCCGTGACGAAACATTTCAAGCCCGGCGAATTGGAAAAACTTTGCTCGCTTGACTTCCATTTCAAGGAAGTGAACCGCCGGTTCAAGAAATTGGGGTTGTAATTAAGCGCATGGCCTTTCGGATTCATGACAGCGTGGTGGGCGGCGAGATTGATAATCGCGTCAAGGGCGTGGTGCGCGGCAAAATCTGGGTGGAAGGCCGCGCTGAACCCGTGAAGCTCGAGCTCAAGGGCAACGCCCATCCCGACCTCGCCGGATGTCTGCTCACGTTCACCAATCCGCTCAAGCGCGTCGCGCATCAGCATCTCGATTCGCTGCATCCCGTCCAACGCGGCACAATTGGCGACCTGACGGCGTCGCGAAAGGTGCGCGTGTTCGACATTCCGATGCCGGAGGCTTACCTGATGTGCAAACACGGAGAGAAACCGCCGGAGCACATGGCCAATTGCCTTTACCTCGAATGGTTCAGCGAGGCGAACGGACGCGTCGTCATCGAAAGCGCAGATTACGAATTGACCCTTTCCGCGCCTGAATGGCGGATGACGCCGGAGGAAAACGAGCAACGCGCACGGGCTGCCGCCGCCGGCATGGATGATTTCATGCAGAAACTCACCGGGGCCATCGAAGCGCAACAGCGCGGGCAGAAAGATCCGGAGGCGGAATGGGACGAGCACGATTATGAGAAATTCATGAAGGAGTGCGACGCGCGCACGGACAAATACATTGAGTTACGAGAGAAGTATGGCGACTCCGACGAGGCCGAGGCGAAGATCGCGAAAGAAATGGGCTGGGACCGCGAGGACGAGGACGACGGAGAGTGGATGTCCGTCGAGGAGATGAACCGCATTTGTGAAGAAGCTGCCAATGAACCGCCACCCGAACCTGAACCGCATCGGGAAGGCATTGACTGGATCCGAACTAAAGAGGGCCGCCTCCGGCATCCGCTCCAGCACCGCTGCCATGAAAGCGCAATGAAGGTCTGGCGCAATTGCGATGAACTGGGCCTCGAAGAATCCAAAGACAGTGATTTGAGCCAGTTCGTCTTTGAATTTCACACGACGGCCGCGAAGCTGGCCGGGGCGTTGAATGGCATTGCCCACGGACGCGGTTATCGGGATGACGCGTTCACCGTCGCCTACCTGAAGCGTGCGCTCGATCATCTGCACAAGGCGCAGGCGGGTTTGGAGGCCGTGGCGCCGAAGAAACTGCTGCCGGATAAAATCACCACCGAGGCGCGGCAGGAATTGTTCGAAATCCGCGAAGGCATTCTGAAATTGATGGACGAGTTTCGCGGGCGCAAATGAACGCCACGCAGCCAGACCGGCAGGAAATTATCCGGGCTACCGAAGCCGACCTGCCGGCCATTTCCCAACTGGCTGGTGTCATCTGGCGGGCGTGTTATCCGGAAATCATCACCCACGCGCAGATTGATTACATGCTGGCGCGGATGTATGCGCTCGATGTGTTGCGCGACGAAATCCGTTCACAGGGCATCCACTATGACCGTCTGCTCGTGAATGACAAACTGGTTGGTTTTGCGTCCTATGGACCGACGGCGCAAGCGGGTGTCGTCAAACTCCACAAGCTTTATCTCCTGCCTGAATTGCACGGTCACGGGCTGGGCAGCCGACTATTGCAGCATGTCGAACGCGCAGTCCATACCGCCGGAGCAAGCCGGTTGATTCTCTCAGTGAACAAGCGCAACGCCAAAGCCATTGCCACCTATCGGCAAAACGGTTTTGTCATCGCCGAGTCCGTCGTCACGGACATCGGCAACGGATTTGTCATGGACGATTACATTATGGCCAAAAATTTGGTCGCTTGAAATCGAAGCTGGCGAGGGGCAAGCGGTTTTGATTGGAATGGCCGCCCGCTCACTTTTCAACCCGCAACAAGTCCGCAATCAAACCGTCCGTTGTGTGTTCCCTGGCTTCGAGCGTCGGCGTCAAACCGAGGGCGTGGACGGCTTTGCTGGTTTCCGGGCCGATGGACGCCAGTTTCAGTTGCGGGAATTTCTTCGCCAGTTTCGGTAAATCAAATCGCGCATGGAAATGCTCCACTGTCGAGCCACTGGTGAACATCACCCAATCCGCTCCGTGCTCCAGCAAATCCGCGCCCGCGCCCGCCGGGTCCTCCGTTTCAGCGACGGTACGATAGACCCCGATGTCGTCCACGATGGCGCCGAGCGCCTCCAACGCGCGCGGCAAATCGGGATTGGCCGCCTCGGCGCGCAACAGGCAGATCTTCAAATTTTCGATGCTCTCGAACTTCACAAACGCCTCGGCGATTTTTTGTCCGACTGCTTCATCGGGCGTCAAATCCACCTGCAGATGCAACTCGCGCAATTTCGCCGCCGTGGCCGGGCCGACGGCCGCGATACGCGCGCCGCCAAGGTCGCGCAAATCCTGGAACCGCTTGAAGAACAGGTCGAAAAACGCCATCACGCCGTTTGCACTCGTGAACACCAGCCAGTCGTAGGCATTCAACTCCAGCAGCGCATCCACGACGTCGCTGTGGCCGGTCGTCCCGGTAATCTTGATGGTTGGCACTTCCAGCACGTCCGCGCCGAGTTCGGCGAGCCGTTGCGCGAAATTTCCGGCCTGCTCGCGCGCGCGGGTGACGACAATGCGCCGTCCAAACAACGGCCGTTCCTCGAACCAGTTCAACTTTTCGCGGAGCTTTACGACGTCGCCGATGATGGTGAGCACCGGCGGCGAGATTTTTTCTTTGGCGGCGAGCGCGGCAACCGTCGCCAACGTGCCGGCAACCGATTTTTGTTTTCCCATCGTGCCCCATTGAATCATCGCGACTGGCGTGTCCGGCGGCGTCCCGTGCGCGATGAGCGACTTGGTCCAATCATCCAGACGCTCGGTGCCCATCAACACGACCTTCGTGCCGGGAATTTGGGCAATCTGCTCGTAACGCAGGTCGGTCGCCGCGTCGGCAGGATTTTCGTGGCCGGTGAAGACGGTGAAGCTGGAGCAATGCGCGCGGTGCGTGAGCGGGATGCCCGCGTAATTCGGCGCGGCCACGACGGACGAAACACCGGGCACGACTTCGAAATGGATTTTTGCGGCGGCGAGCGCTTCGGCCTCCTCGCCGCCGCGGCCGAAAATGTAAGGGTCGCCGCCCTTGAGCCGCACGACGCATTTTCCGGCGCGCGCCCGGGCAATCAGCAGCGCGGTAATTTCCTCGTGCGGCATCGCCATATTTTTGCCGCGGGCGATGAGTTCGGCGGAGGGCGGCGCCAGGCGGAGCAAATCGGGATTTACGAGCGCGTCGTAGAGGACCACGTCGGCGCGCCGGAGCAGTTCCGCGCCCCGCAACGTGAGCAGACCCGCGTCGCCCGGCCCGGCCCCGACGAGATAAACCGCGCCTTTGGATTTCACGCGCACAGTTTATGCGAGCGGCGCGGTTACGCAATTTCAGAAGCCTTGAAGAAAACGGCGAATTTCGTCATGGCTGCCAACCAGGAAAAATTCCAACGCGCCCGCGTTTTGGCGGAACAACAGGCGCAGTTTCAATCCTGCGCGGCACTCAAAAATGTTTTTCCTCAACCGCCGGATGGAAATTCCGCTGTGCGCGTGCGGATGGCCGAAACAGTCGGGAATCACCTGAAGTGCCGATTCGACGCGCGCGAAATCCGCGTCGCTCAAGTTTTTGAGCGCGGCCTGAAAGCGCGCGGACAGGAAAATGGCGGGTTTAGCCACGCTTGAGTTTCCCGGTGAAAGGCTTGAGCCGTCCGGCTTTGCGTTCAGCGGCCAGTTCCTTGTTCATCCGCGCGGCAAACCGGTCCAGTTGCCCGCCCGTCACGCCATATTCGTGTTCGGCGTAGTCTTCCGAATAAACCTTGACGGGGCGGAAGGCGACGATGCTGCCGTCAATCATCACACCGACGTCCTCTCCGTTCAAGGTCCGCTTGAGCCACGCGCCAAGATTTTGCCGGGCGGCGGTAACTGTGAGTGTTTTCATAAAGACATTTTAATGTCATTAACGGGAATGTCAAGCGCCGCGCCACGTGAGCAGACTCGCGCGCCCGGCCCGCACCGACGAGACAGACCGCGTCCTTGGATTTCGCGCACAGTTTATGCGAGCGGCGCGGTTAGCCAATGAAAGAAGGTGGCCAATTTTATCCCGCCACTGGCTTGCTCTCGGCTTTGAGTTTGTTTTCCGGCCAGAAGGGTTTGCGGAAGGCGTCAGTGAAGTCGTAGCCGTTTTGGAAATCGTCGCGGCTGTCCCGGTCGGTCTTGGCGAGCAGGCCGATTTCGACCATGTTAAACACGATTTCGCCGAAGTCGCGGCAGTGGCGCACGCCCCATTCCTCGAACACGGTCGCCGCCATCGGGCCGAATTGCTGGAGCGCAAATTGCCGGATGCCGTCGAGCAGTTCCTGGCCGCTCACGTGACGGATTTGCCCGCGGATTTCCTTGCCGATGAGTTTCTGCGTGAAATCGAGCGCTTCGCGAACAAACATATAGGCCCCACGCGCGTAACGCGGGTCTTTGGCGCGAATCATCTCCACCACTTCGTCAAAATTGACCGGTTGCATGCTTAAGGTTTGGCCGATTGAGCCGTTGTTGCTGGCGGATGCGCGGCGCGATACGTTTTTACCGCCCAGCCGGTCAGCAACAAACCCAGAACGATACAGAGAACCAGTTGTTCCTGCCTCGTCAGCCCTTTCACACGGATAATGTAGCGGAAAAACGTTTAACGGCAAGTGGTGCGAATAAACCGGAGGGACGAGTTACACGAGTCCCAAATGGGTTCAAAATATAATGTCATGGCCTCGTATAACTCGGCTCTCCGATTCTTACCTTGCGACGGCTTTGCAGCGTTTGTTAACCTGCGAGCGTCGTATGGCCGCCATTGGCCGGTTTCAAAAGGATGACGAAATTTTCCACGCCAAGGTCGTGGAAGGCGAATTATTCCGCCTGCGTGGCGACGTCTTCGGCGCGCCGTCTTTCGAGCGCAAATCGACTCCGCGCAAGGGCGTGAAGACGCTCGTGCCGGTCGTGCCGTCCAAAATCATCGCCGTCGGCCTGAATTACGCCGATCATGCGCGTGAGACGGGCAAGCCGCTGCCGAAAGAGCCGTTGTTCTGGCTCAAGGCCACCACGTCGCTGATCCCCGATGGCGGCAAGATTGAAATCCCGTTTCGCGACCATCGCACTGATTACGAAGCCGAACTGGCCATTGTCATCGGGCGCAAAGTCCGCAACGTCACGGCCACGCAGGCGCCGCGCTACATCTTTGGTTACACCGCGGCCGAGGACATCAGCGATCGTACAATCCAAAATGCCGAGAGCCAGTGGGCGCGGTGCAAGTCATTTGACACCTTTACGCCACTGGGTCCGTTCGTGGAGACGATGATGGATCCAAGCGAACTCTCGATTCAGCTTTTTCAGAATGGCCAGTTGCGTCAGAACTCGAACACGAACCAGCTCATTTTCAAACCCGCCGAACTGGTGAGTTTCATTTCCACGAACCTGACGCTGCTGCCGGGCGACGTGATTCTGACCGGCACACCCGGCGGCATCGGGCCGATCCAGAGCGGCGACCGGTTGGAAGTGCGGATTCAGGGACTGGTGCCATTAGTGAACCAAGTAAAGTGAATACGTAGCGGCTTTCGGCAGAAAGCCGCATTTTTTGGTCGGCGGCACTCCGCTGAGGAGCTACTGCGCCGCGAAATTAAATCTTTACTTTTCTTCCAGTTAATGGTTAAATCTTCCGTATGAAGCGGAATGAAATTCTGGTTTCAACCTTCCGCAAAATCCTGTCTGACGCAGAAGTCCTATTCCCCAAGTGCTCGTTGTGTGTCAGTGTTTGACGGCTGTTACCGGTGCTGCTGTTGTTGGTGATGCCAACAGCAGTCATACCCGATCAATACGGCGATTTCACTTACTCGTCTGATGGCACCAACGCCACCATCACCGAATACACCGGTTCCGGTGGTGCGGTGGTCATCCCAGACACGACCGAAGGTCTGCCGGTCACCAACATTGGAGACACGGCGTTCGGTGCCCCGTTCAACCTGTCGGATAGAAATGACGCTCGCTTGTTGGTTGCTGGCAGCGTCGGCTGTGTCGCCGTTGTGGGTTTTGTCTGCGCAGAGGCTCTGAAGAAAGGAACGACCAAATGAAGACCTATGGTCTCAAGTTTTGCGAGTTGCCCCTCGCCCCCCTCCTCGTCTTGATCCTGCTGCTCGCGTCTCTCCGGACTGCGTCTGGCGATCCGGTAAGTGCGGAGCAGGCTAAGGCAGCGGTCAGAGGCTGGCTTAAAGCCGACCGAACTCCCCTCCAAACGACCGTAGGGCAAAAGGTAAAACGGGTGGAGACGTTTAATGATGCCAAGGGGACAGTTCTTTACCATGTGGTCTATCTGGATCCCGAAGGGTTTGTCATCGTGGCGGCGGATGATCTTATTGAGCCGATTGTCGGTTTCGCATCTGGCGGTACGTTTGATCCCTCAACCGATAATCCTTTGGGTGCGCTGGTCAGTAATGACCTGCCCGGGCGGGTGGCAAAGGTAAAGGGTATTGCGGCGGCCAAAGTGCAAGGTCTGCAATTGGTCGCAAAGAACAAGTGGGAGCGCCTCAATAGCATCGATCAGGCTGGTCCGGGGGTTGAACCACTCGGCATCACCAACGTTTCGGATGTTCGGGTCGCGCCGTTGGTTCAGAGCAAATGGAGCCAGCTCACCGTTGGGGGACTGGCCTGCTACAATTATTTCACCCCCCCCTACGCAGCCGGCTCAACCAACAACTATTATTCCGGCTGCGTTGCGACAGCCATGGCGCAGCTCATGCGCTACTACCAGTGGCCGGCCAGCGGTGTTGGAGCAACACCGTTCCGCATTTCTATTGAAGGCGTGGCAACGATGCGCAGTCTGCGCGGTGGGGATGGAAATGGCAGTGCATATTCATGGATTGACATGGCGCTGGATCCTTCCTCGGGCGTCAACGATGCCCAGCGACAGGCCATCGGGGCGCTGTGTGCCGACGCGGGAGTTGCGGTCGACACGGATTACGGAAACTACGCTTACGGCGGTTCAAGTGCGGACGGCGGTTTCACAGCGAAGACCGCCCTCGTCAGCACCTTCGGCTACAACAACGCGATCATGGGCAACGGCGCAGACCTCAATGGCATGGTAAATCCGGACTTGGATTCCGGCTGCCCGGTAATCTTTGCCATTAGTGGCGCACCTGGAGGACATGAAATTATATGCGACGGCTACGGGTACAATGTGTCCACTCTCTACCACCATCTGAACCTCGGCTGGGCTAACAACGACACCGCTTGGTATAATCTGCCGACCATTGATACATCCCAGGGCAAATTCACATCGATCGATGCAACCATCTATAACGTTTGGACTAACGGAACGGGGGAAATCATCAGCGGGCACATCACGGATAGCAATGGAGCCCCCATTGCGGAGGTCGTGGTGACGGCCTTACGGTCCGGCGGAGGCACATATACGGCGACGAGCAATACGAATGGAATCTACGCCCTCACGAGCGTCCCCTCTTCCTCTCAATATGCGGTGAATGCTGGCAAAGCCGGCTATGCCTTCACAGAGCAGATCGTCACAACGGGGCGATCTGCCGACCATTCCTCCACTGCTGGAAATCAATGGGCCGTAGATTTCACTCCCGTGCCTCTGAATTACAGCTACACGACCAATAACGGCGCGGTCACCATTGTCCTATACACAGGGCTTGGCGGTGCGGTGACCATCCCCAGCACGATCAGTGGCCTGCCGGTCACCAGCATTGGGTACGAGGCGTTCTATGCTTGCTCCAGCCTGACCAGCGTCGCGATCCCCAACAGTGTCACCAACATCGGGGACGGGGCGTTCTCTGGCTGCATAGGCCTGACCAACGTCGCGATCCCCAACAGCGTCACCAGCATCGCGGGCGGGGTGTTCTATAGCTGCGCCAGCCTGACGGGCGTCACGATCCCCAATAGCGTCACCAGCATCGCTGCCTACGCGTTCTCTGGTTGCTCTGCCCTTACCAGCGTCATAATCCCCAACAGCGTCACCAGCATTGGGTACGAGGCGTTCATGTACTGCAGCAGCCTGACCAACGTCACAATCCCCAACAGCGTCACCAACATCGGTAACGAGGCGTTCTATTTTTGCGTCAAGCTGACGAGCGTCACGATCCCCAACAGTGTTACCAGCATTGGGAACGACGCGTTCCACGGCTGCCAGAACCTGACGAGCGTCACGATCCCCAGCGGCGTCACCAGCATCGGAAATGATGCCTTCCGTTACTGCCTCCGGCTGACTTCGATAACGGTGGACGCACTCAATTCCGCCTATAGCAGTGTGGATGGGGTCTTGTTCAACAAGAGCCAGACCATGCTTATCCAATGGCCGGGGGGCAAGGGCGCAAGCTACACTATCCCCAACAGCGCCACTAGCATCGGGGACTACGCGTTCTATTGTTGCGTCAAGCTGACGAGCGTCACGATCCCCAACACCGTCCTCAGCATCGGGAACAACACTTTCTCCGGCTGCCCCAGCCTGACCAGCGTCTATTTCCAGGGTAACGCCCCCGGCGTTGGTTCGGAGGTGTTCGCCGGTGACAGCCTCGCGACCATCTATTACCTGTCGGGGACGACAGGGTGGACAAATCCGTGGGGCGGTTGTCCGGCCGTCGTGGTAACAGTTCCAGATTACACGTACACGGCAACTAATGGCACGATCACCATCACCCGATACACTGGTTCTGCCCGTGTGGTGAACATCACCGACATGATCGGTGGTCTCCCAGTCACCAGCATCGGGAACGATGCCTTCCATTTCTGCACCAACCTGACCGACGTCACGATCCCCAACAGTATCACCAACATCGGGGGCGGGCCGTTCGGTGCCTGCACCAGCCTGAACTCGATCACGGTGGATCCAGGCAATCCCGTCTATAGCAGTGTGGCGGGGGTCTTGTTCAACAAGAGCCAGACCACGCTCATCCAATGTCCGGGGGGGCAAGCCGGAAGCTTCATGATCCCCAACAGTGTCACCACCATCGGGGACGAGGCGTTCAATGGCTGCAACAGCCTGACCAGCGTCACGATCCACAACAGCGTCACCAATATCGGCGACTGGGCGTTCTCTTACTGTAGCAGCCTGACCAACATCCCGATCCCAACCAGCGTCACCAGCATCGGGGCCGGGGCGTTCGGTTGGTGCATCAGCCTGACGAGCGTCACAATCCCCAACAGCGTCACGGGGGTAGGAGACTCGGCGTTCTCTCACTGTAGCAGCCTGACCAACATCCTGATCCCCAACAGTGTCACCAGTATCGGAGACTATGCGTTCTGGTGGTGCACCAGCCTGGCCAGCGTCACAATCCCCAATAGCGTCACCAACATCGGGGGCCAGGCGTTCGCTTACTGCACCAGCCTGACCAACGTCCCGATCCCCAACAGCGTCACCAGCATCGGGGCCGGGGCGTTTGTTGATGACTACAGCTTGACCAACGTCACTATCCCCGCCAGTGTCACCACCATCGGGGATCAGGCGTTCGTTTACTGCACCAGCCTGACCTCGATCACGGTGAACGCAAGCGATCCCGCCTATAGCAGTGTGGACGGGGTCTTGTTCGACAAGAGCCAGACTCTGCTCATCCAATATCCGGGGGGCAAAGGCAGAAACTATACGATTCCCAACGGCGTCACCACCATCGGCGGCGAAGCGTTTGTTGATGACGACAGCCTGACCAGCGTCACGCTGCCCGGCAGCGTCACCAGCATCGGGTTCGAGGCGTTGTCTGGCTGCGCCAACCTGGTCAATGTCTATTTCGAGGGCAACGTCCCCACCAACTGTGCGACGGATGTTTTCGATGGTGACAACAAGGCGACCATCTATTTCCTGCCGGGGACGACGGGGTGGGTCGAGGGCGGGTCTCTTGACGGTCTTCCGACCCATTGCCTGTTTCTCGCCGGTATGGTGTCACCGACTGCGATGAGCATCCTGGGCTGGGGCGTGGACGTTTGGCCCCTGCCTCCTGGCTTCTACATGAATATCCCTCCCCTGATCAATGGCGTGTCAGTCGCCAGTATCGGCGACTCGGCGTTCGCTGGCAGCACCAACCTGATCGGCGTCACGCTCCCCGACAGCGTCACCAACATTGGAAACTCGGCGTTCTCTGGCTGCACCAGCTTGAGCAGTGTCACGCTCCCCGATAGCATCACCAGAATCCGAAGCAATACGTTCGCGTACTGCACGAGCTTGAGCAGTGTCACGCTCCCCAACAGTGTCACCAACATTGGAAACTCGGCGTTTGATTCCTGCGCCAACTTGACCAGCGCCGTGATCGGCATCAATGTCACCCACATCGGGGATGGGGCGTTTGGTTCCTGTACCAGCCTGACAGCAATCTATTTCCAAGGCAACGCTCCCAGCCTGAGTAGTTCAGTTTTTTCCAATGACTATGATGCGACCGTCTATTACCTGCCTGGCACGACGGGGTGGGGGTCGTGGTTAGGCGGGCGTCCGGCCGTGCTGTGGAACCCGCAGGTGGCGAACGATGCCACCTTTGGCGTACTGACAAACTGCTTTGGTTTCAATATCACGGGAACGACAAATATCCCCATCGTGCTGGAAGCCTGCACGAACTTGGCCGGTCCCACTTGGATTCCACTGCAAAGCTGCAGCCTCACCAACGGCTCTTTGCATTTCAGCGATCCGGATTGGACTAATTACCCGTCACGTTTCTATCGCATTCGTGCGCCATGAGTGGCGATGCTGGGGCGGCGGTATTGAATGTGGAGTGCGGCGGCACGTCGCCGCTTTAAAAGCGCGGACATGTCCGCGCACTCCAAAATGACGCAGACAAGGAATCTGTGCAATCGGCCCGTCCTCCGCAGTAGTGTTGCTATGGAGGGTAGACGCAATCTGCGGATTCAGGGCCTTACGCCGCTACGCCGCAAATAAAATTCTTCGTTCCCTGGTTCCTTTGTGGTTAATCTTTCCGCCACATGAAGTGGACGCAAACTTTAATTCCGACCCTCCGCGAGCCTCCCGCCGAGGCGGAAATCCTGTCGCACAAACTGCTGCTGCGCGCCGGCCTCATCCGCAAGCTGGCCGGCGGCGTTTATACGTTTTTGCCGCTCGGTCTGCGCGCGTTGCGCAAGGTCGAGCAAATCGTCCGCGAGGAGATGGACCGCGCCGGCGCGCTCGAAATGCTCATGCCTGCGCTCCAGCCGCCCGAAATCTGGCAGCAGAGCGGTCGTTACGAAACCGCCCGTGATGTTTTGTACAAGGTCAAGGACAGCGCCAACCGCGAATGGGTTTTGAGCGCGACGGCCGAGGAAGTCATCACCGGTGTGGCCGCGAGCGAAATCAATTCCTACCGGCAGTTGCCGAGGAATTTTTACCAGATCAGCGTGAAGTTCCGGGATGAAATCCGCCCGCGGTTCGGGCTGATGCGTGCCCGCGAATTCATTATGAAGGATGCCTACAGTTTCGACGTGAGCGACGAGGCGTCTCAAGCGACGTACCAAAAGATGTATGACGCCTATGCGCGCATTTTTGAGCGGTGTGGGCTGAAGGCGTTTGCGGTCGAAGCCGACACCGGCGTCATCGGCGGGAAATTCTCACATGAATTCATGGTGCCCGCCGAGACCGGAGAAAATGAAGTGGTTTATTGTGAAAGTTGCGGTTATGGGGCGAACATCGAGAAAGCCACCAGCGGCATTCCAAAGACCGCCGCGCGCGAAATCGGCGCGGCCATTGAGAAATTTGCCACGCCGGGCGTGGTGACGATTGAAGCGTTGACAAAGCCGCCGTTCAATGTTCCGGCAGAAAAACAAATCAAGACGTTGGTTTATATTGCCGACAGCAAGCCGGTCATCGTTTTGATCCGTGGCGATGACCAGTTGAATGAGGCCAAATTTGCCGGGAAAATCGGCACAACGGTTTTCCGTCCGGCGACACCGGAAGAAATTTTTGGGCTGCTCGGCGCGCATCCGGGCAGTTTGGGGGCAGTTGCGAGCGCGTTGAAAAGTAGCGCGGGCGTCTCGCCTGCGCTGGACAGGCGGGACGCCTGTCCTACTTTACAGGTTTACGCCGATGAACGCTTGCGCGGCACGAGCGACATGACCACCGGCGCGAACGAAAATGGTTTCCATCTCCGCAACGTCTCCATTGAACGCGACATCAAGGTGACCCAGTGGTTTGATTTGCGCACCGTCACGGCGGGCGAGCCTTGCGTGAAGTGCGGACAGCCCTTGAAAATTCGGCGCGCGATTGAGGTCGGCCACGTCTTCAAACTCGGCACGAAATACAGCGAGAAATTCAACGCGCGGTTCCTCGACGAGGCGGGCAATCGCAAGCCTGCCATCATGGGCTGCTACGGCATCGGCGTCACGCGCACGTTGCAGGCGGTCATCGAGCAGTGTAACGACAAGGACGGCATCATCTGGCCGTTGAGCGTCGCACCGTATCAGGTTTGCATCACACCGCTGAATGTCGCGCCGGATAGTGAGGCGATGAAGCTGGCGGAAAAATTTTATGCCGAACTGACGGCGTGCGGCGTGGAGGTGATTCTGGACGACCGCGACGAACGCCCCGGCGTGAAATTCAAGGACGCGGACCTGATCGGTTTCCCCATCCGGCTCGCCCTGGGCGAGAAATCGCTGGCGAAAGGCGAAGTGGAAATCAAACCGCGCGGCGGCGCCATGCAACCTATTAAAGCTGATGCTGCGGTGGAGGCTGTTCTAAAACTGTTGGGAGAAAGCAAGCCCCGCTCGCGCAGCGCATAAATTTATTCTCACCGCGGCAAGGGATGGAAAGTGAACCGGGCCGGTCGATTTGCCGCCGGATCAAGTTGCGTTGTGTAATAACCACCGTCGTTCAACAGTTCGGTACCGGAAAGTGACGGGCATAAACGCACGTGAAACGGCCACCAATAATGGGCTTCGTGCAACGCCGAACTGAAACGGCTGATATTCCGGCCAAGAAACCGGATGGGCGGGATTCCCGACAGCACCCGGCTCTTCCACAAAATCACCCGCGTGTGCAGATGTCCGATAATGGTTTGTTCGACCTGCGGCAAACGCCGACGCACGGGTTCTTCACGCCACAGAAACGGCAACGCCGTGGGGTCATGGCAGAACAGAATCACGCGTTGATTCGGCGGCAGCGCGTTAAACGCAGCGCGGATTTCGGCGAGATGCGCCTCGCGCAGACGCGACCATTCCAGCCTTTCCTCCGACAGGGTGTCCGGTTGATTGGCGGGCAGGGCAATCAAAGGCGATGCCACGCCGAACAGTGAATAACGGCCAATGTTCAGTTGCCAGAACCCCTGCAAGCCCAGTTGCTCTATGGCGTAGCGCCAACTGGCGAGCCGCATTCCGCCCTTGCCGCCAAACAAGGGCAGTTTGCCCAGTTCGTGATCGCCTACGGTGAACCGGACACGGTCACCGAAGCGGGCGCGGAATTTCCCGAGGCATTCCTGCGCGCTCGCGAACGCCGCCGGGTCGCTCACACCTACAAAGGCGCTGTCGCAGGAATAGTCACCATTGGCTACGACGTAGTCCACCGGCCCGATCGAAGCGATAAAGCGGTCGAACTGCGGCGCATGGTCGAGCGGATGGCGCATCCAGAAAACGTGGCGATAAAAACGCGCCACGGCCCGCAGAGCGGGATTGGCAATGACCCGCAGTTCATAATCATTGCCCCGGGCACGCTCGGCGATCCCGGCATAGTGAATGTCGCTCAGGATGGCGACGGTGACATCACCTGGCATACTGGTTTCCGTCGTTGGTTTTGAAAGGCCGCCATCGCCCGGGGCGCGGCGCGGCGATGGTCAAACCGTAGCCGTTTAGGGCGGTGGGTTGCTGGAGGGAAAAACTCCATCCAGCGTGTTGCGAACAGCCCTGGCCAGCACGTCCTGCGTGAAAGGTTTCTGGAGATAGCGCGCGCCGGTCTTGGCCAGCATTTCCGGGTTGACCTCGCTGGTGGTATAACCGCTGGTGAAAATAACTTTCAAGTGAGGCTGGCCGGCCATCAGCCGTTGGGCGAGTTCCGCGCCGGAAACGCCATCGGGCATGATCATATCGGTGAGCAGCAAATCAATTTTGCCGCGGATCAGGTCCCACATGCCCAGCGCTTCCTTGCCGGAGGAGGCTTCCAGGATTCGATAGCCGTAGCTTTCGAGAATGTCGCGGGCCATTTCACGCAGCAGGGGTTCGTCTTCGACGAGGAGAATGGTTTCCGTGCCGCCAACGATGGATTCAACCGGGCCGGGCTTTTCCTCGGCCATTTGCGCGGTTTGCGTGGCAACCGGGAAAAACACGTCGAAGGTGGCGCCTGCGCCGGGTTCGCTCTCCACCTCGATCCAGCCGTCATGTTGTTTAACGATGCCGTAAACGGTGGCGAGGCCTAGGCCGGCGCCCTTGCCGACCTCCTTGGTGGTGAAGAACGGTTCGAAGATGCGGGCACGCGTGGCGGAATCCATGCCGATGCCCGTGTCGCTCAAGCGCAAGCGCACAAAATTCCCGGCGCGCGCCTGGGGATGGATTTCAACGTGGGCGGCGTCCAAGGCCGCCGGGTCGAGGCCGATGGTGAGTTTGCCGCCCTTCGGCATGGCATCGCGGGCATTGACAGCGAGGTTCATCACGACCTGTCCGATCATGCCGGCGTCGCCTTGCACGAACGGCAGTTCGTCCGGCGGCTGAAATTCGAGGGTGACGGTTTCGCCGAAGAGGCGCTGCAACATTCTGCTCATGTTGCCGACGACTTCGCGCAGGTCAAGCAGCCTGACCTGCATGATGTTTTTGCGGCTGAACATGAGCAGTTGGCGCGTCAGCGCGGCGGCGCGTTCGGCGGCAAAATAGACGGCCTGGATCGGATCGAGGATTTCCGGCGGCAGCGTCGGCCGGGCCAGCAGCGCACTCGTGTGGCCTTGGATGATGGTGAGCATGTTGTTGAAGTCGTGCGCGACGCCGGCGGCCAACTGGCCGACGGACTCCATCTTTTGCGACTGGCGCAACTGTTCACCCAGTTTCAACCGCTCGACCGCTATGCCGATGACATGAGCCACCGCCAGGAGAAATTGCACGTCATCCGGGGTGAATTCCGGATGCCTGGAGGAGTAGACGCCGAAAACGCCAAACGGTTTCTCGCGCGTGGGGATGAGCACGGTTGCTCCGCTGACCACACCGTGATCCATCAACAGCGATGAAGCCCGGAACCGCCTTTCGGTCCACAAATCGGTGACGACAACGGCATCGCCGGTTCTAAACGTCAAACCGGCCTGCGAGTAATCATCCACCGGCACCTTGGTCAAACCGATGTAGCCGGGTTTCCAGCCGGCGCCTGCCAGCATGAGCAACTGGTCCCCGGCCGCCGATTCAAAGACGGCGCAGTATTCCGCTTCCAGCGTTTGCGCTACGAGCATGACGGCTTGATTCAACAAGGCCATCAAGTCGCTGTTGACCAGCGCAAACTGTCCCAAAGCCGCAATGGTCGTTTGCTGAAACGCGCGATTGAGCAGGGTTTTCTCAGTGGCTTCACGTTCCTTGATGCGCTGCTGCAGTGACTCGGCCATTTGATCAAAAACATTTCCGAGCTGGCCGAGTTCGCTTTTTACGTCCTTCAAACCTGCCCGGGCGGTCAAATCTCCCCTGGCCAGCCGCTGGGCCGCGTTGGACAGGACGCGCACCTGTCGCAGAATAAAATGTTCACCGCCGAACCACGCCGCGCCCAGCGCCAGCAAACCCACCAGGAAACTGGCCCACGGCACGCTCAGCGCATATCGTTTCATCCATTCCGGCGCGAACTGCCAGAACCACGTTTGGTTGACGATAAACGTCAGCACCAATGCCGGCGCGATGGCCACAAACACGCTGCCAACCAACTGCATCCGGATGGTGAACAACTTTTTCGCTATTCTTTTAAACATGACCCGGTTCTGAAACAGCGCCCCGACAATACTGCAAACGGGCCGGGGCGAAAAGCAGATTCAATCCGCCAGGGCCGCGGCGCGGCCTTGAGGCAAACGGCCCAGATGAAAAATCAGGAAGCCGTGCAAAAACCGGCGCAACTCTTCGACCTGCCCGCTGGCGAGCTTCAAGCAGCAGGACGCCTGCCAGTTACCGGCCACCAGTGCGCGGGCGATTTGCCTTGCGCCCGCCGTCAATCCGGTCTTTCCCAGATTGGGGCCAAGCCCAAGTTCCCGCAGCAGCTTGAGTTCAAGGGCAAAAACCATTTGCGGCGCAGGCTTTTGCCGGCAAAGCCAGGCCAGAAATTCGCGCATCAATTCAAAAATGGTGGGTAGCGGCGTCTCGGTTTCAGTCGCCTGCTCGATGAACGCGGCGGCGTAGGCAGCCTGGCGCAGGCGGGCAAGATTTTCGCGGAGCGGGTTGTGCGTTTCACGCAGACCGACTTCACGGAGAATGTGCAAATCGGAGCGGCGACTACGGCTGAACGAAAAGTCTGCGAGATAAAACAAGTCGAGCTTGCCGAGGAACGGCGATTTGAAGCGGCGCGCGCCCTTGGCCACCGTCGCAATGCGCCCGAAATCGGGCGTGAGCCAGTGGACAATGAGGCTGGTGTCCGTGAGCGGTCGCGTGCGCAAAATGATGCCGGTGGCGGATTCGATCATAACGAAAACGAGGATGGAGGATGGAGGATGGAGAATGGCATATTGTCTTTTCCAAATTAATGCAGCTACCTTCTATCCGCCACATTCTATCCTCGCTTCTCCGGCGACGGCGGCGTGTATTCCGGCGAAAGCGAGCCGAGGCTGACGATGTATTTGATACCGTCGGCGACAGACATATCGAGCTTGGTCACCTTGTCCTCCGGCACGAGAATCAAAAAGCCCGAGGTGGGATTCGGCGTCGTGGGTACAAACACGCACACCACCTTTTCCCGGGTTTTCTGTTGTACCTCGTCGCGTTGTTCACTGGTGAGAAAGCCGATGGAATAGATGCCCTCGCGCGGAAATTCCACCAGCACAACGGTCTTGAAGGAATGTTTGTTGCCGGAAAAGGCGTCATTGACCTGCTTGATGGCGGAGTAAATTTTGTTCAGGAACGGCACCCGCCTCAACACGCGGTCGGTCCAGTCAATGATTTTTTTGCCGATGTAGTAGCGCGCCAGCACCCCAACCGCCGATATCAAGACCACAGCCAGCACCAACGCCATCAGACTCCAATACCAGAACATCGGCCCCTTGCCGTCGTGGGGATAAACCAAACCCTCATGTGTCAGGCTCCGGGGCAGAAAAAACAGAAGCACGTCCGTCACGCTGGAAATCGTGCCGATGAGCCACTTGACCGCCGCCAGCGTGAGTAATGCCGGGAGAGTGACCGCCAGACCTGTCAAAAAACTGGAACGCCAGCGGGCGAACAAACTTTTCTGTTCCATGCGGCCAGTTTAGGGTCGCATCAGAGTTTGCTCAAGGGAAAGCGGTGGGAAAGTTCGCGCACACGGCGGTTTTCCTCACGTTTCATTTTGCGTCTCCGGTTGGCGCGCCGATCGTCGTGTCCCAGCAAATGTAAAAGGCCGTGAACTACATAGCGCACTGTTTCCGATTGCCAACTGGTGCCAAACGTCCGCGCCTGCCGAACGGCTTCGTCCATGCACACGAAAATGTCGCCGTGTAAAGTAGCGCAGCCGTCCCGGCTGGTTCTTAGCCGTTTTTTTGAAGGACGGGGCAGGCGGGACGCCTGCGCTACGGTTTCCGCGTAATCAAACGTAATCACATCGGTCGAGCCGGCATGCCGGAGAAACTTTTCGTTCAATAACGTCATTTCCGCGGCGGCGACGAGGTGGATGCCGAGCTCCGCCTTTTCGATCTTCAAATCAGCCAGCAATGCAGTGGTGATCCGTTTCAACAAACGCCGGTTGATTTTCCGCGCGCGCTGGCGGCTGGCAATGACGACGTTCATCGGTCACGCCTTCGGGCCGTTGCGATGCTCTTCGTAAGCCGCAATGATGCGCTGGACGAGCGGATGGCGAACCACGTCACGTTTGGAGAGTTCGACAATGGCAATGCCATCGATGTTTTTCAGCACGCGATGGGCTTCCAGCAGGCCGGAATGTTTGTTCGGCGGCAAGTCAATCTGCGTCTCGTCGCCGGTGATGACGGCTTTGGAGCCGTGGCCGAGGCGGGTGAGAAACATCAACATCTGCTCGGTCGTCGAGTTCTGCGCCTCGTCGAGGATGATGAAGGCGTTGTTGAGTGTGCGCCCGCGCATGTAGGCCAGCGGCGCGATTTCGATCGTGCCGCGCTCAGTGTGATTCTGGATTTCCTCGGCGGGCAGCATGTCGTGCAGCGCGTCCTGCAACGGCCGGAGATACGGCGTGATTTTTTCGTAAAGGTCGCCGGGCAGAAAACCGAGTGCCTCGCCGGCTTCCACGGCGGGGCGGGTGAGAATCAGCCGCGAAACCCGGCCGTCGCGCAATGTCGCGAGCGCCACCGCCACCGCCAGATACGTCTTGCCCGTGCCCGCCGGCCCGACGCCGATCGTGATGTCGTGTTTGCGGATGGCGTCGAGGTATTTTTTCTGGCCGACCGATTTCGGGGTCACGCCGGGCTTCCGCTCGTGCGTCACCACGCGGTCGCTGACCAAATCCTTGAGCGTTTCCGCGCCTTCATGCTTCACCACGCTGAGGGCATAGGCGAACTCGCGATTGCGGACGGGTGAACCCGCCTTTAGCAGGCTTTCCAGCGACACAAAGAGCTGTTTGGCCCGGCCGATGGCGTCCGCTGGACCTTCCAACTTGATCCAGCCTTCGCGCGCGGTGGCCTTGACGCCGAGCTGTTCTTCGAGTGATTGCAGATTGCGCGGTTCGTTGTTGAAAAGCTGCTGGGCGACCCGCGCGTTTTCGAAATGAAGGGTTTCAGTGGCCATCGAAAAATTATCTTGTCTCGGATTCACATTTCATAAACCGGGATATTTCGGTGGTGAAATAGGATTGGTTCTCATGAATTCTTGAGCGCGATGTTTGGCTTCGGCAATCTGGTCGGATGAAAAAACAATTCCCTTTTGTTTCAATACGTCGAATGCAACGTCAGCAACATTTGTGTCTTGGTGACCAGCTATTAAAATCCATTTGCACGCTTCGATTAAATCCTTATTTGTGTCTTCAACAAATGCGTAATAAAATCCCAAGTTCATTTGTGCGTATGGATTGCCTTGCAAAGCGGCTTTTTGAAACCAGTTAAAAGCCTGAGCCGGATTTCGTTCAACTCCTATTCCGCCAAGGTACATTTTTCCAAGTTCAGCCTGTGCTATATCATCTCCATTTTCAGCCGACCGTTTATACCAAGCGATAGCTTCAGCAATATTGGTTTCCGTCCCAATTCCCTGTTGGTAACACGCAGCCAAAGAACATTGCGCTCTTGAATCACCCTGCATGGCAACTTTTTGAAATAAGCTAAATGCTTCCTTGTAATTCTTTTCGACGCCAAGGCCTTTAACATAAGCTTCCGCCAGCATCGCTTGTGCTCCAAGTTGTCCTGCATTCGCTGCCAGACGAAACCATTTAACTGCTTTTGGAAAATCTTGCTTTACGCCTGATCCGACAAAAAAACAAAATCCGAGCCGAAATTGTCCTAAAGAATTTCCACTTTGTGCAGCCTTTCGATACCATCCCGCTGCTTTCCCAAAATCTTGTATCAGTCCGTGTCCTGTGTCGTAATCCAATCCGAGAGCGACCATGGCTTGACTGTTGCCTTGCTCCGCTGCGGCTTGAAGTTCTGCGATGGTCATTTGACCGACATCCTTTACAGCAGGTTTTTTACAGCCAATTGGACCAATAGCCACAATACCAAACAAGATTAGAAAAATCGCAATGGCTTTTTTGCTTCGGTTTAATGGGCTGGTTGTGTTCACCTGTGGCTAAAAATCATTTCGCCAGTTCCGCCCGCAGTTTCGCGGCGACTTCATTCAGTGCCTGCGGCAGGACCCTCGTGTTCGCCAGCACCGGCATGAAATTCGTGTCGCCGTTCCAGCGCGGCACGACGTGAATGTGCAGGTGTTCCGCGATGCCCGCGCCGGCGACTTTGCCGAGATTGATGCCGATGTTGAAGCCGTCCGGCTTCATCAAATTTGTCAGCGCGTTGACGCACCGGCGCGTGAGCTTCCACAAATCGGCGAGTTCCCCGTCCGTCAGGTCGTTCAAGTCGGCGACTTGTTTGTAAGGGACGGTCATCAGGTGCCCGCCATTGTAAGGATAGGTGTTGAGCAAAGCGAAACAAGTGCGGTCGCGGGCGATGACGTGGTTGGCCTCGTCGTCGTTGGACTGAGCAATGCGCGTAAACAGGCTCGCGTCGAGCTGCGGTTTGGGCGCGAGAATGTATTCAATCCGCCACGGGGCGTGCAGCGATTCCATGCCGGCAGGGTAGCCACTGCGTTGGAGAAAGTCAAAACTGCCAATTCCTTCTCGTCCTTCGTTCCCTGGCTTGCCGAAGCCTCGGCGAAGGCTGCTCGTCTTCGTAATCGAAAATATAAAATCGAGAACGAGAACGAAAAATTACACGAACAAACTCAAAATGGCCGTGGCTGCGCGTGCATTCGCGCCGGGTTCGCCGAGTGAAGAAACAATTTTTGCAAGCTGCGATTTGATTATTTGCCGGCGCGACTCATTCTGCAACAGTTCCAGCGCGGCGTGGGCGATGTTCTCCGGTGTGGCGGCGCTTTGGATGAATTCAGGATAAATCTCCTCGTTCGCCAGAATGTTCGGCATCGTCGCCCATTTCACGGCGGCGATGCGTCTGGCGATCTCCCAGTTGAACCACGACGTTTTGTAGAGCGTCACCGTCGGCACGCCGAAGAACGCGCACTCCATTGTCACCGTGCCGGTCGAGGCAATGGCGAGGTCGGCTTGCGTGAGCGCTTGGGGCAGATCGCCGATTTGGATTTCAACAACTGGTTGGGGTGCGGACAGCTTGTCCGCGAGTTCTTTCAAGCCTTCGTTCGGCAAAATCATTTTCGCCCTCGCTGACGGCAATTTTTCACGAATCAGTTCCAACGCGCCGAGCATCACCGGCAAATGGCGGCGCAATTCATCCACGCGGCTGCCCGGTAACAGGAGAACCGATTTTTCCGAATTCCGAATTCCGAACTCCGAACTCCGAACTCCGAATCTTCCAATCATGGGGTGTCCGACAAATTCCACGCGCAACTTCGGCACGCGCTGCGCATACCAGTCCTTCTCGAACGGGAAAATGCTCAAAACCAGGTCGTAATCCGCCGCCAGCCGGTTCGCGCGGCCCGGACGTGACGCCCAGACCTGCGGCGAAACGAACTGGATGATTTTCGGGTTCCATTTCAAAAAGGGATTGTTTCGGACGTATTGTTTGATGGCGTGGCCGAAGCGCAGGTTGAACCCGCCGAAATCCACGCCGATGATGGCATCCGGCTTGCGTTCGATGGCCAGCGTAAGCAATTGGTTAAACAGTCGTCGGAACTTGAAATAGTGTTTCAGCACGTCTTCAAGGCCGATGACCGAGTACTGCGTCAGGTCAAACGCCAGTTCGACCCCGGCTTCGGCCATCTTCGCGCCACCCGCGCCGAAGAATTGCGACGCGCGCCCGTCTTCGCTCCGCTTCGACGCGGCAAGCAGCGCGGAAACCAGTTCCGCCGCGAGTGTGTCACCACTCGCCTCGCCGGCGATGAGCATGAAAGTTTTTGGTTTCGTGGGCATATTTAAGCGCCGGAGGCGCGTGCGATAGTAGCCCACGGCGTCAGCCGTGGGAGCACGGGTCCCAAAACAAATTCAAGCCCCGGCAGGGGCGAAAGAAAATTCATTCCCATATAAACCGTTCGTCGTATTGGATTTCGTGTTTTTTCAGAAATGCGACAAATTCTTCCTGAAACGAAACTCGCCGGTAATGTTCCTCCTGGTTCGCGATATATTTCTCAACCTCGACCAGATTTGAATGGCTTACGCTGAACGCGCCATAACCGGTTTGCCAGGAAAAAGATTTCTTGTCCGGAAAATTTTTATGGATCCAACCAGTCGAATCCGCCTTCAACTCGCGCATCAAATCCGACAACGAATGTTTTGCCGCGAGCGATGCCAGAATATGAACGTGATCCGCCGGGCCGTTAATGATGAGCGCCTTGCCGTCGTGCGCGCGAATGATGCCACCGAGATACGGGAAAAGACGCGGTTTCAAATCCGCGTCGAGCAATGGCCGGCGTTCTTTCGTGCTGAAAATAACGTGCGTCAGCAAATGGGTGAATGTGTGGGCCATAAATTCAAGTCAAGCTGCGGAGCAGCGGGCGGCAATAGCCCACGGTGAAAACTGTGGGAACAGAATGATTAAAATAATTCAAGCCCCGGACGGGGCGGAAGAAACGGGATTTTGAACGGCGGTTTTCTGTCGCCCCTGCCGGGGCTTGGGAAATTTGTGGGCGACTAAACCCATAGCTGGCGCTATGGGCTACTATCGTCTGCTGCTCCGCAGCTTCTCTTCGCGCCATCCTCATGGTTATTTCTCTAAGTCTCTGCGTTAATTTTTTTGGTCTTGAATCTGTCGCGTGATTTCAAAGGCCAGATCCAAAGCGCGTTTGGCGGATTCGCCGCTGACAATGGGGGTGTGCTTTTCGCGGACACAGTTCACAAAATCCTGCAACTCGAGCTTGAGCGGCTCGTCTTTCGCAATCGGCACCGGCTCGCGCACGATTTTCTTCCCGGCAAATTCACTGACGATGGCCAAGTCCTTGCCGACGCCAAATTTCGCGGCGAGAACCTTTTTCAGCTTCGAGCTTTCCTTTTCGCCTTCGCGGGCGATGCGGTAGATGAACCCTTCCTGCGCGCGGTAATCGAGGGAGATGTAGCACGGATTGGTCGGGCCGCTGAAAACGCGGATTTTCCGCATCCGCTCCTGGCTGACGCGGCTGGCGGTGAGGTTGGCGACGCAGCGGTTGGCGAAGTGCAGCCGCGCGTTGGCGATATCCTCGCTCTTGCTCAACACGGGAATGCCCACGGCATCCACGCTCGTCACGGGCGACTTCACAAACGCGAGCACAACGTCGAGATCGTGAATCATCAAATCGAGCACGACGCCGATGTCGGTTGAACGGGCCGGATAGGGTGAGAGCCGGTGGCACTCGATGAAGCGCGGCTCGGGCGCGGCGGATTCGAGATATTTGAAAATGGGATTGAACCGCTCCACGTGGCCGACCTGCAGGACGCAATTGTTTTTCTGCGCGAGCTGGACGAGTTCGGCGGCTTGCGCGGTATCATCGGTCATCGGTTTTTCGACGAGGACGTGTTTGCCCTGCGCGAGCAACGTTTTGGCGAGTTCAAAATGGGTGACGGTAGGCGTGACAATGTTCAGCGCGTCGGCGTTGGCGGCGGCCTCGGCGACGGAATTAAAAATGCGCGCCTTGTGCCGGGCGGCGATTTTGCGGGCGATATCGGCGTTGGTGTCAAAAATTCCGGCGAATTCCACCAGACCGGCGGCGGCCAGTTCGGCATAAATGCGGGCGTGTTCCTTGCCGAGCGAACCGGTGCCCAGGACTGCCACTCTGACCTTCGATGCCATGCGGTCAGCTTAAAGTTCAACGTTCAGGGTTCAAAGTTCAAAGTTCGCCGACAATTTTACATTACCGCGATAACTTTGGACTTTGAACTTTGAGCTTTGAACTCATAATCTGCTGCCGTGCCAATTATGAGTTATGCTGTCATTGCCATGGCCGCATATCTGCTCGGCTCGATACCGACGGGTTATCTGGCCGGACGTGCGAAGGGTATTGATATCCGCACGGTCGGCAGCGGCAACATGGGGGCGGCCAACGTCTTCCGCACGCTGGGCAAAACCGCCGGTGTGGTGGTGCTCGTCGTGGATGGCTTGAAAGGCTACGCCGCCTGCACCTGGCTGTGCGACGGGGCGCTCCATTTGCTGAATGTTCCCGCCGCCGACGCCGAACTTTACCGGATCATCGCGGGCATCGCAGCGGTGCTCGGCCACAACTTCACCTGCTGGCTCAGGTTCAAAGGCGGCAAGGGTATTGCCACCAGCGCCGGAATTTTCTTTGCGCTCGCGCCGCTGGCCGTGGGCGTCGCGCTGGGCGCGTGGATAGTCGTGTTTGCCCTGAGCCGATACGTTTCACTCGCTTCCATTGCCGCGGCGGTGGCGTTGCCGGCGACGGTTTGGCTGACACCGAACAGCCTGACGTTGCGCCTCGTGACGACGGCGCTCGGGTTGCTGGCCATCGCCAAACACAAGGGCAACGTCGAACGACTGTTCAACGGCACGGAGCGGCAGTTCGGCAAAAAATCCGCAACCCCGGAGGCAACGAAATGAAAATCACCGTGCTCGGAGCGGGTGCGTGGGGAACCGCGCTGGCCAAGGTGCTTCACGAAAACGGCAATGCCGTGGCGTTGTGGGACATTGACCCCCCGACGCTGGACGAACTCCGGCACGGGCACAGCGAGCGGTATTTGCCCGGCGTGAAATTGCCAACGGATTGGAAAATTGAGGTGGATTTTGAAAAAGCGGTTGGCGGGGCCGAGTGCGTCGTTATGGCTATTCCGTCGCAGGCATTCCGGCAGGTGGCGATGAAATTAAAAACGCATCCGGCGATTTTGGTGAGCGTGACCAAGGGCATTGAATTTGCTACGGGCGAAACCATGAGCCGGATTTTGCGCGAGCATGCCCCGGCCAACCATGTGGCTGCGCTTTCCGGACCGAGCTTTGCGCATGAAGTGGCGCTGGGCATTCCCACCGCAGTGGTTTGTGCCAGCGAAAGCGACGGCACAGCACGCACCGTGCAGGGCCTTTTCCACCGTCCCGAATTCCGCATCTACCGCAGCACGGACATTCTCGGTGTGGAATACGGCGGCGCGTTGAAAAACATCATCGCCATCGCGGCCGGGGTGAGCGACGGCCTCGGCTACGGTGATAACACCAAGGCCGGCCTCGTCACGCGGGCATTGGCCGAAATGCGCCGGCTCGGAGTCGCGTGCGGCGCGCAACCGGAAACGTTTGCCGGCCTGAGCGGCTTGGGCGATTTGATGCTGACGTGTTTTTCGAAGCAAAGCCGCAACCGCGATTTGGGCGAGCGCCTGGGACGCGGCGAAACGATGGCAGCCATCCAGGCATCGCATCCGAAGCTGGCCGAGGGTTACCCAACGGCGCGATCGGCGCATCAACTGGCACACCGGAAGAACGTTCCCACGCCGATCATTGACGAGGTTTACGAGCTGCTTTACGAAGGCAAGGAGTCGAAAAAGGCGGTGCGCGATTTGATTTCGCGGGCGTTCAAGGCGGAAGACTGATTGATATTCTCCTCGTTCTCGTCCTCGCAATTGAAATCTTCAACCCGAAGTTCGAGAACGAGGACGAGCAGGAGGATGAGGACGACTATTTAAACCGCTGTTTCTGCAACCAACTTTTCTACCCGTTGGTGATTGGTGGCGGCGGGGGCGAAGTCGTCCATTCATTGATCGGGCGCAGACTCCCACAATCCATGCATTGCGTCGCATTGAATTGCGTTCCGCAATGCGGACAGACACCCAAAGTTGCGAACGTATCGAACGGTTGACGGCATTTGCCGCAACGCCAGACCGCGCCCAGCGGTGGCGCGGTTTTGCACACCGGGCAGACGAAACCGCCGCGCCGCGGCATTTTGGCGATGTGGGCCAGCGCGCGCGCCTGCCTCAAGCCGCCCCAGCAACAGAACAGAATGAGCACGCAGATTCCGCCCAGAATGGGGTTTAACTCCAAAACAGCCAGTCCGATCAAAGCCGTCACACCGATGAAGCCAATGACACTGGCTGCCAGCAAACTGTTGATGCGGCCAAACACAAACCACAACAGCGAACGCAGAATTTGCCCCCCATCCAGCGGATAGATTGGGAGCATATTGAAGATGAGCAGAACGAGATTGATGAACCAGAGGTTGTTCAGGAACTTGTACAAGTCGGGCTGGGTATCGTCCCATCCCAAGTGCCCGCTCAACAAAGCCAGTGTACCCAGAACCGGGAACAGGAGTACGTTGACCAACGGTCCGGCGGCGATGCTCCAGAGTTGCGCACCGGGACGTTGCGGGGGCGAGACGTATGCCACACCACCGAACGGCCAGAGGATGATGTCATGGGTTTGCCCGCCCACCTGCCGGCAGGCCAGTTGATGGCCGAATTCATGCGTCAGCACGATGGCAAACAACGCCAGACACTCCAGCACGCTCCAAATCGGGGAAGCATAGCCTTTTGCATAGTAGATGAAATACACGGCGGCGAGAAACCAGGCCCAGTGCAAATATACGTCAATCCCAAACAGCCGGAACAGATGAAAGGAGCCTTGGCGCGTCGGCATCACATCGCTCCTTTGATGAGCGCCATCAAATCCGCGTAAGTCTCGACGGCTTTGAATTGCGGAAATTGTTTTTTAACCGCGTCCGGCGCGCGGAACAGAAAACCCACATTCGCCTCGAGCAGCATGGCGGTGTCGTTGAACGAATCGCCGGCGGAAATGACGTGATAATTCATCCGCTTGAACGCGGCTGCTGCCTCGCGTTTTTGTTCCCGGATGCGCAACTGGTAATTCACAATGCGGTCATTCTCCACCACCAGCCGGTGACACAGCAGCACCGGCCAGCCGAGCTGGCGAAGGAGGGGAGAAGCGAATTGCTCGAACGTGTCGGAAAGAACGATGACCTGGACGAACGACCGCAGTTCATCCATAAATTCCTTCGCGCCGGGCAGCGGACGGAGCGTGCCGATGACCTGTTGGATGCCGGACAATTTCAGCCCGTGCTTGTCCAAAAGGGCGAGTCGTCCGCGCATGAGCTTGTCGTAATCCGGCTCGTCGCGGGTGGTGCGGCGCAATTCCGGAATACCGGTCTTCTCGGCGACGGCAATCCAGATTTCCGGCGTCAAAACGCCTTCCATGTCCAAAGTGACGATAGATTGTTTCACCGGCGCGGAGTTTTTCAAAATTATTTTGGAATGTCGAGCGCGGCGGAATTGGTCAATTCAGGATGTTCAACCAGAAGTTTGGCCAATTGATTTCTTGCGTCGGGGAAATTTGGTGTGAGTCGCAATGCTTCGCAATAGTGCAGCGAGGCTTCGGCGGATTTGCCTTGCTGTTGCAAGGCTTGTGCGAGGCGGTAATGCGCCTTGGTTTCATTTGGTGTGAGGCGAAGTTCCTCGATAAATTGCGCGGCAGCTTCGGCGGGTTGATGATTGTCGAGCAGGGCGAGTCCAAGATTGAATCGCATATCCGGGTCGTTGGGCTTTAGCCGCACGGCGGCGGTAAAATGCGGAATGGCTTCGACAATCTTACCTTGCGTGGCCAGCACAACACCCCAACTCATTTGCGCATCAACGTAAGTTGGATTCAAGCGCAAGACTTCGGCGAATTGGTCAATGGCTGCATCTGGTTTTCCATATTGCATCAGCATTTGGCCAAGACAAACCCGCCCGTCGGGAAAGTTTGGCGCAAGCTTCACACCGATTTGAAGATGTTCAATGGCTTCGTTCGTCCGGCCGATGTCACCTAAAGCAATGCCCAGGCTGAATTGTCCCTGCGGCCAATCAGGTTCGATTCTCACGGCCTCGGCGCAAAAGGGTACGGCGCGGTGGAATTGCCCGAGTGCGGCCAGCGCGCGGCCCATGCTGTCATAGGCGACATAATTATTGCTGGTTACCTTCATGGCCCGCGCAGCCAGCGTCATACTGTTCTGCCAATAGACCAGTTGGATCGCGGTGGCACAAAAATAACCGGCAAGTGCTGCGCCACCAAAGGACAATAGAAGTTTTTCTTTGCGCGGACCTGATGAAAAAAGTTTTGCCAGTTCCCAAACCACGCCAATAAAAAGTCCGAGGCTGGGAAAATACGTATAACGGTCGGCAACGGATTGCAACCCGACTTGCACCAGGCCGATGACCGGCATCAATGTTCCTAAAAACCAAAACCAGCCGACCAGCAGCCATGGCCGTTGACGCGCCGACAGGACACATAAGGTCGTCAATGCAGCCAGCAACAATACCGCGCCAATGATTTGAACGGTTGTAAGCTGTGAGAAATATGGATAAAAAACAGCGAGCTTTGACGGCCAGAATGTTTTCGACAAATAAACCACATACCCGAACAGTGAACTTGCCAGCCGGGTCTGGAGCGGCAGCTTGGCCAGAGGCATTAATTCTCCTCCCGCATTTTGCGTGAAAACGGTGACGATGCTGAGCACCAGCGTCAGCGCAAAAAACGGAATTTTTTCGACGGCCAAAGTCGCAACTGTCCACATCCGGTTTTGGGCCGGGAATTTTTGAAATCGCTTCAGCGGCCAGAAATCGAGCAACAGCAACACGAACGGCAATGTCACCGCCATCGGCTTGGACATCAGCGCGGCGGCGAAGAGCAGCCACGATAGAATGTATGAAAACTTGTCTGCTTTTTTTGAGTAACGTGCGTAGGCCATCATTGATGACAGCCAGAAAAAGGCGCACAGCACATCCTTGCGTTCAGCCACCCAGGCGACGGATTCGACATGTAGTGGATGCCACGCGAACAACGCTGCCACAAAGGTGCTGCGCCAGATTGCGCCGGTCATCTGTTCGAGCAGCAGAAAAACCAGCACCGTATTTGCCACGTGAAGCAGCAGGCTGGTCACATGATGTCCACCGGCGTTTGTCCCGAAAAACTGGCAGTCTGCCATGTGTGAGAGCCACGTCAATGGATGCCAATTCTCCGTTTGAACGGTCTGGAACGCCCAACAAATTCCCGGCCATGTCAGGCCGGATTGCGTATGCTGGTTGTGGGTGACAAAACGCGGATCATCAATGTTGATGAAATCATGGCCGATGACCGGCCAGTATAACGCAGTCGTCGCCAACACAAGTCCAAAACAAATTCTTGCACGATGAGAATTGAAGAATTGTGCCATTAAAAATTCAAGATTTGCCCGTGCGACGCAGTTCCGGTATCCGGGCCTTTTCAGCTCCGGCAACCCGGATTTCAGTCGTCAACCGGCCTTCCTCGTCTGGACTGACAACTGACTGTTTCACGGGCGGAAAGTTTTTCAGATTGCGCCCCAAAGTCCAGCGTTAGAACAAGACCAATTCCCGTCTCCGTTGCGCAAACCGGCAACATTCCCGATAACCGGCTTCGCGCGCGAGCTGGACGGCTTCGGCAAAGTTCATTCCAACCTCTCCCGGGGCATGGGCGTCTGAGCCGAAGCTAATGGGCACGCCTTTTTGAAATGCAAGCTGGAGGATTTCGCGGCTTGGATAAATCTCGCGGCAATCCTTCCGCAAACCGGCGGTGTTGAGTTCGATGGCGCAGTTGTGCTTTTTGACAGCATTCAAAAACTTTTCGTAAAGCGGCGCGCAGTCGCGCGACGGGCGGTGGCCGAACTTCTTCGGCAAATCGACGTGGCCGATGATTTCAAAAAAGCCGGTTTCCGCCGCTTTCGTGAGCCAGTCGAAATAAACCGACCAAACCTCCCAGGCGTCACGGTGCTTCCACTCGGAAAGTTTGCGCGGGTCGTCAATGGCCCACGAGTCAGATACGTAATGCACCGAGCCGATGAGATAATCCCAGGGATGTCGCGCGGCGAGTCCGCGAATCCAATCCTCGCAGCCGGGCAGATAATCCACTTCGAGCGCCAGGCGAATGGTGAGCTGCGGAAAATCCTTTTGCGCCTGGCGGACTTTGGCGACGTATTCATCGAGCTGCTCTGCGCGCATTCGCCAATCGTCGAAATCGTCGCGCGGCATCGGCGCATGGTCGGAGAAGCCGATTTCCGTGAGGCCCAGGGCAACGGCGCGGGCAGCGTATTCGCCGGGTTCGCCGGTCGCATGACGGCAGAGCGGCGTATGCAGGTGATAATCGGCAGGCCACTTCATGGCGTTGAGTGTTGGGAGTTGAGAGTTGAGTGTCGAATAAAAAAACGGCGCGTCCGCCCCGCGTTAGAGTCCATGCTTCAGCTTGCTCCCCCGATGCCAGCTAAAGCCGTCTCCATGCAGTCAAAGGTTGTGCAGCGCGTGCGGTCTGGCACGTAGGACAGGCGTCCCGCCTGTCTCCATCTTCACGAATTTTGCTCACCAATGGTGATGGGTCATGGCAACGACCATTGTTTCTGAAACAGAGGCTTCTTGGATTTCAGAGACAGGCGGGACGCCTGTCCTACTGCATAGTTACAGCTAAAGCTTGAACTCCAACGGTCCGGGCAACAAATTGCAGGGCAATGGCTGACGACAGTTCAACGGAGAAACTCCGGCTGTTTGTGGCGATTCCGATGCCGGAAACGGTCCGGAATGAAATCATCGGCGTCCAGCAGGAATTGCAACGATTGGTGTCACGCGACGCCGTTCGCTGGACGAAACCGGAACAATTCCATCTCACGCTTCGCTTCCTCGGCGATGTTCCGGTTGAGCGTGTGTCGGCTTTGCAGGAAGCCGTCAATGCGGTTTGCCGTGGCAGTTCGGCTCTGCATCTGCGCGCGCAAGGCGTCGGCTTTTTCCCGAATGCCCGGTCGCCGCGCGTCGTTTGGGCCGGTGTCAACGACGGCGAAGGGCGTCTGGCGGATTTGCAAAAAAAGATTGAGGGTGCTGTTGGGCCGTTCGCGGAGAAGCCAAGTTCGGAAAAATTCGCAGGGCATGTGACAATAGGGCGAGTCAAATTTCTGAAGCAGCCTGACATTGAGAACTTGGCGGCGCACGCACAGGCCATCAAAGACCGTCTGTTCGGCGAATGGACGGCGAATGAGGTTGAATTGATTCGCAGCGACCTGTTGCCGACGGGCGCGCAACATTCCCTGCTCGCGGCGATCCACTTGAAGATGTGACAAGTGACGAGTGACAGGTGACGTGGGAAAGCAAAACGGAAATGTGACCGGCCTTCGCCAAGGCTTCGGCCCGGCAGGCAAGTGGCAGGTGACATTGCGCAGGATCATTTATACCAGCTTCACTTCAGTCATGGACGCCCCAGCGGTGTGTTCCTACCATCAGGTCAAGTGTTTGGTCTCGATCCCGCCCCATTTTGCATTGAGATATTCAGCCACAAGCCGGCGATGGCAATGATGCGGCAAGTGTTCGCTGCAAAGCAGGCACCCTTGTTGGAGCAGTTCCGGCTTAATTTTCTTTTCGATTTCACGCCGCGCCATCAAATCGAGAAATTGTTCCTCGTAAACGCTCCAGTCTCCTTTGTGCTTCTTGTATGCGTCCAGAATGTCTTGGGTTGGCGCCAGCTCCGGCAGATGCACGTAATCAATTCCACCAATCTCCTTCAAAAAATATGCGAGGTCATCCTTTTTTGAAAACCCGGCCAGTTGCGAATTGTTGTTCAGCCGGACATCAACGACCCGCTTCACGCCCGCGTTCTTCAGCGCGGTGAAGAATTCCCGGGCAGACTTCTGCGTGAAACCGATGGTAAACAGTTTAATCTCCATACTTACGTGGCTCTTCTCGCAGTGCCAATGCATCCTCTTCGTACGCGATTTTCTCTCCTTGCAAGCGATAGGCCTCGGCAACGATTTCGTCGGCTGAACGAAACAACTCGCGTTCTGTAAGATCGAACATCTGCGCGAGGCGACGTTCCGCCTGTTCCTGGCTTTCCAGAGTGCCATCACTGTGAATGTGCTGAACGTTGATTCCTTTCTTTTGCAATTGCGGCGACACCAAAATGCAACGATGGCAATCCAGCGGGTCCTTTTCAGCGCACATCATGGCGATGCGCTTCTTCGCCGCGGCTTGGCTGATGCGATCGAGGCCGCGAATGAATGCTGGCGTTCGCGCAATCAGCGAGTAATCCACCCGGCCGTTTACGTAACATTCCGGCTCTGACCTTCGTGCCCCCAACTCCTCTCCGAGAAACACATAGGCGATGCCCTGTTCGCGCAACGCGCGCTGGAAGGGTTCCCGGTTGAACTGCGGATTGTATTGGCTGTAAGGCGAAGAGCGCACGTCCGCCACCGCTTCAATGCGGTGCTGCCGGAGCAACTCAAGGAATTTTTCCCATGAGTGCGTCGAGTGGCCTATGGTAAAAAGTTCAGGCATCACGGCTCAAAGATTGTCGCACAAATCTTGTAATGACGGCCACGAAATTCCAAGCCGAGGCTTAGGCAAAGGAAACAGTTCGCGGAATCTGTCAAACGTAACTGTTGTGTGACATCTTGCATTCGATTCCAAATGTTATGGCGCTTCATAAAATCAGGATCTGTGACCGAAAATTCATGGTAACGACCTGAGTGGGTGAATATGAGGTCACGAATATATTTGAGCTTCGTCTGGCCTGGTTTGTCATCGTCAGGAACTGCCTTCTTCTGGAAGCAGAAATCCAAATTCCCAGGCGCTTGAATGAGGCATATGCTGGATGGTTTTGGTTTCATTCGGCTGACATAGCCCGCATGAACCGAATCAGGCTGCCCCTCGTCGAACCACAGCATGGCAGGATTATCCGCAATTTTTGGAAGGCAACTTTTGTCTTCCCGACGGATGAACTCCCAAAGGCGGGACGGTTCAAAATACCAATCTTCAGGGTGATTGGGGTTGTTGCACGAATCTCGCAAATCCAATTTTATTATATCCAGCGGGTGGATTTGCCCGTGTCCCGAACAGATTGTGTTCGCATAGGGAATTGCTCCTTCAGGATTTCGTGGATCGGTTAGACGAACCCACTGTGGTTGAATGTCAAATTTGTCGCGGTCGAGGCGTGTTGCAACTTTTCCTGCCACACAATAGTCCTTTGCGCGAACGGAATTTGCCAATACCAGGATATATTTTGTTTCAGCCATTTAATCAAAAGAGACAACCGAAACAACATGCCACGTTGAAGCCCGGATTTTTCCGACTGTCCGCTGAATACGCCTGTCACCAAATTTTGTCCAGAGATTTTTCGGTTTTGACACGCCAGCCGCAATTTCCAACCGAAGCGCTTGTCTTTTTTCAGGTAGGATCATCGCGCCGTGATGACCGGACGCCGCACGGTGCGTCCCTGCCAAAAAACGAATTTGTTTGAGTCACGGACGTGCGGGCCGCACGTCCCTGAAACCTTTTCCGTCTTGCTTGCGTTTGCAGCCGCCGGAACACACCAAGTCAATTCAGGCGAGCGGGTGGTAGCGTCCTGATCTGATTGTTGTAGTGTCGGCGCTGAGCGCCGGTTTCGAGCCACAGGCTCGACGCGACAGCAAATTTTACCGTTTCGAACCCGCCGTTGACTTACATCCTAATGCGTGAAAGACTACAAAATCAGATTCTGTGAGAAACCACTTCATTGGATTTAAGTCGCGCGGCGCCCGGCGGTTGAGTGCGCGTCGGGCATTCACCTTGGTTGAGTTGTTTCTCGTTATCACCATACTCGCGATTGTAGCGGCATTACTTCTGCCGGCATTGGTCAAAGACGGGCCTCCCCGTGGTCCAGCCCGCTGTGTCGGCAATTTTAAGCAATGGAGCACCATGGCGAACGTGTATGCCTCCGACAATAACGACTGGCTACCTGCTTTTGGTGCGATTGGCTCCGATGGCAACCCTTGGGACATCAGCACCAACTTCATTCCCGCGATGATACCTTTCGGCCTGACGGTGCCCATGTTTTATTGTCCTGTACGGCACAAGGAATTTGAAGCGGACGAGAAAAAAAGTATCGAAAGCAAACTCGGACCATTCACCAGTATGGATGTTTTCCAGCAATTCTTGTTGCGATACCGTCGAACCAGCGGCGGGGTTGCCTTGGCGCACGCCTATTGGGTGCCGCGTCAGTCATCGGCCACTTCGTATTATCCGGTCGCAGACACTAACCATTGCACTTGGCAAGGCAGTGTGTCCCCGGCCATCAACGTCGGCTGGCCGCGCAAAACTTCCGACGCAATAATCACCAAACAACCTTTTATCACAGACAAGTGCGGTGCCGGTCCTCTTTTCTCGGCGAAGTCCGTTGCCTCCACGAATGTCAATAACATCTCCCGAAACACAGGACATTTTTTTCGCAGCACTTTCTCATCATGCAACCTCGGTTTTGGCGATGGCCACGTGGACACTCACCCCCGAGCGGATACGCAATGGCAATACGTGACCGGCGGCGGGCAGGCATTTTGGTTTTATTAATTTGCCGCTTGCCATTTTCAATCGGGGGTATAAAAGCGGGTTGTCGAACCAACAACGGAGCATAACCATGATTGAACTCACTGTGCGCATCGAACAGGAAAGAACCGGAGAAGGCGTCGGGGCGGAGTTTAAGGTTGATTCGGATGTCTGGCCTCCGCGCGAAAATGAACTGCGCGGTCTGTCGGTTTATATTTGCCGCCATATTGAGGAAGTGGTCCGGAGTATTCTTGACCGGCGCGGCGGGTGGCATCCGCTGTTGCCCGCGTAAACGAAGCCAGTCTTTTGGGGAAATCGCGCTGCAAAACTGGAACCCACCCGGTTGGCAGCCATTTCATCAACACACCGCTTCAGCCGGGTGTTAATGAAATCCCGAACATAACCGGACCAAGATTGAGATGGCAACGAAGACGGAATTTATTTTGTTCATGCAGCTCGCGCAAAAAAAGTTCCAACCATTTTTTTATTTCGTCAGGGAGAATTTGATTCCAGATTAGGCACGAATGCAGATCAATCCGTCTTTGAAAAATTTGCCGGTCTATCAGCCCGGCCGTCCGATTGAAGAAGTCGCGCGCGAACTCGGTTTGCCCGCCGACGGCATTATCAAGCTCGCGTCGAACGAAAATCCGTTCGGACCGTCGCCGCTCGCCATCACCGCCATGCAAAAGGCGCTCGCCAGCGTGAATCTTTATCCCGACGGCAACGCGTTTTATCTCAAACAAAAGCTCGCCGCCAAACTCGGCGTCGAACCGGCGAACCTAATCCTTGGCAACGGCTCAAACGAAATCATCGAATTTGTCGGGCACGCGCTGCTGGGTGGGACAGGCATCTTGCCTGTCCAGACAGAGCAGACAGGCTGGAAGCCTGTCCCACTAGAAGTGGTCGTCTCACAATACTGTTTCGCGGTTTATCCCATCGTCACGAAGTTGTTCGGCGCGAACCTCATCACCGTGCCGGCGAAAAATTACGGACATGATTTGACTGCGATGCTCCGCGCCTTCACGCCGCGCACGCGCATCGTTTTCGTGGCGAACCCGAACAACCCCACCGGCACGCGCGCCCCGCGCGAGGACGTCATCCGGTTTATCAACGAAGTGCCCGGCGACGTGCTGCTGGTAATGGACGAGGCTTACATTGATTTTCTGGATGACCCGCTGGACTTGTTGCCGCTGGTGCGGCAGGGCACGCGGCCGAACCTGATTTTGATGCGGACGTTCTCGAAAATTTACGGTTTGGCCGGTCTGCGCATCGGTTACGGCATCGGGCATCCTGAATTCGTGGCCGCGCTGGAGAAAATCCGGCAGCCGTTCAACCTCAATCTGCTGGCGCAAACCGCCGCGCTCGCCGCGTTGGACGACGTCGAACACGTCCGCAAGACGCGGCAGAACAACTTTGCCGGGCTGAAATTTTTTGAGCGTGCGTTTCACGGCTTGAAGCTCGAATTCATTCCGTCGGCCGCCAATTTCATTCTGGTCCGTGTGGGCGACGGCCAGCGCGTGTTTGAGGCGTTGCAGCGGCAGGGCGTGATTGTGCGCCCGATGAGCGGGTATCAATTGCCGGAATGGATTCGCATTTCCATCGGCACGCCGCCGGAAAACGAGCGGTGCCTGGCGGCGTTGAAAACGGCGCTTGGATGAGAGGGTGGCGCGGGCGTCCCGCCTGCCGTTTCCGGCCTCTGGCTGGAAACATTTTCAGTCCCGCAACGCGGGACGGCAGAAAGTAGCCCACGGTTTCAACCGTGGGTTTGCGGAGCCAAAACCCACCAAGCCCCGTCGGAGGCGGCAGAGAGAATTCCCCGGTTTGTTTTCTTTCGTCCCATGCGGGGCTTATATCATTCAACGCACTTTCCCCGCGGCTGAAGCCATGGGCTACTTTCGTTCGCGCCTCCGGCACTCTTTTCCGGCTACGACGTTGCAGGACCCACGCCCGGCACTTCGGCGCAACGCCGGCAACACCGGAGCCAATGTGCCCATCAAGGCCGCGAAACCCTGTCTTGGCAAACGCCGCGACGTTGATTGAGTAGGTTGAAAGAGGGGTAATCGTGCAGAAATTCACGTAACGCATGTCCATTCCGAGCTTCGCGGCGCCCTGACCTGTGGCAAAAAATATTTCCAAAAAAGTTTTTCACTTGGTTGAACCGATTCCGCGCCATCGTGTCAGAAACAAACGGGGGAAAAGTAAGGAAAGGCGAAGTCGTATGAATGCCATCACTATCCGAGGCGAGGGTCTTTTTGAAATGACGCTGAAAGCGACCGTCATTTACGATGACTTCGATTTTGCCACCCGGGCGGCGGCGCTGTTGGAGCGCGTGGCCATTCGCGTGCACGAAGCCGTTACGTGGGACGTCAAGCCGTGGCGGCTCGACGTGCTGAAACAATCATCGCTGGCCGAAGTTGCCGAGGTCGAGGCCGCCGATGCGGATTTGCTCGTGGTCGCCTTGAGCAAAACCCAATCGCCGCCGTTGGAATTGACGGTGTGGCTGGAGCGTTGGGCGGCGCACCGGCAAATCGAGGACGCCGCGGTTTTGGCGTTGTTCCCGGATGAACTTGCCGGGGTGACGCCACTTTGGCGCGAGCTTGAACAATTCGCCGAGCGATACGGGCTGGCCTTTTTGAGCAGCCAAAATGTGCGGGAAAACGGGGATTCGATACAATTCATCCATCGGTTGTGGCAACGGAGGCTGCCGGCAGCACTGGCGTTTGAATTGCCCGCCGCCCCGCCGCGCCCGCCGCGGCATTGGGGCATCAACGAATAAAAACGGTTTGACGTTGTCGCCGTTGCGGGCTTAGTTTGCAAACAGTCTGAAAGCCGGTTTTGCACGGGCGAAAGATTTAAACGGCGGCGATTTCCGTCGCAACGGCCGGAAGCGGGCAAAAGACCTGCGAAACGGTTGCGCCCGCTCCCGGCCACCGTTCCGGCTGAAGCAGGCTGGCCGGTCGAAGGAAGTTTTCAGAGCGTAAAACAATGGAGCACCAAAGCGCCTTCGCATGGGGCGTTGGAAAGGAAAAAGTATGGCAAAGAAAACAGACTCAAAAATTGGCGGCAATACCCGGAAACAAACCTTTGCGTTCAGCGCGCCGGACGCGATGAGTGTGCAGTTGGTGGGCGACTTCACGCAGTGGCAGGAGCATCCCATTAATTTGCACAAGGGCATGGACGGGGTGTGGCGGACGACGGTGGATTTGACGCCGGGCACACATCACTACCGGTTCCTCGTGGACGGTGAGTGGCGCGACGATCCCGAATGCGTTCTTCGCGCGCCGAATCCATACGGCGGTGAAAATATGATGCGGCAGGTGGCGTAAGCGCCGCCACCTTCGTCCGGCAGGCCATTCGAAACCAGATGTGCGCAGCGCGCCGGGAAGATTTGTCGGCGCGGACTTGGGGATGATTTGTGGCGTCTCCACCACTGGCAGCCACGGAAACGCCGGTCGGGACGGAATACCTGCCGTAACCTCCGCGCGGAGGCCAATCGCGTCAGCCAATGAAAATTGACACCGACAAATTCCGTGTCCGACCGGATGGAGAAGTGAAACTCAAACAGGACAGATCATGAGCGGGCAAATACGTGCCAGTCATCCCATTTACAGTTGTCTGCCGGTGGAAGTCCGGGGATTCGAGCCCCTCGCCGAGCTGGCCTTGGACATGCGGTGGTCGTGGAACCATGCCGCGGATGACCTCTGGCGGCAGCTTGATCCCACGCTGTGGAACCTAACGCATAATCCCTGGCTCGTCCTGCAAACGGTCTCACGAGACCGGCTCGAACGCGCGCTGGCCGACCCGGACTTCTGCAAAAAAGTCGAGGGCCTCGTCGGAGCCAGACGCCGGGCGGCGGAGACGCCCGCGTGGTTTCAGCAGCAGTATGCAAAGACCCCGCTAACCTGCGTCGCTTATTTCAGCATGGAATTCATGTTGAGCGAGGCGCTGCCCATCTACTCCGGCGGGCTGGGCAACGTGGCGGGAGACCAGCTCAAGGCCGCCAGCGACCTGGGCGTGCCGGTGGTGGGCGTGGGATTGCTCTACCAGCAGGGTTATTTCCGCCAGGTGATTGATCGGGATGGGACACAACAGGCGCTGTTCCCCTACAACGATCCCGGCCAACTGCCGATTACACCTTTGCGCGAAGCCAACGGGGAATGGTTGCGGTTCGAAATCAAGTTGCCGGGTTACTCGGTCTGGCTGCGCGCCTGGCAGGTGCAGGTCGGCCGGGTGAAACTTTACCTGCTCGACAGCAACGACGCGGTGAATTTCCCGGCGCATCGGGGCATCACGAGCGAGCTTTACGGTGGCGGGCCGGAGTTGCGTCTCACGCAGGAACTGCTGCTCGGCATTGGCGGCTGGCGGCTGCTCCGCGCGCTGGAGCTCTGCCCGGAAGTCTGTCACCTGAATGAAGGGCACGCGGCCTTTGCCGCGCTGGAGCGGGCCCGGACTTTCATGGAGGAAACCGGCCAGTCCTTCGAAGTTGCACTGGCCGTCACGAGGATGGGCAACCTCTTCACGACCCACACAGCGGTGGCCGCCGGCTTTGACCGTTTCGCACCGGCCCTCATCGAGCAATACCTCGCTGGTTATGCTGAGCAGAAGCTCGGCATAACACTGCACGATATGCTGGCCCTCGGCCGTCTCAACCCGAACGATCCATCCGAGAGTTTCAACATGGCGTATCTGGCCATCCGCGGGAGCGGCGCGATCAACGGTGTGAGTCGTTTGCACGGAAAGGTGAGCCGGCGCATTTTCCGTCCCTTGTTTCCGCACTGGCCGGAAGACGAAGTGCCCGTCGGACACATCACCAACGGGGTTCACATGCCCAGTTGGGACTCGGCGATGGCGGATGCGCTGTGGACGCAAACCTGCGGTAAAGATCGTTGGCTGGGCAAACAGGAAAACCTGGAATGCGACGTTCGCCGCGTGTCCGACGCGCGACTCTGGCAACTGCGCACCGAAGCGCGCCGGTCGCTCATCGCGTTCGCGCGCGAACGATTGTCGCTGCAACTGGCGGCTTCCGGGGCAGCGACTGAGGCGATTGAGCAGGCGAAACAGCTCTTTGATCCCGACGTATTGACCCTGGGCTTTGCCCGCCGGTTCGCCCCCTACAAGCGGCCCAACCTGCTGTTGCACGACCCCGAGCGTCTGCTGCGACTGCTGACGAACCCGCAGCGCCCGGTGCAACTCATCATTGCCGGCAAAGCGCATCCGGCGGATGGCGCGGGCCAGGCGATGATTCAGCAATGGATCCAGTTCATCCGGCGAACGGAAGCGCGCGATCGCGCGATTTTCCTCAGCGACTACGACATGCTGTTGACGGAGCACCTGGTGCGGGGCGTGGATGTCTGGCTCAACACACCGCGGCGACCCTGGGAGGCGTGCGGCACCAGCGGCATGAAGGTGCTCGTCAATGGCGGCATCAACCTTTCGGAATTGGACGGCTGGTGGGCGGAAGCCTACGCGCCAGAGGTGGGATGGGCCTTGGGCGACGGCCAGGAACATGGCGACGACCCAGCCTGGGACGCCGCCGAGGCCAACGCGCTTTATGACCTGCTGGAACGCGAAGTGGTCCGCGAGTTTTATTCCCGCGACCGGAATGGCATCCCCACCGCGTGGGTCGCGCGCATGCGTGAAAGCATGGCCCGGTTGGCCCCACGCTTTTCCGCCAACCGTGCCGTGCGCGACTACACCGAGCAACACTATCTCCCCGCGGCTGCAGCCTACCGGGCACGAGCCGCCGACAAAGGCGCGCTGGGGGCGCAGATCGTCAATTGGCGCCAGACGCTGGAACAAAAATGGCCAGGTCTGCGTTTCGGTCAGGTAAAGGTTGAGACTGCCGGCCAACAACACGTATTCGAAGTGGAACTCCATCTGAATGAACTCAATCCGAACGCCGTGCGGGTGGAGCTTTATGCCGACGGAACCAAGGATCATGATCCGGTACGAAAGGAGATGACGCGTATCCGGCAACTGACCGGCCCGGCCAACGGTTGCGTCTATCGTGCGGGCGTGCCGGCCACCCGCCCAGCCACGGCCTACACTCCAAGAATCATACCCCACCACCCGGGCATCTCCGTTCCCTTGGAAACGGGCCGCATCTCTTGGCAGCGATAAGTGGAGGAACCACAATGAAATCAGCCACACCCGTCATCCTGACCGTCAATGGGGGCTCGTCGAGCATCAAGTTCGCGCTGTTTGAGGCGGGCCGTTCGTTGCAGCGGGTGCTGGAGGGCCGGATCAAGCGCAGCGGGTTGCCGGAAGCGGAGTTTGTGTGAAAAGCGCGAACCCGGCTGAAAGTTTCTCGCGCGCGATGGCCGCGTCGAATCCTTACCATGATGAAAACATGATCCGGCTGGTCGTGTGCGGTGACCGGGTTTTGGTTGCAACGCCGGCGAACCCGAATGCTGTTTTCAAGCGTGCGGTTCGCGTCTCGCACCCGTCACGCGCAGGTGATACTCTGGTCGCGTGAACGAACTTCTCATTGGTTTGGTGGGCGCGCTGGTGGCGACAAATCAGCCGCTGGCCGTCAGCAATTTGATCCAGCAAAACGCCGGTGTTTCGATTTCCATCCCGAACCCAAACGATCCGGCGGAGAAGGAGTTGCACGAGTTGATGATCGAGGACGACGCGGCGCTGGACGAGGTGGACAAATGGATTCGTGACAACAACGCCTTTGCGGCACAAGGCGCGGGTGAATCGCAGGCGGAATTAAACGCGCGCATTATGGCCCGACTGAACCTTGTCCGCACGAACTACGAGAATTTTTTGCAGCGTTACCCGAATTTCGCGCGCGGGCACCTGGCCTACGCCAGTTTTTTGAATAACATTAACGACGAGAAAGCCGGGATGCTCGAAAACGAGAAGGCCCGGCGACTCGATCCCAAAAATCCGGCGGCCTGGAACAACCTCGCCAACTATTACGGCGAGCACGGCCCGATGACAAACGCCTTTGCAGACTACGCCAAGGCCATCGAACTGGATCCCACCGAGCCGGTGTATTACCACAATTTCGCCATGACGGTTTATCTTTATCGCAGGGACGCAATGAGTTTTTACGGCATAACCGAGCCGCAGGTTTTTGACAAAGCGCTTGGGCTTTACCAAAAGGCCGTCCGGCTTGACTCGGACAACCTTCCCTTCGCGACCGATTACGCGGAATGCTACTACGGCATCCGTCCGCTGCGCACCAATGACGCGCTCGCGGCGTGGACGAACGCCCTTCAGACCGCCCACAACGAAGCCGAGCGCGAAGGGATTTACATCCATCTGGCGCGGGTCAAAATCGCCGCCGGGCGTTTTGACGAAGCGCAAGCGCATCTCGACGCCGTGACCAATTCGATTTATGCCGGTCTCAGAGACCGGCTTGAGCGCAATCTCGCCGAACGTAAAAGTGCAGCGACCAACCCGAAGGCTGCGGGCCTGGCAGCCAACCCGAATGCTTCGCCAGCCAATACCGTCAGCGTTTTTACCAATGTCGTAACTGCTCCCACCAATCGCGCGGGCATCTCCACCCCCGTCCGGCCCCGGGCGCCTTGAAAAATTTTCGTGGTTCGGTGCGCGAATTCTGTTATCTTGAACGAGCCATTCGCCAAAGTTGTGAGCTTTTACGACCAACTGAAATTTGACGCCCACGGTCTGATTCCCGCGATCATCCAGGAACAAAAAAGCGGTCGCGTGCTGATGATGGCGTGGATGAACCGCGAGTCGCTGGCGGAGACCATCGCCACCGGCCGGCCGCATTTCTGGAGCCGCTCGCGCCGGAAACTCTGGATGAAGGGCGAAACCAGCGGCCACGTGCAGCGGGTCAGGGACATCGCCTTCGATTGCGACGGTGACACGCTGTTGATTCAGGTTGAGCAAACCGGCGCGGCCTGCCATGAAGGCTACCAGTCCTGCTTCTTCCGTTCGGTGGAGAAAGACGGTAAATCGTTTAAGCTAACGGAGGCGCAACTCAAAACGCCGGAACAGATTTACGGCCAAAAATAATGGATGACCCGGTTTCATTTGGCAGCCGCGAGTATTTTTTGATGTTCGCGCTGCTGGTTTTTTCGCGCGGCGTGGATTTTCTCAGCACGTGGATTGCCACGCCGAACCTTGTGCTCGAAGGCAATCCGCTCGCCAAAAAGCTCGGCTGGAAATGGGGCCTGCTGCTGAACGCGATGATGGTTGTCGCGCTGGCGCTGTGGCCGCTGTCGGCGATTGTTGTGGCCACGGCCAGCGTGCTGGTCGCCGCGCGCAATTTCCAGTCCGCGTGGCTCATGCATTCACTGGGCGAAGACGTTTACCGCGCGTGGCACGTCGAGCGGGTGCGGGAAACGCGCGTGACGCTCCATCTGTTTTGCCTCGCCGGCAATACCCTGCTGATCGCCGGCGTCGGCGCCGTGCTGATTTATTTCAGTCAAATGCAGCTCGTCCCTTTTGCCATTGGCATGGGGCTGGTGGTCTACGCCATCGCCGTGGCGTTTTACACCCTGCTGGCCATCTGGCGGATCCATCGTGCGGCCAAGCGCGAGGCTAGAGGGTTGAAAGCCGCGCAAAACCCGCCGGCCAGCGGCCGCGCCTTGATGGTCGAAACTTGCTCGCGCCCGCCCGGCCAAATCGTCTAAGCTCGGCGCATGTATTCGCCGACGCTGGAAGAATTCATCAAACTGGCGGTGCAGGGAAATCTGATTCCCGTCACGCGCCGCATCCTCGCCGATTTTGAGACGCCGCTCTCGGCCTACCGCAAAATCCGCGGACAGGGCGAATCGTTCCTGTTTGAATCCGTCGAAGGCGGCGAACATATCGGCCGCTATTCGTTCGTCGGCTGCAACCCGCGTGCCGTCATCAAACAAACCGGCAACCGCGTCGAGGTTGTCGAAAACGGCAAGGTTGTCGAAAGCTTTTTAGTTGGTAGGACAGGTTTCCAGCTTGTCTCTGAATTTAAAAATGGGGACAGGCAGGATGCCTGTCCTACTGTTCGTGACGGCCTCGAAGTCGTCGAGCGCGTGATGAAGAAATACCGCGTGGTGTCCGTGCCGGGTTTGCCGCGGTTCACCGGCGGCGCAGTCGGCTTCATCGGCTACGAGTTCATCCACGACGTTGAACCAGTCGTGCCGCGCCCGCCGCAGGACGAATTGAACACGCCCGTTATGTATTTCCTCGTCGCCGACCAACTGCTCATTTTCGACCGGGTCGCGCAAACCATTACCATTCTGGTCAACGCAATCCTCGATGACGCCGGAAGTCCGACCGAAGCCTACGAAAACGCGACGAGCGAAATCGAACGTCTCGTCTCGCTGCTCGAACAGCCGAGCGAGCACAGCGCCGTGACCGTACCCAACGAAATCCCGCCGGTCGCGTTCACGTCGAACCAGGCGAAGGATAAATTCTCCGCGAACGTTTTGAAGGCAAAGGAACACATCATCGCCGGCGACATCATCCAGGTGGTCGGCTCGCAGCGATTTGCCGCCCCGCTCTTGCGTGCCAGTGCGGGGGCGCCGCTGGACATCTACCGCGCCACGCGCCATATCAACCCTTCGCCCTACATGTTTTTGCTGGAACTGGACGGCTTCTCGCTCGTCGGTGCGTCGCCAGAGATACATGTGCGTTGTGAAGAGGGCCAGGTGGAAATCCGCCCCATCGCCGGCACGCGGCATCGCGGCAAGACCGCCGAGGAGGATGCGGTGCTCGAAAAGGAGTTGTTGGCCGACCCAAAGGAACGCGCCGAGCACGTGATGCTCGTGGACCTGGCGCGCAATGACATCGGGCGCGTGTGCGACTTCGGCAGCGTGCAGGTGAAGGAATTGATGACCATCGAGCGTTACAGCCACGTCATGCACATCGTGACACAGGTGGAAGGCAAACTCTCGGCGGACAAAACGCTTTATGATTTGATGCGGGCGACGTTTCCAGCGGGCACTGTGAGCGGCGCGCCGAAAATCCGCGCGATGCAGATTATTTCCGAACTTGAGCAGACCACGCGCGGACCGTATGCGGGTTGCGTCGGCTATTTTTCCTTCAACGGGAATTTGGACACCTGCATCACCATCCGCACCGCGCTCATCAAGGACGGCAACGTTTACGTGCAGGCCGGCGGCGGCTGGGTGAACGACTCGACGCCCGAAGGCGAATTTCAGGAGACGGTGAACAAATCCATGGCCATGCGCAAAGCCGTGGCCATGGCGGAAGGGTTTGGAATAAACATCTAAAGACGTGCAACATGGAATAATTCTCGGTGTTTAATGTCAACATGGACCCACGCCGGAAACATGTTATTGAAGGATTGAAGCAATCTGGTTTGGTTTTTGGTGGAATATTGTTGATGGGTTTATTTGCCTGGTTTTTTCTTTGGACTTTGGAGACCCGGTTTGACTGGAGAAACGGCAGTAACATTGTTGATATCCTTCGTGTTCTTGGCAGGCTAGCAGTTGTCTTGGCTGTGAGTATGTTGTCGGGGCCTGTTCCGACTCTTGTAATTCGCTTCGACATCACAGACAAACAGGTTTTAATTTTGTCTTGCTCGCTGATAATTGCATATTGGGTTTGCCTTGGATTAATTGCAGGAAGCCTTCGTTGGAATGCCGACAAAAAACAAGGAGTATCACTTGCGAAACGGATCCGTTGGACAATTGAAATAACTGCCCTCGTTTTAGCCGCAATTTTCTTTTTCTTTAATCCAATTACAAGGCCAGAGTCCGTTTCTGGCCGCCACCTCTCCCCAAGTGGGATTAACAATGCAGTCATCAACAACCTGAGACAAATGGACGCCGCCAAAAACCAGTTTGCTTTGGAGAAAAAAGTTTCACCCGATTATGTTCCTACAGAGGCAGAACTGGCTCCTTATCTTCTTCACGGCACCAACTTTTTTAATATCGTAGGCGGCTGGCCCGTTCGCTATGTGCTGAATCCGATAAACAAACCTCCTTATGCGATCCTTGATAAGGACTGGAGAATCCGCAGGCGTGGCTGGTATGAAGGATTCACCATCACCAACGGTACGATCTATCGGTTACCTTAAATTTATTTACGGTTGCCGCTGTGTGAACAAATCCATGGTCATGCGCAAAGCTGTGGCGCTGGTGGAAACTTCCGGTGTTTGACACGTCAGTGTTTTTCTGCGCGCGATTTCCGCCCGTAAGCCATGAAATAGAGCAACGGCACGGCCACCGGGGCGATAATCATCGAAACCAAGCTGCCGGCCATCAGCGAAATTGCCAGCCCCTGGAAAATCGGGTCGAACAGAATCACCGTCGCGCCCACCACCACCGCCAGCGCCGTCAGCATGATGGGTCGGAACCGGATCATGCCCGCCTCGACGACAGCTTCCTTCAACGGTCTGCCTTCCGCCAGCCGCAGTTCGATGAAGTCCACGAGGATGATGGAATTGCGCACCACAATACCCGCGCCGGCCATGAAACCAAAGGGCGCGAGCATTTTGCACGGCCCGCACCACGACGCGTAAAAATCCACCAGCATGGGACCGGCGGCCTTCAGCACTTCCGGCCTAAAGTTTGTTTCATTCAGTTCAATGATGCTTTTCATGGCTACAAACTATTTGTTGTTGCTGCTTGTTACTGAGCCGGAAGAGGCAGAAAAGTTACAAAACGCATTCAATACAGCCGGTGACGGAACAGGTAACCGGCCAGGAAAAGATTCACCACGCCGAGGACGGCCATGGGCCAAAACTGGCCCAGCAGTAGATGGAACGGCATGCCTTGCAGGAAAACGCCGCGCAGAATGATCAGGAAATAGCGCAGCGGGTCAATGTAAGTAATTTGCTGCACCCAATGCGGCATGTTGGCGATGGGCGTAGCAAAGCCCGACAGGATGATGCTCGGCACCAGAAAGAGGAAGGCGCCGAGCAGTCCTTGCTGCTGTGTGACCGCTAGGGACGAAATCATCAAACCCATGCCGACGGTGGAGAGCAGGAAACAGAGCAGCCCTACATACAGCGTCAGCAAATTGCCGCGCAACGGGATTTGGAACCAGAGCACCGCGAGCAGGATGATCAGCGTGGCCTCGAAAAGGCCGATGATGAATCCGGGCAGTGCTTTGCCAAGCAGAATCTCTCCCGGCCGGAACGGCGTCACCAGCAATTGATCGAACGTGCCCTGCTCGCGTTCGCGGGCGACGGAAAGCGCCGTCACCAGCGTGGTCACCACCATCGTCAGCAAGCCCACGATGCCGGGCACAATGAACCAGCGGCTCAACAGGTTGGAATTGAACCACGCCCGCGTTTCCAGATGCGCCTGCGCCGCCGCGCCGCCGGTATGTTGCTGCCAGGCGGTGTTGAATGCGGCCAGGATGGTGTTGACGTAGTTGAGCAGGATTGCCGCCGTGTTGGAGTTGCGGCCGTCCACAATCACCTGCACCGGAGCCGGGCGTCCGCCGAGCAAATCCCGGCTGAACTGCGGCCCGATGTGCAACACCAGCAGCACCTTTCGACCGTCCACCTGCGAGGCAATCTGTTCCTCGTGGTCGAGCACGGCCACCTCACGGAAGTTTGGCGCCCCGGCAAAGTGCGCCACCAGCTCGCGCGATGCCGGGCCGGTGTCTTCGTTATAGACGGCGAACGGAATGCGGTTCAAATCGAACGTGGCTGCGTAACCGAACACCAGCAGTTGTAGAATCGGTGGAATGAAGACTACCGTCCGGCTCCGCTTGTCCTTCAGCAGGGCCAGAAACTCTTTAACCATCAAGGCCAGGATTCGTTGCAGCATCGTTGTCCTATTCCAGGCGTTTCCGCAGTTTGCGCCGGCTGACGCCCAGGAAAAAGGCCGCCATCACGACCAATGCCAGCGCGTTGGGCAAAATCACCGACCACACGTCGCCCGCGAGAAAAACCGTTTGCAGAATCGCCACGAAATAACGCGCGGCGAGGATGCGCGTAATCCATTGGACGACCGTCGGCATGCTGCCGATGTCGAAGATGAAACCCGAAAGGATGAAGGCCGGCAGGAAGGTGGCGATGATGGCGACCTGTCCGGCCACGAACTGATTTTTGGCCACCGTCGAAATCAGCAGCCCCATGCCCAGCGCCGCCAGCAGAAACAACGCCGCGGTTCCGAACAACACCCAGAGCGAGCCGCGCAGCGGCACGCCGAACAGCCACACGCCCATCGCCACCGACAGCGCCATGCCGCCCATGCCCAGGATGAAGTAGGGCACCAGCTTGCCCACCAGCACCTCGCGCATCGTGACCGGCGTCACCATCAACGCCTCCATCGTGCCGCGTTCCCATTCCCGCGCCATCACCAGCGCCGTCAGCAGCGCGCCAATCAGGGTCATGATGATGGCAATCAATCCGGGCACGAGGAAATTGCGGCTGCGCAATTCACTGTTGAACCAGACCCGCGTCTCAAGTTGAACCGGCGTATTGAGTGTTTGGCCTTCGGCCCGGGCATGACGCTGGAGCCATTTCTGCCAGACGCCTTGGACGTAACCGAGAATGAGCCGGCCCGTGTTGGCATCCACCCCGTTCACAATCACCTGGATCGGCGCGCCGTCCGGCTGACGCAACTGCCGCGCAAAATTCGCCCGCAGATGCACGATGGCGGACACCTGGCGGCTCATCAGCGCCTGTTGCGCTTCGTGCATGTCGCGCATGAAGACCGGTTTGAAATAACGCGATTGTTCGAATCCACTGGTGAAGCTGGCCGTGTCGGCGCTGGGTTGTTCCACGACCAGTGCCACCGGCACGTGCTCCGCATCCAGCGAAACGCCGTAACCGAAGACCAGCAGCAGCACGACCGGCAACAGGAAGGCAATGGCAATGCTGCTCGGATCGCGCAGGATTTGGTAAAATTCCTTGCGAATCAATCCCCGCAGCCGCATCGCACCGCCGCCACGGGCAGGTGGGTTTTCTGATTTTTGCGGAGGGGATTTGGTATTCATCTCCATGAGACTTGCCTTCTCGGTATGAACCGGCCGAACCCCAGCCAGGTTTTGGACTGCGGCGGCAAGCTGAGCGCGACGCCGCTTTGGTATGCGCCAAATTGACGACCGGCACGGTCATTCCAAAGCGGTGTCACGGCCACCGCACTCCAAGACGCTGGCGCACCCGCACAAACTCCTTCCGAAAACGCGGCTTCGTTCATTTCACAACCCCCATTTGTTTCCCCTGGCCTTCGATCAACGCGATGAACGCGTCCTCCATCGTCGGCTCCGGATGGGCGGCGGAACGCTGGCGCTGCTTGATTTCCTCCGGCGCGCCGAGCGCGAGGATTTCCCCGTCGGCCATGATCGCCAGCCGGTCGCAATACTCCGCCTCCTCCATGAAATGCGTGGTGACCATTATGGTAACGTGTTGTTCCGCCAGCGCATTGATGCGGCTCCAGAATTCGCGCCGCGCCAGCGGGTCCACGCCCGAAGTCGGCTCGTCGAGGAACAGGATTTCCGGTTCATGCATCAACGCGCAGGCCATGGCCAGCCGTTGTTTGTAACCGAGCGGCAAATCCAGGCTGACCGTATCCGCCATCGGCCCGAGTTCAAATTGTTCCAGCGCCCACTCCAGCCGTTGCTGCTGGCGTTGCCCGGTCAAGCCGTAGGCGCTGCTGAAAAAGCGGAGGTTCTCGCATACGGTGAGGTTGCCGTAGAGCGAGAATTTCTGGGACATGTAACCAATGCGCGCCCGCGCCGCCGCCGCCGCGTGCCGGAGGTCCAGCCCCGCCACGCGCAGGCTGCCTTCGGTGGCCGGCAACAAACCGCACAACATCCGAAAGGTCGTGGATTTGCCCGCGCCATTGGCGCCCAGCAATCCGAACACTTCGCCGCGTTTCACTTCAAACGTCACGCCCTTGACGGCATAGAAATCGCCAAAACGCCGTTTCACGTCCTTGATCTCAATCACCGGGCCGTGGCCGTTATCGCTCAAGAAGCTGGTAGGGCCGACCTGCTGGTCGGCCTGGACACGCGGTTCACCCCGAAAGCTTTCGGGGCGGGGTGCGTCCCTACCGGATTTATGCCGTTGTTTCAGCATCGCGACAAAACTGTCTTCCAGCCGCGGCGGCACCGTTTGGATGGAAACGCCGGCAACCTCGGGTAAAAGCGTGGCCGCGTCAGGTGCCATTTCGTCCGCCATCACCAACCGCACCCGTTCACCCTGAATCAAGGCGTCAACCACGGACGCTGCACCGGCGAGCTTTTCCTGCACCACGCGTTTGCGTTCGCCGGGCGCGCTTACCATGTAGGTCCGGCCGCGCGATTTGTCGCGGAATTGCTGCGGCGGGCCGCAACCCAGCACCTCGCCTTCGTGCATCAGAATCACCTCGTGACAACGTTCGGCTTCGTCCAGATAGGCGGTGCTGAGCAGCACGGTCATTCCTTCCTGTTGCACGAGGCGATAGACAATCTGCCAGAGTTCGCGCCGTGACACCGGATCCACGCCCACCGTGGGTTCGTCCAGCAACAACAGTTGCGGCGGCCGGACCAGGGTGCAGGCGAGTCCAAGTTTTTGTTTCATGCCGCCAGACAAGCGCCCGGCCAACCGCGCAGTAAAGCGCGCCAGCCCGGTCATGCGCATCAGTTCCTCGTAACGGGCCGCGCGCGCCTCGTGCGGCACACCTTGCAAATCCGCGTAGAGATCGAGATTTTCCTGGACCGAGAGGTCTTCGTAGAGACCGAAGCGTTGCGGCATGTAACCGACCCTGGCCTGCACCGCCAGTGATTCGTGCGTCGCGTCGAAACCGAGCGCGTTGATCCGGCCCTCGTCGGGCGTCAGCAATCCGACCGCCAGCCGCATCAACGTTGTTTTGCCCGCGCCGTCAGGCCCGATCAACCCGGTCACCTGGCCGCGTGGCACCCGGAGGCTGACCTTGCGGAGCGCTTGAATGGTGCGCCGGCCGATGACGAATTGCTTGGTCACGCCACACAATTCCAGCACGGCGTCACTTGTATGATCTGGTGATTCCGAAATCATTGGGGTGGACTCGAACGTAGGGCAGGCGTCTAGCCTGCCCCGGTCGGCAAAGCCGACGAAATTACACTGCCCGCGCTGGTGCGCGAGCCGGGCAGGCGAGACGCCTGCCCTACGTTTTCGGTCTCGCGATTCATGGGCGCGATTCGCCAACGGCAGACGTGTTGGTTTGAACAAGCGGAATGGTCACCACCGCGGGCATGCCGAGGCGCAGCTCGTCTTGCGGATTATGTGCGAAAACGCGGACTTGATAGACGAGCTTGGTGCGCACCTCGGAGGTTTCGACCGTTTTCGGCGTGAACTCCGCAGCGGGTGAAATGAATCCGATCCACCCGTCGTAATGTTTGCCGGGAAAGCTGTCGGTGGTAACGGTCGCCTTCATACCGAGGTGGAGCTTTCCGAGGTCGGTTTCCGCCACGTAGGCACGAACCCACACCGGGTCGTTGAGCGCCAGCGTGAAGACCGGTTTCTGCGGCGAAGCCATGTCGCCCGGCTCCAGAAGGTGATCTTCGATGACGCCATTGGTGGGTGCGTAGAGTTTGGCGTCGGCCAGGTTTTGCTGCGCCAGAACCAGCTCCGCCTCATTGGCCTGCAAGGTGGCCTTGGCGGCGGCAATGTCCTCCTGACGCGGACCGAGCACCATCAAATCGTAGGTTTCCTCCGCAGCGGCCAGCCGGGCGCGAGCCATGTCTAGCGCGGCGCGGGCGTCATCAGCGCGTTGTTGGGTGTCCACGTTTTGGGTGACGAGATTGGTGACACGACTGTAGGTGAGTTGAACGTTTTCCAGATCCGCCAGGGCGGCTTCCATGTCGGCTTTGGCCTTGCGGATTTCCTGCGGGCGATTGCCGGCCTCCAGCCGGGCGACGACCTGTCGTTGAGCCGTCACTTTGGCTTCGTAATTGGCGACACTGGCCGCGAACCGCCGTGTGTCCAGCGTGGCCAGCAGTTGCCCCGGCTGGACGCGGTCGCCTTCCTGCACGAGCAAGGCGATGATGCGCTCGCTGTCGTTGAAGGCGAGTTGCACCTGGCGGATGTCCACGTTGCCGTACAGCGTCAGGTGATTGGCGGATGCCGTTTGGGTCCGATGATGCCAGAACCAGAGACCGGCCACGATTCCGCCGACAACCAGTATTCCGATGAGGAGCCGAATTCGTTTCATATCCAGGTGCCGGGGCGATTATGCGCCACAGGCAGGGCACAAACCATTTCTAACGCAATCGTGTCTTTGCGCCAGCAAATTTGACTCAACCTGTGGTTTCAGTCAGGCCAAAGACTTTCTGTGTTCGTAATCATTTCCGCCGACACCAGGCCGAACCGTTTCAACCCGAAGATCGCGGTCGGAACCAGGCCGATGATCACCATGGAATTCCAACTCATGTCCGTCGTTTGTTGCTCTCCGGTGCGCCGGACGTTTCCTTCCAACGCTGCCTGAGGGTTGCGTGCAGGCGTTTGCGGAACTGCACCGGCAATTCGTAAGGTTTGCCTTCCTTGTAAAGTGTGATGGTCTTGCGGATGTTATCCACCACCACCTGGCAGGGGTTGCAACCGGCCATGTGCTTTTCAAAATCTTCACAGACGGCGGGGTCAATCGTGCCGTCCACGTATTCGTTCAGCATCGCCAACAGTTCTTCGCACTTCATGGTGTTTGATTCCGGTTTTCCTGAGCCGTCACGGGAGAAAAAGTTACATGGTTTGTCGGGCGATCCATAAACTCTCCGGGAGCGCCGGCATCCTGCCGGCCCGTCGGAGGGTGTTACGAATTAGAAAATGACAGTCCTCGATTTTATTGATCGAAACGCATGTCGGCAGAATTTGTGATACCCTGGAAAAGTAACTGGATTTCACGCGCCGAAAATGCAAAACCCATCGCGTCTGACAGGCTTTTTGTGCGATTTGTATCCATCGTTTAAATCCTACCAGTTTCGGAGCATAGCTGGACTCACCTTTTTCGCAGACCTCCCTTGAAGACACAGGCACTTCCTCTGTAATTCGTAACACCCTCCGTCGCGGCGTGATGAATTGGGGAAATCGCCGGCAAGATGCCGGCGCTCCAGTTAAAAGACTGTTGCGGTTCAATGCGCATGGTCAGGGTTCCGTATCACTCGTTTGTCCGGGTCACCCAGGGCGCGCGTCAGGTATTCGCGCAGTTGCAGGCGTGCCCGGAGCAGCCGCACCTTGGTATTGGCCTCGCCAAGGACCCAGGGCTTCCGCCGTCTCCTTCACCGACAATCCCTCCACGTCGCGCAACAGGAAAACGAGCCGGTGTTTTTCATCCAGTTTGGCCAGCGCCTCGTCCAATAACCGTTGGATTTCGTGTTTTTGCGCCAGTTGTTCGGGAGACTGCCGCCAATCTGCGATGAATTCCGGATGCGGAACGGAATCAACCCGGTCCGTTCCTTCAGTTGCCTCTTCCAGGGAAACCGTTTTCAGTCCCTTGTGTTTGCGGATGACCTTGAGGGCTGCGTGGGTGGCAATGCGCAGCAACCACGTGGCAAAGCTGGCTTCGCCGCGAAAACCGTTCAGGTTTTCCAGGGCGCTTAAAAAGGTTTGCTGGGTCACGTCCTCGGCGTCCTGTTCCTGCCGCAACATGCGCATGGCCAGCGAAAAAACCCGTTGCTCATAGCGGGTGGTCAGCGCCTCGAAAGCGTCCAACTCGCCCGCTTGGGCGCGTCTTACCAGTTCCGCGTCGGGATCATCAGCCATCATGTATTGGGCGGGTATGCGTTCATCGGCCAGACAACCACAACGCTGACAGCGAACCCCCGCCGCGGTCAATTCACTTTTCAGTGCGCTGAAGCGAGACGTGCCGTTGCATGGGTGGAACTTGTGAGGGAGTAATTGCTGGCAATGACGGGCAATGGTGGCTACACTATACCCCCACAAATGAACACCATCTTCGTGACCGGCGCAGCCGGATTCATCGGCAGCAACCTCGTGGACCGGCTGCTCGCCGGCGGCAAGCACGTTGTTGGCTGGGACAATTTTTCCACCGGCCAGCGGGAATTTCTTCAATCAGCGATGGCCAATCCGAGATTCAAACTCGTGGAAGGCGACTGTCTTGAACTGCTGGCAATGACCCGTGCGGTGGCCGGTTGCGATTTCGTTTTTCATCTGGCGGCCAACGCGGATGTGCGCTTTGGCCTCGAGCATCCGCACAAGGATTTCCAGCAAAACGCCGTGGCCACGTTCAACGTGCTGGAGGCCATGCGCGCCAACGGCATCAAACATATTGCGTTCAGTTCCACCGGCAGCGTCTACGGCGAGGCGGAAATCATCCCGACGCCCGAAAATCATCCGTTCCCGGTACAGACTTCGTTGTATGCCGCCTCGAAACTCGCCGCTGAGGGATTCATTCATGCTTATTGCGAAGGTTACGGATTTGAAGGTTACATTTTCCGATTTGTTTCGATTCTCGGCGAACGCTACACGCACGGCCATGTGTTTGATTTTTACAAACAACTGCTCGCCCATCCCGACAGTCTGAAAGTGCTCGGCGACGGCACGCAGAAGAAGTCCTACCTCTACATCCGCGATTGTCTCGAGGCGATGCTGCACGTCGCAAATCGCGCCACGGCGAAGCACGCCCCACACAACGTCGAAACCTACAACCTCGGCACCGATGAATACGTTGAAGTCAACGATTCGGTGGAATTTATATGCAACGCGCTCGGTCTCAGACCGAAGTTGGAGTATTCCGGCGGCAACAAGGGCTGGGTGGGCGACAATCCGTTCATTTTTCTCGACACCAAAAAAATTCGCGCCACGGGTTGGAAAGCGACGCTCACCATCGAGCAATCCATCCTCCGGACGCTCCAATGGCTCCAGAAAAACCAGTGGATTCTCGAACGCCGATGAACCTCGTCATCACGGGCAGCAGCAGCGGCATCGGCAAGTTCCTTGCGGATTCGCTGGCAGCCCAAGGCCATGCGATCTGCCGCCTTGCGCGCTCACCACAGGATGGATTCAGTTTCCAATGCGATGTTTCCGATTGGCCGGCGCTGCAAAACTGCGCCCAAGCGGTGGCAAAAAAATGGGACGCGCTGGACGGCTTGGTTTGCTGCGCCGGAATTCAAGAGCCGATTGGCCCGGCGATGGGATTGGACCCGCTCGCGTGGCGGAAAAATCTGGCGGTGAATCTCGACGGAACTTTTTTTGCCGTCCGCGCGTTCTATCCGCTGCTGAAAAAATCGTTGCACCGCGCAAAAGTGGTTTGCTTCTCCGGCGGCGGCTCGACCAGCCCGCGTCCGCATTTCGCCGCCTACGGTGTCGCCAAAACCGGCGTCGTCCGCCTCGTCGAAACCCTGGCCGCGGAATGGCAGGGCCAGCCGCTCGACATCAACGCCGTCGCGCCCGGCGCGATTTTCACCAGGATGACCGAGGAAGTACTCGCCCGCGGCGCCGGGCTGGCCGGACAGCAGGAATTCGAGTCCGCCAGCAAACTGTCCCACGACAACTCCGGCAGGCTGGAAAAGGTTCTCAGCCTGGTGGAATTTCTGCTCTCGGGAAAAAGCGACGGCATCAGCGGCAAACTCATCAGCGCGCAATGGGATCCGTGGGAGAAATTGCCCGGGTTCAAAGCGGATTTGCAAAGCGACATTTACACCTTGCGCCGGATTGTGCCGAAAGACCGCGGCAAAACGTGGGGAGACAAATGAACTACGCCATTGTTGGTTGCGGACTGATTGGGAGAAAGCGGCTGGCGGGTTTGCCCGCCGGTTCGAAACTGGTTGTCGCCTGCGACACTAATTTGTCGCGTGCCGAGGAACTCGTGAAATTGGCCCAAACCGGACGGGCCGTCGCCGATTTCCAAGCAGCGTTCGCCGACCCGCAAGTGGAGGCGGTGATTGTGGCGACAATTAATTCTGCGCTTGCTGAAGTTTCCACCGCCGCCATTCGCTCTGGCAAACATATTCTCGTCGAAAAACCGGCGGGCATTTCAGCAAGGCAAATTGATGAATTGATCGCGCTCGCCAAAAAGCACGGCGTCTGTGTGCGCGTCGGTTTCAATCATCGTTATCATCCGGCATTTCTCAAGGCGCGGGAGATTTTTGAATCCGGCGTGATGGGCGAGTTGATGTTCATTCGCGCGCGCTACGGCCACGGTGGCCGGGTGGGATACGACCAGGAATGGCGCGCCGACCCGAAACTCGCCGGCGGCGGTGAGTTGATTGACCAGGGAATCCATTTGATTGACTTGGCGGGCTGGTTTCTCGGCCGGTTCAAGAAAATTGACGGCCACGTGGCGACGTATTTCTGGAAAATGCCGGTGGACGACAATGCCTTTTTGGATTTGCGGACCGCCAAAGGCCAGACCGCGTGGCTGCACGTCAGTTGCACCGAGTGGAAAAATCTGTTCTCGTTCGAGCTTTACGGACGCCAGGCCAAGCTGCACATCGAAGGTCTGGGCGGTAGTTATGGCGTTGAGAAGCTTTATCATTACCAGATGAAACCGGAGATGGGCCCGCCGGACACGAAATTGTATGAATTCCCCGGCCCGGATGAATCATGGCGAAGGGAAATGATTGAGTTTGAAAAGGACCTTCAATTGAAACGGAAACCTGATGCTGGTCTCGCGGAAGCCCGCGTTGCGCTACGGGTCGTGGAAAAAATTTACCGAAAGCGCGGATTTCACTTTGACTCCGAGCGGCCAAAACTCTAAATCCGGAAACCGAAATGATCATTGCCCGTTCACCTTTGCGCGTCACGCTCGGCGGCGGCGGCACGGATTTGCCGTCGTATTATGAAAAGTTCGGCGGATTTCTCATCGCCGCGGCAATTGACCGGTATGTCTACATTACGCTGCACGAGAATTTCACGCCCGATTTGATAGTAAAATACTCGCGCCTGGAGCGGGTGAGTGAAGCCGCCAAACTCGAACACCCGATCATCCGTGAAGCCTTCGCCCTGCTCGGCATGAACGGTTGCGGGCTGGAATTGGCCTCCATGGCCGACATTCCGGCGGGCACGGGGCTCGGTTCGTCTGGCAGTTTCACGACCGCGTTGCTCAAAGCGTTGCACGCCCACAAAAAAGACCTCATCCATCCCGCTGAACTCGCCGCGCAAGCGTGTGAAATTGAACTGGGGCGCCTCCGGGAACCCATCGGCAAACAGGACCAATACATCGCCGCCTACGGCGGCATCACCTGTTTCAAATTTTTGGAGAACGGAAAAGTCGAAGCCTGGCCGCTGAAAGCCTCTGAGGAAACCCGCGACAATCTCGAAGACAATTTGTTGCTGTTTTTCACCGGTTATTCGCGTTCCGCGTCCGCGATTTTGAAGGAACAGGACCAGAAATCAAAATCGTCCGACGCGGCAATGATGGAAAATCTGCACTTCGTCAAAGACCTCGGCCTGCAGAGCCGGCGCGCGCTCGAAAACGGAAATCTGCACGAGTTCGCCCGGCTCATGGACGTGCATTGGCAAAGCAAGAAACAGCGTTCCGGCGGCATGAGCAACCCGAAAATCAACGAATGGTACGACCTGGCGATGGCCAACGGCGCGCTCGGAGGCAAACTCATCGGGGCGGGCGGTGGCGGCTTTCTCATGTTTTACACCGAGGACAAGGCCAAACTCCGCCACGCCATGTGGCAGGCCGGTCTCAGCGAAGTCCGCTTCCGGTTTGACTTCGAGGGCACGAAACTGGTGATTTCGTGAGCGCGCTGCTGGAAATTCCCGTTGCCGTCCTCGCTGGCGGCCTCGCCACGCGGCTGCGCCCCATCACGGAAAAAATCCCCAAATCACTCATCCCCGTCGCCGGCAAACCGTTTCTGGCGCATCAACTCGAACTGCTCCGCGCGCGCGGCATTGGCCGCGCCGTGCTCTGCGTCGGTTATCTCGGCGAAATGATTCAACGCGAATTTGGCGATGGTTCGGCCTTCGGTCTCCGGCTCGATTACGCTTTCGACGGCCCCAAACTGCTCGGCACCGGCGGGGCGCTCAGGCGCGCGTTGCCGTTGCTCGGCAAGGAATTTTTCGTGCTCTACGGCGATTCGTATTTGCCGGTTGAGTATCGGCCCATCGCGGAATTTTTCCGGCGCAGCGGCAAGCTCGGCTGCATGACCGTATATCGCAACGAGGGCCGGTATGACACCAGCAACGTCGTCTTCCGCGACGGCAGCATTGTGGTTTATGACAAAAAGAACCGCCTGCCGGAAATGCGGCACATTGACTACGGCCTGAGCCTGTTCCAGGCGACCGTGTTCAATGCGTATCCGGCCGACAAGCCTTTTGATCTGGCTGAAGTCATGGGCAAACTGGTTCGGGAAAAACAACTCGCCGGGTTTGAAGTGCGCGAACGATTTTACGAAATCGGCTCGCCTGCGGGCCTAGCGGAATTGGAATCCTGTTTGAAACGCCAATCTAAAATGACCGCTTGACATGGCGTTCATTACTCTCGAGAATTGAAAGCTTATCGCAGTCAGCACTGACACCATGCATTCCAACAAGTGGGCGCAAGCCAGCCGTCATTTTTCCCGTAATCTGACGGGGTTTCCGCGGTTTTGGTTCGCGCATCCGCTGTTTGCGCTAAAGTTGCTTAAAGCAAGGATGGAGTACTTTTTTACTCGCCGCCTCGCCCAACCAATTGCCACCCCGAAGGGATTTCTCATAGAAACAACCGAAGAACTGGTTTCGTATTGGAGCTTTTTTGTTGAACGCGAATGTTTGGCGTCGGAGTGGGTAAACGTTTTGCTTTCAGAAGCCGAGCCGGTCGTGGTGGACGTTGGAGCAAATGCAGGCTTGTTCTCTTATCGGATCTGGACGTTAAAACCCGGCGCAAAATTTATTCTCTTCGAGCCGCTGCCCCGGATGGCTGAAAAAATAGCAAAATGGGAGGCGACCACCGGGGCTGCGTGTACCCTGCATAATAAGGCGGTGTCGGATTATTGTGGAACGGCGACCTTCTTTGCTTCGTCGGAGAATGACACAACGGCTTCTCTGAAACCGGAACCCGGCAAACATTTAAGGCGCGAACTTGCAGTCGTTACCTTGGATTCCATTATTCCTGACCGCCCGATCCTGGTAATGAAAATTGATGTTGAGGGTTCCGAGTGCGAAGTCCTGGCGGGTGGAAGGCGAACAATAGAGCGCACGCGTTTCCTGATTATTGAGGCCCTCACGAAGGCTGCCTCGGAGCGGATTAGAAACACTTTGGGAGCGGAGTGGCTTGACAAACAGGTTGGGGCCACCGACTACCTGTTTATGAGACCGACAGAACGATCGCCGTGCTGACTTCCTCCAGACTTGGCGGAATTGGAATCGCTGCTACAATCCCAAGCACTATGAGTTTTGCCAGAGAATTCCTCGGTGAAGTCCAGAAACTGGTTTCGCAGCTAAACACCGACGCCATCGAAAAAGCCGCGGATGAGCTGGCGCGCGTACGCGAACGCGGCGGGCGGCTGTTCATCCTCGGCGTGGGCGGCAGCGCGGCCAACGCCAGCCACGCCGTCAACGATTTCCGCAAAATCTGCGGCTTCGAAGCCTACGCGCCCACCGACAACGTTTCCGAACTCACCGCGCGAACCAACGACGAAGGCTGGGCGACGATTTTTGCTGAATGGCTCAAAGGCAGCCGGCTGAATGCCAAAGACGGGCTGCTGATTTTTTCCGTCGGTGGCGGCAATCTGGAAAAAAATGTCAGCCCGAACCTGGTCAGCGCCATTCAACTCGCCAAAAAAGCTGGCGCTGCCATCGTCGGCGTCGTCGGCCGTGATGGCGGGTACACGGCGAAGGAGGCGACAGCGTGCGTTGTTGTGCCCACGGTAAATCCAGCGCACGTGACGCCGCACACTGAAGCGTTTCAGGCGGTCGTCTGGCATTTGCTCGTGTCGCATCCCAAGCTCAAGGTCGCGCAAACCAAATGGGAAAGCACCCGTTAACCCTGGCATCCTGCAAGACAACCATATCTTACTGGCAAAAACTTTACGCCTAGTTCAACCAACCGCTTCTTGTCGAACAGAGTTTTGATCCCGCAATAAATTGGCATGTTTGGCCTCGGGAATAGCCTTGAATAACCACGAACGTTCATCCTTTTTAATCAGCAGGCTTTCCCGGTACGGTGGATTCGCTCATAAGCAGGTTGGTTACACCCTACAGATCCCGACCCAATGCAAATTCCATTTGCGGATTTGTTTTTAACTAGACAAGAAATGTTAATACAGTTGTGCGCGTCTGTTTGCTTTCTCATTGACATTTTACCGGTTGCTTGGTTAGATTGACCAGTGTGAATGGGAAAGTCCGCAACCCATACGGGATGGCACGGCTAATTCCGGCCCAGGTTTCCCAATCAGTTCCTAATAGTTTAGCTTCCAGATGGTTACAAATAATCAGAACTTTTTGAAAGTTATTTGAAAGAAACGCTCCATGTCTGACGAGTTACAACCGAACCGCACTCTATACCAGTGTAGCTGGTGATTTAAGAAGAAAGCATATGAAAAAAAGAGCATTTACACAGATGGTCAGGCAGTTATACACCCAAAGGCTCCTTATCGTCGCGTGCGCGGCACTGTTGCTCCCGTTCCCGATGCGTGCCCAAGCCAGAGGGAGGCAGATGTTGCATGGTCATGTGCCGGCAATCGCCGCACGACTGTCACCCGTCGGCAGTCTTCCGGGCACGAACCGGTTGAATTTGGCGATTGGGCTGCCACTGCGCAACCGGGAGGCACTCACCAATCTGCTCCGGCAAATCTACGACCCGGCCAGTCCCAATTATCATCACTATCTGACGCCGAAGGAATTCACGGAGCGATTTGGGCCGACGAAGAAGGATTACCAGACGGTCATCGCATTTGCGAAGGCGCAGGGCTTGCGGGTGACCGCCACGCATCCCGATCGCGTGTTGCTGGATGTGAACGGGTCGGTGGCGGACATCGAGAAAGCCTTGCATGTGGCAATGCGGGTCTATCAGCATCCGACGGAGAAACGCTTGTTTCATGCGCCGGATGTTGAGCCGTCGCTGGATTTGGCGGTTCCGATTTTGAGCATCAGTGGATTGGATGATTATTCGCTGCCGCGTCCGCGGCTGCAGGTGGCGCCGCTGGCCAATACGCAAAAGGTGTCGCCGAATGCCGGTTCGGGTCCCAGCGGCACTTACATGGGGAAAGATTTCCGGGCGGCTTACGTTCCGGATTCATCCTTGAATGGTTCAGGGCAGATGGTCGGGTTGCTGCAGTTTGATGGTTATAACCCCAGCGACATTACCTATTACGAAAGCCAGGCAGGCTTGCCGAGCGTTACGTTATCGAACGTGTTGATAGATGGAGCGACCGGAACTCCCAGTGGCAGTGGTGGCGAGGTGGAGGTTTGCTTGGACATCGAAATGGCGATATCGATGGCGACGAATTTGTCCAAGGTAGTGGTTTACATCGCGCCCAATCCCAGTCCTTGGGAGGACATTCTGAGCCGCATGACCTACGACACGAACAGCCTGGGGCTACCCAACGTCAGACAACTCAGTTGTTCGTGGTATGAACCAGGTGCGGGAGCCAAGCCGACTTGCGACCAGTATTTCCAGACGATGGCGGCACAAGGTCAATCGTTCTTCAATGCCTCCGGCGATTATGACGCCTATACCGGTCTGATTGATTTTCCGGGTGACAGACCCGACATCACGCAAGTCGGGGGGACAACCTTGACGACGAGCGGACCGGGAGGCTCGTGGGTATCCGAAACGGTTTGGAACTGGGGTAATGGCATCGGCAGCGGTGGCGGGATCAGCACCCAGTATCCCATTCCGAGCTGGCAAACGAACATCGACATGACAGCCAACCAAGGCTCGACGACGATGCGCAACACGCCGGATGTGGCGCTGATAGCGGACAACGTTTACGTCCGGGCGGATGGTGGGAATTATGATGTCGGCGGCACGAGTTGCTCAGCGCCGTTATGGGCGGGTTTTGCCGCACTGGTCAATCAGCAGGCGGCGGCCACCGGCAAGCCCACGGTGGGATTGATCAACGCGGCGGTGGATACGATTGGGAGTGGGGCGAATTACACCTCGGCTTTCCACGACATCACGACCGGCAACAACACGTGGAGCGGCAGCCCAACCAAGTTCTACGCGGTCACCGGCTATGACCTGTGCACGGGCTGGGGCACACCGGCCGGGCAAAAGCTGGTAAACGCCCTGGCAAACCCTGAATCCTTGGTGATTACTCCGGCAAACGGCTTCAGTTCCATCGGCGGGGCAGGCGGACCGTTCACGATTACTGCGCAGAGCTTGTCGTTGACCAATGTGGGGACAAATTCGCTGACCTGGACCCTGGTCAATACCTCCCTATGGCTCGATGCTTCGCCCGCTGGCGGCACGCTGACGCCCGGCGGACCGGCGGACATCGTGACGGTGAGTTTGAACTCGGTAGCCAGCAACCTGGTGGTGGGGACCTATAGTGCAACGCTGTGGTTTACCAATTTGAACAGCGGTGTCGGGCAAGGCCGGCAGTACAGTCTGTCGGTGATCAGTCCGCCAACGATTACGGCCCAACCGGCCGACCAGGCGGTGTTGGATGGGGCGACGGCGACGTTTACGGTGGAAGCTACCGGCGGTATGCCGATGTATTACCAGTGGCAGGCCAATGGAACGAACCTGACCGACGGCGGCAGTATTTCCGGTTCCACGACCACCAACCTAACCATCAGCAACGTGTCTGTGGCCGATGTCGGGACTTACAGTGTCATCGTGAGCAATATCGCCGGCTCGGCCAACAGTTCCAATGCGCAGCTAACGATCACACCGTCCCCACCGGTCATCGTTTCGCAACCGGTCAGCCAGACGGTCGTGGCGGGAACCATTGCTCAATTTAGTGTGGCTGCCTGGGGCAATAAACCGTTCTTTTATCAATGGACATTTGACGGCACAAATATTACCGATGCAACTAATGCGACTTTAGCGCTTGCCAATGTGCAACTGACCCAAGCGGGCGTTTATGCCGTGGTAGTAAGCAATGCCTATGGGTCAACCCTTAGTTCCAACGCCATACTGACGGTGGTTAATGTGCCCATCATCACGTCCTTTGCTCCTGTAACCGGTTCGGCCGGGACCTCGGTGGCAATCAACGGAGCTAACTTCAGTCCAGTGGTGACGAACAACATTATCTATTTTGGTCTATTTTGGGGCGGTGCAGGCCACGGTCACCGCCGCCAGTGAGACGAACCTGACGGTGACGGTGCCGGTAGGGGCGACCTATGCACCGATCACCGAGACGGTGGACGGACTGACGGCCTGGGCTGACGCTCCCTTTGTAGTGACATTCTCGAGTGGCGGTACGCTGGATTTGTCTTCGCTGGCCCCGCGTGTGGACTTGGACGCGGGCAGTGGTCCTTTCGCCGTAGCCATTGGCGACTTGGTCAGCACGAATGGGGCGCTGACGACGGGTTCCTTTGCCCCGGCTGTAGTCTTGTTAGTCGGGGGTGGTCGGGACAGCCTCATGGGGCTGGCGTTGGCGGACCTGGATGGGGACGGGCGGCTGGACATCGTGGTGGCCAATTACAACCACAACAATGTGTCGGTTTTCCAGAACCTGTGCGTGCCGGGCAGTATCACGACCAATTCGTTTGGGGTCCGGGTGGATTTGCCGGTGGGCGTTCAGCCGGTGAGTGTGGCGGCAAGGGACCTGGACGGGGACGGCCGGCCGGAGATCATCACTGCCAATATAGGCGACAGCACGGTATCGGTGTTGCAGAATCTTGGCGCCGGTGGCGGCATCATCACCACCAATTCGTTTGCGCCCGCGGTCAATTTTGTGGCGGCGACTGGCCCGTCGTGCGTGGTGGTTGCCGACCTGGACGGGGATGGCAAGCCGGACTTGGCGACGGCCAACCACAGTGACAGCAGCAGCATTGCCAGAGTGAGACGGTGGCCATAGGGGATTTGGATGGGGATGGCAAGGCGGATTTGGTGGTGGGATCGCATGTTGGGCAGGCGGTGTTGGTGTATCGGAACATCGGCACGCCGGGCAGCCTCGATACCAACTCGTTTGCATCAGCGGTGAGCTTTGCCTTGGGTGGGCGCGTGCATCGCGGAGGCATAGCCATCGGGGATTTGGACGGGGATGGCAAGCCGGATGTGGCGGCGGCGACGGAGCAGAACAGCCTGCTGTCGTTGTATCGCAACGTCAGCGTGCCTGGTAGTTTTACGACGAACTCGTTCTGCAATTCGTATAGCGACACCATCTCTATCTATCGCAACATCGTTCCCTTCGGCGCCGTGCCGCCTTCGATTACGACCCAGCCAACGAATCAGACGGTGGTGGCGGGACAAACAGCGACATTCACGGTGGGGGCGAGTGGCACACCGTTGTTGAGTTATCAATGGAAGTTTAACGGGACGAACTTGCTTCAAGCGACCAACAGCACGTTGACGTTGACCAATGTGCAGTTCAACCAAGGGGGCAATTACACGGTGTTGGTAACCAATTTGTATGGCTCGATTCTCAGTTCCAATGCGTTGTTGACGGTGCTGGCGCCACCCTTCATCACGGTCCAACCGACGAATCAGACGGTGGTGGTGGGCGGGACGGCGAGCTTCAGTGTGACGGCCAGCGGCACGCCGCCTACGCGGTGCTGGTGACCAATCTTTACGGGTCCACGAGCAGTGCCAATGCGCTGTTGACGGTGAGTTTGCCGCCGACCAATTGTGTTACTGCGCCATCGGGATTGGTGAGTTGGTGGCCTGGGGAGGGGAATGCCGAGGACATTGTGGGCACCAATAATGGTATTTTGTCCTCCGGGGTTGCCTTCGCCTCCGGCAAGGTCAACCAGGCATTCTTCTTGGACAGCACTAATGCCTATTTTAGAGTGCCCGCCAGTTCGAGTTTGAACGTGGGTCTGGGCAGCGGGTTGACGGTGGAAGGCTGGATCAACATCTCCAATGTGAACGGGCTGCATCCCATTTGCGAATGGAACGACGGAATCAATACCATTGGCGTACAGTTCTGGGTGGGGGCCAATCCGTCCAGTCAGGGCGTGTTATACACCACGTTCCTGGAAACTAATGGCAACAATTTTGTCCAAGTGGCTTCACCCAGTGGCACGCTGGTCGCCAACACCTTCCAGCATGTCGCGGTTACCTACGATCACACCAGCGGATACATCAATCTATATGTGAACGGGCAAATGGTAGCCAATCACCAGTGGGGCAGTCATACCCCGCTGACCAGTTATGACCTGTGGGTGGGGCGTCGGCCGCAGGATTGCGGGGGTGGGTGCTGGACGGATGGGACGTACCTGGGTGGCTTGCTGGATGAGTTGAGTCTGTACAATCGGGCGCTGACCTCCAATGAGATTGCGGCCATTTACCTGGCTGGAAGCGGGGGAAAATGTCCGCCGGCTGCGGCTCCGCCGGTGATCACCGGATTCAACCCCTCGGCGGGAGTCCCCGGCACGGTAGTGAACGTTCTTGGGGCCAACTTCAGCCCGGTCATCTCCAACAACATTGTCTATTTTGGGGCGGTGCAGGCCACGGTCACCGCCGCCAGTGAGACGAACCTGACGGTGACGGTGCCGGTAGGGGCGACCTATGCACCGATCACCGAGACGGTGGACGGACTGACGGCC
>JBEKHY010000014.1:0-89482 GCA_050012035.1 Verrucomicrobiota bacterium | reverse complement strand
TCCTGCTTCTCCTGCAACGCCGCGATCTTCTCGGCCAATTGGGTTTTGTCCAGGGCTGTGGGAGCCGGTTCGGTCGTGTCGGCGCGGTCCAGTTCTTTCAGATATTCGGCCAGCCGCGCATCCGCCCGCGCGATCAGGTCCTGCAATTTGGCGGCATTGAAGTTCTGGTCCCGCGCGTTGACCGCTCCGAACTTGCTCCCATCAATGGCCAGCAGTTCGCCCCCGAACAGTTCCAGCTTGCGGCACAGCACCGTGAACTGCCGGTTCACCGCCCGCAGCGGCTTCAGGTTGTCCTTCCGGAAATCGGCGATGGTTTTGAAGTCCGGTGTCAGTTTGCCCAACAACCAGATCACCTCCACATTCCTCTGACATTCAGCCTCCAGCAGCCGCGAGGAGCGTATCCGATGCAGATAACCATAAAGATACAGTTTGAGCAGCGCCGCCGGGCCATAAGGCGGCCGGCCTGTGTCGGCGACTTTCGAGGAAACGGACGGGGTTTTCGGCGGCGACGTAATCCTCCAGCCGTTCAGGGAACATCAAGGTTTGGTTCCGATCCAGTCCGGTACGATGGTTCATGCTTGTCACTGACCAACCCCAAGGGTAATTGTTCAATCCATGACCGACTTTTCACACAGCCTCTCGCTGGAGCCTGAACTTGCTGTGTTAAGCGGCGTCAAATCTGTCTGTGTAAGATAGATATGACATGGCGTTAGCAACGTTGACAGCTTCGTTCCCACGCCTTACAAACAAATGCCTATGAACCAACCATCTCTGCCGCTTGCGCGACGCCAAATCGAAACAGCCATCTGCCTGCATGAGATGCAATATGAGCCTACCCCGTATAACTTAAACCCTGTTTGAAAAATGACATACTGGCTTGGACCTCTGAAACCATGACCATCATATAGAAATGAAGATTCAACTCAAAAAAACGCCCTCCCCTCGGATCGGTATTCCAACAGTTTGCCGCGTGACTGAGCTCGAATGGCGGCAATTGACCCGAACTGGATTGCAGAGGTTCGGAGGAATTTTCATGGCATTAGCGGCCGTTTCCGTAATGTCGCTGACAGGCTTGTGGGTGTGCGCGCCCGCGGCGTTTGCAGCCGATGAAATCTGCGCCGCCTGCGGACAGCAGGTGAGCGTCAGTGGAGATTTTGCGCATCGCAAGGACGACGCATCGGTCGCCATCCAGGACGCCACCAACAATGCGGCAGCATTTCATGAAGAAATCAACGGAACGAATTTCGCTGTCACTATCTCGCATTTGCCGGCGGGCAAATACACCCTCGTTATCGGCGAAGTGGAAACGCTGGCGGATTCACCGGGCGAAAGGTTGTTTGACGTGACCTCCGGTGATGTCACACTGGCCACCAATTTCGACATCATTGCCACCGCCGGTAACGCGCGAAAAGTTTGTTACATCACCGGCACGGTCGAGCATGAAGATGATTCGATTAAAGGGCCGCTGAAATTCTCTTTCCTGGCAGGCAAGGGCGCCGCGAAATTCAACACGTTCGAGGTAAAGGACGCCTCGGGTAGGTCGGTCATCGCTTTCAACGCTTCGGAGTTGGCGGAACCCTTTTCCGCCGCCGCAGTTCAGATACCGGACATCAAAGAACCCCCAATCTGGCGGGACCCGTCACAACCACTGCCGGCACGGGAGAACGATTTGATCCGCCGGATGTCGCTGGCCGAGAAAGTCGCGCAGTTGCAGAACGGCACGCCGGCGATTCCGCGGCTCGGCCTGCCCGCCTATGACTATTGGAACGAAGCGTTGCACGGTGTCGCCAACAACGGCGTCGCCACCGTTTTTCCTGAGCCGGTCGGTGGAGCCTCCACCTGGGACCCGGAATTGCTGCATCAGGAAGGAACCGTCATTGGCATCGAAGGTCGCGCGAAGTTCAACTATTACGCCTCCAAACACAATGGGAACTCCAAATGGTGGACCGGTCTGACGTTCTGGACGCCGAACATCAACATTTTCCGCGACCCGCGCTGGGGCCGCGGCCAGGAAACCTACGGGGAAGACCCTTATCTCACGGGCGCGATTGCCGTGGCGTTTATCAAGGGAATTCAGGGCGACGATCCGCAATACATGATGGCGATGGCTTGTGCCAAACATTACGCGGTCCACAGCGGCCCGGAAGCGGAACGCCATCGCTTCGATGTCACACCGTCAGAACGCGATTTGTATGAGACATATCTGCCGCAGTTTGAGATGGCGGTGCGCGAGGGCCACGTGGGCGGGGTCATGGGCGCCTACAATTCGATCGACGGCGTGCCGTGCTGCGCCAATTCCTTCCTGCTGGACGATCTGTTGCGCAAGCAATGGGGATTTGAAGGTTACGTCGTTTCGGATTGCGACGCGATCCGTAACATCTGGGCCCCGGAAGATCATCACTATGTGAAAACCCCCGAGGAGGCCGCCGCTGCCGCGGTGAAGGCCGGCTGCAATCTCTGTTGCGGCGGGGATTACAACGCCCTGGTGCGGGCGGTTCAACAAGGACTGATCACCGAAAAGGAAATTGACCAGGCGCTGTATCACGCGCTGTGGACGCGCTTTGAGCTCGGCCTGTTCGACCCGCCGGACAAGTGCCCGTATTCCCGGATCGACCTTGACCAGAACAACACGCCCGAGCATCGGCAACTGGCCCTGCAAGTGGCGCGGGAATCGTTGGTGCTGCTGAAGAATGACGGAATCCTCCCGCTTGACCGTTCCAAGATCAAGCGGATCGCTGTCATTGGGCCTAATGGTAACTCGACGTCCATGTTGCATGGCAATTACCACGGGTCAGCTTCGCATTCGATCTCCATTGTGAACGGCATCAGGCAATTGGCCGGGACGAACATCGAGGTCACTTTTGCACAAGGATGTCCGATTACCACCAAAACCAACAGGGGGATTGCTGCATGGAGTCGCCAGGATAACGATACGACCCGTCCCTTGCCGGAACTCAATGCAGAAGCCCTCAGCAATGCGACGAAGGCGGACCTGATCATTTATGTTGGCGGCATCACTCCGGCGCAGGAAGGCGAAATGTTCGATCGTGATTCGATTGAACTGCCCGAAGTGCAGGAACAACTCGTGCAAGCGCTCCATGCAACCGGAAAGCCGGTGGTCATGGTCAATTGCAGCGGTTCCGCCATTGCCCTGCCGTGGGAAGCCGAAAATCTACCCGCGATTCTTCAGGCCTGGTATCCGGGTGAGGAAGGGGGCCGCGCTGTTGGCGAGGTCCTCTTCGGCGAGGTCAATCCCTCGGGTCACCTCCCGGTGACGTTCTATCAGGCCACGACGGACTTGCCGAGTTTCACCGATTACTCGATGAGCAACCGCACGTATCGGTATTTCAGCGGCAAGCCCTTGTTCGCGTTCGGCCACGGCTTAAGCTACACCCGGTTCGAGTTCCGCAGCGGCAAGCTGGAATCGAAACAAGTTTCCGCCGACGGCACGGTGAGAGTGACGTTCACGGTGAAGAACACCGGCGGCCGCGATGGCGATGAGGTGGCGCAGGTTTACTTCCGCCACGCCAACTCCAGCGTTCCGCAACCGAAGCTCGCGCTATGCGGTTTTACCCGAGTACACTTGAAACGCGGCGAGTCAAGCAAGGTCACAATTGGAATCCCCGCTGCGCGCCTGCGCTATTGGGACACCGAGAAAAACAAATATATCATTGAGCCGGGAAATTATGAGTTCCTCGTCGGGGCGGCTTCGGACGACATCCGGCTAAGATTGCCAGTGACAATCACTGCCCCGTGAAACCAGAATACAACCAGAACCAGATATTATGAAAAACATTCTTTCCCGAGCCGCTTACATTTGCGCAACTGCTTGCCTTTTCGCTTTCGTGACCGGCTGCCAGACTCAGCATCACAGCCCCGTCCAACCCCCACCCGCTGTGGCACCATCCGGACGGGAAAACCCGAATCCGGCGGTTGCCAGTTCGACCGCGCTGCCGCAGACAAACCAGCCGCCGGCAGATGCCAAATCGGCGGCGTCCAACGTGCCGGGCGTGCCATTTCCCAAAATTGATTCCGGGCGGCGCGCTTACTTCCGCATCGTCGCGCCTAACGCGACCAATGTCTCCGTCAGCCTTCCAGGCGTAAGCGGAACGAAAGGGGACGACGGCGTCTGGACCATCACCACCAGCCCGCTGGCGCCGGGGTTTCATTATTACACGATTACGGTTGATGGCGCCACAGCGGCGGACCCGGCCAGCGACAGCTACTTCGGCACTGGCAAGATGAGCAGCGCCATTGAAGTTCCGTCCCCCGGTGAAGACTTTTATTTGCCCAAGGACGTGCCGCACGGCGACGTCCGCGCGCACTATTATTTTGCCAGGACCACCGGCCAGACCCGGCGTTGCTTCGTGTACACCCCGCCGGATTACGACACGAATCTGACGGCACGGTATCCGGTGCTTTATTTGCAGCATGGCATGGGCGAAGACGCCCGCGGCTGGGCTACGCAGGGCCGGGTTGGATTCATCATCGACAACCTGATCGCCGAGGGCAAAGCCAAACCCATGTTGGTGGTGATGGATGACGGCGGTATCACTCCCGGCGCCATGAGTGGTCCCCGAAGAGGCGGGGGGCCTATGTTTTGGGACAAATTTACCGAGGTGTTCATTGACGACACCATTCCCATGATTGACGCAACGTATCGCACCATCCCTGATCGCGAGCACCGGGCCATGGCGGGGCTTTCGCTCGGTGGCACGCAAACCTGGGAAATCACACAAGCGCACCTCGACACTTTCGCCTACATTGGATCGTTCAGTGCGCCGTTCGGTTTTCCGGAAATCCCCGGCGGATTTAACGGGCTGCTGGGTGATCCGGCGGCTTTCGCCAAACAAGTCAAAGTGGTCTTCATCAGCGTCGGCACCGCCGAAGGAGGCATGACAGGCGGCGGTCGCAATTTCCATCATGCGCTGGGGCAAGCCGGCATCAAGCATGTCTATTACGAATCACCAGGCACGGCGCACGAATGGCAGACCTGGCGCCGGAGCCTGCACGAATTTGCCCCGTTGCTCTTTCAAACCACGCAAGACGGCAATCAGTAAACCTGGAGTAGAACCATGAGAACGAAATTAATTATCACACTAACTCTGACAGCGGGCAGCCTGGTTGCCATTGCCCAAACCAATTCACTTTCCTCAACCAATCAGCTCGGCAGCGACGCCAAATCCGCCAGCTCGAATGTCCCCGGGCAGCAATATCCCAAAATTGATTCCCAGCGCCACGTGGAGTTCCGGCTCCGTGCACCGGGTGCCCAAAGAGTGCAACTCGATATCGGCGGCCATAAATACGACTTTACCCGGAACGATCGGGGCCTGTGGTCGGTCGTCACGCCGCCGTTGGTCGTAGGTTTCCATTATTATGCCATCATCGTTGATGGCGTGTCTGTAGCGGACCCCGCCAGCGAAAGCTTCTTCGGCGTGAGCAAAATGATGAGCGGCATAGAGGTTCCGTCACCGGGCGAAGATTTCTACGACGCCAGGAACGTGCCACACGGCGAAGTGCGCGAGCATTGGTATTATTCCAAAACCAACAGCGCGTGGCGCCGGTGTTTCGTTTATACACCACCAGACTATAACAGCAATCCGACGGTTCGTTATCCCGTGGTTTATCTCCAGCACGGCGCCGGTGAGGATGAACGCGGCTGGTCCACGCAAGGCCGCGTGAATTTCATCCTCGACAATCTCATCGCCGAAGGAAAAGCCAAACCAATGATTGTGGTCATGGACAACGGCGGCGGCAGCGCCTTATTCGCACCGGGCGCACGGGGCGTACGCGGACCTGCCGCGGCGGGAGTCATGGGCGCGCCGGCCGGGACGAACGCGCCGACCGGGACCAATGCTCTGGCAATTGCGAGCACCGCAACCAATCAGCCGGCATTGGGCCGCGGTGCTTTCGGATTAATGAGTGCGGCTACCAGCCGTTTTGCCGACACGCTGTTGCACGAGATTATTCCGATGATTGATTCGAACTATCGGACGATTCCCGACCGCGACCATCGCGCCATGGCCGGTCTCTCGATGGGAGCTTTCCAGACGTACCAAATTGTCCTGAACCATCCCGATACGTTTTGTGCGATGGGTGCGTTCAGCGGAGGTGCGGGCGGCATCACCAATCTGCAAACGGCATACAACGGTCTGTTTGCCGATGCCGAAGCCTTCAACAAACAAATTCCGGTGATGTTCTTCAGCATGGGAACCGCCGAAAACCTTACTGCCACTCGCAACCTGGACAAGCTCCTCTCGGACGTTCACATCAACCATACCTATTACGAGTCGCCGGGCACGGCACACGAATGGCAGAGCTGGCGCCGAAGCTTCTACCAATTCGCACCGTTACTGTTCCAAAACCCGTGAGAACATCGACCAACTCACTGTCACATTTTCGACGCTTTAGGGCCGCCTCTTCTCAATCAAAACTCAAATGGAATACGGAACGCAAATGACCGGTTTCCATCCATTGGCCCAACGAAAGGAAAACGCCTCAAATCAGGCTTCCAGCAATTAGTTATGCACAAAAATGTGTAAAACCCAGCACTGGACTCTGGCGATTATCCTTTTGCTCTCGGTGCCCACGATTTCAGCGTCAGGACGGCGGCCAAAACCTGCCATTCGGCTTCCGTGGGAGTGCTTTGATCGTGCTCCCAAGCTCTGACCTTGCGTACCGTAAGACCTGTATTTACAGCCAATTCCGGCTGGGAAAGGTCGGCTTGGATTCGTTTCAAAAGCAGGTAATCACCCAAGGTTTTGACATTGACGGGAATCAGCTTGCGGGGGCTAAATCTCTGTTTGTAATGGTCAAAATTGACCAGCACCGTTCTGTGTGCAATAACCAGCATCTGACCCAACGGCCACTGCCCCTTGAGTTTTGGATTGAGCGATGAAAATTGGATGTCATTATTGCATTCGGAGCCTGGCCGCCGGTGGCCGTGGCTCAGCTCGGGACGCTAGGCGGCTAAACTCGCCGAGTAAACCCACAGTCATATATGAAAGCAAAGACAAAAAGCTCTGTTAGAAGATTCCTTAGAACAGCATTATTACTAACTTCCATCGGCTTGACATGCTCATGTGCCACGGAGAAACATTACAAACTCGCTTTTGCAGGACCGCGCCAAGCCGCAGAAGAAGCCACGTTCATAGCAAGGCCGGGGAGAGTTGTGGTCACGCCATTAGTTATAAGCATTGACGGTCACAAAAACGACATAGACGGTCATAGTTTCCGCTTGGTTGGAGTGTGGAATCATACGCTTCAAGCTCGCCTACTGCCTGGAACACACAAGTTAATAGTGAATGTGCAGCCGGCAGAAGATTCCACGTTGATGTTCAGTGGATTTCCCGACAAGCATATCACTTTCGAAGCCATTGCTGGGAGAAGCTATGAGTTGAAAGTAAATGCAGTGAATTTCCGTCAACCGTTTTTTTGGGGACATGTTCAATGGGAAGCGAAGGTGATCGAAGCTGAAACAGGAAAGGAGTTTCCATCAGATGAAAGCCTTTCCCAAAATCCACCACGGCCCTATTCTCCATAGTTTTTAACAACCACGCCGCCGCGCTGGAGCCCCTATGAGGGTTGTCAAGCTTTTGGGGTGATATATTTGTTTATTATTTCACGGGGGTGGTGTGGCGAGCCGGCAGCCGGTCAGCGGTGCAGTCCGTCGAAAATGGCCGCCCCGGCGTGGAAATTTGAAAGAAGTTGAAGAGAAAATTTTCCGTCCACCTCACAGCATCCGGTTCAAAATCAAAAAGGCAGTGTAAAAAATGTCGGCAATCAGCCCCACCACAATCAGCGACAACCCGACCCAAAACACGTAAAAGAAAAATCCGCGCTCGCCCATCGGCCGGCCGCAATGCGGACAGCGTTTCTTCGCCGATTCCATCTCTCCGCCGCAACTCGGGCAGGTCATCATTGGGGGGTCGCTATTGCTCATTCGTGCCAAGTTAGCCGGGCGAACCGCCGTTCGTCCAGCGACAAAGGCGGCGGGCAATGTCCAAATTTGGTGGCGGTACTGCTGGGACGCTGTACGCCGCGGCAGCGGCGAAAACCAAGATGGCCACGTCCAGCGAAGCGACGAAATTGTCGTGAGACCGCACGGGATTTTCGGGCGTAACATAATCCTCCAGGCATGCGGGAAAGAGCGGGGTTTGGGACTGATCCCGTCCGGGGTGATGGTTCATGCTTGTCATGACCCGCCCTGGAGTGGGATGTTCAAACCGATGTTTGGGGTTTTAAACAGCCTCGCGCCGGAGCCATTATGATCACAGAGAGACAAATCGCAGCCGCCAGGAAACGAACGCAGGAATATTTCCTGAAAACCGGCATTGTGCTGACTGAGACGGAAATGAATAACATTGAAGTCGTCGATTTTGGCCTGGGCGAACCGGACCAGTCAGGGCTGGAAATCGTCACTTACATCAACACCGACCGGTGTTGCGCCAAAGAACTGGTCCTCTTTCCATATCAAACCTGTCCCGAACACCGGCACCCGCCGGTCGCCGGCGAACCGGGCAAGGAGGAAACCTTCCGTTGCCGCTGGGGCAAAGTCTATCTGTATGTTGAAGGCCCGCGCACACCCAATCCCAAAGCCCGGGTGCCCAGGGGGCGCGAGCACACCTACACCGTGTGGCATGAAATCGAACTCAACCCCGGCGGGCAATACACCTTGTATCCCAATACCAAACATTGGTTCCAGGCCGGACCGGACGGCGCGGTGATTTCCGAGTTTTCCACCCGGAGCCGGGATGAGTCCGACGTCTTCACCGACGCGGCCATCCAACGGGTCGGGAAAGTCGTGGCTTGAGAACGCGCGTTGTCTCTGTTGCGCATGACTTCGGAGCAATCTGTCGGAAACCCGCTTCCGGCTTGACGGTTGGGAGACTAGCGCCCCGATGGCAGATTTGGAGTGCGGTGACATGTCACCGCTTTCAAAGCGCCGACGTGTCGGCGCACTCCAAAATTTTTCGGCTCGTGAGGACACTCGCCCCACCAGTTTTAATCGGTTGTGTCACTCAGAGTCCTGCACTGCTGCAGTCGCCTTGAAGCATCGAAACCCGGCTTCCGGTTTGACGTTTCGGTTTTGTTGTCAAAGAATTCACGCATGAAACCGTTGCTCCCGCTTTTGCTGCTCGGCGTCCTTTTCAATTTCAACCCGGCCCTAGCCGACACGCATGTCTGGGAAATGGTGGAACTGACCTTTCATGCGAAAAATTCATACGCAAATCCTTACACGAACGTCGAGGTGTGGGTGGACCTGAAAGGACCCGGCTTCGGCAAACGGTGCTACGGATTTTGGGATGGCGGCGATGTCTTCCGCGTGCGCATCCTGGCCACGCGTCCGGGCAAATGGACCTGGCGCAGCGGTTCGAATCAGAAGGACACCGGCCTGAACAATCAACACGGCAGTTTCGCCGCCGTCGAATGGTCTGAAGCCGACAAGGCCGCCCTGCCCCTCCGGCGCGGGTTCATCCAGCCGTCCGCGAACGGCCACGCCTTCGAATACGCCGACGGCACGCCGTTCATCCTGTTGGGCGATACCTGGTATGCGGCAGGAACGTCCCGTTTCAAATGGAACGACGATGACCAGGAACGTCCCATCAGGCCGGACGCCGGGTTCAAGGATTACGTGCGTCTCCGAAAAAGTCAGGGATTCAACAGCGTGGCCATCATCGCCGCGTTTCCGAACTGGGCCAACGACGAGGGGCCGTGGGAAATATGGTTGGACCAGAAAGCGGACCTCGGTGTGCGCTCGGCGTGGGTGGAGCAAGGCGACATTACCAATCACTTGCTGCACAATCAATGGCACGCGAAGGACATGACGAATGAGGGTGGCCGGGCGTTTTTGTTCCCCGGCAAAGTCCCCGGTTACGAACAGATCTTCCCGGACATGGACCGCATCAACCCGGACTACTTCAAATATCTGGACTGCAAAATGGATTACCTGAACGCGCAGGGTTTTATTCCGATGCTTGAAGTGGCGCGACGCGACCTCACGTCGTGCTGGGCCAAGTATTACGACTGGCCTGAGTCCTACACCCGCTACATCGAATACATCTGGAACCGGTATCAGGCCAACAACTGCCTGTTCAGCCCGATTCATTACGATTGGCCGCAAATGACCGCCACCACGCGGCAACTTAACGACGCCGCCAACCGCGTCATCGCGCACCAAGGCCATCCGCCGTTCGGCACACTCGTGTCGTGCAACTCGTCGGTGTCCAGCCTGGTGAACTTTGGCGTGCCGGACGAAAACAAATGGCTGACCTACCACCAAATCGGTAATGGCCGCGAACATGAATATTACTGGTATCTTACGGAAATCTTTCAAGCGACTCCGGCGCGGCCTGCGTTGAACGGCGAACCGTATTACGCGGGCATGAAAGACCGGCGTTACACCCCGCTCTATCCGTATGGCGCGCCCGGCGGCACGGAAGCCGACGACCGCTGTGTGCGCTCGGGCATCTACGGCAGTTTCCTTTCCGGCGGTTTGGCCGGGCATGTTTACGGAGCGCAAGGCATTTGGGGTGCCGACACCGAGCCGGGTTCCGACCCGACCATGTGGGACGCATTCCAGTGGAACTCGGCCAATCAAATGCAATATCTGAAAACGTTTGCGCTGTGCGAAGGCCGTCGCTACGAGGAACTGATACCGGACGCGAACCTGGTTTCGCCGAGCGAAACGCAGGTGACCAAGGGTTACACCGGCTGGGCGTATTGCGCGCGCACGCCGGACCGGAAATTTTTCCTCGTCTATTTTGAGAAGGATTGTCCGGGCACCAACATCATCCGCGGGGCATTGCCTTATGCGGCCTATCGCGCGGACTGGTTCGACCCCCGCAACGGCCAATGGTCAAAGGCGGGCAATGGCGTCGTCACCGCCAACAACTCAGGTCAGATTACCTTGCCGGCATTGCCTTCAGACGACGACTGGGGGTTGAAACTAATCGCCGTTCCGGAAACACAGTGAAAAACCAGTTTGCGAAAACTCGGCTTGGCGCTTATTTTTCAGCCATGAGCAAAGTGACCGAAGTCAAAACAGCCACCGAACGGCTCTCGGCTCAGGACCGCTGGGAGTTATATCGCTGGCTCGGCGAATCCAAGGATGTGCAGCGGTTTCGCCATGATGAACTGCGCCGCGAAATCGCCGTTGGCATCGAGCAGGCGGATCGTGGAGACGTGGCTCCTTTGAACGTGCAAATTCTCAAAGACGAAGTTCATCGCCGCGCAGGCGGCAAAGGCAACTGATGCCACTGGTCCTACGTACCAGTCAGGCGCACCTCGACCTGATCGAGGCCGCACTCCACATCGCTGAAGAAAACCTCACCGCCGCTGACCGTTGGTTGGACATCATTGACGAGAAATGCCAGTCGCTGGCCCGGATGCCGGAATTGGGACGGAAACGACCCGATCTCGCCCCTGAACTTCGCAGCTTGCCGGTCGGCAACTACGTTATCTTCTACCGCCCAATCCCGGACGGGATTCAAGTCATTCGCGTCCTGCACGGCGCCCGCGACATTCCCGCGCTCTTCGACTGATCGCGGGCAACGAAGACGTGGAGAAAATTCCCCCGCCCGTGGAAACGGGAGATTCCCCTCGCCCATCGGATGGGAGAGGGTGGCTTGAAGAAGCCGGGTGAGGGCACCACGGAAGCGGGTGAAGGTTGTCTGGCTTTGAATTCAACCACGAAACACACGAATTGACACGAATCAATCCCTGACTTTGGCGTCCCAATTGGGGTAACTGTCGCCTTTGTGTCGGTTGTTCTCCCATTGCAGCGGTTGCAGGTTGTCCAGCTCGTCTCCGCCGCCCTTGGCCACCGGTTTAATGTGGTCTATTTCCCATCCCCACTCCTCGGTTTTCCCGTATTTGACGTGTTGCATGGTTGCGCCGCAAACATCTTTGCTGAAACCGACAAACTTGGGGTCAGGGGTGGCTTTTTTCCATACGGCCTCAATGGTTGCCTCATCAAAGGCTTCGCCATGGCTGTTTGTATTTGGATTTCTTGCCATATACTCTCCTTGATGTTCATTGTCTGACAGCACAGCTACGCAAGTTCGATACGGAGCAAAACGCGGATTCTTTCAAAAAAAGCGGCAACGATTGAAGGTCGAACGTCAAAACAGATTCTTCAACGCAGAGACGCAGAGACGCGAAGGGATTGATTTGCTGGCCGCCGTCGCGTTGGAGCACTCAAACATCCGATGTCGGGGCAAAGGCGGATGGTGGCGCAGCAGGAAAATGATTGCCGGATTCACATATGTTTGGGTGTTGTAAAACATCTCAAAGGTCTAAAGATGACGCAAGTCGACCGCCAATCTATAGATCATTCCTGCTTAGGTGGCAGTTTAAACTTATCCCCTGACACAGCCGTATCTTTCGAGAACAGATTTAAGGCTTTTTGGTCCGGAAGGAACGAAATGTGTGCAAAGAAGCGTGTGCTTTCCTTTCTCTATGATTTGGAAAAATGTTGCAAATAAATCGTTGATGTAATGAAACCTCACGGAACTGCAATTTTCGTTGTTGCAAGACGAACGGTTGGTGGATCGGAATTAAAGTTGGACCGTTTTCTCGTCACAGTAATGCGGGATCTGGGCTGTGTCTGCATTAAGGTGGAGAAGCGAAAAATCTCAAAGAAAATGACCCCATTTATTATTTATGTTAAGGGGAATAGCAAAAAACGAAAGAAGGAAGAACAGTGGAGGGTTTCGACAATGCGAGAAGAATATATACTATTCTTCAAAAAACGGCGTTGCTATGCAACCTGGCCTAGAACGGTAGGGCGAGGCCTGTTCTCACCGACTGCGCAAAATCGGGTGACTAAAAAGCAAACTGGAACAAGCGGCGTCCGTCTCCGGCCACTACGTTGTCCGCAGCAAAATTGAGCTTGCGTTGCCCGCGCCAAAATCGTTTATGTCGAACACCGAGAGCAAGGCACAAGGCGTAAAATTTCGAACCATTGAGATTACAAAATTATGAACGCTGAAATTGAAAAATTGCTGGGCGATTCCGCCAAGGGTCTGCTGGAACACACTTGTAAAACCGTGCCGAAGGAGCGGCTGCACCTGCCGGGACCGGACTTTGTGGACCGCGTAGTCGCCTTGTCCGACCGCAATCCGCAGACGATGCGCAACCTGCAGGCGATGTTCAACCAGGGCCGGCTGGCCGGCACGGGTTACATGTCCATCCTGCCGGTGGATCAAGGCATCGAACATTCCGCTGGCGCGAGCTTTGCGAAAAACCCGGCCTGTTTCGATCCCGAAAACATCGTGAAGCTCGCCATGGAAGGCGGCTGCAACGCCGTCGCTTCCACGCTCGGCGTGCTGGGCGCGGTGTCCCGCAAATACGCGCATAAAATCCCGTTCCTCGTGAAGTTGAATCACAACGAGTTGCTCACTTACCCGAACAAGTTCGACCAGGTTTATTTTGCGCACGTCGAACAGGCATGGAACCTGGGCGCAGCCGCCGTGGGCGCGACGATTTATTACGGGTCGAATGAATCCACGCGGCAGATTGTGGAGACCAGCCTCGCCTTCAAGCAGGCGCATGAACTCGGCATGGTCACCGTCCTGTGGTGTTACCTGCGGAACAGCGCGTTCAAGACCAAGGAAAAGGATTATCACGTGAGCGCCGACCTGACCGGCCAGGCCAATCACCTCGGCGTCACTATCGAAGCCGACATCATCAAGCAGAAATTGCCGGAGAACAACGGCGGTTACAACGCGCTCAACGCCGGTGGCGTCAAATACGGCAAAACTGACGAGCGCGTCTATACGGAATTGACGAGTGACCATCCGATTGACCTGTGCCGGTATCAGGTGCTGAATTGTTACGCCGGCCGGTCGGGTCTGATTAATTCCGGCGGTGAATCCAAGGGCGCGGGCGACCTCGCGGCAGCGGTAAAGACGGCCGTCATCAACAAGCGCGCCGGCGGCATGGGCCTGATTTCCGGCCGCAAAGCGTTTCAACGTCCGCTGGCGGAAGGCGTAAAACTGCTGAACCTGATTCAGGACGTTTATCTGGACAAGAGCATCACGGTAGCCTGAGCGTTGGGGAAATTGTGTTGGAACAAACCGTCGTGCGGAGCATCGCCTTCGCGCGGCGGTGATTTTTTAAAGGTAGGGACGGCTCGCCGAGCCGTCCAAAACTCAGAAAGGAACAATCCCACGGTCGCCTCGGTCCGGCTGCGCCAAGGCTTCGCCGCGACGAGCGAGGCGACCCTACCATAGCTCGCCGAGCCGTCCGTTGGGCGGACGCGCGGGCCGCGCGTCCCTACCATTCAGATTGTGAGTCAATTTACTTTAAAACTGGTGGGGCGCCCGTCCTCCGCAGTAATTCCGCTACGGAGGGTGGAAGACTCCGTCGAGCCGGAATATTTGGGACTGCGCCGACATGTCAGCGCTTTAAAAGCGGTGACACGTCACCGCACTCCAAATCTGCCAACGGGAGCGCGGGGCTTTTGCAGCGTCGAGCCTGTGGTTCGATTCGGTGGCGCACAACGCCGACACGATCACTCACACCGTATAAGTGCCACTGGCGACACGGCCGCCATGGCCGGTCCAGTTGGTGTGGAAAAATTCGCCGCGCGGTTTGTCTACCCGCTCATAGGTGTGCGCGCCGAAATAATCGCGCTGCGCCTGCAGCAGGTTCGCGGGCAGGCGTTCGCTGCGGAATCCATCGAAGAACGCCAGCGCCGTGCCGAGCGCCGGCACCGGAATTCCCTTCTTGACCGCCGTGCTGACCACCTTGCGCCATGGGCGCGCGCAGCTCTTGATCGCCTTTTTGAAAAACGGATCCAGCAGCAGGTTCGTCAGGTTTGGATTCTTGTCGAACGCTTCCTTGATTTTGCCCAGGAACACGCTGCGGATGATGCAGCCGCCCCGCCACATGAGCGCGATGCCGCCGTAGTTGAGGTTCCAGCCGTGTTCCCTGGCCGCCGCGCGCATGAGCATGTAACCCTGCGTGTAGCTGATCATCTTCGCGGCGTAGAGCGCCTTGCGAATGTCATCAATCCAGCGCTTGCGGTCGCCGGCAAATTTCGTCCTGGACGGCTTAAAAACTTTCGCGGCCTGGACACGCTGGTCTTTCATGGCGGAGACGCAACGGGAATAAACCGCTTCGGCAATCAAGGTGATGGGAATACCCATGTCCTGCGAGGAAATCACGGTCCATTTGCCGGTGCCTTTCTGGCCGGCGGTGTCGAGGATTTTGTCCACGAGCGGCGATCCGTCGGTGTCCTTGAAGGCGAGGATGTCCCGCGTGATTTCAATCAGGTAGGATTCGAGTTCGCCCTGGTTCCATTCCTTGAAGACTTCGTGCATTTCGTCGGGCGTCATGCCCAGGCCGTCCTTCATGATGTGGTAGGCTTCGCAGATGAGCTGCATGTCGCCATATTCGATGCCGTTGTGGGTCATCTTCACGAAATGGCCGGCGCCGCCTTCGCCCACCCAGTCGCAGCACGGCTGCGCCGCGCCACCAGAGCCGTCGGCGACCTTGGCCGCAATGGCCTGAAAGATGGGCTTGACGTGCGGCCACGCGGCGGGCGAACCGCCGGGCATGATGCTCGGGCCGTGGCGCGCGCCCTCCTCGCCGCCGCTCACGCCGGTGCCGATGTAAAGCAGGCCCTTGCTCTCGACATATTTCGCGCGGCGGATGGTGTCTTCGAAAAGCGAGTTGCCGCCGTCAATGATGATGTCGCCCGACTCCAGCACCGGCAGCAGGTGTTCAATGAATTCATCCACGGCCTTGCCGGCCTTGACCATGAGCATCACGCGGCGTGGTTTCTTGAGCAGCGCAACCATTTCCTGGAGGGAGTGCGCGCCGATGACGTTCGTGCCTTTGGCCTCGTTATTGAGGAAATCATCCACCTTGGAAACGGTGCGGTTGAAGGCCACCACGGTAAAACCGTGGTCGTTCATGTTCAAAATCAAATTCCGGCCCATCACGGCCAGACCGATGAGAGCGATGTCAGCTTTTGGTTCCATTTGTTGTTTTCGTTAAAAATTGAAGGCGCACGGTACAAGGGTTTGCCCCGTCATACCAGCAGTTTTTTGGCAATGGCCGGCACAACTCCGCCATTTCAGAGGCGCATCCGGTTTCGAGCGGATGGCGCAAACGTTTCGACGCCCGGGCATTCATTCCGCGAAGGTTGTGAAAAGAGAGGCCAGCCACGCCGAAGTGACCAGACCGTAAAAGGCCATCGGGCAGACAGGAATGTCTGCCCGCGCAAACGGGTCTTCGGCCGCCCTGCGGACCTTTCCTTACAAGGAGACCGCGGCCAGACGAGGAACATCCACAGGCGTGTTGTTCGCCTCAGCGGGGCGACCAAGCATCTCCGGGACGTTGAAACGCTCCAAGGCAATGCGCGTCAGCCGCACGTTCATTTCCGTGATGTTTTCGTCTCCGAAGATGACTCGCGCCACTCCTTGGGCGATCTCGTCGAAGCTATGCATCTCAGGAACGTTGTAGCGCTCCAGGGCAATGCGTATCAGCCGCACGTTCATTTCCGTGATGTTTTCGTCTCCGAACATGATTCGCGCCACTCCTTGGGCGACGTCGTCGAAGGCTGGTTTGTTTTTGTTTTCCATATTCAACTTCAGGTTTTTGTCGTTCAGCGGGGTCTTGCGTGGCATGGCGATTTCCTTTGCCACCGGTTCAGGCTGGTCGGATGGCGACGCGTCTTTGCGAACCTCGGCCGGTGCCAATTCGCTCTTAATCTCGGGCGAGACCGGCACGTTGTTAATCTCCGGCCGGGCCAATTCAACCTGTTCCTGGGGCTTGGGTAATTCGATCCGGTTCTCGGGCGGGGGAACTTTGACTGTCTCTGCGGGAGTGGGCACTGTGTTGCTGACACCACTGGCACCAGTCAAAATCTCCGGCGGCGCTGTTTTTGTAAGCTCCGGCGGCGCTGCTTTTGCAGGCTCGGGCGGCGCTGCTTTTGTAAGCTCGGGCGGCGCCGGTTTTGTTGCAGCAATGGGAGGCGGGGCGCCTGGCTTCGCCGGCGCGGATTGTGACAAAACCGGGGGTGCTTCCGGGCGTTGCAGAGTTGCCGCCGCCGCGGTTTCCGGCCGCCGACCTTGTGGCTGCAGCAAATGCATGGTTGTCTTAAGCACCAGTTCCAAGGGAGTAGTCGGTTTGGTGATAAGGTCGTTGCCGCCGCTGAGGATGCCCTGCGCACGGTTTTGGAAATCGCCATTGCCGGTAATAAAGATGACCGGCGTCTGCCGGTATTGCGGCATGGCGCGCAGCCGCTCACACAACTCGAAGCCGTTCATGCCCGGCATGTTGATGTCCAGCAACACGATGTCGTATTGGTTCGCCGGCAACAATTGCACGGCCACAGCGGGGTCTTCGATGCTGACCGGTTCGAAGTGCGCACGTTTGAGGGCCGCCACCATGGCGTAATTGCAAACCGCATCGTCGTCCACGATCAATATCCTGGCCTTGAGACTCAGGCCGGCCGTGCCAGTATCGCCGCTCTGAAACAAATGTCCCAGACAGTCCACGGTTTGGGCAATGGTTTGCAATATGGAAGCCGTGGCGTTTGACGGTTTAAACACAATCTCAAAAAGCAAGGCCTCAAAGGCGCTGGCCAGCAGGGCAATCTTGCTGCAGCCGGCCAGTCCGGCGCGAGCGGTCAGGAAATGCACCCGCTGATACAGATTGTTGAGCTGTTGCAGACCCGCCGGGGCGCCTGCCCCCTTGATGTAAGCCAGGCAGTGGTCCCGGATTTTGGAGACTTCGACCGGCGCATCCTTGACAAATTCCTCGCGCGTCGCTTTCAACGTCATTTCATCGGCATGGGCCGCGGCGGCGGCGGCGACAAACGTTTCAGCCTCACTCTTGTCAGAAATCGGTTGGCCGGTGGTCAGGCCAAACGTCGGTCCGAATCCGAGCAGGTCCCGGATGGCTTCGACGAGCCTGGCCGGCGTGCATTCGGTCTTCAACATGCCTTTGTTGGCGCCTGCCTGCAGGGCTTTTTGCGCCAGCTCGGTCATGTAGGCATTGGAAAGGATCAGCACCGGCGTCGTTTTCAAGCGGTCATCGGTCCGGATATGCTTGAGAACCTCCATGCCGTTGACCTTGGGCAACATCAAATCCAGCACGACCACATCGGGCCGCACCCGTGAAAGAACGTTCAGCGCCACCTCCCCGTCTTCGGCGAACAAGATTTCAAATCCTTCGCGCTGCAACCGGTTACGGTACAGCATCAGCACGACAGGATCGTCTTCAACAAATAGAATCTTCTTTTCGGTCCCGATCATATCCGCCACTCCGGGCTTGTCGTTTTCCGAGTGGGACTTTTTTCACAGCATAAACAAGGCCAATTGAGCATCTTAAAGCAATGGGCGGATGGCCCTAATGGATAATGGGTTCTGACCGTTTTTGAGACACGGACGCGACGCCCGGCCTGATGGCCGGCAGCCAGGATGTTGACGACCGAAACGGTTCCTACGCCGCGGTCGCTCCCAACTGCAGTCGCAGGTCGCTTTCGAGCATCGCCTTCAAATTCGCCCAACTGGTTTCATTCATCTCGTTGAAGGCGTTCAGATAAACGGCGACCACTTCCGGTGGATATTTGGCGAGCAGGGTGGCCACCGCCGGTTTCAACTTCGCGTCGTCCATCTCCCCCGGCAAATTCTCGACGACGCCGTCCTCATGTTTGATGCCGAGCGCGTCCAGAAAGTCCATGAGCATCGCCTTTTGCTTTTTCAGGAGCCAGGCGCGGATCAGCCCGCCTGCCACCGCATCCAACGCCGGCCGCGCGAGGGTTGTCACCATCGCGGCATGGCGTTGCGGACGCGGCTGGCGTTCCAGAAAGACCGGGCGGACGTGGCGCGCCTGGGCCACGGCGGCAAGCGTGGCTTTGTAAGCCGGCTTGTCCGATTCGTGGGCGAAAGCGAGAATGTCATTCGCCAGCTCCGGCGACATGAATCCAAATAGTTCGTATGACTTCAGCATTCAAACCAGCAGTTAAACATCACTCAACCGTCACCAGCGAAAGTTTATTTTTTTCGGCCAGCGCTTCGCAAGCTTTCCGTTCGAGCAACAGGGTCCGGCCGGCCTCCAACGCGAGCACGGAAATCCTGGCGGCGACGCACACCTCGATCGTGCCGGCGCCGATGCACGGAATGTCAAACCGCAGGTCGTGATCCGGCTTGGCCGTCTTGACGGCCACCGCGCCGCCGTCCTGGCCGGCCAGTTCGCCGCCGCGCGCCAGGCATTTGTCCGTGCCTTCAAATGCCTCCACCGCCAGCACGGCGCCATTTTTCACGACGACGGTCTGGCCGATTTCCAGACGCGAAACTTCCTTGGCCATGCGAAAACCAAATTCCACGTCCATGCGTTGCGCGTCGGATAACAGGGGGCCGATATGAAATCCCGCGCCGGGCATGAGTGGCTTGAGCCACGGCGTGGCGTCAATCAATTCCACTCCGTCCTTTTTCAATTCGCCGGCGATCGCGCCGAAAATCGTATGCGCATTCTTTTCCCGGAGCCGGAGCCAAAGTCCCATCGCCCGCAGATCCGGCCGGAAGTCGAAAAGGTTTTTGGGCGCAATCTGGCCGACCATCACGCATTGCCTGATGCCGCGGTCGGTGAACGCCGAAATCATCCTGGAAAGCTGGCCGACCTTGAGCCACACGATTTCATCCACCAGCGGTGCCAGCGCCGGCTCGGTTTCATTTTCAAACGCGACGGCGACGAGCCGTTTGACCCCGGCGGCACGCGCCTGCTGCGCAAACTCCAGCGGCAGCGAGCGGTTGCCGGCAATGAGCCCCAGCGATTCGAGCGCAATACTCATACGAATGGTTCCGCGCCCCACAATATAATAGAGCCGAAAAAAGAAGCCAGCTTGTGTTGACCACGCCGGTCTCAACGGGCGCATCCCCATTTTTGAGCGGGCGTGCGACTGAAAACAATTCTGTGGTTGCAACCCGAGATTTGCGTTGCCACGCCCGGGCGACGGTCTAAAGTGTCCGGCATTCGAATGAAATTTTGGTTGTCCATCTTCAGCTTGACGCTGCTGACCCTGATTAATGCGCCGGCGCAGGTCAGCGTGGAGGTCGTGCTGGATCAGGAACAATTCCTGCCGAGCGAATCCGTGCCGGTGGCAGTGCGCATCACCAACCGCTCCGGCCAGACGCTGCATTTGGGCGGAGACGCCAACTGGCTCACCTTCGACGTGGAATCAGCAGACAGCTTCGTCGTCGTCAAAAAATCGGAGGTGCCGGTAACGGGCGAATTTGATTTGGACTCGTCGCAAATGGCAACCAAACGCGTCGACCTGGCGCCGTATTTTGTTTTGTCGCAAGTGGGACGTTATCGTGTCACCGCGACGGTGCGCATCAGGGAATGGGACGCAAGGGTCGTCAGCCCGGCGAAGGCGTTCGACGTCATCAATGGCGCAAAATTGTGGTCGCAGGATTTTGGCCTGCCGGTGCCCGCCGGCGTGACGAATCGCGCGCCGGAAGTCCGCCGCTACACTTTGATCGAGGCAAATTATCTGCGGTCGCAACTGCGGCTCTACGTGCAGGTGAGCAACGAATCGGGAACGGAGGTGTTCAAGGTTTCGGCGGTTGGCCCCTTGGTTTCCTTCAGCCAGCCGGAGGCGAAACTGGACCGCCTCAGCAATCTGCACGTGCTCTACCAAAACGGCGCACAGGCGTTCACCTATACGGTAGTCAATCCTGACGGCGACGTTATCCGGCAGGAAACTTACGACTACTTCAACTCGCGCCCGCGCCTGAGCGTGAATGACAACGGCGACGTGACGGTGGTCGGCGGCGTGCGCCGGGTCAAACCGTCGGAACTGCCGCCGGTGAAACCGCCGAACGAAGTGCTTCCACCAAGCGGGGCCAAGCCGTGAGCGATGCGGTCATTGAAACAAATCCTGGACCTTTACGCCGAGGGCTTTGAGTTGGACGCCGCCGGAACCGTTTTTGGGGCAGTGACTGCCAGCCATCAGGTTTGAAATTTCAATTCGACGGATAAATAGTTTCTTCTTTGGCCTTGGCCGGTTCCGATTGTAACATCCTGCCGAATGACTTCTGCCAAATCAAAGCTGCTCCGACGCCTGAAAAAGATGCTGCCGGGCGAAATCGTTTTGGACCCGCAAATACTGGCCAAATACGCCGGTGACAAATGGTTCGTCACGCATCAGCCCGATGCCGTTGCCCTGCCCCGCTCCACCCAATCCGTTTCCAGGCTGTTGCGCTTTGCCAACGCGCATAAAATTACAGTCACACCGCGCGGCGCGGGCCACGGCTACGTCGGCGGTTGCGTGCCCGTGCGCGGCGGCATCGTGCTCTCGCTCGAACGCATGAACCGTATCAAGGAAATCAACGCCGCCGATTTTGTCGCCGTGGTTGAACCGGCCGTGGTCACGGAAAAATTGCAGGTGGCGGTCGAGAAGCGCGGGCTTTTTTATCCGCCCGATCCCGCCAGCCGCGCGGACAATTTCATCGGTGGCAACATTGCCACCAACGCCGGGGGCCCGCGCTGCCTCAAATACGGTGTCACCCGCGATTATGTCCTCGGTCTCGAAGTCGTGCTGGCCGACGGGACCATCGTCCGGCTCGGCGGACGCACGCACAAGAACAAAACCGGCTTCGAACTGCACCGGCTCTTTGTCGGCTCGGAAGGCCTGCTCGGCGTCATCACCGAAGCCACACTCAAATTGATTCCGCTGCCGCCGTTTCGCGCCAACCTCGCCGTTGGGTTTGGCTCGATGAAAAATGCGGTGCGGACGCTGCATTCCATTTTGGCCGCTGGTTTCCTGCCCTGCGCGCTGGAACTGGCCGATGAATTCACCCTCGCCGCCGCTTACCGGCGCACCAAAAGCGAACGCCTGCGCGGCTGTCGCGCCCATCTCATCACCGAACTCGATGGCCAGGAAAATTCCGTCCGGCGCGAATTGAAGGACTTGGAGCGAATCATCCGCCGGCAGAAACCGTTGTTCGTCGAGCGCGGCTTCGGCAACCGGGAATGCGAAGCGGTCTGGCAAATCCGCCGCGAATTTTCCTATGCCCTCCGCGACACCGGCCTCACGAAATTGAACGAGGACATCGTCGTGCCGCGCGGCCGGCTCGAAGACCTCTTTCAGTTCGCGGCGAAGCTGCAAAAGAAACACGGCCTGCCGGTCGCGTGCTTCGGCCACGCCGGCGACGGTAACATTCACACCAACGTCATGGTGGACTTCAATCAGCCGCACGCCGACCAACGTGCCGAGACGGCATTGGACGAACTGTTCGCGCAGGTCATCGCCTGGGGCGGCGCCATCAGCGGCGAACATGGCATTGGTCTGGCCAAGAAACGCTGGTGGCCGCTGGCGGTTTCCCGGGAAGCGCGCGAACTTCATCGCGTCGTAAAACACGCGCTCGACCCGAAAGGCATTTTGAATCCGGGCAAATTCGTGTGACTTTGGCAAGGGCCTCGTCGTATTGGGGAGGCGAACCACGTCGTCTATCTGGCGCAACCCAACTTTTGTGTGTGGTGGCAACTCGGTCTTATTAACACCCTGCTTATTAACCCCCTGCCTTAGCGGGATGCTACAGGAAAGACCGCCAACACAGCAGATTTCGGTCGCGCGGCACTGCTCAAAAATGAGATGCCCCCTTGCCTTTCTTCCGCAACAAATTTAATGTCTTGCGTTACGGGAACAAATTTTTAGAATATCCCCACAATGAATACAAAAGCACTCCTTAAACTTTCAGTCGCCCAGTTGAAACGCATGGCGACCTTGAAAGCGCAAATCGAACGTCTGCAATCACGACTGGAAGCCCTGGCGGCCAATGGTTCGTCGTCGCCGGGCCGGAAGCCGCGGCGCAAGCGGCGGAAAATGAGCGCAGCGGCGCGCCGGAAAATTTCCCTGGCCGCCAAGGCGCGTTGGGCGAGGGTCAGGGCAGCGAAAAAATCAAAGTAGAATTTCGCACGCCGACCACGGTGGCAGGGCGCTTTCTCCGGAACGCCGGTGATGCGCCCTAACCGTTTGCTTTAACCATTACCACCAATTCCCCTTTTAAAGTTCGTTTCTTGACCACGGCCAAAAGCGCCGTCGGTTTGCCGCGCAGAAATTCCTCGAACTTCTTCGTCAACTCGCGCGCGAGGACGACCTCGCGGTCGGGAAAAATTTCGTTCAGCTCGCCCAGCAGTTTTCCAATGCGATACGGCGATTCGTAAAACACGAGCGTGCCGGAAATTGTTTTAAGCGATTCCAGTTTGGTCCGGCGCTGACCGGACTTGTGCGGCAGAAATCCGATGAAATGAAATTCATCCGTTGGCAGGCCGCTCGCGGTGAGCGCCGCGACCAGCGCGCATGCGCCGGGCACCGGCTCGACGCGCAGGCCGGCGGCAATCGCCGCGCGCACGACGCGTTCGCCCGGATCGCTAATGCCGGGGCTGCCCGCATCCGTGACCAGCGCGACCTTCTCACCGCGCCGGAGACGTTCGATGATTTCTTCGCTGCGTTTGGCCTCGTTGAACTGGAAATAGCTCAGGAGCGGTTTGGGAATTCCGAAATGCTTGAGCAATTGCCCGGTGCGGCGCGTGTCCTCGGCGGCGACGACGTCGCACTCGCGCAACACGCGCAACGCGCGTAACGTGATGTCCTCGAGATTGCCGATGGGTGTGGCCACGAGGTAAAGCGTGCCCGGCATGAGCGGTGGTAGTTCCATGCCTTGACTTAAACAGAAAAATCGGGGGAAAGAAAATGGAATTACAACTAACGCTCAAATTGCGAGACAAAGTTCAATGGCTTCGCGGATGCGCTCCATCAACTTGTCCAGCGAACGCGCCTGAGTGTGGCAGCCGGGCAACGCCGGAATATGCCTGTCACCTGCGTCATGGCGTTAAATCTAACAAGAACGTAGTCCGCAATCAACGCCGTGCTGGCCGTCACATAACCATTCGTCAGCACCGCAGGCGAAATCTTTGTAAAATCACGCACCAATAAATTCTCAAAGCTCCATCAGGAGCAATATATTCAGGTGATGCCGCTCCTGACGGAGCTTGTGTCACAATCGGATTTTGGGCTACAAATAGGTCGCGCCGCTGGCGCTCGCATGCAATGAAACCCGCCACAAAATTTGCCATTGTTCTGGTCACCGCGCCGGATTTGAAAACGGCGCGCGCGCTGGCCAAGACCATACTGTCGGCGCGGCTGATCGCATGCGCGAATCTGGTTCCCAAAATCGAATCGCATTACTGGTGGCGGGGAAAAATCGAATCCGGCACGGAGGTCTTGCTGGTTCTTAAAACGCAAAAATCAAAACTGGCCGCGCTGGAAAAACTGGTCCTCGCCAAACATCCCTACGACACGCCGGAATTTCTTGTCCTGCCCTTGAGCGCGGGCAACCAACGTTATCTCGACTGGCTGGAGAAAATTTAGGCAGGACGTTGTTTGGTGGGGCGAGCGTCCTCGCGAGCCGAGACTGCCTTGGAAACAAACGGCTCGCGGGGACGCTCGCCCCACCGAAAAACCAATAGTCAGGGACTCGCGTAACTCATCCCTCCGGAAGTTTGCAGTCCAAGTGGATTCTGTTAAATTGCGGCGATGACAAAGAACCTGACTATAAAACTTTTATTCCTCACCATTTTTGCGCTGGCCGCCACACTCATCACCGGCTGCAAGACGACCAAGCCGATTGATTGGAACAGCCGCGTCGGCACCTACACGTTTGACCAGGCCGTAACCGATTTCGGCCCGCCGGACAAGCAGACAACCCTGAGTGACGGCAAGCTGGTGGCGCAATGGATTACCCATCGCTATGGTGGCTCCAGTTTCAGCGTCGGGACGGGATTTTACACTGGCGGCGTCGGCGTCGGGGTGGGCCAAACCACCGGCTCGGCTTACCCGGACAGGATTTTGACGCTCACCTTCGGCGCAGACGGCAAACTGGTTGCGTGGTCGAAAAATTATTGACGCTTAGAAAAAGGGGTGACGGAGCGCGGGCTTCAGCCGCTCCGGCATCCACCGGCAGAGAAGGCGCGAAAGTCCAAGCGCGCTTTTAGTTTCGGGCAATGAAGCGGCGTGAACGCCGCGCTCCAAATTCTCAATTCAACGGCACACCGCGGCGGATGTAAGTCGGGATATCGAGGTCTTCGCCTTTGTGAATGGTCGGCTCGCTTTTGTCGAACCGGCCTTTGGAAACAATCGCCAGCGGCAATTGCGTTTGCAGCATTTGGGGACCCGGTTTCCGCCCGCGACTGCCTCGCCGGGATACCAATCGGTCTCGTTGCTCCAGAGTCAGCGGCGGCGCCATCGGCGTGGCATGAGCGGCGGCTCGCGCCGTTGCGCCGCGCGAAATCGTCTGCTCCGGCAACTCACCGGACGTTTCGGTTTTCGCCACGGCATTTTTCGCGGCGATGACCGTGACGTACAGGCGGTTCTTCAACGTTTCGTCCACCGCCGCGCCCATGATGATTTGCGCCTGTTCGCATTGGCGGCTGATTTGTTCCATCACACGGTTGACCTCGGCCATCGTCAAATCCTTTCCGCCCATCAGGCTTACCAGCACCGCATCGGCTTCGGCCAGCGCGCGGCCTTCATCGAGCATCGGATGTGCGAGCAGTTTTTCCACCACCTCGCGCGCACGCGCCGGGCCGGTGGCTTCGATGGAGGCAAACACGCTTTCGGAATGGCGGTCATGGATCAGCGCCCGTAAATCGTCGAAGTGGATTTGAATCAAACCGCGCCGGGTGAGCAATCGCCACATGCCGCGGACACTTTCCAAAAGCAATCCATCCGTAATGCGGAACGTATCGAGAACGCCGGTGTTCTCGTCAATCAACCTAAACGTTTTCTGGCTGGGCAGGCAGATGACACCGTCGGCCACGGCCCTGAGTTCATCGAGTCCCGCTTGCGCCTGTTGCACGCGGCGGTTGCCTTCACACGTGAACGGCAGCGTCACAAAAGCGAGCACGAGCGCGCCGGTCTCCTTCGCGGCGCGGGCGAGGACGGGGCCGATGCCACTGCCGGCGCCGCCGCCCAGACCGGCAAGGATGAAAATGACCGTCGCGCCTTCGCAGGCGGTGGTGAGTGTGGAAAATTGTTCTTCCGCCAGCGCACGCCCACGTTCGGGATCGCCGCCCGTGCCAAGCCTGCGCAATAATTTTGTTTCGAGCTGGATTTTCACGGGCGCCGGGCACGCCGCCAGCGACGGCGCGTCGGTGTCAATGGCGGCGAATGATGCGCCGGTGAATTCCCCGCCAATGAGCCTGTCGAGCAGGTGCACGCCCGCGCCGCCCACGCCGAAAATTTTCGCGGCCAGCTTCTGCGCCGGGCGGGTAACTGCCTTGTTGGGTTCAACCTTGGTTTTCATGGCAGGTGGGTTCAGGAGCGCTGCAAGAGTCGTCCCAGTGCGCCCTTGATGCCCTGCGCCAGCGATGGTCGGCCTTCGCGTTTGCGGGTCTTGAACGAGCCAAATCTCACGAGGCCGATGCCGGTTACGAATTCCGGTTGGCCGAGCGCGGATTTGAGTCCGCTGACGGAATTGGTCTGGCCGAGCGAGACGGGCATTTGCAGGATCGGCTCGGCCAGTTCGGCAATATGCGGCACGCGCGCCCCGCCGCCGCACAGAAAAACGCCCGCGCGCAAATAATCGAGCAGGCCAAGCTGGTCCAAATCCTGCGCGACGAGCTGGAAAATTTCCTCCAACCGCAACGCCATGATGCGGCGCAAATGTTCGATGTTGATGGTTTTGAGCGGCAGGCCCAGATCGTTAGTAAGGGTCACAGTCTGGCCTTTCGCGGCATCATCCACGAGCGCCGAGCCATGTTCCAGCTTGAGTTTCTCCGCGCGGCTCAACGGGACTTTGAGGCCATAAGCCAAGTCGTTGGAAATGTGGTCGCCGCCGATCGCGAGCACGCCGGTGTGTTTGATGACGCCGTCGGTGTAAACGACGTAATCAGTCGTGCCGCCGCCGATGTCAACGACCAGCGCGCCGAGTTCCTTTTGTTCGTTCGTCAACAGCGCCAGCGAGGACGCGAGGCCGTTGAACACGATTTCATCCACTTCGAGCTGCATGCCCTTGACGAGGCGGATGGCATTCTGGAGCCGGTTCGTGTTGCCATGGACCACGTGCATATCCACTTCCAGGCGCGAACCGAGCATGCCGACAGGGTTGGTCACGCCGTCCTGGCCGTCCACGAAAAAGTGCTGGCGAATGGCGTGAATGACGCTGTTTTCCGTCGGCAAATTGATCGCCTTCGCGTTCTTGACCACGTCCTGAACGTCGTCGTCGGTGATTTCGCGGTCGGCGGAAACGACCGGATGCATGCCGCGGTTGTTGAAGCCGCGAATGTGGCCGCCGGTGACGCCGAGATAGACGCTGCGGATTTCCACGTCCGCCATCTGCTCGGCCTCGACGATGGCGTTGCGCACGTCCTCCTCGGCCTGTTGCGCGTCCACCAGCTCGCCTTTGCGCACGCCGCGCGAGCGCGCCTGGCCGAGGCCGATGATGTTCAGTCCCGCCTTGGCGGGATCGGCATTCTGTTCGCCGACCACGGCACAGATTTTCGACGTGCCGATCTCCAATCCGACGATGATGTTCGAGTTGTCAAACATGGTTTTTCAAGGTGCGCGCGGGTCTGACCGGTTTGGGCGTTGAACCGGGTACCGCGCCGCCGTCCATCCAGCGCACGGGGATGTTGTCGGGCACCGCCAGGTTGAGCGAAGCGATCGCTTTGTTCAGGCGTTGTCCCGCATCATAAATCTCCCGCCAGCGGCGTAATTGTCGGGCAAAATTGTCCAGACCGAAAGTAATTTCGCCGCCCTGCTCCGTCGTAGCGACCAAAACCCCGGGCGCCGAAACGTCAATGTGCTGCAAATCCACCAACCCGGCCATCGGCGAGCCATTGAAGGCCGTAATCAACTGCAGCGCCGCCTGCGCCGGTGGCGAATCCAGGCGGCGGCCCGGCTGCAGTTGACAGATATTCAAGCCGATGATGACCGGCACTTGACTGTTCACCTGCGCCAATGGCATCACACTCAGGCGCGGGTCCAGCGGCTGCATGACATAACCGTCCGCATCGAGTTCGAACATGGTGACCACGATCTTGCCCGAGGCGTCCGCGCTGGGCACATTCACCTGTGCCACCGGCTCGCGTTCGTTCACGCGAATCCGCAGGGTGCGCGGCAGAACACGTTCGACCGACACCGACTCAATCATCGAAACGAGTTCGAGATTGCGTTTGACCGCCGCCAGGTCGAGCGCCAGCAGGTTGTCTCCCGGCTTCACCCCCGCCCAGCGGCGCAGTTGTTCCGGCAAAATCACACCATCCGTTTGCACGTCAATGCGCCGGATAGCGAACTCGGGATTTTCATAAACGAAATAGTCGAGCGCCCATTCACCCGCACGCCAGAATAAATAAAGGCCGAAGACCGTGCCGAACAGGATGCCGAACGCCACCGCCGCCAGCCGGGCGCGTTTCGCACGCACCTGGCCCGACCGCAGTTTCACGTCCAGCACGCGTCCGCGGCGCAACCGCCGGTTTTTCTTTTCACGCCTGAACCACATCGTTCAATTCAAAATTCAAACTCTTGGACGAGGGCGGAGCGCAGCGCTCTGAGCCTCAACCTGAACCAGTTCTTTACGGCTGCGGGTCGCAGACCCGCGCTTCAGCGCCAAATCAATCATGCGCTGACAAAGCTGCGCGTAATTCAACCCCGCCGCCGCCGCCGCTTTCGGCAGCAAACTGGTTTCCGTCATGCCCGGCTGCGTGTTCACTTCGAGCACGACCGGTTCGTAGTGGGACAGGCATCCTGCCTGTCCTGACAGGCTGGAAGCCTGTCCCACTTTCCGCACCATCACGTCCACCCGCGCGTAATCGCGTCCGCCCACCGCCCGGAACGCGCCGAGCGCGGCGTCTTGAATGCGCTTCGTGGTCGCCGCATCAAAATCCGCCGGACAAAAATATTCAGCGCAGCCCGCCGTGTATTTGTTGCGATAATCGTAACTGCCGGTTTTGGGCCGGACTTCGACGACTGGTAGCGGCACATCGTCCAAAATGCCCACCGTCGTTTCGCGTCCGATGATTTTTTCCTCAACTAAAACCTCGGAATCGAATTTCAACGCCTCCACCAGCGCGTTCCGCCAGTCTTCGACGCGCTCGACAAATTGCAGGCCGACGCTGGAACCCTGCCGCACCGGTTTCACCACCAGCGGCGGCTGCCAGCCCTTCGGCCATGGAGTGTCTTCCGAATTCACCACCAGAAATTTCGCCGTAGGCACCCCCGCGGCGAGGCAGCGCTTTTTCGCCAGTACCTTGTCGAACGCGATGCGGCTCGATTCGGCGTCGCAGCCGGTGTAGAGCGCGCTGAGTTCTTCAAGGCGGCGCTGCACCGTGCCGTCTTCCCCATAAGTTCCGTGAAGCGGCGCGAGGCAGACAACATTGGTTTCCGGCGGCAAAACCCAATCCGGCGTCTTCGGATCAATTTCAAAGACCGTGTGCCCGAGCGAACGCAACGCCTTGACGACGCCGGCTCCGGAGCGCAACGATATTTCGCGTTCGGCGCTCGGCCCGCCCAGCATGACTACGATGTTTAATTTCTCGACCATTTTTTCGTTCTCGTCCTCGTTCTCGTCCTCGATTACGAGAACGACGAGGAGGACGAGGAGGATTTCACTCGCCGATGATTTCGACCTCAGTCTGCAATTCGATCCCACGTTCGGCTTTCGCCTTCGCCTTCATAATTTCAATCAACTCCAGAACATTGCGCGCCGTCGCGCCGCCGTCGTTCACAATGAAATTCCCGTGCTCCATGGAAACCATCGCGCCGCCGACGCGCGTGCCTTTCAGTCCCAGCTCGTCAATCAATTTGCCCGCCGGAATTTCCGCCGGGTTTTTGAAGATGCAGCCGGCGCTCGGCGCCGCAGGCTGCGACGTCCAGCGTTTCCGGCTGAACGCGCTCATCCGTTGCAGAATGGATTCCTGCGAATCCGGGCGGCCTTTAAACACTGCACCCAGCGCGATGTAATTTTTCAGCGTGCTGCACCTGCGATATTCCACCGCCATCTCCTTCGACGTCCATTCGCGCACCTGGCCGTCAAAACTCATGAGGCGGACCGATTCGACCACATCGAACGTCGCGCCGCCCATCGCGCCCGCGTTCATGCGCAACGCGCCGCCGACGCTGCCCGGAATGCCTTCGAGAAATTCCATGCCGCTCAGGCCGTGACGCCTCGCTGCGACCGCGACATCCTTTAATTTCGCGCCCGCGCCGCACCTTAACCGTTCGCCCACGGCTTCAATGCGGCTGAAATTCGCGTGCGACAGGCAAATGATGACGCCGCGAAAACCGCCGTCGCGCACCAGCAGATTCGAGCCGCGGCCCATCACAAAAAACGGCACGCTGTGCCGGGCACAAAATTTAACGACCTCCGCCAGATCATCCTCCGACGCCGGCTCGACATACACGTCCGCCGGGCCGCCGACGCGGAGCGTGGTGTGCTTCGCCAGCGGCTCGTCGCGGCGAATCACCGTCGCGGGCGAAACGCGCCGCGCCAGTTCATCGGCGATGTTTTCTTTGGCTCGCATCGGATTTTCCAAAATGGCGGCTGTGCTCATGCGGCGGAAAAATGTTCCTGTTCCGGCTTGCGGGAGCGTGATTGCCGGGGTTCGGGCTTTGGCCTGTTTTTTTCCCGCAAGCTGAAGCTTGAACTCCAACAGGCGCTCAGAATGTTTTCCGCGATTTGTTCCGCTGCGCGCGGCGCGTGCCATTGCGCCAGCGCGGTTTGCATCTGGAAACGCGCGGTCCCATTCCCGACAAGTTCCGTCACCGCCGCCGCGACTTTTTCCGGGGTGGCGCCTTTTTGTTCGAGCAACCGCGCCGCGCCGGTCGCTTCCAACGCGCGGGCATTGTAAAACTGATGATTGTTCGCCGCCGCCGGAAACGGCACGAGCAATGACGGCACTCGCATCGCGGCCAGTTCCGCCAGGGACGACGCCCCGGCGCGGCTCACGGCAACGGTCGCCGCCCCGAGTGCCAGATCCATTTCTGCCAGAAACGGTTTCACGACGGCCCTGAGTCCGTGCGCGGCGTAGGCAGCCTTTACTTTTTCAAAATCTTTCGCGCCGGTCAGGTGCAGCCATTGCCAGTTCCTTTCAGCGAGCAGCGGCAATGCGGACAAAATCATTCCGTTCATACCGCTCGCGCCCTGGCTGCCGCCGACGACCAGAACCGTAGGACGATCAGGTTCGAGTCCGAGGGCTATGCGGCAATCGGGGTCTGGGGTCCGGGGTCTGGCATTGGGGGAAAATTGCGGGCGCACCGGCGTACCGGTCGTCATAACTTTGCGCGCTTTCAGCCTTCCAGCGGCTTCAGGAAATCCGACGAAGGCCTCATCCACAAATCGCGCGAGCAGGCGGTTGGCGCGGCCGGGAATGGTGTTGGATTCGTGCAGAAACGTTTTCGCGCCGAAATCCCTCCCGACCCAGACGGGCGGCGCGCCGGTGAAGCCACCCATGGCCAGCACAGCGCCGGGTTTGCGCCGGCGGAAGATTTTCCGCGCGGCAAAGAGCGATTTCAAGAAGCTGCCGGCAAAGGAAAAGTAATTGTGATTTTGCAGCGCGACGGCCGGCAGCGTGATGATTTCCATGCCGCGCGCGCATTTCACCGCTTGTTGGTCAATTTCCTTGGGCGAAATGAGCAGCGCAACGCCGCAGCCGCGGCGGGTGAGCTGTTCCGCCACGGCGAGTCCCGGAAACAGATGCCCGCCCGTCCCGCCGCAGGCGATGGCGACGAAGAGCGTGTTGATTCCGGGTTCAGTCATGTGGCCTGAGCGGGTCGGCGCCGCGCCGCCACGGTCCGGGCCGGGCGTGCGGGTGAAAATTCATCGGTTTCGGCGGATTCGGCGGCGACCGCTGCGCGCGGGCGCGCGTGCCGCGCGACGTTGAACAGCAAACCGACGCCCGTCAGCATCACCAGCAGGTTCGAACCGCCATAACTGATGAACGGCAGGGGCAACCCCTTGCATGGCAGTGCGCTGGTGACAACGCCGATGTTGATGGCCGCTTGCAGGCCAATCAGAAACGTGACGCCCGCCGCGAGTAAAAAGCCGAAGGCGTCGCGGGCATTGAGCGCGACGTAAATTCCACAAATGACGATGGTGACGAACGCGAGGACAACCAGCAGCGTGGCAATCAGACCGAGTTCTTCACCGATGATGGAAAAAATGAAATCGGTGTGGTGTTCGGGGACAAAGCCGAGTTTCTGGCGGCCATTGCCGAGGCCGAGGCCGAACCAACCGCCGGAGCCAAGCGCAACCATTGCCTGATATGCCTGATAACCGACGCCCTCCTTGTGCTGCTCCAAATCCCACCAACCCAAAATGCGTTTCAGGCGCATTGGGTCAAGCAAAAGGGAGATCGCGAGCCCAGCCACGCCAACCAAAGTCGGAATCAAGATGTGTTTCCAGCGGACGCCCGCGATGAGCAGCATCGCGCCGCCGACGGCGGCCAGCAGAACCGTCGTGCCGCGGTCGGGTTCAACAAAAACCAACCCCAGAACCAACGCCATGAGCCAGCCGGGCAAAAGCACGCCGCGTTTCCAGGTTTGCATGTGCCGTTGGGAACGGTCGCCATACCACGCGAGCATGATGATGAGCGCGAGTTTGGCGAGTTCCGATGGCTGGAAACGCAGGCCGTGGAAATCGAGCCAGCGGCGCGCGCCATTAATCTTTCTGCCAACGTGCGGCACGAACACCAGCACGAGCAAAACCAGCGCGAGAATGAAAATCAGCCACGCGAATTTTTTGAGCCATTGATCGTCGAGGGCAGTCACCGACACGCAGAGGACAATGCCGAAAGCGCACCAGACGAGTTGCAGCATCAGGTAATGCGCACCGACTTGCGTCATACTCGAGCTGTAAAGCATCACCAGCCCCAGCGCCAGCAGGGCGGCGACGCAAAAAGCCAGAGTTGTGACGGCGACTTTCATGGCAACGCTTCAAAATCCCGCCGTGCGGGACCAGCCGCGGTTCAAGCGGGTCGGTCACTGCGCAGGCGGATTGGCCGGCGCGGGTGCCGGCACAACGGGCGCCGGCGTTGCCACCGGGGCCGGAGCTGGAGCCGCCGTTTCGGTCTTCGCTGGAATCTTCAGCTTCTGCCCGACTTTGATTTGCGTCGAGGTCAGATTGTTTTCAGACTCAATCGCCTTGACGGTGGTGCCGCAGGTCTTGGCGATTTTGGTCAAAGTGTCGCCGGATTTGACGGTGTAGATCTGCTCACCGCTGCTGGCGCCGGGGGCTGGTGCCGGGGCCGTTGCGCCACCGGAGGCTGCCGGAATAGAAAGTTTTTGCCCGACTTGCAGTTTGGTGGGCACAACGCTGGGGTTTGCCGCCTCAATGGCCTTGACGGACACGCCGAATTTCTTAGCGATGCCTGAGAAGGTGTCACCCTTGACGACAACGTATTCAGTCGCGGCGGTTTCCGGAACGGCTGGTGTTGGGGGCATGGCGACCGGCGGCTGGGCGGGCAGATTTGTCTCCCCTGCTGGCGGCAGGTTCGACTCTACCATGGGCGGCAAATTGGTGTTCGCCGTCGGTCCGATGTTTTCGGCTTCGGTCTGTTCGCGTTTGCAGCCTTGCATGAGCAGGGCCGTCAAACCAAGGGCGTTGATGGCCAGCACGCAAAACACGGCGAGTTTCACGCGCGAGCGGGATTTGTCTTTTTGCTCCAGGAGGGAGCCTTGGGGAACGAACGGATTGGGATTATTCATCGGTTTGGCGCTGATCGCGTCCTTTCATCGAGGTTGGGTTGGGGTTCTGGCCGCGAGATTTTCCCTCTAAAAATTTCGCGACTGGTTAAAATCATTTTCTTCATCTGCCTGACTTGCACGGCCCGCCGTCGGCGGTTTTGAAATTGGTCGTACCTCGAATCAACGCGCGAAAATAAAAACATCCTGCCGCCGGACACGCGTTCAGCCGTTGCTGCCGCCCGTTTTAACAGCAAGGCCGCGCCCGCGCAAGGGGTAAAGCACGTTTGCGCCCGGTGCAAGATTTGTCGGTTGATCGGTGCGAACATCGTTATGGGGCCGGTCGTCATCTCAGTTTCAACGTGCTCAACGCGATGACCGCGAACAGCACGCACAAAATGTAAAAGCGCATCACCACCTGCGATTCGTACCAGCCCTTTTTCTCGAAGTGATGATGCAGCGGTGCCATCAGAAAAACCCGCCGGCCGGTGCCGTAACGCAGCCGCGTGAAGCGGAACCAGCCGGCTTGCAGCATCACCGAAACGGCTTCCATCACAAACACGCCGCCGGCAATCACCAGCACAAACGGCTGGTGGACCAGCACCGCGACCATGCCGAGCGAGCCGCCGATAGCCAGCGAGCCCGTGTCACCCATGAACACCTGCGCCGGGTGACAGTTGAACCACAGAAAGCCGAGGCCCGCGCCGATGAGCGCCGCCAAAAACACCGTCAATTCGCTTGCCTCGTGCACATAGGGAATCTGCAAATAGGTTGCCGCCTTGATGTTGCTCGCCAGATAGGTGAACACCAGAAATACAAACGCCACGATCAACGAACAGCCAATCGCCAGACCGTCCAGCCCGTCCGTCAGGTTCACGGCGTTCGAGGTGCCGACAATCGCGAGCACCACGATCAAAATTCCGAGCCAGGCGGCATGGGTCGCGACCGAATGTTTGTAAAACGGCACCGTGATTTCCGTGACCAGCCTGCTGGTCGAAGGCGTCTCCCACAAATACAGGCCGATGAACAGGCTCACCGCCATTTGCGCCCACAACTTCACGCGCGGCGGAGTGCCGCCCCCGCTTTGCTGGACGATTTTCGCGTAGTCGTCGTAAAATCCCAAACCCGCCAGCACAATGACCGAGAGCAGGGTCAGCAACACCAATTTGTTGTCCAGTTGCGCCCAGAGCGTCGTCGAAAAAAACAGCACCGCCACAATCAAAATGCCGCCCATCGTCGGCGTGCCCTTCTTGCTCAACACCCGCGCCGCCAGACCGCCCGCTTCCTCTGCCCGGTCGGCGTAATCCTGGCCGAACTTTTGTTCCTTGAGCCAGTGGATGATCCTGGGTCCCAGCCACCAGCTCAACACCAGCGCCGTGATGGCCGCACCGGCGCTGCGCACCGTGATGTAACGAAACAGCCGCAACGCCGAAAGGTGGTCCGCCCACGGCGTCCCTTTCGCCCAATCAAGCAATTGCTGGCTCAATAAATAAAACATTCGCTTTCCCTCACGATTTTCCGGCCTGCAACGTCTCGGTGATGCGCTCCAAGCGCACCGCCCGCGACGCCTTCAACAAAACCATGTCGCCGGTTTTCAAAAAACTTTTCACCGCCTTCACCGCCGTCTCGACGTCCGCAAATTCAATCACGCGGGCCAATCCCGCGTCCCGCGCCGCCCGGGCGGTGACGGCCGCCATTTTGCCCACGGCAAACAGTTGGCCGATGCCCAGTTCCGCGGCGCGCCTTCCCACTTCCGCGTGCGCCGCCTCACTGTGCGCGCCCAGTTCGTTCATGTCCCCCAACACCGCCACGCGCCGGCCCTGCAACGGCAGGTCGCAAAGCGTTTCGAGCGCCGCCAGCGTCGAATCCGCATTCGCATTGTAAGTGTCGTCCAGCACGCGTACGCCGCCCGCTTCCCAGAATTGCAACCGCATCTTTGCCGGCTGGCACCCGGCCAGGCCGTCCCGCACGGCGGGACGGCCCAAGCCTAGTTCCTCACTGACCGCCATGGCGAGTAAAGCATTCGTCGCCTGATGTCGCCCCAGCAAATTGATCCGGTACTCACCGCTCCATTCATTCTTCGGAGCATCCACGCGCAACGTCACGCCATTTTTGTCGGGGCGGATTTTCCTCGCCCGCCAGTCGTTCCGGTCACCCAGTCCAACGCGCACGACTTTCGCCCGCGCGCGCCGGACAACCTCTTCCGTCCATTCGTTGTCGCCGTTCACAAAGAGCCTGCCCTCCACCGGCAATAGTTCCGCGAGCCAGCCTTCCTCCTGCGCCACGCCCGCGACGTCGCCAAAAAATTCCAGATGCTCGCGGCCGATGTTGGTGATCACGCCGTATTTCGGCCGGATCATTTTCACGAGCGGCGCGAGTTCGCCCGGATGGTTCGTGCCCGCCTCGAGCACGGCCGCCTGATGCGACTTTTCCAGCCGCAACAACGTCAGCGGCACGCCAATGTCGTTGTTGAAACTCGCCTCGCTCCACAACGTCGCCAGCGTTTGCCGGAGCGCCGAGGCGATCAAATCCTTCACGGTCGTTTTGCCGTTGGAACCGCCGACGCAAACGACCGGCAAATCAAATTCTTTCCGATACGCTGCCGCTAACTGACCGAGCGCTGCCCGCGTATCTTTAACAACTAGCACTGCGCAGTCCGGCAATTGCGCTGGTATTTTTCCCTTTTCCGGGACAACCACCGCCGCAGCACCTTTGGCCCCAACTTCATTCAAGAAGTCATGACCGTCGAACTTTTCGCCTTTGATGGCAAAGAACAAATCGCCTGGTTTTGCCTGCCGTGAATCAGTACAGACATTTTTCACCAAAGTTTTCACCGATCCGCGGCGAACATCGGCGGCGCAGGCTTCGGCAATGAATTTCAAAGAGCGCGGTTCCATGTCAAATGTCCGGCGGTTTCATGGCACCGGTAAATCAGCCGGCCGCCGGGAAACTCCCCCGGTTACGAACGATGGCGAATTGATCAACCCCGGAGCTTTGTCCGGCGGGATGTTCAAATAACTGGCGCAGCGCTCGGCGATTTCCCGGAACACCGGCCCGCAAACCTGTCCGCCGTAATAACCTTCCTTCGGCTCGTCCATCACCACCGAAATGCAAAGCTGCGGGTCGTCCGCCGGGAAAAAGCCGATGAACGTCGCAAAATACTTGCCCCGTTCATAACCGTCCGGCCCGACTTTCTGGGCCGTGCCGGTCTTGCCGGCCACCGTATAATCCTTCATGGCTGCGCCCGGGGCCGTGCCTTCCGGCGAGGCAACCGTTTTGAGCGCTTCAATCATCAATTTGTCCGTGGCGTCGTTGATGACCTGCCGCACGCGTTGCGGCGTGTACTGCTGCACCACGTTTCCGCTGCGGTCTTCAAGGCGGTTCACGAGCATCGGCCGCATGAGCCAGCCGCCGTTCGCGATGGCGCCCAAGGCCATGAACATTTGCAGCCGCGTCACCGCCACGCCCTGCCCCATCGGGATTTGCGCGATGGAAACCTTGCTCCATTTTTTTACCGGATACAAAATCCCGTTGACTTCACCCGGCAACGAGACGCCCGTGTGTTCGCCAAAACCGTATTCAGTCGCATAATCGTAAAGCCGGTTTTCGCCGAGGCGGATGCCAATTTTGGCCGCGCCGATGTTCGACGATTTCGTGATGATGCTTTTGGTGGTAAGCATCCCGAACGGCTCGTGGTCATGCAAAACCCGCCCCGCATAAGCGAAATGCCCTTCTTCGCAATTAAACGTGTCGTTAAAATGCACCACGCCATCGTTCAGCGCGCCGGACACCACCACGATCTTGAAAGTCGAACCCGGTTCCATCACGTCGCTGATGACGCGGTCGCGGCGCGCGTCGGCAGGTGAGGCGCCGGGATTATTTGGATCAAAATCCGGCAGGGTCGCCATCGCCAGGATTTCGCCCGTGCGCGGACGCATGACGACGCCCGTGATGCTGATGGGCGTGTGTTTTTCCATGGCGTCGGCCAGCGCGGTCTCGACAATGTGCTGAATTACCGAGTCTATGGTGAGCACCACATTGAGGCCATCGCGGGCCTGCACGTCTTCATCGCGCAACGCAACCAGTTCGCGCCGCTGCCGGTCCGTTTCCGTCACGCGCCAGCCCGCCACGCCGCTCAACCCGGAGTTCAAAACCAATTCGATGCCGTCGCGTCCTGAAATCTGCGAAACGCCAGCACCGTTCAACGTCACATCATCCGAACCCACGAAACCGAGCACATGTGCCGCCAGCGGGCCGTTGGGATAAACGCGCAACTGGTCCGCCTCGGCAAAAATTGCGCCCTGGCGCAGGTTGCGGAAAAACGCGCGGTTGGTTTTGGACAATCTGCTCTCATCCACACCAAACGAAAGATTGGTCATCGTCATTTGAATCTTCTGCCATGTCTCATCCGGAACGTCTTTTTTAAGACGAACGTAATAAAGGCCGTTGGTGACAGTCTCGCCCTTTTCATTTCTCCGGACGCGGGGAATCAGCCGTTGAAAAAGATCGCCTTCGCCCATGCCCAGCAACGGCGCGAGCGCGCGCGCGACCACCACCTGCTGGTTGCCAATCAACGACGGATTGGCGCAAACCGTTTTCACGGAGATGCTCGTGGCCAGCAGGTTGCCGTTCACATCCAAAATGTTGCCCCGGCGCGGCGCCTTGAAGAAATCACTCCCCGTGTTCAACTGCGCGATTCTGGCCAGTTCATCGTGCCGCAACACCTGCAAGTCCACGAGCCGATAACCCAGCCCGGCGAACGCCGCGCCCAACAGCAGCAGCAGCAGCAACACACGTCGAAATTGCAGTTTGAGGCTCATTTCCAAAAGGCCGGCCGCCCGCGGCGATCGGTTCCTCACCCGACGGCGTCACGGGCGGCGGCCAAATTTTACACGTTATTGAGTCGTCACGCCGGTTTGCCGCACGGCCAACCGGGGCGTCGCGTTCTGATTTCCGGACGACACCGGCGACGGTTCGGGCAGCCGCCAGATTTGCGACGGCTGGGCGGGACCAAGCCCGAGGTTCAGCTCCCGCGCGCGCTTGTCCAACATGGTCGGCGAACGCAGCATGGCGAGCTGGTCGGCCAGCTTTTGGTTCGTGTCCTTCAGTTGCGCCAGGTGGATTTCCCGCAGCCGGATTTGCTGGCCGAGCTGGTAAATCTGGCTCTTTTGCCAGACATAACCGGCCGCCGAACCCCCAATCAACAGGCATAAAAAGGACGCCTTCAATGCCGGCCCAAACCGGATCACCGCTGACTGACTCTTCCGATTTTTCATCATCTAAATCTTCTCCAGCACCCGCAATTGTGCGCTGCGGCTGCGCGGGTTTTCAGCGATTTCCGCCGCGCGCGGCCGGATGGCCTTGCGCGTCACCCATTTCAACTCAGGCGCGCGCGGCTCGCGCAACTCCGGAACGTCCACTCCTCCGGTGAACGTGTAATCCCGCGACCGCACGCGCCCGAAATCCTTCATCACCCGGTCTTCCAGCGAATGAAACGTGATGACCGCCAGCCGCCCGCCGGGTTTCAATATTTTCATCGCCGCCTCCAAACCCCGTTTCAAAGAGCCAAGCTCATCGTTCACCGCAATCCGCAGCGACTGAAAAACCTTTGTCGCCGGATGCGCCTTTTTCCCGCGGCGCGGCGAAATGGATTCAATCAATTCCGCCAACCGCCGGGTCGTCTCAATCTTTTGCCTTTCCCGGCTGCGAACAACCGCCCCGGCCAGCCGCCGCGCGTCCCGCTCGCCGCCCAGTTCCGCAAAAATCCGCGCCAGTTCACCGGCGCTCGCGCCGTTCACCAAATCGGCCGCCGTCAACGATTGCCGCGTGTCCATTCGCATGTCCAGCGGCCCGTCGTGCTGGAAACTGAATCCGCGTTCGGCGCGGCCCAGTTGCAGCGAACTCACGCCCAAATCCAGCAACCCACCGTCGCAACTTGCCGCCGGGACCCAATCGGCCAAATCCGCAAAATTCCCGCGGCGGATTTCAAACCGTCCGGCGAACTCCGCCAGGCGCGCCCGCGCCGCTTCAACCGCGTCGCCATCGCGATCACATCCAAACAGCCATCCAGTCGGCGAACTCGCGGCCAAAATAATCGCCGCGTGCCCACCGCCACCGATGGTCCCGTCGGCGTAACACCCGCCCGGTCGGGGCTTCAGCGCGTTCAGCACCTCCGCCACCATCACCGGTTTGTGAACGAGATTGGGCACTGCGCATCGGTTTTTCGCCGGTTCAACTCGCTTTCATCTTTAAAAAACGTTCACCCAACAGCCCCCAGGACTTTTTCACCGGTTCCCCGCCCGGTTCCTCCGCGTTGCCGCGCGGACGGGATTTGAGCGGAACAATCTCAACGTCCACGTCGCTGAGGTCGTTCCGCAAAACTTTTACCGCATCCAGGGAAAGCTCGGCCTGGACGGGGGTTTTCGGGTTCTTCTGACCCCGCGCCGAAAACGCGGTTTCTGAGCCAAAGGGGTTCAACTTGTGTATCCATCCCAACGAACGGCGCGGCTTTTGAATCGGCCGCGCCGGTTTTTCAATGGCCCTCGCCTGGTGGTTGGCCGCGCGCGGCGCCGGAGAAAACGTCGGCAGCTTTTGGGTTTTGGCTGCAACGACGGTGATTGGTGTTTTGACCGGCGCAGCGGCGGCGTCCACCGGAGGGATTGCCCCTCCGGGTCGGTTCGCAGACGCAAACGTATTTTTCCGCGAACCAAATTTGGGAAGATAAAACTGTTTCTTGGCGCGATACGGGCTTTCTCCCCGGCGCCCCAGCGCCAAACTTTTTCCGGCAGCCAGCAAGGTTCCCAGTTTCATGGTTATTCCATCAGTCTGAAGGCGTCAGGCGCCAACGCGGCGTCGGCCACCTGGACCTCCTCATAACGTTCGGGATTCCAAATCTCAAACCGGTCGAGCAGTCCGACCAATACCGCTTCGTCCTTGAGTCCGGCCTCATGGGCCATTTCGTCCGGCAGACAAATCCGGCCGGCCCTGTCCACGGTCACCTGGGCCGAGCCGCTGCCAATGATGCGCTTCAAAACCACTTTCTTCGGGTCGCTGTTCGGCATCTCATCAATGGACCGCATCAGCTTGGCCATTTGTGACGGCGGCAGAACCCGCACACACGATCCTATGCCCTCCCGCGGCCAAAGAATCAGCGTCAACTCCAAGCCCGCCTTCTGCGGCCGCCACTTGGCCGGGATTTGCACACGCCGCTTCTGATCCACGCCATGCCGAAAGCGCGAGTTGTAGCAAGTCGGCTCTATATTTGTGGTACGTCTCATCTGTTCACCGTGGGAATTGCGAGTGGCCTTTCTCCCCACGACGCCCCATTCTTTCCCATTTTGCCCCACAACGTCAACAAAAAAATTGCATTTTTTTTACGAGTTATTCACACATTATTCACAGCTTAAAACAGGCCGAATCCGTGCTTCAAAAAAGCCTCTAATCACTTAGTTTTTTCATTCGCCAGAAAACCTCGCAATAATGCAATAAAACCAAGCATTTAAGCGCCTTTCACTGCGGATTAAAAGCTGCGATTCTGAGCACAATATAAGCAAGGTGGGTTTATTATTCACTATGGTTCAATCACAAGTCGAGATGTGCGCGCTCGCTTCGATTGCAGACTTCCGGGGAGTCCCCTTTCCCCATCCCTTCCGAGGCCGAGCGGTCCTGGCGCCACCAGCGCGCAAGGCCGGGCTTGTGGCGAGCCTGCGCGATGCCGGGAAAACGAAAGCGGTCTGAAGCTCGCGCAGTCGCCCTGCAAGCCATTCTGCGCAGGGAAACTTTCCAGAACTGCCGAACTGACTTCAAACCCGACACCACCAGGACAAATCACGCACGAACGGGCGTCACGGGTTTAAGTTCGACCTGGCAGCGAATCGGATCTCTGTCGTAAGATGACCGCAACAACGAGTGTGATGAATGGTTGACAGCACGGTCAAAAGAGCCATAAGAACCAAAGCGATGAATATGGCAATACCTGGTGATCAAGATAATATGAACATCTGAAAATCGTCCGAGTCATCTGTTTCACCATACTGTTAACCAAACCGAATCACCCCTGTTCGCGGAACATCAAAAACAAATTCCGATCAATAATTCATTGGAGCTTCCCATCATGAAAAGATTCCTTTTCCTCGTCCTTCCAGTCCTGGTCGCCATGCCTTGCCATGCCCAGTTGAACTATCCCCCGACAAAAACCGTCGCTGCCTCGGACACCTACTTCGGGAAAACCTACAACGATCCTTACCGCTGGCTGGAGGACCTGAAGGATAAGGATGTCGAAGCCTGGTTCAAGGCGCAGGCGGAATTGACGGATGGCCTGCTCGCGAAGATCCCGGGAAGGGATGCCCTGGCGCAGGAATGGATGGCGTTGGACAAGCGCAAACCTGCGGTTTACTCGACAATCAGGTATGAACATGGCCGGGTCTTTTACAAGAAGACTTTAGGCGGCGAAAACGTGGGCAAGCTCTACTTCCGCGAGGGATGGAATGGTGCCGAGAAACTGCTCTTCGATCCAGCCACCTATAAAGCCGGGGTGACCACAACCATCCGAAGCATTGTCCCTTCATGGGACGGGAAATATGTCGCCATTGCGTTCACTTCGGGCGGCGCGGAATGGTCAGAGATCCGGGTTTTGGATGTGGAAAAGGGAACGTTGCTGCCAGAGAGCATCTATCCATCCTGGACACCCTATGGTTGGGCGAAGGACAGTAAGTCGTTTTTCTATAACGCCCCCAAGGTCACTGACATCAAAAGTCTCAAAATCGAACTGAACGAAAAAACCAGAGTGCACAAGCTCGGCACCGAGACCGCTACGGACAGAGACATCTTCAGCGATGAGAGCAACCCTGAACTGGGAATCATAGCAAAAGAGATTCCGGTTGCTTTCATCAGGGAATCCTACCCTGACTACATCATCGGATTCGTGGAGACCGTGCAAAATGAGATGCGGATTTTCTACGCTCCCATCTCCGAGCTGAAGCGCAAGAAAATCAAATGGGATGTCCTGTGTAAACGCTCAGACAACCTGGTTCGAGGGCTTGCATTCCACGGGGATTACGTTTACGCCGTCACCCATGCCGGTGCGCCAAAATACAAGGTTGTCCGGACGAGCGTGAAGCATCCTGATTGGGAACATGCCGAGACCGTGATTCCCGAAGGGGATGACACCATCCAGTATATTACGAAGAGCAAGCACTATCTCCTCGTCGTTTATTCAGATGGGGTTGTCGGCCGCCTCGTGAAATACGACCTGGCCACCGGCAAGACCGCAGAAATCAAACTTCCGGCGTCCGGGACCGTGGATGTTAGTTGTCCGGATTGGAAAGCAGATCGTTGCCTGGTGTATATCACCTCCTGGACTTCACCCCTGACGATCTATGATTTTGATGCGCAGAAGGACACCTTCGCGAAGAGCATTTTCAACACGGACGTGTCGTATCCAAGTTTCGAGAACCTGGTCTCCGAAGAAGTCGAAGTGCCCGGGCACGACGGCACGATGATTCCGCTCTCCATCATTTACAAGAAGGGTATTCCGCTGGACGGGTCAAACTGCTGCATCCTTATGGGCTATGGTGCTTATGGGAGCAGTGCCACCCCCGAATTCGTCATTCGCTTTAATTCACTGGCAACCCATGGTGTGGTGTTTGCCATTGCGCACCCCAGGGGCGGCGGCGAAAAGGGCGAGGCCTGGTACAAGGCCGGTTACAAGACAACCAAGCCCAACACCTGGAAGGACTTCATTTCCTGCGCGGAATACCTGGTAAAGAAGGGATATACCAGTCCCCGGAAGCTCGCAGGCACCGGCCGCAGTGCTGGCGGAATCCTGATCAGCCGTGCCATCGAGGAACGTCCGGATTTATTTGCTGCCGCAGTTTGCGATGTCGGGTGCGCGAACGCGATGCGACAGGAGTTCTCGCCCAATGGTCCGGTCAACACGCCGGAATTCGGCACCGTGAAAGACCCCGTTGAGTGCCAGGCTCTGTTTGAGATGGATGGAGTCCAGCACGTCCAGAAGGGTGTGAAGTACCCTGCGGTTATGGGTGTGGGTGGCTGGAATGATCCCCGCGTCGCAGCCTGGGAACCGGGCAAGTTCGTGGCTGCCTTGCAGGCGGCAACGGCCTCGGGAAATCCCGTTTTGATGAAGGTGAACTACGACAATGGCCACTTCACGGAGGAGAAGATTGTCACCTTCAAAAACTTCGCGGGCCAGTATGCCTTCCTTCTTTGGCAGACCGGGCACAAGGACTTCCAGCCTGTGAAGTAGGTAACGCACAATTCCCCGGCAATGCGCTTTCTTATGAGAAAATCTTTGATGAGCCGCCAAACGCCCTCGAACCACCCAAACCGCGTGTCGCCATCAAGCTGGACACAAAACTTCTTGATGCCGTCGTCGGCCACTACGAATGTGCGCCGGACGCCATGTTTCCCACTGTAGGAAAAGTCACGATCCGGCGAGAAGGAGACCATTTGGTCGGGCAAGCCTCGGACAAGAACGGCGGTGCGGGCGCTTTCGATGTATATCCTGAATCGGAAACGAATTTTTTCGAGAAGAACTCTGGTGCGCAATTGACCTTCATTAAGAATGACAAAGGAGAAGTGACGGCCGTAATTCTCCATGTGGCGGGGTATCCGGATAATGAGGGAAAGGAACAAAAAAATTGATCGAATGATTTTGGCCGCCGGCAAGATTTACGGCCTGCCCGGTCCGAACGGCGCGGGCAAAACCACCACCATTTCCATCATCTCCGGCCTGCTCAAGCCTGACAACGGCGAGAAGGCGCCCGTTGATTACGTCGAAACCGATTTGGCCTCACGTTGAACACGATTGTTTTCATGCGTTCCGCGAGAGTTTAACTGCCAGTCATTGACGGACTTAGCGAATTAGCCGTACACACACTGCGAATTAGCTGGACACATGCATCGGTTTCCTCCACATTTTGTGACGAACATCAACCAAAAAAAACCATGTCAAAAGTTCTCTGTGTTTTATACGACGACCCCGAGACGGGGTATCCCAAATCCTACGCCCGCGACGAGATTCCCAGGCTGACGCGTTATCCCGACGGCCAGACGCTGCCGACGCCGAAGCAAATTGATTTTCGTCCGGGAGAACTCCTGGGCTGTGTTTCCGGCGAACTCGGTCTGCGCAAATTTCTGGAAAAACTGGGACACAAACTCGTCGTCACCTCGGACAAGGACGGCGCGGGTTCCGTTTTCGAAAAGGAACTGGCCGACGCGGAAATTGTCATTTCGCAACCGTTCTGGCCGGCCTATCTGACGGCGGCGCGCATCGCCAAGGCGCCCAAGTTGAAACTGGCCATCACCGCGGGCATCGGCTCCGACCACGTTGATTTGCAGGCCGCAATGGAACGCAAGATCACCGTGGCCGAGGTCACCTGGTGCAACAGCATCAGCGTTTCCGAACATGCCGTGATGATGATTCTGGCGCTGGTGCGCAATTATATTCCGTCTTACCAGTGGGTCGTCAAAGGCGGCTGGAACATCGCCGACTGTGTGGAACGTTCTTATGATCTGGAAGGCATGAGCGTCGGCACCGTGGCGTCCGGCCGCATCGGCCTGGCCGTGCTGAAACGGCTGAAACCGTTTGAAGTCAAATTGCATTACACCGACCGGCATCGCCTGCCGCCGCAGGTCGAGAAGGAGGTGGGCCTGACCTATCATCCCAACGTCGAATCGCTCGTGAAGGTTTGTGACGTGATTTCCATCCATTGCCCGTTGCATCCTGAAACCGAACACATGTTCAACGACAAGCTTATCAGCCAGATGAAACGCGGCTCGTATATCGTAAACACCGCGCGTGGCAAAATCTGCGACCGCGACGCCATCGCCCGTGCGCTGAAGAGCGGACAACTGGCCGGGTACGCCGGCGATGTCTGGTTCCCGCAACCGCCACCGAAGGACCACCCGTGGCGGACGATGCCGCATCACGGCATGACGCCGCACACCTCGGGCACGAGCCTCTCGGCGCAGGCGCGTTACGCCGCCGGCACCCGTGAAATTCTGGAATGCTGGTTTGAAAAGCGTCCTATCCGGCCCGAATACCTCATTGTGGACGGTGGCAAACTGGCCGGGACCGGCGCGCATTCCTACAGTGCCGGCAACGCCACCGGCGGCTCGGAGGAAGCGGCAAAATTCAAGAAAAGCAAACAGGCGCGCAAACGTAAACGGGGCAGTTCCTGATATTGACACAAACGTTATTTTTCGCTGTCGGTGGTGTGAAAACAGCGAGTGGTATGGGAGGGGCGATAAAAAATGGTCGCGTTTGACGGCTTGAAACTTGAAACTGGCCGCAATGCGAACGGTCGATTTCAGCTACTCCCTGCCGCCGGAATTGATTGCGCAACATCCCGTTCCCCGGCGCGATGAATCGCGGCTCCTGGTCCTGCAGCGCTCCGGCGGAAACGTCGAGCACCGCCGGTTCCGCGATTTGCCGGGATTCTTTCGCGCCGGCGACGTGCTTGTCCTGAACAATTCGCGAGTAATCCCGGCGCGGCTGCGCGGCGTCAACGCGCGTACCGGCGGCCAATTTGAAATCCTCTTGCTCGAAGAAAACGCGTCGAATGACTGGTGGGCGATGTTGTGTCCCGGCAAACGCGCCCGCACAGGAACGCAGATCGTCTTACGCGAGCCAAATGTCCGGGCAACGGTTGTTGAAGTGAACGACGAAGGGAATCGCCGGCTGCAATTTTCCGGCACGCCGGACATCAGCCGGGAACTCGAACGGCTCGGGGAAACTCCCCTGCCGCCTTATATTCAGCGCCATCACGAACTGCCGGAGGACAGGGAGCGTTACCAGACCGTCTATGCCGAAACCGACGGTTCGGTGGCCGCGCCCACCGCCGGACTGCATTTCACGGAAGAGTTGCTTGCGGAAATCCGGACGCGGGGCGTCCAGATTTGCTTCGTCACATTACACGTCGGACCCGGCACGTTCCTGCCGGTCAAGACCGAAACCCTCGCCGCGCACAAAATGCACGAAGAACGCTATGAACTCGGCGAAGCAACCGCGCGCGTTGTGAACGAAGCCAAGGCCGCGGGCCGGCGCGTCATCGCCGTGGGCACCACCAGCGTGCGCGTGCTCGAAAGCGTGGCGGCGCAACACAGCGGCAAGCTGGCGCCTGAAACAGGCCGGACACGGATTTTCATTTATCCGCCGTATGATTTCAAAATTGCCGACGTGCTGCTGACGAATTTTCATCTCCCCTGCTCCACCCTGCTGATGCTGGTGAGCGCCTTTGCGTCACCGGGTCCCGCAGACGCGGGACATGGACGCGAGTCGATCTTGTCCGCCTACGCCGAAGCCATCCGCGAGCGGTACCGTTTCTTCAGCTACGGCGACGCGATGCTTATTTTATGAAATCGTCCCCCGTCACTCGTCACCCGTCATGGCCGTTTGTTCTGGTGAACATGGCGATGACGGCGGACGGGAAAATTGCGACGGCGAATCGCGCGGTTTCGTCCTTTGGCAGCGCGCGTGACCACGAGCATTTGCTCGAACTGCGTACGACCGTGGACGCAGTGATGGCCGGCGCACGGACGGTGGATTCAGCTTCCATCAATATGGGGCCGGGACCGGCGAAATTCCGGCGGTTGCGGCTCCGGCGCGGCCTTGCCGAATACAACTTGCGCGTGATTGTCAGCGGCGGCGGATCGGTCAATCCGCAGGCGGAAATTTTCAGGCATCGTTTCTCGCCGATCCTCGTTCTGACAACGGCCCGGGCATCGGGGAAAAAACTGCGCCAACTCCGGGCCGTTGCCGATGAGGTGAAAATCTGTGGCCGACGTAAAATCAATTTTCGCGCCGCGCTGGGCTGGCTGCGGGAGAAATGGGGCGTCAAACGGCTGCTGTGCGAAGGTGGCGGGGAGTTGAACGCGGCTTTATTCCAAGCCGGTCTGGTGGACGAGCTGTATTTGACCATTTGTCCAAAAATCATTGGCGGGCGCGGGGCACCGACGATTGCCGATGGCATTGGAGCACTGAAATTGAACCGCGCGGCTCTGCTCCGGCTGAAATCCATCAAGCGGAGTGGCGACGAGCTTTTTCTGGTGTGTCAGGTCATCAAGCCGGCCAGGCGGGCGGGGTAGTGGGCCGCTTTGACGGGGCAAGGCTGCTGATGAGACACTTTGGGAGTGCGGCGACATGTCGCCGCCTTCAAAGCGCGGACATGTCCGCGCACTCCAAAGTTCAGGCTCGCACATTGTAGTGGCGCTCTGAGAGTGTCGATTGAATCAATGGCGGCGGTCATCACCGCCGGCTCGACGGAGTCTCGTCCCACCAAAAAAGCAGACTGCCGCCACCGCCTATTTCGCCGAATTGACTTTTGCCTCCGCGCGCCGCGCCAGGAGCCACAGCAAATCCGAAAGGCGGTTGAGATAAACAATGATTTCCGCGTTCTTCAGTTCGCCGATCTCCTTCAGGGCGCAGACGCGGCGTTCCGCGCGGCGGCAGATGCCGCGCGCCAAATCGAGCGCGGCAGCAGGAGCGTTTGCGCCAGGCGTGGCCCAGTGCCTGACTGAAACCCCGGCCGCTTCGATCCGGCGGATCAGTTTTTCCAGCTTCGCGGTCATTGCCGGCGTGACCACCGGATAACCGTTCTTCCGATAACGCGGCAAATCCTCCGTGGCTACCGCCAGTTCGCCCATCAACCCGACGAGATCTTTTTGAATGGCGAGCAGATGGTTGCGGACAACACCGTTCGCCGCCGTCGCGCGCGCCAAGCCGAGCGCCGCGTTGAGTTCATCCACCGCGCCGTACGCTTCGACACGCGGATGATGCTTCGGCACGCGCCGGCCATACATAAGCGTGGTCGTCCCGTCGTCACCGGTCCTGGTTACAATGCTCACGGCGATTAGCTAATCCGTGAAACCGCCGTTTGCCAAGCAGAACCCGCAAAAAAACACCTCGCCGGTCCACAACTCCGGCTGAGGGGAAAGGCGGGAAAGCGCGGGCCGGCAAAGCGGGCCTCACGAGCGGCGGGAAACGGGCCTGATGTCAACGGAGCCAGGTCGGGGAATGCGGTTTCGCAGGGTTAATACCGCAAACGGCGATGGCTGATCAGCAGCAATATGATGCCGCCCATTACGGAGAGCGAAACCGAACCCGGCTCGGGTGTGGGAACGATGAACAAGTCCGCAGATGAAATGTTGAAATTGTTGGGGAAGTTGGGGGTCAACAAATTGTAACTGATATCCACCGGTGAACCATCAAGGTTGGTACCGCCGGGCTTGAGGCTGCTCAGATCAATTCCCACCAGGTCCTGCATCAGGGACGACGCCGAACCCAGTTGAATGCCCACACCGTACATTTGCGAGCCGGCGTTTTCCAGACATAACCCCGGAAAATTGGTGACCACACCCATCAATGTCGCCTGGCCGTTGACCGTGCTTATCTGAAACAACTGCGTATTGTTGGCGTTGACCCCGCCATCGGTGTCATAAAGGTTGCCGTTGATACCGAAGCGTATGTTTTGCCCCGAATTGCCGATGGCGTTGTTGTTGAAGGAACCCACCAGGGACGCCTGTCCGTTGAGCGGGTTAAGCGTGTAGAGCGCACCTTGAGTTGCGCCGTAAAGCGTCCCATTGGAACTAATCGCCAGAGATTCAATGCCGGAAACGTTGAAGCCAACACTGGTCAGCACCGCGCCAGTGTTTGTGTTCAAGGTCACCAGCGAAGTCGTATTGATGATGCCATAGAGCGTGCCATCGGGCGAAGCGGCAATGTCGTTGAAAACGGTCGAACCCTCGGTGCCCAATTGCGTGAAACCGCCGGTCAACAGGCTGATAATGCCAAAACGGTTGTTGCTTTGGTAAAATTCCATCGCATAGGCCGTCTGGCCAAAAGCAGCAGTGGCGGTGAACCACATCAACCCGGCCAACGCACAAAATCCCGTCTTAAGCAACGGCCGGACTATCCACCCGGAAGGCCAAACCCAATGCGTCCACATGTGCCGAACCGATATTGGCGGATCGTCATTGATCAAAAGTTGATTCATTTTCGAGTTGGTGCATCACCGGACCGTATTAAAAATGCGCTGGTGCAGCATCTGCCCACAACGAGCGCAATCCGACCCAACCCTGGTTCCCGCCCTGTTTCCGGTGCCGACGCTCCAGCAGCCACGATGCCATTGGACGTAAGTTGCTGTTACACAGTGAAGGGAAAATTTCCGGTTCCGGCAGCAATCGCAAAAACAGGTCCTTGGGAATGAACTCTGTCTCAAAACGTGGCACGGATGGCGGGATTCACAGGTGACCGTCCGCGGTTCAGCCACAGTACCTCGTTTAATCCGGCAACGCTCTGTTTTCAGACCGGGCTAATGCTTCCCACAACCCGGGAAAACTCCGAGCCGGCATCATTTCGCCCCCTGACGATTGGTTGCCGGCAACAACGGCGGGCCCGGCGGCGAGGTCAGTTTTTGGTAAGCCAGGATGCCCCTGACAATCGCCTGCGCCAGTTGGTGGCGGTAGGCGTCGCTGAAAATTTTCCGGCCCTCGGCTGGATGCGTCATGTAACCGCCTTCAATCAAAATGGCCGGCATCGCCGCGTCGCACAGCACGGCAAACCGCGCGCGCCGCACGCCGCGATCTTCCACCGCCAGGGTCCGCACGAGGGTTTTCTGGACTTGATACGCGAGCAGCAGGCTTCTTTGCTCGTTGCGATTGCCGGTCGTCGGGCCGTGATCGCTCCCCTCGCCGCGCGCGTTGGTGGAACTCGCGCCAACGGGCGTGATGCAATAAGTCTCCGGTCCCTCCACCTGGCTCTTGCCCGTTTCCGTCGCGTTGAAATGCAGGCTCACAAACAAATCCGCGCCACGCCGGTTCGCCAGTGCCGGGCGGAGCGGCAGGTCAACGTAGGTGTCCCGGGTCCGCGTCAGGATGACGTTGAACCCGGCCTTTTTGAGTTGATCGCGGACTTCCGCTGCCAGCGCGAGCGTATAGACTTTTTCGTAATGCCAGCCCACGCGATTGCCGGTGTCTTTGCCGCCATGGCCGGGGTCAAGGCAAATGGTCTTGATGGCTCTGGGCACAACATATCGTTCCGGAAAAAGCAACGGACGAACCGCTGTGTCCAGGTCCAGTTGCGCAAGGAGCGGCGCGCCCTTCACGTTCGCGACCGGACAGGACAACGCGACCTGGACGCCGTTGATTTCCGCGTCGCGCGCGTCCACGTCGAAAACCAGCCGGGTCGTGCGATTGCTCGCCACGATTTTGCCGCCGCGTTCGAACTGGAAACATTTCAAGCCGTTGGCGCGCGCCCAATCCGCCAGGGGCACGTAGTTGTAACCGTTGATGACGGCCGCTGTCGCCGGGGCCACACAAAATGCCAGGCCCAGAACCGTCAGCAACATGAACTTTCTGTTCATGGCGGCGCAAATTGCCCGCGCGCCGCCACAGATTCAAGGGAAATGGTTGCCGTTGGTAGGAGACGAGGCAGGGAAAGCAAGGTTTTCAACCACGGATGGACACGGATGAACACGGATTTGTCTGGCTACGAAGAGGCGCAAAAGGCGCAAGATTTTAATCCGCTAATCTCACGAATGAACGCGAAAGTTAAGACCGGGCCGGAAGCCCGAAGGAGAATAGCCCGGGGTAAGCGAGTCTTCGAGCGCCACCCTGGGGTAAAAGGCTCAATATTTTCCAAGCCCCGCTTGTCGCGGCGAAGCGCAGTGAAGACGGAAGGGGCGACAGAACATTCAGCCACAAGAAGGCGCCCGTCCTCCGTAGCAGTACTGCGAAGGGTGGACAAAACGCGCAAAAGGTAGGGACGCACCGCCGGGGCGTCCGCTGTCACTGCTTCATTCGGTGTTCAGTGTTCAATGTTGAATGTTCGATGTTTTCCACCGCGTGAGACGAAGTCTTTTACGCGGCCCCCCGCGGTGAGACAAAGTCCCCGTAAAGGGGCGTGGCCGCGTGGCGTAGCTTTACGCGGCCATCTCCCAATTCCCATCTCCGAACATCCAACTGCCATCTCCCATTACTGGCCCGCCTCGGGTTTCTCGATGCCGAGCAATTCGACCTCGAAGATCAGCGCACAGTTCGGGCCGATGGGGCCAACGCCCCGTTCGCCATAGGCGAGTTTGGCGGGAATGAACAACTGCCACTTGTCACCCACCTTCATCAGTTGCAGCGCCTCCGTCCAGCCCGGAATCACGCCCCCGACGGAGAAGGTGACCGGCTGGCCGCGTTGCACCGAGCTGTCGAAGACCGTCCCGTCAATCAACGTGCCCTGGTAATGCACCTTGACCGTATCGGTCGGTTTCGGGGTTGCGCCGGTGCCGGTCTTGATGACCTTGTATTGCAGCCCGCTGGCCGTGGTTTTTACGCCGTCCTTCTTGGCATTCGCGGCGAGGAAATCTTCACCGGCTTTGAGATTTTTTTCGGCGGCGACCTTTTGTTTTTCCTCCGCATTGGCCCGGAGGCTCTTTCCAAAGTCCGTCAACACGGCCTTCTGTTCCTCCTCCGTGAGCGCAGGTTTGCCGGCCAGCCCGTCGGCGAAGCCGGCGGTGAGCGCCTTGACATCCAGATCCAGGTCCTGCCGCTTGAGCCTCGTGGCGAGGTCCACGCCAACCGCATAGCTGGTCTTCTGTTTTGGATTCGTGAGATCGGGTTTGTCCTGTGCTGACGCGGAACTCACGAGCAATCCGAGAGCGAGGACCGGGATAATATATGATTTCATTCGATTATTTGACCGCATTGGTTATGGCGCGGTCAGCGTAGCATCCGGGAATCAGGCAGCCACGTCAAGCAGCAAAAACAGACACGCCTCAAGACCCGGGATGCCAAAAAGCAAGGCTGAAGGACAAAGGCTAAATGCTAAATGGTAAATTCAAGTTTCAGCCTTCAGCCTTCAGCCTTGCTTAAACTTCCCCGCGTGAGGCGACCTGTCCATCGAAGCCTCGGCGAAGTTGAAAGCCCTTTACGTGGCCCAACCGCCTGGCGCAGCTTCCTCGAAAAGAGAATACTGACTAGAAGAGGTTGAGGGTTGAGAGTTGAGAGTTGACTGATGGTTGATGGAATACGGACGCCCCGGCGGTGCGTCCCTACCAGAAAAATCTGCGGCCATCCGGGCAATCTGCGGATTAAGGCTAAAAATACATTTAGCTTTTAGCCTTTAGCATTTAACCTTAAACGCCTGGCCTTTCCGCTTGCGCGGGGGTGGGTTATTTCCTTACGCTCCACCTCGAAGGCGCATTTCATGAAAACAATAATTTGGGTTGGTTTGTGCGTTGGCCTCGGCGCGAGTTTCATAGCCGTCCGTGCCGACGACACCCTGGCCCAGGCTGCCGCCAGTGCGGCTTTGGAACAACAGTTGAAGGAGCCAACCCAACCGCCATTGGCATCGGACACAAATTCCAGGGCCGTGGTGGTGCCACCCGGCAAATCCGCAACCAACATAACCGGGACGGTTTCCACAAATGCGGTGACTCCGCCAACGGCCCCGGTGGCTGCTCCTGCTCGTAAAGCATCCGCCGTTGTCACTCCTACTGTTGTAGCGCCAGCCACGACTCAACCAGCAGCGGCGCCAGCAACGCCCAACCCAATACCGGCACCCGTTGCGACCCAATCGTCAAGGGCACCGGCGCAACTGGTGCCGACGAATCAAATTATGACCGTCTCTGGATATACCTACAAAAATGCGCACGTGGAAAAGGTGGAGCCAGACGGAATTATTATCAGTTATACGTCCGGGAATGGCGGAATGGCGATGACCAAACTCTATTTTGAAGAACTTCCCAGCGAACTGCGGCAGCGATATGAACCGAAACCCAAAGACGCCGGGCCCTAGGGAGGGATCGGCTGAAGGATAAAGGCTGAAGGCCAAACCAAAATTTAGCGTTTAGCCTTGAGCTTTTAGCGTTCTCCTTTCAACTCCCTGCTTGTGTTAAAAGTTTGATTTCCGGGAGCGATCACCTTTGAATGCTGCGAAGGTTTTGTAATGAACATCCACGAATACCAAGCCGAGGCGCTGCTCGCCAAATACGGCGTCAATGTGCCGGTCGAAATTCCCTGCCGAACCATTGAGGAGGTTCGGGCGGCGACGAAAATAATTCTCGCCGACGGTTTTTCACGCGTGGTGGTCAAAGCGCAAATCCACGCGGGTGGACGCGGCAAGGGCATTTTCAAAAACGGTTTTCAAGGCGGCGTGAAGGCCGCAGCATCGGTGGACGAAGCCGTTTCGCATGCGAAAAACATGCTCGGCAACGTGCTGGTCACCAGCCAAACCGGCCTGGATGGCCGGCGCGTGAACATCGTCCTCGTCGCCGGAGCGCCGAAAATCAAAAGGGAATTTTATCTCGCGGTGCTGCTCGACCGCGCCATAGGCCGGCCGCTCGTCATGGCCAGCACCGAGGGCGGCATGGACATCGAGGAGGTGGCCGCCAAAACGCCGGAAAAGATTCTCAAGGAATGGATTGATCCCGCCGTCGGCCTCATGCCGTTTCAAGCCCGACAACTGGTTGTCGGGCTCGGTCTCAAAGGCGATTTGCTGAACGCCGGCGCCAAATTTGTCACCGGCGTTTTTACGACGTGGTGGGAATGCGATGCTTCACTTGTCGAAATTAATCCGATGTGCGTCGTTGAATTGGGGAATGCAACCGCCCCGGCTGCGGTGACGGGCGCCTCGCCCGTCACTTCGCTCACGCTCAAAGCGTCCGGCGGGGCGCCGGACATGGCACGCGAGGCGCGTGCGGTCCCCCTGAATGAATCCGTCATGGCGCTGGACGCAAAAATTTCGCTCGATGACAACGGGCTTTATCGGCACAAGGACCTTCAGGCCATGCGCGATCCGAACGAGGAAGCGCCGCTGGAGACCGAGGCCAGCAAACATTCGCTCAATTACATCAAACTCGACGGCAACATCGCCTGCCTCGTCAACGGCGCCGGCCTGGCGATGGCCACGATGGACATTATCAAACATTTTGGCGGTGAACCGGCGAATTTCCTCGACGTGGGCGGCGGGGCGAATGTCGAACAGGTCACGGCGGCGTTCAAAATTATTCTCCAAGACCCGAACGTGAAGGGGATTCTGGTGAACATTTTCGGAGGCATTATGGACTGCAACGTCATCGCCGCCGGCATTGTCGCAGCAGTGAAGGAAATGCACTTGAACATCCCGCTGGTCGTCCGGCTCGAAGGCAACAACGTCGTTGCCGGCAAGAAAACGCTGGCCGACTCCGGCTTGAAACTCATCACCGCCGATTCGATGGCCGACGCGGCGCAGAAGGCGGTAAAGGCCGTTGGAAAATAGTGGACGTCTTGAAGAATTGAAGCAGATGACTCGGGGCAGGAACGAAAATCCAGGGGTGAAAAGGGGCGCGAAGGACCTCGAGCCTTTTCGCCGGTTGGTGGAATTGCAGAAACAGATGATTGAACTGGCCCAACAAAACGAGCACGGGAAACGCCAGCGCGATGCCCTGCACGAACAAATGATGAGCGAGGTCGCAGACCGGCGGGACGACCGCCGCGGTTTGCGGCATCGCCTGCAACGGTCGGCGGCCAGACTTTTGAAACGCGTGTCGGGTTTTACGTGGCGAAAACCGGTCCTGGCACGTCCAACCACAAACAACCATAGTCATGTTGAATGTCATTGAACTCGCCTTTTGTTGTTACGCCGTAACGGACATGAAACGCGCCCGGGCTTTTTACGAGGGCGTGCTCGGCCTCAAGCCAACCGGTATCGTGGACAAACCGGAATCAAAATGGGTTGAATACGAATTTGGTCCCTACGCACTGTCCCTTGGTTCCGCGCCGGCCTTCAAACCCAGCCCCGATGGTTGCACCGCCGCGTTGGAGGTGGAGGATTTTGACGCCGCCATCGCGCATCTGAAGCAGCACCACGTGAAGTTCCGGATGGAACCGTTTCCCACGCCTGTTTGCCGCATGACCCTGATTTTTGATCCAGACGGCAACACCATTTGCATTCACAAACGGAACCCCAAGTAAACCCATGCCGAAAAGACGCGACAAGAAAGAGACTGTGCTGAAGGAAGATTCGCCGGCTTACCATTTATCCGCGGGCGAAGCCATTGATTTGGCGTTGTTGAAAGACAGTCTGGCGAAAACGCCGTGGGAACGGATGCAGGCCAACGATGACGCGCTGAATTTTGCAGAATCTCTTCGCGTCGCAATGGAGAAGCGAAATGCAAAACCTAAGTGAGCTGACGCGAAGATTGATTTCGTCTCAAGTCGGGTTCGTCCTGACAGGCGGATTCGCGGCAGCGGCGCACGGCATCACGTTGGTGACGCGCGATGCGGATATTAGCAATCGTAAATCGTAAATTTTCCATGTCCATCCTCGTCCAAGCCGACACCAAAGTCCTCATCCAGGGCATCACCGGCAGTTTCGGCGCGAAACACGCGCAGCTTTCGATAGATTACGGCACGCAGGTTGTTGCCGGTGTCACGCCCGGCAAGGGCGGTCAGGTTTTCGAACACGGCGGAAAGAAAGTCCCCATCTTCGACACTGTCACCGAGGCGGTAAAACAAACCGGGGCGACGGCTTCCGCGATTTTTGTCCCGGCAGCCTTTGCGGCGGATGCGATTCTTGAAGGCGTGGATGCCGGTCTCGCGCTCGCCGTCTGCGTCACCGAGGGCATTCCGGCGCGCGACATGATTGAGGTGAAGCGTGCGCTGGCAGGAAGGAAAACGCGGCTCATCGGACCGAATTGTCCCGGCATCGTCACACCCGGTGAAGGAAAAGATTCTTTCGGTGGTTGTCGCATCGGGATTGCGCCGGGTTATATCCACAAAAAAGGCCATGTCGGCGTGGTTTCGCGCAGCGGCACGCTCACCTACGAGGCGGTCTGGCAATTGACCTGCCGGGGCGCCGGACAATCCACCTGCATCGGCATCGGGGGTGACGCCGTGACCGGCCTGTCGCATCTCGACGTCATTCAACTTTTTCACGACGATCCGGATACACACGGCATCATCATCATCGGCGAAATTGGCGGCAGCGCGGAGGAAGAAGCCGCCGAATGGATCAAGAAAAACGGCAAAAAGCCCGTAGCGGGTTTCATCGCCGGCGCGACTGCCCCGCCCGGTCGCCGCATGGGCCACGCGGGCGCCATCATCAGCGGTGGCCAGGGCACGGCAGCGGCGAAAATCGCGGCGTTCAAGAACGCCGGCATTGGTGTTGCTCCCACGCCTTCGGAAATTGCGGACACGCTGCTCAAAATGATGTGAGCCGCGGTGCGTGGCGCGTTTTGCGTCAAGCAGCGGCAGACGATCCTGGCTTGACGAAACACGCAACACGTAATACGCATCACGTTTTTGTGGGACTCATTGATTTCATCCTGAACCTCGCCTGCCTGTTGCTGTGGCTCAACTGGCGTTCGATGCGCTTCGATCCACTTGGCCAACGAACGCCCGCGACGTTGATTGGCACGCTGCGGCGCGCCGAACCGCGGCGGTTGCGGCATTGGCATCTGCTGGCGGCCATTGGCGGGCTGTTGTTGCTGCGGGCAGGTTTTTACTGGCAGATCGGTTCAGCTTCCAAACCGGTTTGGGCGGGAACGCTGGACCTGGGCATCATCGCCCCCGCATTCCTCAGCAATTCCTTCGGGCGAATGTGTTTGTTTTCCGTTTACAGTTTTGGGCTGATGCTCGCAGTGTTTTATCTGTGGCTGTTGCTGCTGTCGATCCTGGCCGGGCCGGAGCCGGTTCATGGGCTGGTGCGAATGCAACTGGGTTACATGGACCGCTGGCCCCGATGGCTCAAGTTTTTTTTGCCGCTTGCCGGCGGCACGTTGCTTTGGGGACTGCTGAGCTGGCCATTCCCGTGGCTGCATCCGCAACCGGCGATGTCAACCGCGCAGCATTTGCAGGAAGCATTGCTCATTGGCCTGGGCAGTTATCTGGTCTGGAAATTTCTCATCGGCGCGCTGCTGGCGTTGCATCTGCTGAACAGCTATGTCTATTTTGGCAAACATCCGTTTTGGGATTATGTGAGCGCCACGGCGCAGACGCTGTTGCAGCCGTTGAAAAAAATTCCCCTGCGCGCGGGCCGGGTGGATTTCGCGCCGGTCGTCGGCATGGTGCTGGTGTTTTTGCTGGCCGGGCTGGCCGAGCGCGGATTGACTTTCATCTACAGGCGAATGTCGATCTGAGAACGATCGACCAATCTGGTCCTGGGCAGTTTGGCGGTGACGTTTGCGCCTGCGCCCTTGCCGCTTTCGATGAACAGCGAGCCGCCGTGCAATTCCACCAGCCGTTTGGCAATAACCAGACCGAGCCCCAATCCCTGCTGGTCCTGCATCTTCCGGTCAAACTGCTCATAAGCGCCGACGCGCTTGATTTGCTCGGTGGAAAAACCGCAGCCCAGATCACTGACGGAAAGAACAATGTTGTTGAACTCATCCCCAAGCGCGACCCGCACCGGCGAACCGGACTGGGAAAACTTGAAGGCGTTTTGCACCAGTTCGCTCACGACCTTCTTGAAATATTCCTCGGACATCGGGACGGAAAAGTCAGCCGCTTCCACGCTCAAATCATTCGGACGCCCGGCCTGCGCGGCCTGCGCGGTGGCGATTTCCTTGACGAGGTCGGCCGTGCGCTCCGTTTTTCCGATGCGCAGGGCGTTGACATTCTTCGGGTCGGCGGCGATCAACTCGAGCTGCGCGTAAATCAGGAAATTCTCAATCAGCCGTTCGAGCCGCTGGCCGGACTTGTGAATTTCCTGGCCCATTTCGGCAACGTCGCCCGGTTTGAGGGTGGCGGCGGAGGTGGTCAGGAGTTCGGCATTGGAAATGATGCCGTTGAGCGGCGTGCGCATTTCATGCGGCATGATCAGGCTGATGTTGTTGCGCAGGCTGGCCAGCTTGCGCTCGGCTTCGTCGCGCACGGTCTGCGCCTTTTTGAGGCGCGCGTCCACGGCGGCGTAAAGCGCATCGGTGGTGAACGGTTTCGGCAGATAATCATCGGCCCCGAGTTCCATGCCGTGCCGCATCCCGACGTTGTCGGCCAGACCGGTCATTAAAATGAACGGGATGGCCGCCGTGGGCGCTTCATTGCGGAGCGAGGTCAGCGTCAGATAACCGTCCACCTTTTCCATGTTCACATCGCACAGAATGAGGTCGGGCAATTCCTTGCGCGCGATTTCAATGCCCTCGGCGCCATTGGCAGCTTCGACGACGGTGAAACCCTTCTGCTTCAGCGCCAGATGGATCATCTCGCGTAACCACTCCTCATCGTCTATGACCAGGATTTTTTTCATCAAACAGCGCGCTCCAACAGAGCAATAACCATGCCCGCCCCACCGGCCAGACCGGCTTCCGGTTTTTGCAACTATAAACAGCGCAACTACTTCCGCTCTTCGAGGGGCACATAGTGATTAAGCGTGCGGCCGGTGTAAATCTGGCGCGGACGATAAATCCGGCTCCTCGATTCTTCCATGATTTCCTTGTAATTCGCAATCCAGCCGGGCATCCGGCCAATCCCAAAAATCACCGGAAACATTTCCACCGGCAGGCCGATAGCCCGCATGATGATGCCGCTGTAAAAGTCTACGTTCGGATACAGCTTGCGTTCGACAAAATAGGCATCCCGCAGCGCCGCTTCCTCCAGGTGCTTGGCAATATCCAACAACGGGTCACTGATGTGCAAAACCCTGAACAGGTCGTCGCAGGCCTTTTTTATGATTTTGGCGCGCGGGTCGTAGTGCTTATAGACCCGGTGACCGAAGCCCATGAGTTTCCGGCTGTTGTTTTTGTCCTTGGCCGCCGCGATGAACTTTGAACCATCGTCTCCGGCTTTGTGAATCTCTTCCAGCATTTCAAGCACCGCCTGGTTCGCGCCGCCATGCAATGGCCCCCACAGCGCGCACACGCCGGCGGCGCAACTGGCAAACAAATTGGCCTGCGACGATGCCACCATGCGCACCGTGGAGGTGGAACAGTTCTGCTCGTGGTCGGCGTGCAGCAGAAAAATCAAATCCAGCGCCTTCACCACCTCCGGTTTCAATTCATAGTCCTCATACGGCGTCGAGAACAGCATGTGCAGGAAGTTGGCGGTGTATTTGTAGGCCTTCTTGGGATAAATCAACGGCAGGCCGAGCGATTTGCGGTAGGAATAGGCCGCAATCGTGCGCACCTGTGAAATCAAACGCGCGGTATAAATGTCAAATTCCTTTGCCTTGCCCCAGTGCCAGTGCATCAGCCCCTCGTCAAAGCAGCTCGCCGCGTTGATCATGGCCGAGAGAATCGCCATCGGATGCGCCCCGACCGGAAATCCGGCGAAGTGATACTTCATGTCTTCGTGGAGAAACTGATTGTCCGTGAGCAAATCGGAAAAGGTCCGCAATTGCGGGCGCGTGGGCAGCGCACCGTAAATCACCAGGAAAGCCGTCTCGATAAACGTGGATTTCTCCGCCAGCTCCTCAATCGGGATGCCGCGATAACGCAAAATCCCCTGCTCGCCGTCAATGAACGTGATCTGGCTGGTGCACGAACCGGTGTTGCTGTAGCCGTCGTCGAGCGTGACGCAGCCGGTGTTCGCGCGCAGCGACGAAACGTCCACCGCCTTTTCGCCTTCGCTGCCGACGACAATCGGCAGCGTGCAGGTTTTGCCGTCCAATTCCAGTCTGGCCTCTTTGCTCATGTGCATTGCCTTGGTCGCATTTTTGTAATGCCCGTCTGGCACAGTTTGCGTTGAAAAAATAATTTGGCAAGGCGTGAAAGCAAATTTTCAGCAAACGCCACACACCGATTTCGCTGGTGCGGTGGTTCACTTTTTGACTCAATCCCAACCATCATGAAACGCTGGGCCATTCTCACCGTCCTGCTTTATGCGCTCGCGCTGCTGCTGCTGACCGTGCCAGTGTTGTTGGTCGCATTCGGCGGCTGGGCAAAGAATGGCGTCATGGGATTGCAGGACGCTTTGAAGATTTATTTGAATTGGGGGTATTGGCTCTGGCTCGCCGTTCTTGTTGCCGGACAGGTATTGCTGCTTTTGTTGCCGATCAACATTGCTGAACGCCGGCTGCCCGCACGCCGACCGTTGAAGGTGCCCATCATTGTCACTGCGTTTTTTCTGGCCAATCTTTGTTTCGCCGGAATTTTCTCAATCCTCTGCGCCATATTCACCGACGGTGCTTTTGGGATTTTTGATCTTCTGCCTCACTTTTTTTCCAATGTTGCGAATGGGGCAAATCAAATAATTTCACCATACCCAGCCACCACTCCTGATTGGCAATCCAACTTAAACTTGATTTTGACCATGCTTGTCTTCTGGCTTGTCTGGGCAATCATTTTCCGTCGCGCCACCAAATCGGACGAACCGGATGCGCTCCTCAAACGCCTCACGCGCTGGCTCCTGCGCGGCAGTATTCTCGAACTCTTGGTCGCCGTGCCCAGCCACGTCATCGCCCGCCGCCGCGACGATTGTTGCGCGCCCGCCGGCACGTTTTGGGGCATCGCCACCGGCATCTCCGTAATGCTGCTCTGCTTCGGCCCCGGCGTGTTTTTCCTGTTCGTCGAACGCTGCCAACGGCTGCAACCGAAGTCGCCGGACGCCGGCAAACCGCTGGCGCAAAATTAAATTTCCGTCTTTTCTTTCCTGCGCCGCGCTTTAATTTGCGCGGACGCAAATGGCCCTGAAACTGTTCAACACCCTGTCGCGCTCGATTCGGGATTTCACGCCCCTCGACTCCGGCTTGCCGCGCCAAAGCGCAGCGACGGCGGGCGGCAAAAACGTCGGCATGTATTGCTGCGGACCGACCGTCTATGATTTCGCCCACATCGGCAACTGGCGCACGTTCGTCTTCGGCGACCTCGTCCGGCGTTATCTCGAATTCAAGGGCTACGCCGTCACCCACGTGATGAACGTCACCGACGTGGAGGACAAAATCATCAAGCGCATTCGCGAAACCAAAACCACACTGCGCGAGTTCACCGGCCAATACGAAGCGGCGTTTTTCGAGGATTTGAAAACGCTCAACTGCCGGGAACCGCATCACAAGCCCCATGCCACCGAGCACATCGCCGACATCATCGCGCTCATTGAGAAACTCGTTTCTCGCGGCATCGCTTACCAGGCCGCCGACGGCTCGGTTTATTTCTCAATCGAAAAATACCGCGGCTGCGGCTGCACCTATGGCCGGCTGCTCAAGCTCAACTTCGACGAACTCCGCGCCGGTGAGCGTGTTAAAAGCGATGAATACGCCAAGGAAGCCGTTGCCGATTTTGCGTTATGGAAGGCGCGGGCGCCGGAGGACGGCGACATTTTCTGGCCCAGTCCGTGGGGGGAAGGCCGGCCCGGCTGGCACATCGAGTGCAGCGCCATGAGCATGAAAATCCTCGGGCCGAGCTTTGACCTGCATCTCGGCGGCGAGGACCTGATCTTCCCGCACCACGAGGATGAAATCGCACAAAGCGAAGGCGCGACCGGCCGGCCGTTCGTCAAGCACTGGCTGCACGGCGCGCATCTGCTGGTCGAAGGCAAGAAAATGAGCAAATCGCTCGGCAACTTTTTCACGTTGCGCGATTTGTTGGCGAAAGGTTTTTCCGGCCGCGAAATCCGTTATCTGCTGCTCACGGCGCATTACCGCGAGACGTTCAATTTCACGCTCGAAGGCTTGCAAGGCGCGCGAACGGCATTGGCGCGAATTGATGAATGCGTTACTAGATTGCGTGAACTGGCTGGAGGTACTGCTGCTGTGCCTGATGCAGAGTTAGTGACTGCATTCAGCAATGCCCTCGACAATGACCTGAATATATCAGCAGCATGGGGCGCGGTATTTGAATGGGTCAGAAAAGTCAATCGCAGTTTAGCAGAAAATGCTATGATGGTTGCTGAAGCCGCGTCAGCACTGGCAGCTTGGGAAAAAATAGATTCAGTTCTCGGCGTCGGTTTGGTAGTTGAATCCGAAGCACCGGCAGAATTGAAAGCATTAATTATAGAACGTCAGTTGGCGCGCCACGCTAAAAATTTCAAACGCGCCGATGCGATTCGCGACGAGTTGAAGGCCAAAGGCTGGGTCATTGAAGACACGCCCAAAGGACCGAAGTTGAAGAAAATTTGAAAAAACATTCAACATTCAACATCGAACGCTCAACGTCCAATTTTTCTATCATTGGAAGTTGGATGTTGAATGTTCGGCGTTCGATGTTTTCCATTTCGCCATGAAGGCCCCGTTTATCACTTTTGAAGGTACCGAAGGCTGCGGCAAATCCACGCAGGTCGAACTGCTGGCGAGCCAGATACGCGGGCTGGGATACCGTGTGCGCGTGTTCCGCGAACCGGGCGGCACGCCGGTCGGCGAGGAAATCCGCAGTACCCTCAAGCACAGCAAAAACTTCGTGGAAATGACGCCGGAAGCCGAATTGCTGATGATGAACGCCAGCCGCGCACAACTCGTCCGCGAAGTCATCCGCCCGGCCCTCGCCGCCGGCGAAATTGTCCTGTGCGACCGCTTTTACGATTCCACCACGGCGTATCAGGGCTATGGACGCGGCCTGGATCTGGCTTTGGTCAAAAACGTGATTGATTTTGCCGTTGGCGATACCCAGCCCGATCTGACCTTGCTGCTGCACGTGCCGCCGGAAGTCAGCGCCGAACGCCTGCGCTCGCGCCAGGTCATCCTGCCCTTTGCCCGCGACCGGTTGGAAGAGGCCGACCGCCATTTTTTTGACCGCGTCGCCCAAGGCTACCAGGCCGTGGCCGCTGCTGAACCCGAACGCATCCGCGTGGTGGACGGGACGGGTTCGATTGAAACGGTCTGCGCGAGAATTTGGGAACTGGTCCGGCCCATTCTGCCGGCAGTCGGACGGTGGTGAATGGTTGGAGTTCAAGCTTCAGCTGGCAACGCCAAAACAAGCTGAAGCTTGAACTCCAACCGTGTTTGCCTGACTTCCAACGGCGAATACTTTTGAATTATGATTGAAAAGACGATTGACGAAATTGAGGCGCGGATCCGCGGCGCGGATGCCATCAAGGACGACCGCAAACGTGAATTACTCCAGTTGCTCGGCACACTCAAGGCCGAGGTCGGCGCGTTGGAAAAAACGCACGACGAACAGGCCCGCAGCATCGCGGGGTTCGCCCAATTGTCGGCCCACGAGGCCACGCGCACGGAACAAAATCCGCAACTGCGCGAACTTTCCATTCTGGGATTGCGCTCGTCAGTCGAGGGTTTTGAAAAATCCCATCCCCGGCTGGTCGAAATCGTCAACACGATCAGCAACACCCTGTCGAATTTGGGAATCTAGGTGGGGTCGCCTCGCCGAGGCGACCGAGAGCAACTTTTTGAAGCGGACGGCCCGGCGGGCCGTCCCTACCTCACTTGTCCTCCTGCGGCTCCAATTTCGCAATCGCTGCCATGATTTCATCGGCAATTTCCTGGTAAATCTCCTTGAGCCGCGCCTTGGAACAGTTCTTTGCCTCGGCCCGCAATTTTTCAAAACGCATTGGTTCCCCGAATTTCACCGCGATGCGGTGCGGTCGCGGGAATTTGCGATTTCGCCCGAACGCCTCAAAAGTTCCGAACACCCGCACCGGCACGACCGGCGCGTCGGACTTGATCACCACCAGGCCGATGCCAGAGCGCGCGGGTTGCAACCAGCCGTCGCGGGTCCGTGTGCCTTCGGGAAACAAAATGATGCCGCCGCCGGCCCGCAACCGGTCGAGAATGCCCTTCAATCCCGCCGCGCCGCCGCCGTCGCGATCCACCGGCACGCAGTTCCACGAACGCAACAGGGCACCAACGCCCGGAAACCGGAACAAACTTTCGCGTGCCAGGTAATTGATGGGACGATGCAGCGCCGCACCGACGAGCGGCGGGTCGAGAAAACTAGCATGGTTTGAAGCCAGAATGACCGCACCGGTTTCGGGAACGCGTCCGGCGTTGAAAGCGCGCCAGCGGAAATAAACCGTGTAGAACGCGCGAAAAAACAGCCAGCCCAAGCGATAGGAAAAATTCATTGGGCGGCCAAGCGCTTGCGGATTTCCGCCAGAATCAAATTGCTCGTCTGCTCCGCCGTCAGGTTCGAGTTGTTGATAACCTTCGCCCCCAGCGGAATCATGAGCGGCGCCACGGCCCGCTGGCTGTCGTGCTGGTCGCGGGCCGCCAGGTTTTCCTGAACGCCGTCGGCGGCGCGGCGGCGCGAGCGTTCTTCCAACTTCGCATCCAGATAAAATTTGAAATCGGTTTCGGGGAAGACATTCGTCCCGATGTCGCGGCCTTCCATGACGAGATTGCCGAACTTGACGCATTCGCGCTGACGTTTGACCATCCACGCGCGCACCCCGGGCACCGCCGCCACGTGCGGCACGGCGGCGCTGACCTCGGCGGTGCGGATCTCTTTTTCAGGATAATGGCCGTCCACAAGCAGCCGCACCCGGGCGCCGACACAGGTCAGCGCCGTTTTCCATTTGCGACACGCGGCGGCGACCGCCTTGGGATCCTGCACGTCAATCCGGTGCTTCAGGCAATGCCAGGCCAGCGTGCGGTACATCGAGCCGGTGTCCACGTAAACGTAACCGAGCGCCTTCGCGACCAGCCTGGCGTTGGTGCTTTTGCCGCTGGCACTCGTGCCGTCAATCGCAATGACAATGGTTTTCAAATTCGTGATTCGTCAAATTGTTAAATCGTTGAATCGTGAACCGCGCAACCGATTTAACGATCCAACGGTTCAACGGTTCAACGAAATTCATTCCGCAAACAATTCTTCAAGCGCCAGATTTCGTCCCGTGTTCGCATCCAAAAGCGTCGCGCCCAGGCCCTTGGGCGGCTTCGCGGCCAGTTTCTGGAAAAAGTTCGGAAACGTCTTCTTCACACACGCGGGATTTTTGATTTTGATGCCCGGCACTCTCAAGCCCAGAATCGCAAAGCACATCGCCATGCGATGGTCGTTGTAGGTTTCAATCTCCGCGCCCTGAAGTGGCGACGGCCAGACCGTCAACGTGTCGCCCGTTTCTTCAATCTTCGCCCCGCACCTGGTCAATTCCGCGCGCAAGGCCGAGACCCGGTCGCATTCCTGCACGCGAAGGTGGCCAAGGTCGGTGAATTTCACCGGATGACCCGCAAACGGCGCAGTCACCATCAGCGTCATGATGCTGTCACCGAGGTCGGTCTTCCGGGAAACCGCCTCCGGCAGCGATCGGAAATTTGAAAACTTCGTATCAATCTGGAAACCCGCCCCGAGCACCGGCCAGCGCGCCACAGTTACGGGTTGCGGTTCACCGGGAGCGACCCCGCCGGCCAGCCAGCCGGCAGCCAAAAAATAACTGCCGCTGGACGAATCCGGGTCCACCGGATAGATGGCATCCTTCATTCCGAATTCGGGATGCGGGCTGCGCTTGCGGCTCCAATAAAAATAGGAACACATTTCCCGGGTCATGTAGATGTAGGGTGACTCCTCGACGCTTACCCCGACGACCTCAACCTGCCAGCCCGCAATCAGCGAGCACATCAACAAGGCGCTCGCAAACTGCGAACTCTCTTCAATGCTCACCTTGCATCGGCCCGGGTGCGAACCGGTCCCGTGAATGACGGCCGGCAATTTTTCGTTTGGCGAATCCACCCGGTAACCGAGCTGGCGCAAGGCCTCAAACAGCGCCGCCTGCGGGCGCTCGTGCATACGCGGCGTGCCATGCAGCCGGTAAACCCCATTGCCCAAACAAACCAACGCGGCCAGAAACCGCGCCACCGTGCCGGCGTTGCCGACGAACAATTCCAGCGGCGTTTCCGCCGTGCCCGCGTTCGGGATTTTCCCGCCCAGCCCCTTGACCGTGACGGTGCGATTACAGAATTCCTCCAGGTCATGGATGACCTTGATCTCAAATCCCAGTTTCCGAAGCGCCTCGACCATCACCTGCGTGTCTTCGCTCCAAAGCGCGCCCCGGAGCGTGACTTCGCCGTCCGCCAGCGCCGACAGGATCAACGCGCGGTTGGTGATGCTCTTCGAGCCGGGCACGGTGACTTCCGCGTGCACCGGCCTGTTCAGCGGCACGATTTCGATGAGGTCAGGCAATGACATTTTCCGTCGTTTTGCATGTTGCGGGTGGCGTCAAGCAAGGAATCGCATCTCCCGCGGCTGCTTGACGCCATACGCAACACCCAACATTTCTTCATTCCGGCGACGGCGAGGCGCCGCCAGCGCACCAGTCATCGCGGCGTTGTTTGGCCGTTGCGAAAAATTTCGCAATGGTCACGGCATCGGCTTTGGCCAGGGCGCGCCGGAATTTTTTCAATTCAGCGACAAAAGCGTCCACCGACCGGCCAAGGTTTTTCCGGTTGGCCAGGGCGATGTCGCGCCACATTTCGGGCGAGCCGGAAGCAATACGCGTCGTGTCGCGAAAACCGTTCGCGCAAACGGCGGCTTGAATCCGTGGCTGGGCCGGATGCAAAACCAGGTTCGCCAGCGTCGCCGCCATCACGTGCGGCAAATGGCTCGACCGGCTGACCAGCAGGTCATGCGTCGCCGGTGTCAATTCCAGCATGCGCGAACCAACCGCCTTCCAAAACTGTTTCACTTTGCTCAACGCGGCCCGGTTGGTTTTGTTCGTTGGCGTCACCACGCATACGGCGTTCTCAAACAAGTCCGCGCGCGCGGCGTTCACACCGATTTTCTCCGCACCGGCCATCGGGTGGCTGCCGACAAAGTATGCGCCGGCCTTGGCAATGAGGGTTTCCAATTCGCGCATGACACCGGCCTTGACGCTGCCGACGTCGGTCACGATCGCGCCGGGTTTCAGCGCCGGCAACATCCGCTCCGCGAGCGGACGCATTTGCGCGAGCGGCGCGCAAAGGATGACGAGGTCGGCATCCCAAACGGCGGCAAGCAAATCGGTGGTGACGAAATCCGCCACGCCCGCTTTTTTACAGTCCTTCAGGCTGGCGGCACGGCGGACGAAACCCGCGGTCCGGCGCGCGAGTTTCCGGCGTCGAACGGCCAGCCCGAGAGAGCCGCCGAGCAAACCAACGCCGATGATGGTTAGCTTCCGAAAATGCACGCCGCAAAGATAGCGGATGGAGGGCGTTTCGTGAATCGTTAAATCGTTCGAATTGCTGAACCGGTTCGGCGCGCATGACGGTTCAACGATTCAGCAGTTTAACGGGGCGACCTCGGCGAGCCGATTCAAGGCACGCATCCATGACTTGCTGCGTCTTCAGCGCCCACATCGGCCATTCGTGGTTGAGTCTCCCGGAGAAAACTCCGTTCGCGAAGTTGCGGACCATGTTGGTGAACTGCGCGTGTTCAAGGCCCTGATCGTGTTTTCCCAGGCACTTGCAACATTTGACTCTGATTTCCTTTTGATTCACCTCGAAGACCGGCTCGTGATCATCTCGCGGATGAACAAAATCCGGAACCATCAGCCAACCTTTCGTGCCGCTCACATGGACCCAGTGTTGATACTCAGCTATGAAGGAACAATAAAAGCCCGCGGACGTTTCGCCGCCAAAAATCAGTTCGGCGGAAAAATCCGACGGCACGGGCGCCGGACTGCGGCGAGCGGCGCGTCGGGAAAGGACACGCGCCGAAACTTCACGCGGCAACTGCCAGCGCATGGCCCAGAGCGCAAAGCGAATGCAATACCAGCCGACGTCGCCCAGGCAACCGGCCGGTTCCAGCCGGCTGTTCACCCGGATGTTCGTCGGGAGCCGGTCCTCGCCCAGATGGAAACTGAAATTGGACATGATGCGTTTGATCCGGCCCACGCTTTTGCCGTCGTCGAGCACCGTGCGGATGCGGTCGAGGCGCGGATTGTGCATGAACATCACGCCGTCCATGAATTGCACGCGGTGCTTCCGGCAGGTGGCAATCATTTCCCGAAGGTCGGCTGCGTTCAAGGCACAGGGTTTCTCGCAAAGGATGTGCTTGCCCGCCGCTGCCGCGCGCAGGACCCATTCCTTGCGCAAACCGGTCGGCAGCGGAATGTAAACCGCGTCCACGTCCGGCGACGCCAACAGTTCCTCGTAACTGCCGAGTGCTACAGGCACCGTTCTGAACGGCGCTTCGGCCTGCAGCTCCCGGATGAAACGTCGGCTGCGCGCAAGGTCGCGGCTGGCTACGGCGGTGACGACCGCATTGCCGCTGTAGTAAATGGATTTCCAGTTCTTTCGCGCGATGTCTGCCGCGCCCAAAATTCCAAATCGCAGTTTGTTCATAAATTAAATCGTAATCGTCCTTCTTCTCGTTCTCGCTCTACTTTTTAATTTTAGATTACGAGGACGAGGACGATAACGAGGACGAATTTTTCGCCGCTTCCCGCACCCGTTCCCAAATCACATCGGCGATATGCGGTTCGCCGCCGATGGCGGGCGCGTACCAGACCAGCTTGCCGTTTTTTTCGGTCGGGTTGCGCCACGGCGGCTGGCCGCCGGCGAGCCGTAGCCGGACGACCGGTTGTGCCTCGCCCAGCATCACGGGAATGTCTTCCTGCGTGTGCAGACCGTCGCTGATGAAAAAGGGGACGACCACCAGGTTTTTCGTTTGCGCCAGCGCGTAGCACTCGGCGATGCGCGGCGATTCTTCCAGGAAAATCGCATGAACGCCAGCGTAAAGGTCCAGCGCGCGAATCAATCCGGCCTGCCGCTCAATCGCCTGCCGCGAATTTTCATTTTCCTCCGTGCCATGACCGGCGATGAGCAGCGTAATGTCCCGCGGCCGGGGCGCGCGCGGAAACGGATATTGTTCGACGATTCCTTTTGCGCGCGACAAAATGACTTTCGTCATGCTTTCGTGGGTGCCAATGGGCGGACAATAAAAGAAAGTTGAGTGTTGAGTGTTGAGTGTTGAGAGTTCGGAAAAACCGAGTTCGCGTGGGATGATCTGGCTGCTGAAGTAGCCTTCGCTGATGAACAACGGCACGATGAACACGCGCGGCGCGATGATTTCGGACAGGACGGTTTTGATTTGCGGCTCCTGCTTCCAGAACGCCTCGCGGACACCGGCGAAAATGTTCCGGCGGCGCAATTCCGCCGCGTGCCGATAGATTGGGGCGGCGGAATTGGTGTTTTGCTCCGTGCCGTGTCCCAGCACCACCAGCCAGGCGTCGGAAAATTTTTTGTCGTTCACGTGAAAGGGTTAACCCAGGAACCGGCTGTCCGCAAGCGGGCTGTCCCAAGGACATTTTTTGGTGGTGTTACAGTTTGGTGGGGCGAGGCTACTGACGAGCCGGCTCGCGAGTACGCTCGCCCCACCGGAAATTGCACACCGTCCCTCGCGCTATTTTTTTGCTTGAAACTTTTTCGATATTGAGGCGTCTTAAGCTCAAATTGTTCGCGAAATTAACCAAATCCATGAAAATATCGAATTCGATTAAATTCACCATCGTTGCGCTCGCGGCCACGTTTGGGCTGGTCGCGGTTGCCATCGCCGATAACGCGGCCAGCAAATTGCCGCCGGCTTCGACCAAACCGGGCGTCACCTATGCTACCGACATCAAACCCCTGCTCGACGCTTCTTGCGTCAAGTGCCACAGTGGCGACAAGCCGAAGGCGAGGCTGAAACTCGACAGTCTTGAAAATGTGCTCAAGGGCGGCAAGGACGGCAAAGTCATCATCGCCGGCGACAGCGCCAAAAGTCCGCTCGTCCTGAGCGCCGCGCATCTGACCGGCGACAAGGATTTGTGGATGCCGCCAAAAAAATTTGAAAACAAATTCCGCCCGCTCACGCCCGAACAGATCGGCCTGGTCCGCGCCTGGATTGACCAAGGGGCGAAATAGAGTGACATGTAACAGGTGGCAAGTGACAGGATACTGAAAGCGGGCGTGCTGACTTCTTGTCACACGTCACATGCCACGCGCCACGACATTCATGGCGAACGAATCAGGTAGAAGCGCTGCGGGTCGTTCGTCGCCTGCGAGTCGGTGAACTGGAATTGGCCGGGTGAAAGCTCCACAACCCCGCCGAGCGCCGTCCAGTTAGTCGTCGGCAACAACAGATTCGTGGTCGCCAACACACCAAACAGCGCCCCTACACTGTTCGTGAAAGCGAACTGGAACGAACCGTTGGTCAGCTTTTGAGCGCTGGTCAGAGCGGTAGTGACCGGAACCGGCACACTGATATTGACAACGCTGCTGGTGCTGGGAATGCCGTTGACGAACACGGTGGCCAGCGCATAGCCGGACGGGAAATTCCACACCGGCAAAGAGGTGAACGAATTCGTGGACCAGTTCGTGGTCAGCAGAAATACAGTTTGTTCATTATCCAAGCGACGCAATTGCACCAGTGGATAATCCGCCGATGAATCTTGAGAGTTACCACTCGACCCTTCGGACACACCCCGAAACTGCGCGCCCGTAACGACGAGGCTACTACCCAAACTCAGCGGCGAGGTGACCGTGGCAATCTGCGGCTGCCAAGAGTTCGTGAAGCCCAGCCCGATATCATACACTTCCGCGCTGGAAAGAGCGAGCCAGTTGCTGTCACCGCCCCCCGCGACGAGTACCTTTCCATTGAGCAGCAAGGTCGCCGTGGGCCACCTGTGTTCGGTGGTCATCGCGACGGGCGTCGTCATTGTATCGGTGGCGGGATCATATAGCCACGCTAAGCAAGGACCGCCGAAATAGTCCCAATTTGCTGCGAACAGCACCTTCCCATTGGGCAGCAACGTCGCCGGGTTGCCGATGATGTAGCCTCCCCAGCAGGGGGTCCACGTCCCGGTGGCCGGATCAAACAGTCCGAGGTAACTAAAAAACCCTGCGACCAGCACTTTCCCATTGGGCAGCAACGTCGCCGTGTCATACTCGCATGCGGTGCTCATCGCGCTGGTCGCCGTCCATGTCCCGGTGGCTTGATCATACAACTCCATGCTGGAAAGAGAGCCTCCACTGTTATAGCCCCCCGCGACTAGCACCTTCCCATTGGGCAGCAAGGTTGCCGTGTGATACTCGCGTGCGGTGGTCATCGCGCCGTTCGTCGTCCATGTCCCGGTGGCTGGATCGTATAGCTCCGCGCTGGAAAGAATACTGCCATTGTAGCCCCCCGCGACCAGCACTTTCCCATTGGGCAACAAGGTCGCCGTGTGCAAATAGCGTGCGGTGGTCATTGAGCCGGTCGCCGTCCATGTCCCGGTGGCTGGATCGTATAGCTCCGCGCTGGTGGTAACATTCCAGCCGCTGTCAAGGCCCCCTGCGACCAGCACCTTCCCATTGGGCAGCAAGGTCGCCGTGTGATACGCGCGTCCGGTGGTCATCGCGCCGTTCGTCGTCCATGTCCCGGTGGCTGGATCGTATAGCTCCGCGCTGGTGGTAACATTGAAGCCGCTGTCAAAGCCCCCCGCGACCAGCACCTTCCCATTCGGCAGCAAGGTCGCCGTGTGATACTCGCGTGCGGTGGTCATCGCGCCCGTCGCTGTCCACGTCCCGATGGCTGGATCGAACAGTTCAGCGACACAATCTCCAGCGACCAGCACCTCCCCATTGGGCAGTAACGTCGCCGTGGGAAAAAAGCCTGGTGAGGTGGTCATCGCGACGGTCGCCGTCCACGTTCCGGTCGCCGGATCGTACAACTCCGCACTGTTACCTACAGCATCGCCTCCCGCAACCAGTACCTGCCCATTGGGCAGCAAGGTCGCCGTGTGATACGCGCGTGCGGTGGTCAGCGAGCCGGTCGCCGTCCACGTTCCGGTCGCCGGATCGTACAACTCCGCACTGTTGACGAATCCAAAACCTACAGCATTGCCTCCCGCAACCAGCACCTGCCCATTGGGCAGCAAGGTCGCCGTGGGAGAAAAGCCTGGTGAGGTGGTCATCGCGACGGTCGCCGTCCATGTTCCAGTGGCCGGATCGTATAGCTCCGCGCTGGAGAGAATACTGCCATTGTTGCCCCCCGCGACCAGCACCTTTCCATTGGGCAACAGGGTTGCCGTGTGCGACTGGCGCGCGGTGGTCAGCGAGCCGGTCGCCGTCCACGTCCCGGTGGACGGATCGTACAGCTCCGCGCTAGAAAGATAACCGCTTGATCCAAGGCCCCCCGCGACCAGTACCTTCCCATTGGGCAGCAATGTCGCCGTGTGATATGACCGCCCGGCGGTCAGCGAGCCGGTCGCCGTCCATGTCCCGGTGGACGGATCGTACAGCTCCGCGCTGGAAAGAGGGTTCCGGTTACTGTCACGGCCCCCTGCGATCAGCACCTTCCCATTCGTCAGCAAGGTCGCCGTGTGATACACGCGTGCGGTGGTCAGCGCGCCGGTATTCGTCCACGTCCCGGTGGCCGGATCATAAAGCTCCGCGCTGGAAAGAGAGCCTTCACCGCTATAGCCCCCCGCGACCAGCACCTTCCCATTGAGCAGCAATGTCGCCGTGGGAGATTCGCCGGTGGTCAGATAGCCGGTGGTCAGATAGCCGGTGGTCAGATAGCCGGTGGTGACCCAAGAAGCGGCTTGGGCGGGTTGAATGACTGATAAATTGAGCGCCAATGCGGCCAGCGTCAGTGTGAGTGGGAGAATGATGTGGTGTTGAGTTTTCATAAGGCAGCTTGGGTTGCCGGTGGACGGTACTTTGGTGCGGTGGCATTTCTGAATCCCGGAATTACACGCATAGGACCAATGGTAAATACCGGCAGCAGAAAATCAATCACTATAATGTACGATTCGAACGCTATTAGGAATATAACCTTCAAATATTAAATTGCGCTATCACGTCTTGGCGAGTTTGATTGCCGACGAACTGCACGACTTTTGACGATGGCGAGCGACGCGTTTCAAGCGTGCCGGTTCGTGTCACATGTCACATGTCACGCGTCACCCTATTTGAGAGGCGCGCGTTTTTGCTGTCGCAATTCCTGTTGCTCGCGCAATAACTCAATTTTCCCGGCTTCGGAAGTTTCCAGCAGGCTGACTTTTTGTACGAGGGCGACAATCCGGCGATCCAGAAATTGATTGCGTAATTTCAGTGTCACGTCGGCAATTTGCTGGTCAGGGTTAGGAATCTTGCGGTCCTCGGCCACAGCCTCGGTGACGAGGCTGCGCATTTCGGGCGTTTCACATTCGTCCAGGAATGCAGCCAGGCTTTTCCAGTTTTCATCGGTTTGCGCGGCGAGCCGTTGCGCGACAATCCGCCGCGATGCGGGATGCGAAATCCAGTTCACATCCAGATGCAACGTCGCCCACGCGGCCAGTTCATCGTGCAACAAAAGCAGTTTCAACAGCCAGTATTCCTGCGGCGAGGGACGCGGCGTTTCGGGTTCCGGTTCCAGAGGTGGTTCACCCGACTCGGATTCCGGAACTTTGAACCCTGAACCCTGAACCTTGAACTTCGAAAATTCAGCGCGGACGGCTTCCGGCGAAACCCCAAGCCTTAGCGCGGTTTTTTGCGCATAGGTGTCAACCAGAACGGCGTTGCCGGTTTTGTGAACGGCTTCGGCCATGCCGCGCAAAATGGCGTTCCGGCCTTTGTCGCTGTTTGCTTTGTGCAACTTGCAGAGCCGGTTCAAAAGGTAATCAAAAAAACCTTCCGCACCCTCGACCAGTTTTTGAAACGCCTCGCCGCCATTGGCCTTGATGAAACTGTCCGGGTCATGCGGCGCAGGCACCACGGCCACGCGCACGGCCAGACCGGAAGCAAGCAAGTTGTCCAGCGAACGCACGGCGGCATTCTGGCCGGCTTCGTCGGAATCGAAACACAGCACGACTTCATCCACATAACGTTTGAGGATGCGTGCGTGCTGGTCGGTGAAAGCGGTGCCCTGGGGCGCGACGACGTTTTGCACGCCGCCCATGAAACACGCAATCAAGTCAAGCTGGCCTTCGCAGACGACGGCAAACCCGGCGTCGAGGATGGCGCGTTTGGATTTGTCGAGGCCATAGAAAACCTTGCTCTTGATGAAAATCGGCGTTTCCGGCGAGTTGACGTATTTGGCGGTTTTTTCATCGCCGGACAAAATCCGTCCGCTGAAACCAATCACCCTGCCCTGCTCATCGCAAATCGGGAACATCAGCCGCCCGCGAAAACGGTCGTAAAAATTTCGGAGTTCGGAGTTCGGAGTTCGGAGTCGGGGAGCACGCGCGCCCTCGCGCGTTGCCGACGACGCCTCGTCGTCGGCCTTTGCGGTTGACGAGGCGTCAACCGCTGCACCCGAATCGGGCGCGTTCCCCGACTTCCGAATAATGAGTCCGGCCTTTTCGACGAGTGCGAGGTCGTAGTTCTTGCTTTTAGCCCAGTTGACGGTGTCATCCCAAACGTCCGGCGCGGCGCCGAGCCGAAACAGTTTCACGGCTTCCGGCGACACACCGCGTTTCGCCAGATAATCACGCGCAAGCTGTCCGGCGGCTTCGTTGAGCAGACAATTCTGCCAGCGCTGCGCGATTTGCTCGTGGATTTGGAGAAGCTGGTCCTTGAGATGACGCGATTGTTGTTCGCCGGGGTTTTGGTCGAATTCAACCGGGATTTTCGCGCGCTCGGCCAGCCGGCGCACGGCGTCCACGAAGCCGATGTTTTCGTATTCCTTGACGAAGGTGAACACGTCGCCGCCCTTGTGGCAGCCGAAGCAATGAAAAATCTGGCGGTGGGGATTGACGCTGAAACTGGGGGTCTTTTCCTTGTGAAACGGGCAGAGCGCGACAAAGTTGGCTCCCGCCTTTTTCAACGGCAGATAGGAGCCGATGACGTCCACAATGTCACTGGCAGCGCGGATGCGTTCGAGGGTGGCGGAGGAAAAAAGACCGGCCATGCACCCGGTCTAGCATTGGCGCGCGAATACGGCAAATCCATTTCGCAACTGTTCAATCCGAAAACCGGAGTTCGGCAGGCGAGACGCAGTGCGCTACGGCGAACTCCGGTTTTCGGGCTAAAAAGTTTGTCCCCGCTTTTTCAGCGGCAGACAGGAGCCGATGACATCCACGATGTCGCTGGCGGCGCGGCTGCGTTCGAGGGTGGCGGAAGAGAAACCGGCCAAGCTCGTTCAGCGCGCCCGGCGCGGGTCACGGTTGAATCCTAATCACCGGGATTTTGGCCACCGGCTTTTGGGACACGGCCGGCCCGGTATTGATCAGCAGCGTGCCGAGATATTGTGTGATGTAAGGCCCGACGAAGGATTTTTTGAAAACGCTGGCCTGCACTGTCGGCAGATCAGGAAGGTAATTGCCCCCATAGATATCGCCGCCGAACCAGCGTTTCGCGTAGGCCTGGTGGGCCTGGATTTCCGCCGGGGTATAAACCGGCGCGTTCAGCAGGGCCAGCGCGAAGAAAAGCATGCACGCAAAACGGATCATGCCGGAAAACATGCCCAAATAGTATTCGCTACTGCCGAAAAAGTTGCTGCCGGTCAGCCGGGGAACAAGGATTTTCTTGAGCACCGCGAACACCAGCCAGACCACGAACGCCAGAATCAAATAGCCCCCCATGTAACTCTTCGGTTCGCTCCACGCGGCGGCGTTGATCAGGAGTTGAGCCGCTGACTCGTAGAACAACCCGCACACAATGACCAACGACAGCCATTGGAACAGCGGGAGGGTTTCCTTGGCCATGCCGTTTTTGCGTCCGCGGAACAGCCCGAAGGCCAGGATCAAAAGCACTGCCATATCAAACCAGTCGTACGGCAGCTTGTCGAGCGTCAGCGATTGTGTGAGCGCAGCAATCATAAGCCAGAGATTAATTTGTCCAGTTCACAACACCAGCCACCTTGACAGCCCGTTCCGTGCCAAATTCTGGTAATGGGACATTAGATTGTGGGGCGGATTTTCGGCAAATTAGGGGTTTGTGCGGGTTGAAAGGCCGTTAGCTCCATTAAATGGAGCCAACGCCTATTGGAACTTTTGCTGGAAACACACGACAACAGGCCAAACACCGGCATAGGCCAGTAAATTGACAGACCATGTCTGGACAGTGCAGGAATTGATTGATGCTGTTGCCAAGCCAGACGCTTGCACAATCTAATGTCCCGTTACCAGAATTTGTCTCAAAGATTGCAGCGTAAAATGACGATTTATTTCCAGCCTATAACATTATCCTTGTTGGCGCCGGTGTCGTCAGAACCAACCGCATTAAAGCCGGAATCCCGGTCGTGGTAATGATGGCGGGCACTCCAACCAAGGCGCCACTCCGTTCCGGACGACCACCCGCTGCGCGGCTTCTCTCACAAGACAACCGCCGATCACGACGGCGGATTGGATGACAGCCAGAATCGAATGTCTGTCGCCTGCGGGTTGGCCGGGTCCAGTTCCAGCACCTTCAAATAATGTTGCCGCGCCCGCGACCCATCGTGCAACTGCTGTGCGCAAAGATTGCCCAGGGCCAGGTGTGCCCGGACTTCATTGGGACTGGCCGTCACGATTTTTTCCAACTCGCGCACCGCGTCGGGCACGTAACCCGCCGCCTTGAGCGCCAGCGCGAAATTGTAACGCGCATCCACCGAATCCGGCCGGATGGCCAGTGCCATCTCGTAAGCCGTCAGCGCCTGCCGGTAATTCTGCAAGCGATACGACAACACGCCGAAATTGTATTGCGCCTCGAACCAGTCCGGATCCGTTTCCGCCGCCTGCTGATAGGCCTTCATGGCGTCCAACCAGCGTGCACCCTGTTCAAATTCCCGCCCCCGCGCGAACGCGCCCATGGCCGCCCGCCGGTCGCCCGGTTTCGGTTCGCGCGGCGACAGATACGAATACCGCGATAATGTCGGCGGCGCCGGCTGGATAATTTTAACCGGCCTGGTTTCACGAACGGGTGGCGCGTTCGTCGGCGACGGCGGGGCGGCGTTGGGCTTGGCCCCGGGCGGCAGTAATGGAGCCGGATTCACGGCTTCACGCGACCCCGGCGGCGGCAGCGGAGTCACGCCTTGTTCATCGTACTTTTTTTCCGGCGCGGAAGAATGAAACCAGTGAACCGGATTGAGCCGCTGCCAGATGCTTGGCTTTTCAACCGGCGCCGGCCCCGGCGGCGCTTCCACCGGCAGGGTGGACGTCATCACCGTCCGGGCCGGCGCGGCGACAATCGCTGGCTCCGGCTGGACTTTCACGACCTGCGTCTCGGGTGTCGGGTGCGCCGGCGGCGGATTGGAATAAGTCCTGGCCACCGATTGCGCTCTGGGTGACGCGGCCGGATGAACGGGATTTGCCGTCGGTGTTTTTGTCACGCTCACAACCGGCGGCGCGGGCGCAACGTTTTGATTTTGTTTTGGGGATGGCGGCGGCGGATGTGCCGCGGTGACGGTTGCCGCCTGCTCCAGGCCGCCAACGATGGCATTGACATCATTCCAGTTTGCCGGGCGTGGCATGAGCGCCAGATACGCGCGGTAATACTGCAAAGCCAGTTTGTTGTCGTGGAAATGTTCCTGCGCCACCGTCGCCAGATTCAAAATGGCCGGCGCGTAATCGGGGTGCGCCTTGATCGCGGCGCTGAAATCCTGCACGGCTTCACGCGGGCGGCCGCGCTGGACTTGCACCAGGCCCAGGCCGTTCAACGCCTCGGCGTCGTCCGGATGGAGATAAAGCGCAGTGCTGAAACATTTCTCCGCCGCCGCCAATTCGCGTTCGCGCAGTTGCGCGAGACCGAGTTTGAGCCAGCCTTCGGGCGCGTTGCTGCGCCGGAGCGTGTAGGCAGTAAACTCTGTCCGGGCCGCGTCGGGTTTGTTTTGTTCAAGCCAGAGGCAGCCGAGGTTGTAATGCGCCTCGACGAGATCACGGTCGAAAGTGAGCGCGCGCTGGTAGGCGACCACGGCATCCGCCGGGCGGCCGGCACGATGATACGCCAATCCGAGGTAATTCCACGCCTGCGCATTGGTGGCCAGCAGCGATGTGGCCATTTTCAGTTGCGCCACCGCGTCGGCGTAATCGCCGCGATCCAGAAACTTTTTCCCCTTCAGCAGCGCGCGCGGTCCGGACGGCGAGCAGCCTGAAATGAAAACGGCGAGCGCGAGCAAGAGCAGGGAAAAAAAGCGAGGGCGGAGCCGTCTCCGCTTCGCTTCGCCGCGCCAGGCGCTGGCGAATGGCGAATGGAATTTTTCGACAGCGCGCCGGATTCCATCTTCCACCTTCCATCTTCCATCTCCGTTTTCGTTTTTGATGGCCAGCATTGGCGCTGGTGGTAGCATCCGCGTCCGGAAGTGTCAAGAAACGCACAACTTTGGTTTTGTCGTAATCCTAATCCCGCTCGCAATTATAATCATTGGACGGAACAGATTAAGATGACGATCAGGATCAAGCTACCGCCTCAAATCCGGCCCATTCATGGACTCGGCGGGTTGATGGTCGCCGTTGCGCTTTTACTTCCGACCGCGCCGTTGCGAGGCGCCGGCTTCTTTTCGCTGCGTTCCACCAATGCTCCGGCGCGCGTGGTCGTCGTCGAAGACCCCAATGCCCTGTTCAATTTCCAGGCGGACAATGCCCACGCGCAAACCATGGTGAATCGCGGCATCACCAATCTCACCGGCAAAACGGCACCTGCCGAAGCCTGGCGCAGCCTCGTATCCACCCAGGACATCGTGGGCATCAAAGTCCTGTCCACCGCCGGGTCAATCAGCGGCACGCGCCCCGCCGTGGTCGCGGCGGTGATCCGCGGCCTGCTCGACGCCGGCGTGCCCCGGGAACACATCATCATTTGGGACAAACACGCCAACGACTTGCGGGCGGCGGGATTTTTCAGGCTGGCCGCGCAGCTCGGCGTGCGCGCGGCGGGCGCGGCGGAAACCGGTTACGACGAAAAGACTTTTTACAACCCTGACACCGCCGTCATCGGCCGTCTCGTCTGGGACGATTTGGAATTCGGCAAAAAGGGCGAAGGTGTCGGACGCCGCTCGTTTGTCTCCAAACTCGTCAGCCGGCAAATCACCAAAATCATCAGCCTCGCGCCGTTGCTCAACGAAAACGACGCCGGCGTTTGCGGGCATCTCTATGGTTTGGCGATGGGCAGCGTGGACAACACCCTGCGGTTCGAGGGCGATCCCGGCCGGCTGGCGGTCGCCGTCCCGGAAATCTACGCCCTGTCCGCGCTGGGCGACCGCGTGGCGTTAAACATCACCGACGCGCTCATCGGTCAATACGAAGGCGGCCAGAAGGGATTGTTGCAGTATTCGCGAGTGCTGAATCAACTCTGGTTCAGTCACGACCCCGTCGCACTCGACACCCTTGCGCTAAAGGAACTCGACCGCGAACGCCGCGCCGCCGTCGCGCCGGCGGTCAAACCGAACCTGGAACTTTACACCAACGCCGCCCTGCTCCAACTCGGCGTGAACGATCCCGCGAAAATTCTGGTGGAAAAACTGCGTTGAAAAAGAGATGTGCGTCCGGCGCGCACGAAGGAGGTCCCGGCTGGCAAACACAAACATTTTGCTCCAAAAAGAAATCGACTGCAAAACTTTCACCCATCACACTTCACAGTCAAAAATTGATATGAAAAAACTGACATGGTTCTTCATGTTCGCCACGTTGCTCGGCATCACGTTTGCCACTTCCATTCAGGCAGCCGAAGCAACGCTCAAGATTGGTGATCCTGCGCCCAAGCTCCAAGCCGGCCAGTGGGTACAGGGCGAGCCGGTGAAGAAATTTGACACGAACCACGTTTACATCGTCGAATTCTGGGCGACCTGGTGCGGCCCTTGCCGTGCTTCCATCCCGCATCTCAATGAATTATGGCGGCAATTCAAAGATAAGCAGGTGGTGGTCATTGGCCAGGACGTCTGGGAGCAGGAGGACAGTGCCGTCGCACCGTTCGTAAAAAAAATGGGCGACAAAATGACCTATCGCGTCGCGCTCGATGACAAGCGCAAGGAAAAGGACGGCGCGATGGCCGCCACCTGGATGGCCGCGGCGGATCAGAACGGCATTCCCACCGCGTTCATCGTCAACCAACAGGGTCGCATCGCCTGGATCGGACATCCGATGGAATTGGATGAAACGTTGCTGAATGACATCCTGGCAAACCGTTACGACGTGGCTAAAGCCGCCAAGGAGTACGAACAGCGACAGCAGGACCAGCAAAAGCTGATGGACCTTTCCAGGCAACTCAGCCTGAACTTCAAGCAAACGAACTGGGACGGCGCCGAAGCCACCGTTACGCAAATCGAGAAATTGCTCCCGGCCAACCAACGTGACGGTCTGGGCGTGGTTCGTTTTGAAATTCTCTTCGGCCGGAAGGACTACGCCAGGGCCTACAAGCTGGCAAGTACCATCAGCGACGCGCACCCGGACGACGCGGCTGTGCAAAATGAACTCGCCTGGTTTATTGTCGCCCAACCGGGGCTTGAAAATCGCGACCTCGCTCTGGCCGAAAAAATGGCGCAGCGCGCCAATCAGGCGACTGAAGGAAAAGAGCCTCGTATCCTGGACACGCTCGCCCGTGCGCAGTTCCTGAACGGGAAAACCAACGAAGCTATCGCCACCGAACAGAAGGCGGTGGATTTGGCGGACGGCAGGGTGAAAATTCTGCTTCAGAAAACATTGACCGGCTACCAGCAGGGTAAATTGCCGGAAATTTCACAGTAATCCCTCGCCGCTCAAAAACACGTTCGCCGGCGCGGATTGCGTTTCGGCTTCTCAACTCCGACCCGCTCCGGCAAGCTCATGGCCATCCCATGCGCATCCTGATTGCGACAGTCACCGCGGGCGGCGGGCACGTCGCCGCTGCCGCCGCGTTGGACGAAGCCTGGCGCGCGTTGCGCCCGGACGATGCCGTCGAACGGGTTGACCTCATCAGGTTTTTCTCGCCGCTGCATAAAAAGGTTTACGCAGACGGCTATGTGAAACTCGTCGAACGCGCGCCGGAACTTTGGGGCATGCTTTTCGGCAAGACCGACAATCCCAAGGTCGCCCGCCGCTTGAACAAACTGCGCCGTGCCTTCCCGAGCAACTCGCGCAAAAAGTTCGCCCGCCACCTGAAACAGTTCGAACCGGACACGGTGTTGTGCACGCACTATGCGCCACTGGAGACACTGGGCTTGCTCAAGACTTCGGAGGGCGGAGTCCCACGACGCCCAAATTTGATTGGGAAAATGGGGGCTCGCAGAGCTCGCCCCTCCGAAACTTGGAAACAACCGCTCGTCGTCAGCATCGTGACGGATTTTGAGGCGCACGCGCTGTGGATGGATGCGTGCGTGGATTTGTATTGCGTCGCCGCGGAAGAAACCAAGGCCCGGCTCGTCGCCCGCGGCGCGGCGGCGGAAAATGTAGTTGCCACCGGGATTCCCATTGCCGCGAAATTTTTATCGAGACCCGATGCACGCATCGCCCGTAAAACTCTCGGGCTGCGCGATGATCAGCCAGTGTTGCTCGTGCTAAGCGGCGGATTTGGCATGGGACCGGTCGCGGAAATCCTGGCCGAACTCGACAAGGTGCCGCAGCCGTTCCAAACGGTTGTTGTCACCGGGCGCAACGATGAATTACGCCGCAAACTCGCCACGCAAAACCGCGCGCACCCGACGCATGTGCTGGGCTTCTCAACCAACATGCACGAATTGATGGCCGTGGCCGACCTCATTGTCACCAAACCCGGCGGGTTGACCTCGTCCGAGGCGCTGGCGCTGGGCAAACCGCTGTTCATTTTGAATCCGATTCCCGGACAGGAAGCCGCCAACAGCGATTTTCTGCTCGAACGCGGCGCGGCGGCCAAGGTCAATCGCGTCGAAGACCTGCCCTTCCGCATCGAACAACTGCTCGGCTCGAAGAAACTGGCGAAGATGGCCAAAGCCGCCAAATCACTGGGCCGTCCCCAATCGGCAACGGCAGTCTGCAAGGAAGTTATGAAACGGCTGAGATAAACTGAAGGTTGGGACAGCGCGCTGCGCTGTCCGGACGCCGCAGCCCGTCCTCCGTAGCAGCACAGCGGAGGGTGGACGCAGCGTCCTTACCTCAAACAAATTTCCAGCTTTCCACGGATGGTGTAAACGTGACATGCCAAACCCAGCCCTTTCTTCTGATCCCGACACAAATCATGAATTGCCCATGCAAGTTCACGTTCATTTTCAGGTAATAGCCATACATTGTCGCAGAGTTTTTGGGCTATCGCATTCAGGTGTGGCACTTTGTTTAGACGAACCAGGAGTGTCGGCCATTTCGCAACTCCCGGAAAAGTGCCTTCGACCATTGGCTTTTCCACGCAGACCAGCAGGTAGTTCTTGAGCCCCGTTTCCGATCTTTTCATAAGTACCGTTACGTCCTATTGGATGCGACCGCGACTAGGATGTTCCTTGCCGCCACTGGGAAAACCCTGGTCTCAGTTTGGAAGTGTAAGCCGGGAACCCCTCACCACGGCCCTCTGCATCTGTGTTCATCCGTGGTTAAACCCTCCGGCCACTGCGGTTTTTTATTTCTTCTCAAAAACCAATTCATCACCTTTGGCCGTGACCTTGATTTTATCGCTCCGCCTTCGCGTTGCTTCGGCGTGACAAGCCGGCCTTGAATTTCCGGTGGAATGCGGTAAGCCTGATGCGGATTCATCATGGCAAGGATCGCAAGCTCAATTATCATCGGTTGCTGGATAATCTTCATCGGTTATTGGATTGTCAGCGCCTTGGGACAGAAGGCGACGGCGGAACGCAAAAGCTGGCTGTCGTCGCTGCCCCATCGCATCGCGTTCGGTCTGGGAATCATGCTCCTGGCGTTTGCGCAATGGCCCCGGCCATTGAACCAGGCGCTGACGCCGCAGGCGGATTGGGTGCGCGCCATCGGCGTGGTGATTTGCGTGTCCGGATTGCTGGTGACGTTATGGGCGCGCCGGACACTGGCCGGCAATTGGAGCAGCAATGTCACGTTCAAGCAAGGACACGAATTGATAAAGACCGGGCCTTACCGTTTTGTGCGGCATCCCATTTACACCGGCCTGCTGGTAATGTTTCTGGGAACGGCCGTTGACATCGGCCTGCTTCGCTGCTGGCTCGGGTTGTTGGTCATGGGCATCGGCCTTTGGATCAAGCTCAAGCAGGAGGAAGCGCTCATGCTGCGGCATTTCCCCGACACCTATCCGGCTTATCAAAAACAGGTGAAAGCGCTTGTGCCGTTTGTGATTTGAAGGTCATTTGGCCAGCCAATGGTGTATCATCGCGGTGGCAGCTTCATCGCAGCCTTGCTCAGCATCGGGTCCGCCGATGTTCGTCGCCACCACAACCGCGAAATTCGTTTCCGGCGCGAGCCACATAACCACATACCACATCCCATTCGAACCATTGTGCATCAGCGCGTTTCCGCCCGCCCATTCGCGTTTCATGACGACCCAACCACAGGCGTAGTTACCGCCCTCCGGCGGCGTGTAGAGTTTAACGAGTGTCTCGGGTTTCAACAGGCCACCTGCCTGACTGCGCTGCTGGTGGAAAATGGCGAAGCGGGCAAGGTCATCGAGCGAACAATGGACACGGCCGGCGGGTGTGATAGCCGGCGGATTATCTTCCTGCAAAGGCGCGGGGATGAACAATCTACGGGCGTGTCCCCAAGGCTGGTCAACCGCACCAGTTGTTCCCGGCGGCCCGAATCCGGCGGAACCCATGTGCAGCGGCTTGAAAAGCTTTTCGGTAATCAACGTCTCCCACGGTTTGCCGGTGAGCTTTTCCAGCATTGCACCGATGATGGCATAGCCCTGGTTCGAATAAATCATCTTCGTTCCGGGTGCGGCTGACGGCGGTTGACTGAGGACTGTTTCGATGAATTCGCGGCGCTGTTGGGTGGGCGTGCCTTGTTGTTCCAAAGCCCGTTTCCATGCGGCGGCGGGCGCTTCATGGGGAACTCCACCGCGGTGCGTCAGCAATTGCTCAACCGTCACGGCTTCATATTGCTTGTCCATTTTGCCCTTCAATTCGGGAAACACATCTGCAATCGTTGTGTCCCAACGCAACCGACCTTCTTCAATCAATATCGCCGTCAGTGTCGCGGTCATGGATTTGGTGCAGGAACCGATGTGAAACACGTCGTTGGTCGTCACCGGCGCTGGGTCGCCCCACTTGCGGACACCCACGGCGACACGGTCACAAATCCGGCCATCCTTCACCACTACCACCGCGAGCGCAGGCAGGTCATGCTTCTTGCGGATGGCTTCGATGGTTGGGGGCATATCCGGCGGTGTTGGCGGCGCAGCAAATACGGCGATGACACAAACAGTCAAGGCTGAAACCAGCAAGATTTCAAAAAGAAGTTTGGTGTTCATGGTTTGAATTCGAGTTGTGAATTTTGATATGCCGGGTTTGGTTGAATTTTCATTGAAGGCTGGCCAGCAGCGTTTCGAGTTCCTGCCGGCGCGGTTCCAGAGATTTGCGCACCGCACATTGGTTTAACCAGTAAACAAACCAGAAACTAAAGCCGCAAATAATTGCAGCACTGCCGAACAGGAAACAAACCAATTCCATTCTCGACATTCGCCCTTCCATTGGGATGTTCCATGCCAAGCCGATGACAAAAATGCCCGTGCCGATGGCCAGCGGCAGCAAATACCACCAGAAAACATTTTTCAGCAGCCAGATCTGGTGGTTGACCTGAATCAGCGACGCTTCGATGCAGGAGCGGAGAGGATCGTTCGTAACGGGCCGCTTCCGGCGCTGACGCCAGCGATCCACCAGCATGAAAAGGCCCACGCCAAAGAAGGCAAAAGACGACAGATAAAAAGACCATACCCGGCTAAGGATGGCCAAATGCAAAAACACCCAGGTCATGAAGGCAGCCGTTCCCACTTCCCGCACATCGCGCCAGAATATCCCCGCCCAGAAATGCCGCTGGTTGCGCCGGACTTCTTTCAACAGGACGTCGGTGTCAATCGTCACTTTTGCGCCCGGGTCCTGGGATTGCCATGTTTTCTGCAAATCTTCAAAGTTCATTGTTTGCTCCTTTTAGTTGGTCCGCCAGTTGTTTGCGGATGCGATTCAGTTTCACGCCGACATAATTTTCGGAAATGCCGAGCACCTCGGCCATTTCGTGATAACTCAAGCCATCGAGATGCATAAGCGCCAGCGAAGCGTCCACCTTGGGCAGTTCGCGGATGGCGGCGTAGAGACGTTCCACAATTTCCCGATCCGGGGATGAATCCGCATGGTTCGACTGTGCCTGGGGCGATGCGTCAAATTTCAGAAAGGTTTCATGCTTCTCCCGCCGCCGCCGTTCGACCCGGCGCCAGGCCAGCGCGGTGTTGAAAGCCACGCGGTAAATCCAGGTCGTCTCTTTGGCCTCGCCGCGAAAAGCCGGGATGGACAACCAGATTTGCAGCAGAACATCCTGAAACAAATCATCCTGATCCTGCGGCGACACCGCGCAGCCGCGAACCACTTTCAGCATCAAGCCAATATGCCTGTCCAGCCAGCGCCGGAAGATCGTTTCTTGTTCCTCTGCGGTCATTGCCTGTGCCCGTATTCGATTAAATAGTGACCCAACCCCGCCTTTTCTTACAAAGAAAATTCACTTCTAACTCCCTGTGATTTCATTGACTCCCAACCCTCAACACTCAACCATCAACTAATTCATGAGCGCATTCCCCGTCAGTCCGGAAAAGGAAACCCAACTCACGCGGCGCATGGCCGCGCTCGGCGTGCGCGAAGCTGACATCGAGGAAACCTTTGTCCGCTCCGGCGGGCACGGCGGCCAGAATGTCAACAAGACTTCCACCTGCGTGATGCTGCTCCATCGCCCGAGCGGATTACAGGTCAAATGCCAGGCCACGCGCCAGCAGGGACTCAACCGCTTTCTCGCCCGGCGGCTGTTGCTCGACAAGATTGAAGAGCGGCAAAAAGGATACGTTGCGGCGCGACGCACCGAGATTGAACGCATTCGCCGGCAGAAACGCAAACGCTCCCGCCGCGCCAAGGAACGGTTGCTCGCTGACAAATCCCACCAATCCGAAAAGAAAGCTTCACGACAAAAAATCAGTGCGGAATAAAATCTGGACAAAATTTGGCGACAGGCGTATCCAGCCGAAACCATGAATTCCCCCTCGCTCAGTTACGTGATTTTGTATGTGAACGATGTCGTTGCGAGTCTTGCCTTTTACGAAAAGGCGTTTGGGCTTGCCCGGCGTTTTTTCCACGACGACAACGGCAAGGCTTATGGCGAATTAGAGACCGGCGCGGCCCGTCTGGCCTTCGCCAGCATTGCGCTGGCCGAAGAACATTTGAAACAGAAAGTCGTGGCCGCCGCGCCGAACAAGGCGCCGCTGGGCATGGAGATCGCCTTGGTCACGCCCGATGTTCCGGCATTGTTTAAGTGCGCAGTGAACGCCGGAGCGGTGGCGGTGAGCGAACCCGCGACCAAACCGTGGGGCCAGACCGTGGCCTACCTCCGCGACAATTCGGGCTTTCTCGTTGAAATCTGCACGCCAATGCCATAGCCGCAAACGCTCCCGCCGCGCCAAAGAGCGGATGCTTGCCGACAAATCCCATCACGCCGAAAAGAAAGCCGCGCGTCGTCCAGTGGATTTGGAATAGTGACACGAATTTCACAAATTTTCACAAAACAAACTGAAGCCCTGTCAGGGCGAAAGATAGTAGCCAGGGGTCAGCGAGTCGGCGAGCGCCACCCCGGGAAAAACGTCCCACAAAAATATTCCTTCTCCCGTCTGACGGGAGAAGGTGGCCGGAGGCCGGATGAGGGTCGTCGGGAAAACATTCTGAAACGAAGCTGGAGCGAGGAGTCGAATTATTTTGCGCCTTCATTTCCTAGATTTAGGAAGTCAGAAAATCCCATTTTGAGAAGCAGGTCTTTGCACTCTTCTGCAAGTTTCTTGGTGCTTGATTTATCGCTCGCCAAACCAAGCGAAATTATAGGTGCCACATCTTTGAACTGGATTGACCATCGAAGCTCGTCGCTTGGTTTTTTCAAAAGCGCCTTAAACAAGTCCAGCATGGACTCCAAGCGATCTGGCATAACACCGTACTCGGCTATTGCTTTCAGCAAATGATAAGCTTGTGGCGCTTTTTTTAATCGCTTCAGGGCTGACTTGGCGTGATTGAAACGCCATTCAAATGGAAAGCATTCACAGCTTAACCAATCAATTGATTCAGCAAGTTCGCCATCAAATTCAGAGGATGTGTCGTCAATCTCGAGTTTCTTTTCAATTTGGACAAGTCGTCGTTCCCAAATATGTAACATCTTGCCGATAATTTTCGGGTCGGGTGGTTCGCCTGTATGATTTTCCCAGATCCGGCCAATCTCGCTAACAAGAGCGGACCGCGTGCTTTTAGAAGCTACATCAAAAAACCTATCAAGCGCAGTTTGCCCTTCTAAATCAGTTGCGAAAGAACCACACCAATAATAACAGGCGATGTGAGTTCCGAGCCGCGAACCGAAGTCCCTGTAGTTTTGCTTCGCACCATCGTCCGCAGCTCCCGCCCGCATCGCGTCTAAAACGCCCAATGCATCGTTTATTAAAGCAGGAAATATTTCGATGATCGCATTCCAAGGTTGGCCATATGTGAAATGAGCTATGATGGCAGCCGAACGATGTTCTGGCCTGTCTGCAGGAAATAATAGACTCGGCGATTCCTTGAGTTCTTGCCGAAACAGGTAAATTAAAAAATTTAGGTTTGCCCCGAACAATGCAAAAATAGCTGGCGATTCTTCTGGTAATGTGAGACGAGAACGAATGAGTTCAAAAATCCAAGGATCAATTTGCTTTCCGGCCTTTTTCTGACGAGACGCGAGGCCTAACAAAGCTTCAAAAGCTTCGCCGCGAACAGAATTAATCGCTGTCGTAAGCGAATCATTAAACGAATTATGTCCTGACAAACGCGCATCCGCTTCTTGAATGAGTTGGCGCAGCCAATTAGGAAACGCTGGGAAATAACAGTCTGGTATGACATAGTCGGATTTCAGGGCACAGTGCAGAAATCGCACTGCTGCATGTCGTGGCCACGATTGGGTCATTACCCATCCAGTGATCCCAAACCAACTAGCCCATTCGTTTTCTGTCGGGGCGGCCAAAGGCGTTTCTTTATCCTTCTGCTTTTTTGAGATTTGGTCGGCTGCCAGGTCCAGAAACTTGTTGAGGATTTCTATCCGCTTAATATTTTCCCACCATTTGGAGGCAGGATTAAATCGCTCCGGTAAAATGTAAACTAAATCAACAAATTTCGCCGCCAACTCAAAGACATTTTCGTGATGAAGTTTTCCTGCAGAGTCATATTCGTAACCGGCCTTTGGTTCCCACGTGTTGAGATAATTCCAAAGTTCTTCATCTTTCATTGCCCCAAGCTCGTCAGCCTGCTTTGGTGCCTTGCTGGCAACAAATCCTCCAGAAACTCCACCTGAACTGAAAGGCTTGAAACTTCCAAGTATTATCTTGCTGTCATCGGGAACGAGAACGCGGTAAGAGGCGAGTTGTTCTCCGCGAAGAAGCGATGCAATCGGCCATAATTGTTTTCGATAAAAGAAGTCGTTGTTACCTTCGAGGAGCTTTCCCTCTTTATCGACAGGACCCTTGAACACAACGCTGAAAAACTGCTCGACTTCGTTCGGAGAAAGAAAAGCATCACCATGCTGTTTAGCGTGCGCAACCAAGAGTTGAGCAAATTCATAATCATGGCTTCCACGGCTATAATCAATTTCATTCAAAAAGGGAATTCGTTGAAGCGCGTCGGCGCGAGCACGATTTAATGTAAGGCTCGGGAAATCCGCATAAAGCTGCCAGCGCAATCGCCGAAATAGTTGCCAGGGGTTCGACCTCAATAATTGGTCAAGTCGGTCAATTGCAGCGAGATCGCCCTGAAGATAAATTTGTTGTGCCGCTAAAAAAAGCCGCCTTGCCAACCACGCCTCAATCCTCCGGTGTTCAGGCGGTGCGCTTTTGAAATCCTCGACAAAATAGGAAAAGGTGAGCTTCCCCCGAAAGGGTGGACAGGGGCGGAAGTGGTTTACGGTTGTTAGTTTTTCATGAACTGCGATTCAAAAGCAACTGGAGATTGATAATTTAAGGCGCTGTGTCGGCGGCGC
>JBEKHY010000013.1:0-93386 GCA_050012035.1 Verrucomicrobiota bacterium | reverse complement strand
GGGAATTGAATCTCCCGGGAAACACAACCTTACCCTTCGTATTTCCAGTCCGCCATATCTCGGGCGAAGTGTTACCCATGTCCTGAAACACCTGTTACCCATCTCTTGACAACTGAACATCGGCGAGGCGACCCTACCTTGACTTTTAGCGCTCGACCCTCGACCCTCGTCTCTCGACCATGCCCAAGCCTTGGAAAAAAGTCCGTTCGACGCCCATCGGCGACTTCCGCATCTTCAAATTGCGCTCCGACGTGAAAATTTCGCCGCGTACCGGCAAGGAACACGATTATTACGTCCTCGACAGTGTTGACTGGGTCAACGTCATCGCCCTCACGCCCGACCGAATGCTCGTGATGATCGAGCAATACCGGCACGGCTCGAACACCGTGGAATTGGAGATTCCCGGCGGCATGATGGACCCCGGCGAGACCGACCCGGTGACAACCGCCGTGCGCGAATTGCGCGAGGAGACCGGTTACGAAGGCGAAAACGCGCGCGTGCTTGGACGCATCTGGTCGAATCCGGCCATCTTGAGCAACCGGACCTTCACCGTGCTGATTGAGAACTGCCGGTTGAAGCACGAAGTGGACTGGGACCACGGCGAGGATTTGGTGACGCGGCTGGTGCCGGTGTCGGAAATTCCGAAGCTCGTTGCCGACGAAAAAATCGGCCACTCCCTCGTCGTCGTCGCGCTGTATCATTTTGATTTGTGGCAAAGGGGAATTAAACAGGCGTGATTGAACAACTCTCGCGAACTACCGCATGATTGACAAGAAACCATCGCTTCTGTGGATAAAAACAAATGCTGGTTCGTGGGGTGCTTTCGATTGGAAACTGCTTAGGGAATGGTTTGCTTTGAAATGGCTTCCGCCAGAAACTGAAATTGCTGATAAAAAAGAAGGCCCATGGCAACAAGCGAAGTCAATCGCCGAGCTTTGGACGAAAACACAAGCCATAACAAAACAAATTGAGCAGTTTGAAGCTGCTTGTTTGGCATCAGAAAAAGTTCCGTTAAGCCCTGCTCTCCGAAAACGCCTTATTGAACTTGGCTGGCCGGGCAACGTTGAATTGCTCAGAAATTATTATTGGGGAAACAAACTCCGAGAAAAACTTGAGTCGCATTTTCCAGATTCGTATCGCACTTCATTTGATGACCCTGACTGGCCGAAATGTTGGTCTTGGTCTTCTCCAACAGGAGCGTCGCGTCAGGAAAATGTACGACTTAATGAGCCGATAACCTCCAAGCAAAACGAAGTGTTGGCGTTCTTTTTAGGTGCAAATCACGGCATCTCAACCAAAGGCGATGCTTCAAAAAAGATTGATGAACTGCTGAATGATTCTGACAACGCCGCGCGTTGGGAAGACCATAATTCTAAAATTCCAGCAACTGAAAAACAGCGAGAACGACTTAAATGGTGGGCTGGAAAACTCGGAAGAAAATTACCGTCGCCATTGATGAAAGCTCAAGCGCACGAACTTATTGAGCAATGGCTTGAAGAGCATCCAGAACTCGAAGACGAATGGTATGACCAAAAGGAGCAGGTTGAAGTATTTGAAATGGAGACATCCGCAATTGCTGGCGATGTGGATGAGTGGCGAGAGTTTCACAACTGCAAAAAAATTTCCGAAAAAAGAGTCAGAAATGTTTTGAAAATAATTGGTTTGCGAGCGGCAAATGAACCAATTGACGAGTTTATGAATAGATTCTTTGCAGAACTTCAGCGGCAAGAACCTGCTTTATTTACTGGTCGGCAAAAAATGTCACGTTCTCATAGTGCACCGAAATCAAAAGGCTGTTTGGTTTTGTGTATCGTATGGCTTCTGTTTGTTGGGATAATTGGAGCATTGGCAGCGCGTCTATTTTCAAAATGAGGGCGTTCACCCCAAATTCACCGGGTCAATGTCCACGGCCAGCGTGACGTCTTCGGGCAGCGCCAGCGACTGAATGATGCGCGCCAGTTCGCGGCTCAACGCGCTCATCGCGCGCGTCCGCAGCATGATTTGGTAGCGGTAATAAGTTTCCGCGCGGAGCAATGGCGCCGGCGCCGGCCCGGCGATGATTAAGTCGTGAAACAAGTTTTTCGGGGGAGCACACGCGCCTCGCGTGTCCTGTTTGACGTCCTCGTCAAACAGATCGGCGTCGTCAGCGAGGGCGCTGACGACCGCACCCGAGGCGGGTGCGCTCCCCAGATTTTTTTCCAGCTCACGTTTCAAGTGTTCGGCAGAAAATTTTACCTTGTCCTCGTTGCGGCCTTTAAGCGTAAGCAGGGCCACGCGGCTGACGGGCGGATATTTCAGTTGCTCGCGGAACTCAATTTCCTGTTCGTAAAATCCGGTGAAGTCGTGGCGACGCGCGTATTGGATGGCCGGATGAAACGGCGTGAACGCCTGCACGAACACCTCGCCCTCAACGTCGCCACGCCCGGCGCGCCCGGCAACCTGGGTGAGGAGCTGGAAGGTGCGTTCCCCCGCGCGGAAATCCGGCTGATGCAGCGCGAGGTCGGCGTAAATGATGCCCACCAGCGTCACGTTTGGGAAATGCAGTCCCTTCGCAATCATCTGCGTGCCGACAAGGATGTCGGTCTTGCCTGCGCGGAAATCCCCCAGAGCTTTCCGGTAATCATCCTTGCGCTTCATCACGTCGGAATCCATGCGCCGGACGCGCGCGTGGGGGAACAATTTCGCGAGTGTTTCTTCGACTTTTTGCGTGCCGAGACCGGCGTAGCGAATGGCCTGGTTTCTGCACTTCACATTCGGGCATGCAGTGGGCACGGCGTCCATGAATCCGCAAATGTGGCAGCGGAGCTTTTGTTCCGGGCGATGATATGTGAGGGCGAGACTGCAATTCGGGCAATTGGCAACGTAACCGCATTTCGGGCATTGCAACGCGGTCGAGTAGCCGCGCCGGTTCAAAAATAAAATTGTCTGTTCGCCACGTTCGAGCCGTTGCGTGATGGCTTCCTTGAGTTGCGGCGAGAAAATCGGAATGCCTTTTTCGCCGCGCGCGGCCTGGCGCATGTCCACGACGCGGACGTGCGGCATTTTCTGGTTGTCCACGCGCTCCGGCAGTTCGAGCAGCGTGTATTTGCCTTTTTTGCAGTTGTAATAGCTTTCCAGCGACGGCGTGGCCGAGCCGAGCACGACGACGGCGTTTTCCATCTGGCCGCGCATGATGGCCACGTCGCGCGCGTGGTAACGCGGTGCTTCCTCCTGCTTGTAGGTGTGTTCGTGTTCCTCGTCCACGATGATGAGGCCAAGCGGTTCGACCGGCGCAAAAATCGCCGAACGCGCGCCGATGACGATGCGGGCGCGGCCCTGCCGGATTTTGTGCCATTCATCGTGCCGTTCGCCCGCGGAAAGATGCGAGTGCAACACCGCAACGAGTGTCTGGAGCTTGCCGGAACTGAAGCGTGCCTTGAACCGTTCAACGGTTTGTGGCGTGAGGGAAATTTCCGGCACGAGCACAATGGCGCCCTGGTCCTGTTCAAGCGCGTGAGCGATGGCCTGAAGATAAACCTCGGTTTTGCCGCTGCCGGTGACGCCGTGCAAAAGAAAAGTTGAGGATGGAGGATGGAAGATGGAGGGTGGCGCGCGCTTTCCATTTTCCATTTTCCATCCTCTGTCTTCGCTGCGTTTCATTGCCGCCTTGATTTTCTCGAGCGCGGCGGATTGCGCCGGGTTCAGCGGCAATGGCTGCGTCGGCAGAATATGCTCGCGGGCGTAGGGATCACGCTCGGAAATTTGCGGGGCGATTTCGACGAGGCCACGGTCTTCAAGTTTGCGAACCGTCGCGGCAGTCGTTTCGGCGAGTTCAACCAATTCGGTCAGTGCCATTTCACGGCGCTCCTCGATGATGTTCCAGACTTCCTGCTGGCGTTTGGGCAGCTTGGGAAGTTCGCCGCTCACCGGCAGCACCCGGACGAACAACTGCTTTCTCCAGCCTTCCTCCGTTTCCTTTTTTCTGCGCACAGCTTCGGGCAGAACCGATTTCAGCGCGATTTCCGGCGCGCAGCAGTAGTAATCCGCAATCCAGCGCGCCAACTTCAAAATTTTCGGCGTGACCAGCGTTTGCGCGCCGATGACTTTGAGAATCGGTTTGAGATTCGCGTGTGCGGATTCTTCGGCCAGCGCGGTCACGCAGCCATATATTTTTCGCGGGCCGAACGGCACCTGCACCCGGCTGCCGACTTCGATTTGCCCGGCCAAGCCCACCGGAATCAAATAATCGAACTCCTTGCGGAGTGCGATTTCGAGACTGACACGGGCGATCATTTCAAGGTCGAGGGTCGAAGGTCGAAGGTCGAGTGTCAAGAACCGCCCGGAACAAAGGGTTTTCGGAGGGGCGAGTTACACGAGCCATGATTTTTTAAAGCCGGATTTGGGACTCGCATAGCTCGTCGTTCCGACAGTTCAATCTCGCGTGATGGCGCGCAGTTCGGTTTCGAGTTGCTGGCGCAATGCCTCGCGTTCGGCGTCCGACGCTTCACGCGGCACGCACAGGATTTGGCCAACGGTGATTTCGCAACGCGTAAATGGCAGTGGAATTTGAAAACGGTCCCAGCTTTTTGGCCGGATTTTCCAATTGAGATGATACGAAACCGGCACGATCGGCAGTCCGGTCAATTGCGCGGTGGAAATCACACCTTCCTGAACTGCATAGCAGGGACCGCGCGGACCGTCGGGCGTGATGGCGAGGTCGTAACCGCGTTCCGCCCATGTCGTCAGTTCGAGCAGCGCCTGGCCGCCGCGCCGGCTCGATGAACCGCGGACCGGTTCGATGCTGAAATGTTCCAAAATTTGCGCCAGCAATCCGCCGTCACGGCTGGCGCTGACCATGCCTGCCAGGCGGCGTTCCGGCGAAAATTTCAAAACATACCGCCGATACAGAATCACCGAGAGCGCCAGACGGTTGTGCCAAAAAGCAAAAATCAATTTCTCCCTGGGTTCGCCTTTGAAAATACCGGAGCCATCATTCAGTTTAAATCGAATGGTTCCCGCAACGCAGCGAACGAGCAGGTAAACCAGCGCTGCGGCCAAACGCTGGCGCCACCTGGCCTTGTGTGGCACCACCACGCCCGTCTTTGCTGGCCTGCGGCGCGGCAAGCCGGACTCTGGACTTTGGACTTCTGACATGGGAATCGTTTCAACCCTTTTTCAGGCACGCGCGCACCAAATCCTCCACTGTCGCTTTCGTGCCGAGCACGGTTTGGGCCGCGCGGACGGCATCGTGTGCCTCAACCTGCTTGTAGCCCAGCGCCATGAGCGCGAGCACGGCGTCGTTGGTTTTCTGGTCGTCCGGCGACAACGCACGCTGCGCGCTGGCGGCTTCCCAGGCACCCGCCGCGCCGATTTTGTCGCGCAACTCGACGACGATGCGTTCGGCGGTTTTTTTGCCGACGCCGGAGATTTGCGAAAGCGCCTTCACGTCGCCGACCGCCACCGCGCCGCGAAACGCCGTCACGCTGATGCCGCTCAAGATGTTCAGTGCGATTTTTGGCCCGATACCGGAAACGGTATTGACGAGCAGACGAAACAGGTCGCGTTCCGCCGCGGTCATGAAACCATAAAGCGTGTGGGCATCTTCGCGGATGACCAGTTGCGTGAGCAATTTTACCGCGCCGCCGGGCTGCGGCAGCTTGTCGTAGGAGGACAGTGGGATGAGGACTTCGTAACCAATGCCGTTGACGTCCACGACGACCTGCGTGGGCAATGCTTCGACGAGTTTGCCGTGGAGAAAAGTGATCATTGTTGAACTGTTGAATCGTTGAATCGTTGAACCGTCATGATAGCGCAGCCGGGAGCCGGTTCAACGGTGTAATGGTTTAACGATTCAACGAATGAGCTCATTTAAATTCTCTTCGGTGGCGACAAATTGTAACGGCTGTTTTCCTGCGCGTGGGCCAGCGCCAGCGCCAGCGCGTCGGCCGCGTCGGGCGCGGGCGGTTTCGGCAGATTCAACAGGCGCTGGACCATTTTGGCCACGGCGGTTTTTTGCGCCGCGCCGTAACCGACGACGGCCTGCTTCACTTTGCGCGGCGCGATTTCGAAAATATCCAGGCCGGCTTCGGCGATGACCGCGAGCGCCGCGCCACGCGCTTCGCCCATGACAATGGCCGTCTGCAGATTTTGCGCGTAGAAAAGTCCTTCGACGACGCAGGCGGTGGGTTGATGCCTTTTCAAGACGTCACGCAACGTTTCCACAATTTTCACGAGGCAGCGCGAATGCGGCCAAGCCGCCGGACACGAAATCGTCCCGTGCGTCAGCGCGATCGGATGCGGTTTGGCGAGACGAATCACGCCGTAGCCGGTGCCACGCAGCGAAGAATCGATGCCGAGAATTACGCGGTGGGAATTGGCCGGAACGCGCAGCGCCGTTTCAAAAACGGGCGCGGCCATGCGCGGAGACACGCCGCCGAGGCGCGCTTGCATTTGTTCAAATTGCCGCCGCGTGATGCTCACGCGCGCATTTTGCCAGCAGTGGAAAATCTGCAAAAGCAAAAACGCCGCGATGGTTTTTTCATCGCGGCGCTCTGCGAAATCACCGGACAAACTTCAATGTCCCCGCCCATTGGGGTTCTGGTTCTGATTGTCGGACTTGTTTGATGACTCCGATGACTGTGACGATTGCGACGATTGCGATGTCGAATGCGCGGCGTTTCCGGGCGACGAATCGGAAACATCCGGACGCGAATCGTTATGCCCTTGGGGCCGTTCCGCCGGAGCGGACGAGGGCGGCGGAGTGGAGTGCGGCGTTTGCTCTTCAAATTGTTGTCCGCGCGGTGACGTGGTATGTTTGTTGTCACGTTCCCGCGTCGGCGGCTGTGCGGGTGTTGGGGCGTTGTAATTCGCCTGTGGATTTTGGTTGTTCGCCGGTTGCGGAGAACGATTTTGCGCCGGAAACCCGGTTGGAGGTTGTCCGGGTGCCTTTGCATTTTGATTCGGCTGCTGGTTTTGGTTGTTCACCGGGCGCGAAAACCGGTTAAGTTCCGGAGCCTCGTTTTGCGGCATGGCATTGTTTCGGTTGCCAAGAGCGGGACCCGGATGCGGCGGGATTCCCGTTGTTACACCCGGCCCTCGGTTTTGTTGAATAGCTGGCCCGCTGCGCCACGGCCGTTCGGAAGAAGCTCTCAACTCGCGGACCGGAACCGGGTGAATCGGCGTCCGGGTGACCTCGGTGATGTGCTGCACTCCAATGCCGTTGTTGACGATGGTCCGGTTGTGGCTGTCGAAATTGAAGTTGTTGATGACTGTGGTCTGATTGTAAATCCGCGTTTCCTCCCGCGCTGCGACGCGATGACGGCGCGGATACGGGTCGCAGAAATATCGCGTCGGCACGAATGTGTAGCAGTTCGCGGCCAGGCCAAAATCAAATCCCACGCTTACACCGACACCCTGATAAACGAACCCCACGCCGGTTTGATAAACCGCGAAGGGCGGCAACGGTGCCCAACCGCAATAATCATTCGAGTAGCGCCACGTCACCCAGGACGGTGCCCAGACCGTTTCCGGCCACCAGCACCAGCCCAGGTGCGGGTGATGAAACCAGCGTCCGTAGTGAAACGTGACACCCCAAGAATAATCCGAGACCCAGTACCAGCCGCAATCGGTATACACCCAGTGCCCGCGGTCGCAATACGGTTGCCAGCCGGAGCTGTAAACAACAACGGTCGGCCGCCAGCATCGCCCGTAGCCTTCCACATTCACCCAGGTTCCATACGGCGCGAGCGAACTGTAAAAATAATTCACCGTGACCTCGGTGGGTTCCGGCGGAGGCGGCGGCGGAGGTTCTGTTGGTTCAATCGTCGTGGTTTCCGGCGGTGGCGGAGGTGGTGATGTGCTGGCAGCGGCCATTTGCTGTTGTAACACCTGGTCGCGTTCCATCATCGCGGTGACGGCTTCATTCGGCACGCCAAGGTCGCTGAGGTAAATGATTTTGTCCGAATCCAGATTGAACGTGCTGGTGGAATTTGAAACGTAGCTCATGATCACGCTTTGGTCCACGCCGGCCTGCGCCAGTTTGATGACCTGCGCGAGCGGGCTGGAGGGCAAAATACTCGGCGGCGGCGTGACGCTGGGGGGCGGAACGGTGGCGACACTTGCGGCCGTTGGAGCCGGCGGTGCGGGCTGTGCCTGGGCTTTCGAGAATTGCGCGGAAGAGTCGCTGGCCAGCCAAAGGACTGCCAGCGCGATTCCTGCGGTGGATTTTCTGACAAAGTTGGTTTTCATAATTGGGCAGTTTTTCAATTTGGACTGCTGATAAGTCTAACAATACATTGACTCATTAGTTGCGCAAGGCGTTCATGTCCAATAATAATTTGTGGCGCAATGAGTTAAATGGTGCCCCCGCCCGGAATTGAACTGGGATCCGCGGTTTAGGAAACCGCTGCTCTATCCATTTGAGCTACGGGAGCGACGATTTTAACGATAATTAAATCCAAACTGGTTCCAGCTTGTACCACCCCGGCGGCATAAGCCGGTCAACCTCAATTTGATGGTGGTGAATTAAACGCAAATCGCGGCGAACGTCAATCCAGCAAAATCGCGGACGCGGCTGAACAACCCGCGGTTCACGGGGAAATGCACCTTCAGGTTTTTGACTTCGAGCACGCTCATTTTCCTTTCCAAAACGGACAACGCACCCAGCGTCCAGGTTCAACTTCGACCAGTCCGGGAATTTTTTCGGAACATTCCGGTTTGGCAATTGGGCAGCGCGGTGCAAAACGGCAGCCGGGCGGGAAATTACCTATGCGTGGCACATTGCCGGGAATGGCCGAAAGTCGGGTTGCACCGCCGGCCAATTTTGGAACGGCGTTCATCAATGCCTTCGTGTAAGGATGCAGCGGACGGCGCAGCAATTCCTTCGCGGGCGATAGCTCGACAATCTGCCCGGCATACATCACGGCCACGCGGTCGGCCATGTCGCCGACGATGCCGAGGTTGTGCGTGATGAGCAAAATCGCCATGCCCAGCCGTTGCTTAAGATCGTGGAGCAGCTCAAGAATTTGCGCCTGAATCGTCACATCGAGCGCAGTCGTCGGCTCATCGGCCACGAGCAATTTCGGTTCGCTCGCCAGCGCCATCGCAATCATCACGCGCTGCTGCATGCCGCCGGACAGCTCGAACGGATAATTTTTAATGCGTGATTCCGGCGCGGGGATACCGACGAGTTTCAACAGGCGGATGACCTCCTCGTTCGTCGCCTTTTCCGGCTTATGCAATTTGAGCGATTCCTTGATTTGGTTGCCGACGCGAAAAACCGGATTCAACGACGCGCCCGGTTCCTGAAAAACATAGCTCACCACGCCGCCACGAATGTCGCGCAGTTCGCCGTTGGACATTTTCAGCACATCACGGCCGTTCAATAAAATTTCTCCGCCGACGTAATTGGCCGGAGGTGTCGGCACAAGCCGCGCGATGGACAATGCAGTGACGGTTTTGCCACAGCCGCTTTCGCCGACGAGACAGACGGTTTCCCCTGCGCCGATCGTCAGCGAGACGCCGTCCACGGCACGCAACGCCTCCGCCCCGGAGCCGAAATCCATTTTGAGATTCTTGATTTCCAGCAGGTTCATGACTTCGTGTCCGCGGCGTCTCTTAAGCCATCGCCGAGGAAGTTGAAAGCGAGAACGGTGACAAAAATCGCCGCGCCGGGCGCGAGCAACCACGGATAATTCCGCAGATACTCGGTGTTTTGCGCGGCGGTCAGCATGTTGCCCCAACTGGCATTCGGCTCCTGAATGCCCACGCCCAGAAAGCTCAACACAACTTCGCCCAGGATGTAATATGGCACACTCAGCGTCGCGGCGACGATGACGTAGGAAAACGTGTTCGGCAAAATATGACGCACGATCACCTTTAAATGCGTTTGTCCCAGAGCACGCGCTGCCAGGACGTATTGCTGTTCGCGTAACGACAGCGTCATGCCGCGGATCACCCGCGCCATGCTGGCCCAACCGATGAAACTCAAAATAATGATGATCATGGCATAGACTTGTGATGAGCTCATGCCCGGTGGAAACGTCGCGCGCAGTGAAATGATGAGATAAAGCGCCGGGATGGACATGATTAATTCGCACAGCCGCATGATAACCGTGTCCGTCCAACCGCTGAAATATCCCGCAATGCCGCCGATGATCATGCCGAATGTGAACGACAACAAAATGCCGACGACGCCGATGGAAAGTGAAATTTGCGAGCCGTAGAGCAACCGCGAGAAAACGTCACGTCCAAACTGGTCGGTGCCGAGGAGATAGACCGGATAATTTTGGTCATCGGTGCCGAACAAATGAATCGTCGCCGGAATCAAGCCGAACAATTTATATTGGTCGCCACGCACAAAGAAATGAATCGGCTTGGTGTCATTCAGGACGGCGCGATAAACGAAGGTGCCCGGCAATTGCTCATAACGCAGGATAACCAGGCGAAAGCCTGACAGCCGCGGGCACGTGGGCGGATGGAAGAAACGGTCGCGATCCTGCCGGTCATAGCTGTAAGGCGCAACAAAACCCGCGAACAACGCCACTAGATAAAGTACAACCAGAATCACGCCACCCACCATGGCGATGCGCCGTTGCTTCAGCCGTCGCCAGAACAACTGCCACGGGGAAAGCGGCTGCTCCGCGGTCGGATTTTGAATGGTCGCGATTTCGTTCATCTATTTCAGCCGGATGCGCGGGTCGCTCCCGGCGAGCAGCAGGTCGGCGATGAAATTTCCAATCACCAGCAGGCCGGTCGCCATGACCACGCAGTCCACGACGAGATAGGAGTCCTTGGCGAAGAACGCTTCCATTGTCAGCCGGCCGAGACCGGGCCAGGCCATGATGTTTTCCACGATGAACGCCCCGCTCAACAAGGCGGCGAGCGAGTAGCCGAAGATCGTCAGCAGCGGATTGATGGCGTTTCGCAAGGCATGTTTGTAAATCACCCAGCCTTCGCCGAGGCCGCGGGCGCGGGCAGCGGTGACGTATTCGGCGCGAAGCGTGTCGAGCAGACAGGAACGCATCCGGCGCATGATGCCGGCGAGGTCGGACGCGGCGAGCACGATGGCCGGCAGGATGAGATGATGCGCGCGGTCCCAGAATTGTTGCGCCGGTGACATGAAGTCATAAAGCGCGCTTTGCGCGCCGCCGACGGGAAACCAGCCGGTCGCCGCCGCGAACCACAACGCCAGCAGCGACAGCAGCACGTCGGGCACAGACAAGCCGACGAACGCAATGAGCGAACAGGCGCGATCAATCCACGAATCCTTTTTGACCGCGGCCCAGATGCCGAGCGGAATGGCGATTCCCCAGGCGATGATGAGCGCCAAAAACGAAAGCAGGAACGTGTTCCAAAGACGTCCGACGATGAGTGAAGTGGCGGGAATTTTGTAGGCCATGGAGTAGCCGAAATCGCCGTACAAGACGCTTTTCAGCCAGTAGAAGTATTGGACATACCACGGCTGATCGAGATGGAACTGCGCCTTGAGCCGCGCGATGGTTTCGGGCGAGATTTGCGGGTTTTGTGAAAGCGCCGTGAAGAAATCGCCCGGGGCAAGCGACATGAGCAGGAACGACAGCAACGACACGCCCAGCAGGAGCGGAATCATGTGCAGCAGCCGCTTGAAAACGTAGGACCACATCGCAATAACGGTCGGAAACGTGGCAAAATTTGTTGTCGTGCGCGATGAAAAACTCGACTTTGAGCAAACAAAGCGGAATGCTTTCAAAGATTAAATGATGCGTATGAAAAATTCGCTTGTCCGAAGCGCTGTGATTTTTGCGGCGCTGCTGGTTTGTTTGTCCGGCTGCAGAAAAAAAGCGGAAACACCGCCGGAAAAATCCGCCGCCAGTTATCCGTTGCCCGACCCGCCGCTGGTGGCGGATTGCCAGCCAGGGATTCCCGGCGGACGGTTGGTGATGGCTTTGTATGGCGATCCAAAAACATATAATCCCATAACCGGCAACGAACAATCGTCCGAGGAAATTTACCAGCACCTGTTTGAGGCGCTGCTTGGTTTTGATTGGTCCACACAGGAGGTCGGGCCGGAGCTGGCTGATTGGTGGACAAATTCACCGGACGGCAAAACATGGACGTTCAAGCTGCGTAAAAATTTGCGCTGGAGCGACGGTGAGCCGTTGACGGCGGACGACGTCGTGTTCACATGCAACGATCTGATTTACAACACCAACTTCAACCCGGTCATGGCAGACATGATTCGCGTGGACGGGAAAAATTTCACGGTGACGAAAATAGACGATTTGACGGTTCAAGTCGTCACGCCGGAAGTCGTTGCGCCATTCCTGCAAAATTTTGGCGCGACCGTGACGATTTTGCCGAAACATATTCTGGAAAAAACAGTCACCGATAAAACGTTCACTTCTGCTTATGGCGTGAATTGGAACCCCGAAGACATCATTTGCAGCGGACCGTTCCGCATCAAGGATTACAAGCCGTCGCAATATATTTTGCTCGAGCGCAATCCATATTTCTGTGAAGTGGACAAGAAAGGCCAGCGCCTGCCATATTTTGACAACATCGTTTACACCGTCGTGCCGGATTTCAACGCCATGTCGCTGCGCTTTTTGAGCGGCGAGAGCGACGCCGACGATTTCATTTATCCCTACGAATACGACCATTTCAAGGCGGAATCGGCGAAGGGAAGATTCAATCTGCTCGAACCTGGCATCGGTCTGGAAACCGCTTTTATCTGGTTCAACGAAAATACCAACGTGGACGCAAAAACTGGCCGACCGTTGGTGGATCCAACAAAAATAAAATGGTTCCGCAATGTGAAATTCCGGCAAGCAATCTCTTATGCGATTGACCGCGACGCCGTCATCAAATCCGTCTATTCCGGTCGCGCGATTCCAAATTACGGCTACGTCACGCCCGGCGATAAAAAATGGTTCAATCCCAATACGCGCCAGTATCCACGCGATTTGGACAAGGCGCGCGCATTGCTCAAGGAAATTGGAATTGAAAAGCGCAACGGCGATGACTTTTTGACCGACGCTGACGGCAACAAAATTGAGTTTGTCCTGAACACCAACGTTGGTAATGGCGCACGCGAAAAAACCGCCGTGCTCATCAAATCGGATTTGGAAAAACTTGGCGTCAAGGTCATTTTTCAACCGATTGAGTTCAACACGCTCATCACAAAAATTGACGACACTCACGATTACGAATGCATGCTGTTGAGCATCGGAGGCGGCGGCGCCGATCCGTCCGCGCACATGAACGTCCTCAAATCCGACGGCTTCACGCATGAATGGTTTCCGCGCCAGAAAATGCCTTCGACCGATTGGGAAGCGCGGATTGATCATTTGATGGACGAGCAAAACAAAACACTTGATAATACGGCGCGAAAAAAAATGTTCGATGAAGTGCAGGAAATTCTTGCCGAACAACAGCCGATGATTTTCACTGTCACGCCGATATATTACGCCGCCATCCGCGCCGACATCGGCAACGTGCGGGCAACTCCATTGAGTAGCTATCGCGCAACGTGGAACGTTGAGGAACTTTACTTCAAGCACTGAAACGACGCGTCATTGCGCCGAAAAGCCGAAACAGAAGGCCAATAGCGCGAACGTGCCGTCCACCGCCGTCCACAGCAAATCGCGCACGAGTTTAATTTGCAGCACCAAAATCACTGCGATGAAGCCGAACCGCGCGAAGTTCGTGTATGTTTCCCAGCTCATGCCGGTCAGGTTCCGCAACACGTGCGAGCCGTCCAGCGGCGGGATGGGAATCAGATTGAAAAAGCAAAGCAGCAGACTCAGTTGAGCCATGGAGCCGCACAAGTCCACCATGTCCGGCACGTGGATGAGGACGCCGACGCGCGCCAGCGCGACGAGCGCTACGGCCAGCACCAAATTCATCGCCGGCCCGGCCATCGTTACGAGAATGTCATCGCTCCTGGGATGCCGCAAATTATACGGGTTCACCGGGACTGGTTTGGCCCAGCCAATCAGGAATCGCCCCACCGGCGTGAAAATCATTATCAATGGCAAAAGCACCGTGCCAATCGGGTCAATGTGGACGATGGGATTGAGCGAGACGCGACCTTGCAACCTGGCCGTATCATCACCGCATTTCAGCGCCACCCACGCGTGGCCGAACTCATGAAACGTCAGCAGCACAATCAGCCCCAGATACATGATCAGGCCGTCAACGATGTTCATGGCATCCAACTTTAACTGGTGTACGGGTGCGAGTCGAGGCCGGGTTCTGTCGGATTTTAACTTGTTCTAAATCCTGATCCTGAGCTTCGGATGACGCAAATTAAGGTTACGATGACGATTAAAACCGGGACGTTGGAGCGCGCGGCGGATTTGCTTTGCACAAGACCGAGACGGCGTTTTAACATTCCAAAGGTTTAACGACTTAACAATTTGCCATTATGCCATTGCTTGAGGGAAAACTCGGCGTCGTCTTTGGCGTTGCCAACCAGCGATCCATTGCCTGGGCCATCGCGCAGGCGTGGGCGCGGGAAGGCGCCCGGCTCGCGTTCACGTATCAGGGCGACCGCGTGAAGGAAAACGTCGCCGAACTCGCCGGGGCCTTCGGCGCGGACACCCTCCTCCTGCCGTGTGACGTGACCAAGGACGAGGAAATCGCGAACGTTTTCAAAACCGTCGGCGAAAAATTCGGCAAGTTGCATTTGCTCCTGCATTCCGTTGCCTTTGCGCCCAAAGACGCGCTCGAAGGCGAATTCGTAAATACCAGCCGCGAGGCCTTCCGTATTGCGCACGACGTCAGCGCCTACTCACTCGTCGCGCTGGCCCGCGCCGCTGTGCCGCTGATGACCGACGGTGGCAGCATTGTGGCGATGAGTTATTACGGCGCGGAAAAGGTCATTCCGCACTACAACGTCATGGGCGTCGCGAAGGCCGCGCTCGAAGCCAGCACGCGCTATCTGGCCTACGATCTCGGGCCGAAAAAAATCCGTGTCAATTGCATCAGCGCCGGTCCGGTCAACACGCTGGCCGCGCGCGGCATCGCCGGTTTTGGTGAAATCCTCAAGCACTACGAAGCCCACGCGCCGTTGAAAAGGAATGTGCTGCCTGAAGAACTAGGCGCGACCGGCGCATTTTTGGCGAGTGACGGCGCGGCGGCCATCACCGGCCAGGTGATTTATGTGGATTGCGGCTACCAGATCATGGGGATGTAGCCGTGTTCGTGAGAATGCGGATTACCGCGCTTTGACAAGCGCGGCTACAGTATTTACGCTGGGCGAATCATTTCAAAGCGGTCGCGCGTGCGGCAATACCAGTGCGGCGAGGCCATCCTGCCGATGAGAAACAGTTTGTCGGTGTGAATCCGCTTTTTCTCCGCGTCGAACAATTCGTCGCGCAGATGAAGCCGTTTCACGACGCCGATGACCACGCGGTTGTTGCCGATTTGCAGTGTACCCCATTCCACGCATTCCAGGCTCGCGGGCGATTCAACAATGCGCGGTGGTTTCACCAACGACGACGGCGCGGCCGTCAAACCGGCGTAAAGCAATTCATTTTCACCGTTAGGCAGCGACGCGGCGCATTTATTCATGGCTTCGGCGATGTTTTCGTCCACGAGGTTAACGACAAACTCGTGTGTGGCGCGGATGTTCAGGGCGGTGTCCTTGGGCGTGCCGTCGTCGCGGTCGCCGGGCGCCACGGCGAGAATGGGCGGTTGTGCGCCAAGGAGGTTGAAGAAGCTGAACGGCGCAGCGTTTACTTTGCCGTCGGGGCTGATGGTGGTGACAAGCGCGATGGGACGCGGCGTGACCAGGCTGGCGAGAAGCGGATACCCCCGGTCGGCAAATTGTTTTTCGAGATCAAGTTCCATAAAACGGCTCAAATCTAGGGCAACCGCTTTAATCGCGCAACGTAAGCGCCATCCACGTTGTCCACAAACGGCAACAATTCCTGTTCGGATTCCAATTTGAAATCGATGTGTTCCGCTAAAAATTGTTTCACGACTTCGCCGTTTTCCTCCGGCTCCAGACTGCAGGTGCTGTAAATCAGAATGCCGCCAGGTTTCAACCGCCGTGCAGCTTGCCGGAGCAAATCACGCTGAACATCGCACAGCCGTTTGATTTCCGCCGGTCGTATCCGCCAGCGCAAATCCACCCGCCGACGCATCACGCCGGTGTTGGAGCAAGGGGCGTCAACCAGAATGCGGTCGAAATCGGTCGAGGGTCGAGAGTCGAGAGCCGAGGGCAAAACAGTTTCCACGCACGTCACACCGAGGCGCACGCAGTTTTCCCGAATCAATTTCAGGCGTTCTACGGAGTGATCCATCGCCACGATGCGGCCCTGATTGTTCATCAACTGCGCGATGAACGTCGTCTTGCCGCCGGGCGCGGCGCACAGGTCCAGTATCGTTTCGCCGGGCTGCGGACCCAATTTGCAGGGAGCGAGCAACGTGCCGGGGTCCTGAATGTAAAACCAGCCTTGCTGGAAACTTTCGAGCGACGCCAGCGGCGGATGCGATTTCAGTTCGAAGACGAGGTTCTCAAAACTTGTGGGACAGGCATCTTGCCTGTCTCCGTTTTTATCTTTCAGAATTTGAGACAGGCGGGACGCCTGTCCTACGAAGTCGTACTCCACGTTTTCGGCGCGCCATGTCTCGAGCAACTTGCCCAAATATTCATCCTGGGAGGGACGGCGTGTCGCCGTCTCCGATTTTTCGATTTGATTTGGGATGCTGGCACGGCGTCCCTCCCGGAATTTCAGCATATTGACCCGCGCATAGGTTTTCGGTGGCGTGTTGTTCCATTCCATTAATTGCGCCGTGCGCGCCGTGCCCCATCGTTTTTGCCAGCGTGCGACCAGCCATTCGGGATGCGACCAGCCGAGCGCGGGTTGCGAGGCTTTCAATTCGCCCAGCAATTTTTTTGTCGCGTCGGCTTCGCGCAAATAACCGCGCAGAACGGCATTCACAAAACCGGCTTGGGCCCCGAAGCCACTTTGCCTGGCCAGTTCAACCGTTTCGTTCACGGCGGCGTGGCCGGGAATCCGGTCCAGCCAGAAAATCTGATAGAGGCCCAGCCGCAAAAAATTTTGTAGCGCCGGTTTTTGCGGGCGTCCGGCGGTCTTGCAGGCGATGAGCCAGTCGAGCGTGATCTGCCAGCGAACGACGCCATACGTGATTTCCTGGCAAAGCGCGCGGTCGGCAGGCGAAAGCTGCGCTTCTGCCAGCGCGATTTCGAGCGAATCCTCAATAAATGCACCAGTGGCACGCCGTTGCTGCAAAACACGTGCTGCGATTTGTCTTGGTTTTTGGCCGCTCACGACGTTTAATAAAGGATATTATGCTTTCGTGACCTCACGAAGGCGATGCTTTTATGAGAGAGGAATTTGAGAAACTGGCCGCCGCCGGCAAGATCGAAGGGCGACATGTTGAGCCGCTGACGAAGCTGGCCACGGGCGGCTTTTGCACGCACCGCAGTTGGGGCTTTGGCCGGATCAAAACCGTGGACACGGTGTTCGCGCGGTTCACAATTGATTTTCCGGGCAAGCCGGGTCACACGATGGACTTGGCGTTCGCCGCCGAGTCGCTCAAACCGATTTCCAAGGAGCACATCCTCGCGCGCAAAGCCGTCGACCTGGAAGCGCTCCGCCAGATGGCCGCGCATCATCTGGATTTGATCAGGGTCGTGTTGAACAGCTACGACGGCCGAGCGGCGGCAGACCAGATTCAACAGGTACTCGTGCCTGATGTCATCCGCGACGACTGGAAGAAGTGGTGGGAAACCGCCCGGCGCGAAATGAAAAAGGACGGCCACTTCATCGTACCGCTGAAGAAAACCGAGCCGGTCGTTTATCAGGCGCAGGAAACGTCATTGCAGGAACGTTTGCTGGCGGATTTTCGCAAGGCCAAAGGGTTGAAAGCGCGGGTGGCGGTGGCCGGGGAAGTTTTCAAAAATGCGCCCGATTTGACCGACAAAGTAGCCGCGGCCAGCGAGATCGTTGCCACCCTCAACACCGAGATTGCGTCACATCAGCGCACGCAACCCGCCGTCGCGTTGGAAGCGGTGTTTGCCCGCGACGATTTGCGCGGCATGGCCGGCCTTTCCCCCGTCGAGGGTGAAATCACCACCGCGCAAATCTGGGCGCAGGACGGCGTCAAATTTGGCCCGGTGCTGGAATTGATTCCGGCAGCCAAGCATCGTCGCACGCTGGAGTCGTTCAAGGCGGCGAACCCCGACCGCTGGATTGAAACCCTGCGCGGTTCGCTCAATGCCGTTTCCGCCAAGCTCTGCCGCGAGTTCGCCGCCCTGTTGATTCAGGAAGGTAAAATGGACATGCTCAAGGAAACGCTCGTGCGCCTCGTCAACCAGCACACCGCCGGCAGCGAGTTGTTGCTCTGGCTCGGACGCGACCGCAGCGACTCCTATGCCGACATTCTCGGCCCGGAAGTCTTCCGCGCGATGCTCACCGCCATGGAACGTGATCAATTCAATGAGAAACGCTCCAGCCGCCTGCGCGAATTCATCCTCGACGACCAGCAGTTGCTCGCCGAGTTGACCGCGTCCGCCGACATCGAAATTATCAAAGACCTCACGCGGGCGCTGCAATTTTCACCCGTGTTCGATGACATGGACAAGCGCTCGCTGCTCGCGCGGCTGGTCAAGGCGCATCCCGCCGTGCAGGCGCTCGTCAGCGGCGAACAGAGCCGGTCGGACATTTCGCTGCTCGTTTCGTGGGAAAGCCTCGAACGCCGCAAGGCCGAATACGAGGAACTGGTGCAGAAGAAGATTCCCGCCAACTCGAAGGAAATCGCCATCGCGCGCAGCTATGGCGACCTCAGTGAAAACCACGAATACAAGGCCGCCAAGGAAATGCAGAAAATCCTCATGCGCCGGAAGGACGAACTGGAAGCCCAGCTCACCCGCGCCCGCGGCACGGACTTCTCCAACGCGCGCACCGACGTCGCCGGCATCGGCACCGTCGTGCAGGCCACCGACCTCAGCGCCAATCAATCAGAAGCGTTCACCATTCTTGGCGCGTGGGATTCCGAGCCGGACAAGGGCGTCATCAGCTATCTTTCGCCCATCGCGCAGGCGCTGTTGAACCGCAAGGTCGGCGACGAAGTGGAATTTGAATTGCACGGCGCGAAACACCGGCATCGCATCGAAAAAATCGAGCCGTGGAAACTGGGAAATGCCAACAGCGCGCCCGCGCAACCGGCGCAGGCGCACGCGCAGATTTGATATTTTCGATATGCGATTTGCGTAATGCGCTGAATTTTCGGAGAGCGCGTAAACCGCGGATCGCATACGGTAAATATTTTCAGGCCTGGCCGCCGAAACTCACGTAATCGTCCAGGTCCAACCAGTCGAAAAAGGTCGCGATGTCTTCGCGTTTGGGCGCAATCTTGGAAACTTGCTCGTTGAAATACGCACGCGTTTCCACATCCGTCGGCACGCGCTGTTCCGCGAAGGCCGACCACGCAGCGATTTCCACGGGTGAGCGTTTGTGTTTCGCGTTCTTCTCAATCCATGCCAAAACTTCGGTGTCGTTTTTGTCCAGTTGTTTTTTCAACTTTTTCGGGTCAATGCCCACGAATTCGAGGAACCGCTGGTCGAGCGGGCAGGCGTAATGATATTCGCCGTTTTTACCGGCGAGCGTCGCGCGGCCTTTGTCCAACATGCGCGGCAGAATCACGTAACCGCCCAGCCGCACGCGCGGGCTGCGCGGCGGGAACTTTGTCAAATCAGGTGTATGTAATGACATAATCGTTTTTTAATTCGGTTTTGTTTCGTCGTGTTTTGCGACCGTCTAAATTGCCTCGAAAATGCCGAATTGCAAGTGGCACCCGAAATTTTTATCTTGGTCGCGTGAAAAATTCAGGCAAAGCCCTGCTCGCCGCGCTCCGCCTCATCGGTTTGGCCGGCGCGGCGGTGCTCATCCTGCTGGCCGCTGCGTTTTTGGGCGTGGTCATTGGCGGGTTTGTGCTGCATTATCTAACTTGGGTGCTGATCGGGCTTTGGGTGCTGTTCACCGCCTTCGCTTTTTATTTTTTCCGCGACCCCGACCCGCTGGTGCCGACGGCCGCAAACCTCGTCGTCTCGCCCGGACACGGCAAGGTGGACGCGATTGACACGGTAAACGAACCGGAGTTCATGGGCGGCGAATGTCAGCGGGTTTCGGTTTTTCTCTCGGTTGTTGACGTGCATGTGCAATGCGCGCCGGTGACCGGCCGGGTCGCCTGTTGCAAACACACACCCGGCCAGTATCTCAGCGCGCTGAAGGCCGAGTCGGCGCAGTTCAACGAAAACGTGCTGATCGGGCTGGAGGCCGCCGAACCGCCTGGCGAGAAAATCGGGGTGCGGCTCATCGCCGGCGTGATTGCCCGCCGCATCGTCCCGTGGATCAAGGAAAACGACGCCGTCCAGCGCGGCGAGCGCATCAGCCTGATACAATTCGGCTCGCGCGTGGACGTTTATCTGCCGCGCCGCGCGAAAATCAAGGTGAAGCTCGGCGACAAGTTGGCCGGCGGCGAAACGGCCATTGCGGCTTTCGATTAAAATGAACGAACCCATTTCTTCCAAACCGCCAGACGAGGATGCGGACGCGAAGCTGAAGATTTATTTTCTACCGAATCTGCTGACGGCGGGCAATTTGTTTTGCGGCTTTGTGGCGCTGACGAAAATCGTCGAGGCGGATCCCCTGGCCGATGATTACTTCGGTCAAATCAAGCTGGCGCTCGCCTTCATTTTGCTCGCGTGCATTTTTGATTTGCTCGACGGGCGCGTGGCGCGTTTGGGCGGCGCGGACAGCCCGTTCGGACGCGAATTCGATTCGCTGGCGGATTTGATTTCGTTTGGTGTCGCGCCGGCATTTCTGGTGCAGCGCGTCGTCCTGGTGGACCTATTCAGCAATTACCGGCAAATCAGTTGGTTCATCGCGTCCATTTATCTGCTCTGCGGCGCGTTCCGGCTCGCGCGTTTCAACTGTCTGTCCGCCATGGCCGACAGTGGCGGTGGCAAGGATTTTCTGGGCTTTCCCATCCCCTCGGCGGCGGGCCTGGTTGCGTCACTGACACTGCTCATCATTCATTTCCATGAGCGGGAAAAAACCCTTGGCGCTTGGAACTATCTGCTGGCGATCGTGCTCATCTTTTTGTCGGCCATGATGGTCAGCACGGTGCGGTATCCGAGCTTCAAATCACTCGGCCTGCGCTCCCGGAGCACATTCACGAAGGCCATCGGTACGGCGCTCTTTCTTGGCTGTCTGCTGATTTTGCGCGAAAAAATCCTTTATTACGTGCTGCCGGCGTTCTTCACGCTCTATCTCGTTTACGGTTTCGTGCGGCCGAGCATCTCGCGCGCGTGGCGCCGGGAAATCGAGGAGGAAGACGAGGACGAGCCGGGTGAGGCGCACTGAAAACCATGCTGGAACTCGAGCCCATTTTGCTTTCCGCCCTGACCGGCTTCATCAGCGGCCTGCTGCTTTCAATGCCCGTCGGCCCGGTGAACCTCACCATCATCAACGGCGGCACCCAGCGCGGTTTTAAATACGCGATGCTCATCGGCCTGGGAGCGGCGACGATGGATGTGATTTACTGCACGATTGCGTTCACGGGATTTTCGTCCTTCTTCGGCAGCCGCATCGTCAAGACCTCGATGGAGGTGTTCACCTTCGTTTTCATGCTGTTTCTGGGCGTGAAGTTTCTCTCGGCCAAAACGGTGACCGCACCCACGCACCTCGGGGCAGCGGCCAGCCGGATTGAACAGCGCATTGATGAAAAACTGCATCCGCATTCGGCGTACATGATCGGTTTCACGCGCGTGCTCGGGAACATGGGGGTGTTGTTGTTCTGGATCGTGGCCGCCGCCTACTTCATGTCGCACGAGGCGTATTTCACCTCCTATGAATGGGTGGAGGACACCTTTGCCGCCAAAGCGGCGTTCATTACCGGCGTTGCCCTTGGCGCGAGCACGTGGTTTTGCACGCTTAGTTATGTCGTGTCGCGCCGCGGTTATGGACGATTCAGCGAACAAACCCTTGTGCGCATGCAGCACTTTTCCGGCCTTTGCCTCCTCGCTCTTGGATTATACGACGGCGTGCATATCGCCTGGCAACTGGCCCATTTGGCCCGACACAGAATTTGAGGAAATAAAACCTTTCTGCGCCGGCAGCATCGTGGTAATCCTCAATCTCCGTGCCGGTGCGGTAACAATTGACTATGCTCAAGGCCGGAATCATCGGTCTGCCCAACGTGGGCAAATCCACGTTGTTCAACGCCGTCACCCGTTCGCACAAGGCGCCGGCGGAAAATTACCCGTTCTGCACCATCGAGCCGAACCTCGGCGTCGTCACCGTGCCGGAACCGCGGCTCGAACCACTCGCCCAAATCGCCCGGGTTAACACCCTGATTCCGACCACGATTGAATTTGTGGACATCGCCGGCCTCGTGAAAGGCTCGTCGCACGGCGAAGGTCTGGGCAACAAATTTCTCAGCCATATCCGTGAGGTGGATGCCATCGTGCATGTCGTGCGCTGCTTTGAAGACCCCGACATCGTCCACGTCACCGGCGGCATTGACCCGGTACGCGACATCGAAATCGTCAACACCGAACTGGTGCTGGCGGACATCGAGATGGTCAAAAAGCGGCGGGAAAAAATCTTGAAGGACGTGAAACGCGGCGACAAACACGCGCTGCTGGAAGAGCACCTGCTGGAAGAGATTGGCGCGCATCTGGACACGGGCAAACCGGCCAATACGTTCGCCCAGCCGCTGGCGCCGGATGAGAAAATCATCCAGCGCGGTTTCTTCCTCCTGACCGACAAGCCGGTCATTTTCGCCTGCAACGTCAAGGAAGCCGACCTCGCCACGGCGGACCAAAATCCGTTTGTCCAGAAAGTGCGCGACTATGTAAAGATGCATCTCGCGTGCGAAGCCGTCGTCGTCAGCGCCCAAATTGAAAGCGACCTCATTGATTTGTCACCGGAGGAGGCCAGCGCGTATTTGAAGGAACTGGGCGTGGCGGAATCCGGCCTCGGCCAGCTTATCCGCGCCACGTATCACGTGCTGGGCCTGCGGACGTTTTTCACGTTCAACGAAAAAGAGGTCCGGGCGTGGACGATTCACGCCGGCGACACGGCCGCGAAAGCCGCCGGCACCATCCATACCGATTTTGAGCGCGGGTTCATCAAGGCGGAAACGGTGAACTGGGAGGACCTGGTAAAATGCGGCTCGGTGGGCCACGCCCGCGAAACCGGCCACTACCGCATCGAAGGCCGCGATTACGTCGTGAAAGACGGCGACGTGCTGCTGTTCAAATTTAACGTGTAATTGGTAGGGGCGCCGCGCTGCGGCGTCCGGACAGCGCAGCATGTCGACTCTACCCGCCGAAAAACTTCTGAATTTCCTTTACCACTTCCACAAACCGGTCCACTTCGGCCTTGGTGTTATAAAAATAAAAACTCGCGCGGGCGGTGGACTCGACGCCGAGACGGTACATGAGCGGTTGCGTGCAATGATGCCCGCCGCGCAACGCCACGCCCGCCTGGTCCGCCAGCGTCACCACATCGTGCGCATGAACGTCTTTGAGCAGAAAACTCACCAGCCCGCCGCGGCTGGTTTTCGGGCCGAACAGCCGGATGTTTTTCAACGCGGCGAGTTTGTCGTAGGCGTAGGCCGCCAGTTCCTGGTCGTGCTTCCAGATGTTTTGGCGGCCGATGGCGTCGAGATAATCCATTGCCGCGTGCAGGCCGATGGGGCCGGAGATGTCCGGCGTGCCGGCCTCAAACCGGTGCGGCGCTTTCTTGAACTCGGTCTTTTGATATTCCACCGACAAAATCATTTCGCCGCCGCCTTGATATGGCGGCATGGCGTCGAGCAATTCCTGTCGACCCCACAACACGCCAATGCCCGTCGGCCCGCAGATTTTGTGGCCGGAGAACGCGAGAAAATCGCAGCCAATCTGCTGCACATCCACCGGCATGTGCCCGGCGCTTTGTGCGGCGTCCATGAGCGTGGTGATGCCCAGCTTGCGCGCCCGGGCGCAAAGGTCGGCGACCGGATTGACCGTGCCGAGCGAATTCGAGATGTGGACCATCGAAAAGATTTTCACCTGCTTCGTAAGCAGCGAGCCGAGTTTGGACAAGTCGAGAAGGCCTTCGTCGCCGGTGACGGGCACGTAGGCGAGTTTTGCGCCGGTGCGTTGCGCCAGCAATTGCCACGGAACAAGGTTGCTGTGATGCTCCATCTCCGTGAGCAGAATCACGTCGCCGGATTTCAGATTTGTCGTGCCCCAGGAATTGGCGACCAGGTTGATGCCTTCGGTCGTGCCGCGAGTGAAGATGATCTCGTCTGAGCTTTTCGCGTTAATGAATTTGGCCGTGCGCGCCCGCGCCGCCTCGTAACCCGCCGTGGCGCGGTTGCTTAATTCATGGATGCCGCGGTGAACGTTGGCGTTGTCGCGTTCGTAATAATGCACCAACGCGTCAATTACCGCGCGCGGCTTCTGGCTCGTAGCGGCATTGTCGAAATAAATCAGCGGCTTGCCGTGGACCTGCTGGTCGAGGATGGGAAAATCGGCGCGGTGCTTTGCCCAATCTGGAGCGGAAAAACTCATGTCGTCATCTTTGTTAAGCCATCGTCCTCGTCGTCGTTCTCGTCCTCGAACAGCCGATTACGAGGACGAAGGACGAGAACGAGGAGGATTCTTTATCCGTGTTATCAGCGTCATCCGCGGTTTTTCACTCACATCAACCCCAATTGCAGCTTGGCTGCCTCGGTCATCATGCTCTGGTTCCACGGTGGGTCCCAGACCAGCTCGACGTTCGCCTCGTCAATCGGTTCGAGCGAAAGCAATTTGTTTTGCACGTCCTGCGCCAGCATCGGGCCCATCCCGCATCCGGGCGCGGTCAACGTCATTTTCACGTCGGCCTTGAAACTGTTTTCGCCGACGGGTGTGAGGTGACAATCGTAAATCAGGCCGAGGTCCACGATGTTGACGGGAATCTCCGGGTCGTAACACGTCTTAAGCGCGTCCCAGACCTGCTTTTCGAGTCCTTCCTGTGTGACCGGGCCGCCCGTGGCAGCCGCCGGTTTGGGATGCACGTCCAGACCGAGCGCGTCGGCGTCCTTGCCGTCAATGCGGAACATGTTGCCGTTGACGACGACGGTATAACTGCCGCCGAGCGATTGCATGACGTAGGCCTGTCCGCCCTTTTGCAGGGTGACCTTGGTGCCGACGGGCACCACGGCGGCCTCGACATCGCGGGTCAAAGTTTTTGCCTCGTTCGGATTCATAAAACGCAATTCAACTCACTTGTTCCAATATCATCGCCGCAGTTGCGATTGAAATCAATCAGGTCTGTTCATTTTCCGTGCTCACCGGCTTGGCGTCGCCGCGGAGCGCCGCCATGACCGCATGCCAGGACAGGATGGCGCATTTTACCCGCGCCGGAAACTTGTGCACGCCGGCGAACACGGCCAGCTTGCCGATGTCGCCTATCACGTTGCCGGTGGTGACCATTTCGTGGACCTGGCCAAACATTTTTTCCACGTCGGCCTTGGTTTTGCCCTTGGCAAATTCCGTGAGCAACGACGCCGAGGCCTTGGAAATGCAGCAACCCGAACCGACAAAGCTGATGTCCTTGATGGTGTCGCCGTCCAACGACAGAAACAGCTTCAACTGATCGCCGCAAAGCGGGTTGTGTCCCTGCGCGGAGCAAGTCGCCTGCGGCATCTCGTGGAAATTCCGCGGCTTCTTGCAGTGGTCGAGAATGACCTGCTGGTAAAGGTCGTTGATGTCGTCAAACATGGCCAATAAATGGAATGACTAATGACTAAATCCTGATGACTAAAGAATGACGAAGCGCGAATGTCAAATGACGAAAGCCATTTGTCATTGGGACATTTAGAAATTCTTTAGTCATTCGTCATTATGGTTTAGTCATTTCGAGCCTGCGAGATGCGGATTCGCCTCCAACCTGTCCCAGACGATTTTGTCCAATTGCTCGCGCACCGGCTCGCATTTCACGCGCTCGATGATTTCGCCGGCAAAGGCGTGAATCAACATCCGGCGCGCGGTCTTTTCCGGAATGCCGCGCGAGCGCAGATAAAAAATCGATTCATCGTTCAACTGCCCGACCGTCGCGCCATGCGTGCATTTCACGTCGTCGGCGTAAATTTCGAGCTGAGGTTTGGTGTCTGCCGTGGCGTCGTCGGACAGCAGCAGGTTTTTGTTCGTCTGCTTCGCATCAGTCTTCTGCGCGATGGGATGAACGTAAATCCGCCCGTGAAAAACGCCCTTCGATTTATCGTCGAGGATGCCGTTGAAATACTCATGGCTGGCGCAATGCGGCTGTGCGTGTTCGACAATCATGTGATGGTCGGCCAGTTGCTCGTCCCGCGTGAGGTAAAGGCCGTTCAGGATGCATTCCAAACCTTCGCCGGCCAGTTTGGTGCGGATATTGTTCCGCGAAAGCTTCGCGCCGAGGGCGAACGAATGGACATTCACGTTGCTCATGCAGCCAAGTTCACCGGCGATGGTCGCCACGTGGAAGGCGTCGGCGGCTTCGTCCTGAAATTTCACGTATTCCAGCGCTGCGCTGTCGCCGGCGACGATCTCGGTAACGGCGTTGGTGAAATACGCCGCGCCGACGGTGGATAGATAGCTTTCTATTACCGTCACTTGGCTGTTCGCCTCGGCGATGATGAGGTTGCGCGGATGAGTGGTGTCGCCGTTGTGGCCACCGGTGGAAATGAAAATGAGTTGAACCGGTTCGGCGATGGAGACTCCGGCGGGCACGTGAATAAAACCGCCATCGAGGAAAAACGCCTGGTTCAGCGCAGCAAAGGAATTATTTTCCGTCAGCGCGCAATGGCCGAGTTGCTTGTGCAAAGACGCAGGATCGGACGCGATGGCTGTGGCCAGATTTGCGACGGTCACGCCGTCGGGGAGTTTGCCGACTGCGGAGAGTTTGGCATCGAAATGGCCATTGACGAAAACGAGTCGTGGGCCGGCCACTTTTTTGAAAACATTTTTTTCCAGCGCGTCCTTGGCTGCGGCATCGGTTGTTGGCTCGAATACCGGCCTGAACGGCAGCCGGGCAATCGGCGTGATGTTGGTGAAACGCCAGTCCTCGTCCTGCAACGTCGGGAAGCCGAGTTCGGTGAAGCGCGCCAGGCCCGCCTTGCGCAGCGGCAGCAACCAGGACGGGTGGATTGGTTCCGACTCGAAACGGCGGAATTTTTCCCGAAACAGTTTGGTGGCCCTGCCGGCTTTTTTTTGTGCGGTCGGCGTCATATTTGTTTCGTCCATTTATCGAATCAAGATGCTTAATCTTTCACGCAATGGGCCCCGGCGCAAGTTCGGAGTTCAGGCTTCACCCTGCGGCACCAAAGGCAAGCTAAAGCTTGAACTCCAACCGATCGTCCCCGCTCCGCAAACTTGTTTTCGGGCACGAAACTGGCAATTTAATGGGACATGCTTACGCAAGAGGACATTAAAAACGCGCTGAAGGCGGTCAAATATCCCGGCTATTCGCGCGACATCGTTTCGTTCGGACTGGTGAAGGAAATCTCTGTCACCAACGACGCGGTGAGCGTTTCGATGCAATTGACCTCGCCCAATGCCGACGTCGCGCGGCAAATCAAAGAAGAAGCCGAGCGCGGTTTGAAGGCGTTATCCGGCATGAAGCACGTTCGAGTGGAAGTGCGGCAGCCCGCCGGCGGATCGGAAAGCGGACCGAGTCCGTGGGCGAATCAAACCCGTGTGCCCGGCGTGAAGCGGGTCATCGCCGTCGCCAGCGGGAAAGGCGGCGTCGGGAAATCCACGGTGTCCGCGAACGTCGCTTGCGCGCTGAAACACCTTGGCGCGCAGGTCGGCCTGCTGGATTGCGACATTTACGGTCCGAGCATTCCATTGATGATGGGCGTGCATGAGTGCCCGACGGTCAGTGAAGACGAGCGGCTGGTTCCGCTCATGGCGCACGGCGTGAAGGTGATGAGCATCGGTTTGTTGCTCACGGATGCGCAGCCGGTGATCTGGCGCGGGCCGATGATCACCAAGACCATCCAGCAATTTCTATTTGCGGTCGAGTGGGGCGGCTTGGATTTCCTGCTGGTGGATTTGCCGCCGGGCACGGGCGACGCGCAACTCTCGCTGTGCCAAACCGTACCGCTGGATGGCGGCCTCATCGTGACCACGCCGCAGGAGGCAGCGCTCGGGGTCGTGCGCAAAGGCATCGCGATGTTCAACAAGGTGAACGTGCCGATCCTCGGCATCGTAGAGAACATGAGTTACTTCACGGCGCCGAACGGTGAGCGTGTGGAAATTTTTGGTCACGGCGGCGGCAAAGGGGAAGCTGCGCGGCAGAACCTTGCCTTCCTTGGCGAAGTGCCGATCTTCACGGAAATCCGGGAAGCGGGTGACCGGGGCGTGCCGATTGTGGTGTCAGCACCGAATCATCCGGCGGGAAAAGCTTTCATTCAAATTGCGGACGCGCTGCGGGAAAAGCTGGCTTGAACTATTCGCAACCTGTTTATTTATAGGCTGTTAGCAATGCAGATTTCGATTGCTAATTTTTCAGGCCGGATTTAAGTTTAAGGTGTGAATTTTATATTTGGAAGCATGTCCGACGCTATGAAAGACATCACAACGGCGAGTGATTTGCTGAAGAACTCCTCGCTCTACCGCGAGTTCCAGGCCGAACGCGACGAAATCCTTCGGCACAAATGGCTCGAGTCCGAAAAGGCCGGGCATGATATCGGCTTTGAGCAGGCGCTGACGGATTGGATCGTCAAGCACCGCGCCAACTGGCGCAAAGCCCGTCAGACCGCCGCAAATTAAACAAATGTTCCTTTAACGCCGCCCCGCGAGGCAGCGAAGGGAAAATGAAAACGAAACGCGCAATGCGAATCGGCTCCGCATCAGGTCGGAGCGGGTTCGCAATTTTATTTTCCCAATTGTTCGCTTGCTCCTTCTCGTTTTCGTCCTCGATTTTCGAACTTTCGATTACGAGGATCAGCACACGCTCAACTCTCAACCCTCAACCCTCAACTTGCTTTAATGCCTGAAGCCACCGTCATTCTCGACGCCGTCGCGATGCAACGCGCGCTGACGCGCATCGCGCACGAAATTGCCGAGCGCAATGAAGTCAGCGCGGAGGTGGTGCTCGTCGGCATTCCCACGGGCGGTGTGCCGCTCGCGCGGCGGCTGGGCAACATTTTATCGGAAATCTGGAAGCAGCCCGTGCCTGTCGGCACGCTGGATGTGAGCATGCATCGCGATGATTTGGACCAGCGCGCCGCGCCGAAAATCCATCCCACGGTCATTCCCTTCGACGTGACCGGCAAGACCGTCGTGCTCGTGGACGACGTGCTGTTCAGCGGCCGCACGATCCGCGCGGCGATGGACGCGCTCAACGATTTTGGCCGGCCTCGGAAAATCCAACTGGCGGTGCTGGTGGACCGCGGCCATCGTGAACTGCCCATCAAGGCGGACTATGTCGGCAAAAACGTGCCGACGGCGCCGGAGGAAAAAATTTCCCTGCGCCTCGTTGAAGCGGACGCACCCCGGGACGAAGTGATTTTGGAAAAATGACGAATGACTAAACCATAATGACTAAAGAATATCCCAATTTCCGAATGACCAATTTGAGCATTTGGCATTCGTCACTCCTTCGTCATTCGGATTTAGTCATTGGAAATTACTGACATGACCTGGCATCGCAAACATTTGCTCGACATTGAATCGCTCACGGCGGAGGAAATCCAGACCGCGCTCGACACTGCGCGCGCCTTCAAGGCTGTCGGCAAGCGCACCATCAAAAAAGTCCCCGCGTTGCGCGGCAAAACCGTCGTGAACCTGTTCGTCGAGCCGTCCACGCGGACGCGCATCAGCTTTGAACTGGCCGAGCAACGCCTGTCCGCCGACATCATCAATTTTTCCGCCGAGGCCTCGTCATTCAAAAAAGGCGAGACACTCAAGGACACGGCGCGGAACTTGGAGGCCCTCAACGCCGATTTCATCGTCATCCGCCACAGCGCGTCGGGCGCGCCGCACTTCCTGTCGCGTGTGCTCGGCGCCCATGTCATCAACGCGGGCGACGGCGCGCACGAACATCCCACGCAGGCTTTGCTCGACACGTTCACAATTCGCGAGAAAAAGGGGAAAATCGCCGGGCTGAACGTGACGATTCTGGGCGACATCCTTTACAGCCGCGTGGCGCGCTCGGACATCTGGGCGCTGACAAAACTCGGCGCGAAGGTGACGCTTTGCGGTCCGGCTACGCTGGTGCCTAAAACATTCGAGCAGATGGGCTGCCGCGTGACGTACGACGTGGACGAGGCCATCCGCGACGCGGACATCATCAATCTCCTGCGCATCCAGCACGAACGCCAGCGCAAGACGATGTTTCCCGGTATCGGCGAATACACCCAGCTCTTCGGGCTCGACAAGGCGCGGCTGGCCAAAACCAAACCCGACGCGCTCATCATGCATCCCGGCCCAATCAATCGCGGCGTGGAAATTGACAGCGAAATCGCCGATGGCGCGCGGTCGGTGATTTTGGAGCAGGTGACCAACGGCCTGGCAGTGCGCATGGCCGTTTTGTTTTTGTTGAACGGCGGCAAAGGACTGCCGGAAGTGGCGGGGAGCTGAAATCAGTACGGGCCGGCTTTGCTTTCCGCCAAACCCTTCACGATGGCCACGCTGGCCGAAATGCCGAGGCGGGTGGCACCCGCTTCAATCATCGCCAGGGCGGTTTTGGTGTCACGTATGCCGCCGGAAGCCTTGACCCCGAATTTCGGGCCGACGGTTTCGCGCATCAATTTTACATCAGCGATTGTCGCGCCACCGGCGCCGAAGCCGGTGGACGTTTTGACAAAGTGCGCGCCGCTTTCGACGACCAGTTTGCAGGCGTGGATTTTTTCCTCCAGTGTGAGCAGGCATGTTTCCAGAATGACTTTCACCGGTCGCTCGTCGGCGGCTTCGACGACATCCATGAGTTCACGCAAAACGTATTTGTCATCGCCGTCCTTAAGCCGCCCGACATTGAGGACGACATCAATTTCCTGCGCGCCGTCGTCAATGGCCACTTCGGTTTCAAACCGTTTCGCATCCGCCGACATCGCACCGAGCGGAAAACCGACGACGCTGGCGACCTTGATTTCCGTGCCTTCCAGAAAATGCCGCGCTTGGACGATGCGCGAGCCATTGACGCAAACGCTGTAAAATTTGTGTTCGCGCGCCTCGGCGCAAAGTTTTTCGATGTCCCGGGCGGTGGCGTCGGCCTTCAGCAGCGTGTGGTCAATGAAGGCGGCAAGTTGTGCGGGTGAAAATTTCTGTGACATGAAGTTTAATTTCGGGATTCTGAATTCAAGGGGGGCGCGGCGTCAATGCAGTTTCAAGCCGGCTCGCGGGGATCGGTCTTCGCCAAGGCTACGGCCCGACAGGCGCTCGCTCCACCCAATTAATTGGCCGTTTAAACCTGCAGCAGTTTGATTTGTTCGCTGTCCCGGGCGGCGGCTTCGCCGAGGGTTTGCGCCTGGCGCTGGCGGCGTTCAATGATGTGCTTGTCCAGCACCGGGTCGTAAGGCACCGGATAATTTCCGTCGTAACAGGCCATGCAGAACGATTCCGCCGGCAGGCCGGTGGCCTTGACCATGCCGTCCTGCGAAAGATAATGCAGCGAATCGGCATTCAGGTAGCGGCGGATTTCGGCCACGCTGTGATTGGCCGCCATTAATTTGCTGCGGTCGGGGAAATCAATGCCATACACACACGGGTTCATGTGCGGCGGACAACTCACCATCACGTGGACCTCCTTCGCGCCGGCTTCCTTGAGCGTCTTGACGCGCGCCTTGCACGTGGTGCCGCGCACGATGGAATCATCCACGCTGACGACGCGTTTGCCCTTCACGAGCGACGCAATCAAGTTCAATTTCACCCGCACGTCGAAATCGCGGATGAGCTGCGACGGTTGCAGGAAGCTGCGTCCGACGTAGTGGTTGCGGATGAACGCCATCTCAAACGGCACGCCGGATTGCTCCGAATAGCCCAGTGCCGCGCACACGCCGCTGTCGGGCACCGGAATCACCAGGTCAGCCTTCACCGGATGTTCGCGCGCCAGTTGCCGGCCCATTTCCTTGCGAATTTCATAGACGCTGCGGCCGGCGATGGTGCTGTCCGGACGCGCAAAATAAACGTACTCGAACATGCAAAACGCGCGCCGCGTGTGTTCGGGGAATGCCTGCAGGCTGACCAGCCCCTTTTCATTGATGACGACGATTTCACCGGGCGCAACGTCGCGGACAAACTGGGCGTGAATCTGGTCAAACGCGACGGATTCGCTCGCCAGCACCCATGCGCCGTCCACGCGTCCGAGGGCGAGGGGACGAAAGCCGTGGGGGTCGCGGGCGCCGATCAACTCCTTTTCCGTCATGATAACCAGCGAATAGGCGCCTTCGATGCGGCGGAGCGTTTGCACGAGGGTGTTTTCCACGCCGTTGAGCGACGGCTGCGCGAACATCATGATGATGATTTCGCTGTCCACGCTCGTCTGGAAGACCAGCCCGTGCTCTTCAAGTTCGTCCTTGAGCTGGGCGGCGTTGGTAAGATTGCCGTTGTGGGCGACGGCGATTTGCCCGCGCGTGCAATCCACCGTGAGCGGCTGGGCGTTGCGGAGATTGGACGTGCCGGTGGTGGAATAGCGCGTGTGGCCGACGGCCAGGTTGCCGACGAGGTCGTGCAGGATTTTCGGATTAAAAACCTGCGAGACGAGTCCCATGCCGTGGTGTTTGAAAAATTTTCCCTCGTGGCAGGTGACAATGCCGGCGCTTTCCTGGCCGCGATGTTGCAGCGCATAAAGACCGTAGTAGGTGAGTTCGGCGGCATTCGGATGACCGAAAATGCCGAACACGCCGCAATAATGTTTGGGATAATTTTGCTGTTGCATCGCCCGCGCCGCTGAATTGTCGCAAACGAAAACGCGTTGCGCAAGCCGCAATAAAATCGTTGTCAAAGCGCGGGCGCAACCTGGCACCGCCGCCGTTTGGAGTTCCGCGTTTACGCGGTTTGGACAAAAACCGCTGGTTGACCGCCTGAAGGCGGAACTCCGAACGATTGTCTGCGTTCCGCAGATGATTGTGGCTGCAAACCATAAAGCGCGGCTTTGGTATGTTCTGGATTTTCGGCCACGGTTTGTGCTATGATGAGGGTGTAAGACATTGAAAGCGCTCATCGAAACCAGAAACACTCGACCCGAACGGGTCTTTATCGTCGGCGCCGAATTCAAATCGCGCCGCCGCCCGGACCTGCGGGATTCGCTCGCCGAACTGGCCGAACTGGCTGCCACCGCCGGCGGCGAAGTCGTCGGGGACGGTTTGCAAAAGCTGGACGCGCCGACGCCCGCCACGTTCATCGGCAAAGGCAAGGCGGAGGAATTCGCCGAATTCTGCCGGCGCCAGGAAGTGGACACCATCATCTTCGACGATGAATTGTCACCGGCGCAGAGCCGCACGCTCGAAAAAATCTTCAACTGCAAAATCCTCGACCGCACGTCGCTGATTCTCGACATCTTTGCGCAGCGGGCCCGGACGCGCGAAGGCAAACTCCAGATTGAGCTGGCGCAACTCCAGCATTTACTGCCCCGGCTGACGCGGTTCTGGGGCCACCTCTCGCGACAGAGAGGCGGCATCGGCATGCGCGGCGGCGAAGGCGAAATGCAGTTGGAAACCGACCGCCGCCGGGTGCAGGATCGCATCGCCCGGATTTCGCGCGAGCTCGAACTGGTCCGCCAGCAGCGCGGAATCCAGCGCAGCGCGCGCCAGCGCAACAACTGGCCGCTCGCGTCCATCGTCGGTTACACCAACGCGGGCAAATCCACACTCCTCAACGCGCTTACCGGTTCGAACGTTTTAGTGAAGGACATTCTGTTCGCCACACTGGACCCGGCCACGCGCCGTCTGCGCCTGCCGACGAACCAGAATGTTTTGCTGACGGACACAGTCGGTTTCATCCGCAAGCTGCCGCACGGGCTGGTCGAGGCGTTCAAGGCCACGCTGGAGGAGGTCGTACAGGCGGATTTGCTGCTGCACGTCGTGGACCTCAGCCATCCGCAGGTGGAGGAACAGATTCAAGCGGTGAATGCCGTGCTCGCCGAAATCGGCGCGGGCGGCAAGCCGACCATCATGGTTCTCAATAAATTGGACCGGCTTAACTCTGAGGGAAACGGCGCGGGTGGCGGCGGGAACGGGGCGAACGGCGTGTTGAACCGGTTGCTGGAAAATCATCCGCACGCGGTGGCGATTTCGGCGACGACGGGCGAGGGCATATCATCGTTGCTTGCGGAAATCGGCACCCAGTTGCGGCCCAAGCGGGAATTTTTAGTGTTGCGCGTGCCGCACGAGCAGTCCGCCGTCATTGCGCGGCTGCACCAGGTCGGGCAGGTCATCGAGAGCAGCTATCGCGGGCCGAAGGCGCGATTCAAAGTCCGCATCCCGCCGCATTATCACGACGAGTTCGCGCCGTTCATCGCGCGTGATGGGCAGACGGCGTCGTAAAAGAATTCGGCATCTGCTGCTTGCCCTGCGGTTGCGGTTGGCAATATATTGGCGGTGCAAACCGGTTTATGTTGCACAGCGGCCGCCAGTCCATCAATGTCAGCAACGTTCTCTCCGTTATCATGGGCGGAGGCCAGGGCACGCGGCTGTTCCCGCTGACCAAGGAGCGCGCGAAGCCCGCCGTGCCGCTGGCCGGCAAATACCGGCTGGTGGACATCCCGATTTCCAACTGCATTAACTCCGGATTCCGGCGCATTTACATTTTGACGCAGTTCAATTCCACCTCGCTGCACAGCCACATTTCGGGCACGTATAAATTCGACCTCTTTTCGAGCAGCTTCGTGGAAATCCTCGCGGCGCGGCAGACGCTCACCGACACGTCGTGGTATGAAGGTACCGCCGACGCCGTGCGGAAAAATCTCACGCACTTCCTCAATCACGATTTCGATTACCTGCTCATCCTCAGCGGCGACCAGTTGTATCGGATGGATCTTCGCCGGATCATCGGTCAGCATGCCGGAACCAGCGCCGACATCACCATCGCCGCGATTCCCGTCAACCGGCAGGCCGCGCAATCATTGGGCATCCTGCAAATCGGTGAGGACCGGCGCGTCGCGCGGTTCGCCGAAAAACCGGCCGACGCCGCCCTGCTCGACTCGCTCCGGCTGCCGTCCGAGTGGCACGGAAAACTGGGCATCAAGGGTGGCGGCGAACTGTACCTCGCCTCGATGGGCATTTACGTTTTCAACCGCAGTCTGATCTGCGAACTGCTTAACAACCCGCTGACGGATTTTGGCAAGCACATCATCCCGCACGCCATCAGTTCGCGCCGCGTGTTCTCCTACATTTTTCAAGGCTACTGGGAGGACATCGGCACCATCCGCTCGTTTTTCGAGGCGAACCTCGACCTCGTGTCTGAACTGCCGCGGTTCAACTTCTTCGACATGAGCGCGCCGATTTTCAGCCGCCCGCGGTATCTGCCCAGCTCCAAAATCAACGGCGCTCACATTGATCACGTGCTCGTCTCCGACGGCTGCATTATCAACCAGGCGCGCATCACCAACAGCATTGTCGGCCTGCGCACCGTCATTGGCGCCGGCAGCGAGTTGAACCGTGTCGTCATCCTCGGCAGCGATTATTACGAATCGCAGGAATCCATCGAAGCGCACGAACGCGATGGCCAACCGCGCCTCGGCATCGGCACAAACTGCAAAATCGAGAACGCCATCATTGACAAAAACTCGCGCATCGGGAGCAACGTAACGATTTCGCCCGCCGGCAAACCGGAAAAGCTCGACCACGCACTTTATTACATCCGCGACGGCATCGTCATCATTCCCAAAAACGCCATCATCCCCCACGGAACGGTGATTTGAAAAGGCGGGGCGTAAGGGAAGCCACAGATGAAACACGGATTGAACGCGGATTTTTTCGACACGAATTCCAAGCCCGTCAGGGCTGACATATTTGTAGAAAATCGAAATTAAAAAATCCCAAGCTCCGTTCACGAGCGAAATCATTATTCGTTGGTGGGACAAAACACTTTTGACATATCAAATAATTTTTCATCCGTTTCATCTACAATTGCGTCGTGGGTCATCGCAAAAAGTCCTAAATCTTCAAGCGTGCTAATAGCTTTTATCGCCTGCCGAATGTGAGGAATATTTGCATTTGCCCGCTTAACGCTAAGTCCTTTTCGGCCTTTTGTTCTCGCCTTCATCCGTGAATAATCCACGAAATTTTCTGTCCATATTGAATGCAACATCCTGTTGCGAAAATCCTCGGCCTCAGAAAGTGCCTTTACAATTAAATGAATATGTTTTTGCTGCCTCGTATTGCCTGAAAACTTTTTTATCGATAAGGCCGCAAGGAAGTCGAGCTTTTGTCCAAATGACATCGAAGCCATGATCATATCATGAACCCCTGTATCATTTACTCGCCGGAACGCTCGTGAAATCCCATCTGACGAGTGCGTCAAGGATGATTCCTCTTGCCCTAACGTCTCAAACAACTCAAGGCTTACTTCCCGAGCCAATGCATGTTCCAAATTGTTAAATGCAATCACAAGGCGACCAAGCCAAAGCGAAAGATGGTTAAGCTTGGCAGAGAGCTTCCGTTTTCTTGCGGGATCAGAAAGGAGCTTCTTAAATTGTTCTGCAAAGATGTTCAAAGCAGCCGTCAAAGCAGCCGCGTTTGGCATTTGCCGTGATTCCGCCTGTTGTCTGACAATTTCTACAAGCTCGTTTGTTGGTGTCCCTTGTAGATTCATTTGGTCACGCCAGCTTCCTCGCAATCTGCTCGTCCAAAATTTCTTTCACCGTCAGGGAGCGGTTGATTTTACAGCAGCCGGCCCCACATTTGTATTGGGAGCAAAATGCGTTGTAATTTCATCCCCAATTATAGCCTTAACAATTCGAACATTATCATTGCGCCAAGAAGGGAAATCAGGGTTTGGATGGGCAGCGTTTAAAGTTATAGCCTTTTCTGAGGCCAATTGAGAGGCCTTTAATTTTCCGGAAAGTCCCAACCAGTAAGCAAAATGCCAATAATTAAACTGGGCTGGTACAAATTGAGTGTTTCCGAGTTGCTGGCTAAAGAATGAAAGCTCAGACTCAACAGTGGTGTCCTTTAACTCCGTGAACCCATAAACACGCCATTGGCCAGATTTGTGATCCTGATAGGAAATGAGAATATATCTGGTGTCGATAATGGCCATATTCCGGCTTTGGACTTTTGCCTGAACCAATCTTTTGAAGCCCTTAATGTTCGGCACATCAGTATCAAACGTGCCGTCGTAAAGCTTGGTATAGTCCTGAAGGACCGGCAATTTGTCGATACTCCAAGCCGACTGTTTAACTGCCTGGATACCTTCCGGAATTTCGGCGATTTTAACCGCGGCAAGAAAATCATCTGCATTCTTCACAGCATTAGAATCTACTTGGGCGGAGCAAGCCTTGCTGGATAAAAAAAACAGCGCAGCGGCGGCGAGGATGCAGAGGATGTTTTTCATGGGGTTCACTTTTTCTTTTTTCCGTAGAGCGGCATGGCGAGGGAGTTTTTGGGGACATCGCGCTGCGATGTACGGTCGGCGCAGCGCGCCGCCCCTACCTCGGTAGAAGCTTTCTTTGCCATGCCGCGAGTGTGCGCCGGAAATCCGGCAGCGTCAATTCCGCCTTCGTAAAGCCACGGTGCGACAAGCCATTTACTTTCCTTTGCGCTACTGCTAAAACTTCCGTGTGCTCAACGATGCCGCCATCTGGAAAGCCCTTAATTCGCCGCGCCGGTTGTTTCTGATCGCCGGGCCGTGCGTGATTGAAAACGAGAAGCTGTGCCTGCAGGTCGCCGCTTCGCTCAAAAAAACCTGCGCGCAACTCGGTATCTTTTACGTCTTCAAGGCCAGTTTCGACAAGGCCAACCGCACCTCCGCCAAATCCTTCCGCGGGCCGGGCCTCGACGAGGGTTTGCGCGTGCTCGCTAAAGTGCGCGGGAAGCTCGGCGTGCCGGTGCTCACGGATATTCACAACGAGGCGCATGCCGCCGTCGTGGGTGAAGTCGCGGACATTCTGCAAATCCCGGCGTTCCTGTGCCGCCAGACGGATTTGATTGAGGCCGCCGTCGCGACGGGCCAAATCGTGAACCTGAAGAAAGGCCAGTTTCTTTCGCCAGCCGAAATGGGGCAGGTCGTGGAGAAGGCCCGGCGCGCGGGTGCGAAAAAAATCCTGCTCACCGAGCGCGGCACGACGTTTGGCTATAACAATCTGGTGGCTGACATGCGCTCGATCCCGATGATGAAGCGATTTGGCTGCCCGGTAGTGTTCGACGCGACGCATTCGGTGCAACTGCCGGGGGGCGGCGGCGACAAATCCAGCGGCCAGCGCGAGTTCGCGCCGGTGCTGGCCCGCGCGGCGCTCGCCGCCGGGGCGAGCGGACTGTTCATTGAAACTCACCCGAACCCCGACCGCGCTTTGAGCGACGGGCCGAACATGATTCCGCTGGCTGAAATGCCGGCGTTGTTGCGCGGGCTGTTGAAAGTATTCAAAGCCGTCGCAAGGTGACAGGTGACGTGTGACAAGTGACAAGAAAACTGGAGCCGTACGACGCGCGAAAAATCCTGTCACTCGTCACGTGTCACTTGTCACCAGGCTCAAGCGCATAAAACTGTTCCTGTGCGACGTGGACGGGGTGATGACCGACGGCACGGTATTCATCGGCGGCGAGCGGGAAGTCAAACGCTTCAACATCCGCGACGGTCTCGGCCTCGTGTTTCTGCGCCGGGCCGGCTTCAAAGTCGGCTGGGTTTCGGCGCGGCCATCGACGGTGACGGAAGCGCGCGCCGCCGAGTTGAAAGTTGATTTTCTCATCCAGCAGGGCGACCGAGTGGGCAAAACCGGCGCCGTCGAAAAGCTTTTGCGGCGGACAAAGCTGGATTGGGACGCTTTGTGTTTTGTGGGCGATGACGTGGTGGATTTGGGGCCTTTGCGGCGCGCCGGTTTTGCGGTGGCGGTGGCGGATGCGCGGCCGGAGGTGAAGGCGGCGGCGCATTACGTCACGCACGCTCCGGGCGGCCACGGCGCGGTTCGTGAAGTGGCGGAAATGATTTTGCAGACGCAGGGGAAATGGAATTCAATCGTCGCGCATTACCAAGCGTGACAGGTGACGTGTGACACGTGACAGGAAAAAAGCAAACGCGCGATTCACGACGGTTTTCGTCACCTGTCACCCGTCACTCGCCACCCGGCTTTTGGCTGTTGTTGCAGTTTTGTTTTTTGCTGTTCCGAACGGGCGTGCGCAACCGAACGGCGTCCAACATGCGAGCGACTTCACGTCGGTCGAATACTTTGAGCCGCCGCATCAACAGCAAATGAAATCGCGGTTGTCGGGCGCGGAAGCACAGCCCCAGGCCGGCGGACTGGTGGTCATCAAACAGCTCAAACTCGAAACGTTCAACCTGGACGGCAAACCGGAAATAATCGTGACTGCGCCGGAATGCGTTTATGACACGTTCAACCACGTGGCGAATTCGCCCGGGCATTTGCAGTTGCAGACGGGCGACGGGAAATTCCATGTCGAGGGCGACGGTTTTTTGTGGCGGCAAAACGATTCCTTCCTCACCATCTCAAACCATGTGCACACGGTGATTGAAAATACGATGAAATGAAAGACCGGCTTGCGAGAAATTTTTGCCTCATCGGGTTGTTGGCCCTGGCGAGCGGTCGGACGCTGCTCGCGCAAACGGACACAAATGCCGTCGTGGAAAAAGCAACAAACGCCGCTGCGGTCGTTTTCCTGCCGGCGGCTACGAACGCCAATGTCGTCCTGCCGCCGAAGCCGCGCCCGCCGACGCAGATCAAGGCGGACCGGGGAGATTTTGATTGGGAGCTGCGGCAGGCTACCTACCACGGTCGCGTGCAAGTGGACGACCCGGAAATGAAATTGGCCAGCGAATGGCTTATGGCCGATGTGCCGCAGGCCGGCGAGCGTGTGAATCACATTGTTGCCGAGACCAACGTGGTCATTGATTTTGTGGACGGCAAAGGCCAGACCAACCATGCAACCGGCGCCAAGGCGGTTTATGTTTACGAAGTGAAGGGGGGAACGACGAATGAAACGATTACCCTTTCTGGCAATCCGCAAATAGATAATCCGGATGGCACGCTCACCGGCGATGTGATTGTTTGGGATCGTGTGAACAACCATCTAAGCGCCACAAATCCCAGGATGGTTTTCCGTCAAAAACTCAACGGGCCAACCGCCGGTACCAATATGCCGCCGGCAACTAACCCACCGGCGGCGGACACAACTTTTCCACCGGGAAAACTGGATCTCATTCCCGAACCCCATGCCGCCCCTCGAAATTTCTGATTTTGAATGGAAACAACCGTGCCACCATCAAACGGCCTGCTGCTCGCCACGGAAAAGCTGGTGAAGGCGTATCACCACCGCCGGGTGGTAGACGACGTTTCGTTGAGCGTGAGCGCGGGGGAAATCGTCGGGCTGCTTGGCCCGAACGGCGCGGGCAAGACGACGACCTTCAACATGGTCGTCGGCATCGTGAAGCCGGACGCCGGCGTGGTGCGATTCGCGGCACGCAACATCACGCGGCTGCCGATGCACCGGCGCGCGCGGCTGGGCATCGGTTATTTGACCCAGGAACCGTCGGTGTTCCGCAAGCTCACGGTCGCGGAAAACATCCTGGCCATCCTTGAAACGTGCAAACTGTCGCGCGACGAGCGCGCGGTGCGTTTGAAGTATTTGCTCGAGGAGCTGGATTTGACGCCGGTGGCCCGGAACAAGGCCTACACGTTGAGCGGGGGCGAGAAACGGCGGCTGGAAATCACCCGCGCCCTGGTGACGAGTCCGAAACTGATGCTGCTGGACGAACCGTTCAGCGGCATTGATCCCATCGCGGTTTATGAGGTGCAAAAGATCATCCGGCGTTTGAAGGAGCGCGGGCTGGGCATTTTGGTGACCGACCACAACGTGCGCGAAACCTTGAAATTGATTGACCGCGGCTACATCATCCACAAGGGACAGGTGCTCGTGGAAGGCACGTCCGAATTTTTGGCGAACGACCCGCAGGCGCGCGAGATTTACCTGGGGCCGGAGTTCAATTTATGAAAAACCAGGTGCGGGAGTTTTGGAGTAGTGGCGTGCGGAAATGGTTCGCATGGCCCGACCCCATTACTCCAATGCTCCATTAACCGCATTCTGCACATGCAACACGAAACGGTCACCGTCGAACAATTTTTCAAGGAACACGCCGACGCGCTGCAGATGAAGCTCCTCGCCGGCGCGGCCAATTTGAAGCGCATCATCCGCGAGCCGACCGTCAACCGGCCCGGTCTGGCGTTGAGCGGGTTCACGCAATACTTCGCCTACAAACGCGTTCAAGTGATGGGCAACGCGGAGGTGTATTACCTGCGTTCCCTCACCCAAAAAGAACGGGAGGCGCGTTACGCCTATTTGTTTGCCTACAAAATCCCGTGTTTCATCTTCAGCCGCGGGTTCCGACCGGACGAGGAATTTCTGAAGGCCGCCGAGCTGGCGAACGTGCCGATTTTCCAAAGCCCGCTGGTGACGATGAAATTCATCAATGCCGCGACCTTGAAGCTCGAATCCATGTTCGCGCCGCGCGGCACGGAATTGGGCAGCATGGTGGACATCCTCGGCGTGGGCGTCATCATCCGCGGGGAGAGTGGCATCGGCAAAAGCGAGGCTGTCCTCGCCCTCATTGAGCGCGGTTACAGCCTCGTCGCCGATGACGTCATCAAGGTCGTGCTCGTGGACGGCCACGAAGTGGTTTGCACCAGTGCGGAGCTCACCCGCAATCACATGGAAGTGCGCGGCATCGGCATCATCAACGTCGCCGCCATGTTCGGCATCAAAAGCATTCGCAAGGAAAAAAACCTCAACCTGATCGTCACCCTCAAACCGTGGGAAGAAGTCCGGGAGGTGGACCGCGTCGGGATGGAACAGGAATTCGTGAAGATTTTGGGCGTGGACATTCCGCACGTCGTTATTCCCGTTCGGCCCGGACGTGACCTCGCGCGGCTCATTGAGGTTGCGGCGTTCCAGGTCAAATTAAAAATGTCCGGCCAGAATGCCGCGCGGGAATTGAACCAGCGCCTCATTTCGCAAATGTCGCCTGGCGCGCCGCCGCCACAGGAATGGTAAATTTCAGTGGCACAATCCCGTAGCGGCAATTAGACTCGCCTCGAGCAGACCGATGAGCGCGAAAAAACCACCGGATGACGGGGTCATCACCAAAGAACTGACCATCGTGAACAAGCTGGGCATTCATGCCCGGCCCGCCGCGCTTTTCGTCAAGACCGCCAACCGGTTTGCCTGCGATATCTTTGTCGAAAAGGACGGCGAAAAAATCAACGGCAAGAGCATCATGGGCCTGATGATGCTGGCCGCCGGTCCCGGCAGCAAATTGATCCTCCACGCCCACGGCGCCGACGCGCTGCAAGCTCTCGCCGAACTCGAAGCCCTCGTCAAACGCAAGTTTGATGAAGAATGAGCAGTTTGCCTCATGCTGCAAAAGTGGAACTCGTTGAGCCTTGCGAGGCGTGGGAGGCAACTTATCGTTCTTTCGTTAATGAATTCCTTGAAAGGAAGGAGCCGTTGATTCCCGCCATTTTGCAGTATGACGCGCGTGATTTTGGAGCCCTGATTCGTCGTCTTCACGAGGAAGCGGCCGGAATTGGCTTGTCAGAAGGACATGTGCCAGCCTCGTGTTTCTGGCTGATTGACAAGGACAAAACCTTGGTGGGAGTTGCACACTTCAGGCATTCACTGAATGTGGCGCTCTCCTATGAAGGCGGACACATTGGTTATAGTGTTCGCCCTGCGGAGAGAAATAAAGGTTATGGCAAAATCATGCTGAAACTGTTGCTGGAACGCGTGAAGGCGCGAGGCTTAACCAGGATTTTGTTGAAATGCGACAAAGCGAATGTGGCATCGGTGCGGGTGATACAAAGCAATGGCGGCAGACTTGACTCCGAATCTCCTCGGAAGGATGAGAAAGGCATAACGCAGAGATATTGGATCGACATCGGGTAATCGAAAGCCTTTCAACTTTGGACTTTGGTCTTTCGAGATGGCATCCGTTGAAATTGGCGTGAAATACGTCGCGCATCTGGCGCGGCTTGCATTCACGCTTAACCATATCCGGACTCACCACCCGGCCTGCCAAACGCAAAGTCTCCGGGTTGGTATCACGCGCACTCCGCAAGACCCGGCGCGCCCGGAGCCTTCGTCGAACGCAGGTTTGATCGGCATGAAGTCGCAGGCGGTGATTGTGACCGGGAAGTTTACGCTTTGGATTCTCGCCAGCGCAGGCAGAGGAAAAGCAAGCAGCCAATCAAGGTTGTCAGCGAAATGATCGCGCCGGCGCGGAATTGCGGGTCCTTGTAAACCAGCACCACGCGGTGTGTGCCGGCTGGGACCTCCAGAACCTGAAAGGCATGATTGGCGCGCCACAACCGTGTGGGTTTGCCATCCACGTAAGCCCGCCACGGATGATAATACGTTTGCGAAAGCACCAATAAAGCCGCTGTGCCGGCTTCAACTTCAAAAGTCAGGCGTTGAGCCGTGTATTGGACGGTTCGGACCGTCCCATGGGTTGGGTTGGTGACGGTCAGCCAGGTTTTCGTTTCCGGGGAAAGATAAACGATCTTTCGCGGATCGAAATCAGGTTTCAAAAGCAAGGCAGGAATTTGTGAAGGTTCCGCGAACACGGGCCTTTGGCCAAGGGTACAGACTGGCAGAGACGAGGGGCGAAATTGCCAGTCGGACAGCCGTGACGGATTGGACAGGTAGGCGATGCCAAGAAAGTCCGCCAGCCCGTTTGGAAAATTGTTGGTGGTTGAGTCAAACAGGTTCCCCCAAATGGTCCGTTGTTCCCGTACATAAAGCGGGAAAAAGCCGGCCGGTGTGGCGATACCATCCAAAAGGTTACAATCTCCGAGCAAGGCGGTCCGGCGGCCAAGGTAGTCCTTGTACGTGTCCGACAGCATCCATCCGTAAACCCAATCGTGGGTCTGCCTTTCCAGGAATGCGCGGGCGTTGCCCGGCTGGGGGTTGATTTTCAATTGCTGCGGCAGCAGGCCTGGCTGATAGACCGAAGCGGCGACGGTGGGATTTTGTCGCGGCGCATGGGTTGCGACATCAAGCCAGACCAGCACGAGCAGCAACAAGCCGGTGATGATTTGCAGGCTGAATTTTTGAATCCGGACATAGACCAATGACACGGTGAGGATCAACATGAGAAAAACGACCCGGGTCAGGCCATTGAGGCCTGCCGTTTCCCAAGGTTCGTTGGGCAGGGGATAAACGTGCGAATACCAGACCAATGCGCCGATCATGGCGGCCAGGAAAAGCGCAAGGCTCAACGTCCAGTGCATCGCCGTTGACCAGGCCACCGTCGCCGCCTTTCTAAACCCGGCGATGGCAAACGCCGCCAGCAGGGGCACGGCAAAGGTCGTCAGGAATTCAAACTTGATGGGGTACCGCATGAAGGCAAGCGGCGGCAAAATTTTCAGCAGCCAGGGGTAAAGCCAGCCATTGTCACCCATGGCCACAATAAATCCGAGGACGGCGGTCCCGGACAGCAGCCAGACTCGCGGTGTTCGCACCCGGACCATAGCCGCCAGTCCAAGCGCCAGGGTGCCAACGCCAGGATAATACGAGGAAGTCCAATCCTGCCCTGGCTGGAAATAGACTCCCAAGGGTGAGCGGTAACAGTGGAAGAGCGGCACCAGCAAATTGGCCCAGCCCGAAACTGGAACAGCCCAAAGGCTTGCGCCCGGCGCGCCGTTGCGGTCTGAACGGGAAAGCAAATCCAGAAAGGGCAAAAGTTGGGCCGCACTGAACAGGCTCACCAAGAGCACCACCATGGACAAACGCGCCAAAAGCAAGAAACGCCGTGTTTTTTCCTGCATCACCCGCCCCGTCCATAGCGCCATCAAAAAAAGCCAGGTGAGAAAGGTTATCTCCGGTCCGCCGGCAAGCATTTGGACGGCGCCTGCCAGCGCAGCGAGCGTGACCCGTTTCGCCCCTCCGTTTTGCCACGCTTGTTCAGTCGCGAGAATGACCCACGGCATCCATGCCAGCGCCGCTACGTTGCCCACCCACATCAGGCTGTTCAGCGTCATGCCATTAAACGTGAAGGCAATGCCTGCAACGGCGGCCGCCAGGCGGTTTCCCGACCACCGCGAAGCCAGTAAAAACATGCCCAACCCCGCCAGAAAGAGGTGTGTCAGAAAATAGACGTTCAACCCACCGGTCAACGGCAGCAAAATGTAAATCAGTGAAAAGGGATAGAGCACGGCCGTGTTCCACTGGGCCAGGAACGGGATCCCGCAGTTGTTCAGCGGATCCCAAAGCGGAATTTCGCCGTGCCAGAAACTTTCGCGCTGGTAGTAGGCGAGGGGGTACGTAAAAATGCCGTAATCGCGGAAAACAAAGGTCTTTCCGGCGAACAACACATCCGGGAAAAATGCCGCAACCAATCCCGCGAGGACAAACGCGAAACGGATCGGCGTCAGCCACGCGTCGGCGGGCAATTCTGATGGGTTGTCAATGTGGGCGCGTACTTCCTTCATCTCGCCACACGAAGTAAAGCATATCTGTTTTGAAAAGGAACCAACTTTGAACCTTGAATTTTGCGCCTTGAACTCTAGGCTGCCTGCATGGCATCCGTTGAAATTGACGTGAAATACGTCGCGCATCTGGCGCGGCTGGCGCTCACGCCCGCCGAAGAGAAAAAACTCGCCGCCCAGCTCGGCAACATCCTCGGCTACATCGAAAAGTTGAAGGAGCTTGATGTCAGCCGGGTCGAGCCGACCGCTCATGCCGTACCGATGGTCAATGTGACACGTGCCGACGTAGTCCGCCCGTCGCTGCCGCCCGACGACGCCCTGCGCAACGCGCCCGCCAGGGCCAACGGCCTGTTCATCGTGCCGAAGATTGTCGAATAGAAACGGAAAATACCGGCTGCCATGGAAAACATTCAACATTCAACATTCAACATTCAACATCGAACCTCGGATAATTGTTCCGGTAGCCGTCCGTTGAATGTTGGGCGTTGGATGTTGGGCGTTGGATGTTTATGTTGTTAAACCAACTGACCATTTCCGAACTGACCGCCAAGCTCGCCAAACGCGAAGTCTCCGCGCGCGAGGCGATGCAGTCGTGCCTCGACCAAATTGCCCGGGTGGACGGCAAAATTCACGCCTTCATCAGTCACAATGCCGCCGACGCTCTTGCGCAAGCCGAGACGGCTGACAAATTGCTGGCGCAAGGCGGCCACGAACCCAATCGCCCACTCCTCGGCGTGCCGGTGGCCATCAAGGACGTCATCGCCGTCAAAAACCAGCCGCTCAACTGCGGCTCGAAAATCCTCGGCCGGTTCATTTCGCCTTACGACGCAACCGTCATCGAGAAATTGAAGGCGGCGGGCGCAATCGTTTTCGGCCGGCTGAACATGGACGAATTTGCGATGGGCAGCTCGACGGAAAATTCCGCGTTCGGCATCACGCGCAATCCGTGGGACACGACGCGCATTCCGGGCGGCTCGTCCGGCGGCTCGGCGGCAGCCGTCGCCGCAGACGAGACAATTGCCGCGCTGGGTTCAGACACCGGCGGTTCGATTCGCCAACCGGCGGCGCTCTGCGGTTGCGTCGGCTTGAAACCAACTTACGGTCGCGTGTCGCGTTATGGCCTCGTCGCCTTCGCGTCTTCGCTCGATCAAATCGGCACGTTCACCAAAAATATCCGCGACACGGCGACGCTGCTCGGGGTGATTGGCGGGCACGACGCGCGCGACTCGACCAGCGTGCCGCAACCGGTGCTGGATTACTCCGCTGCACTGACCGGCGACATCAGAGGGTTGAAACTCGGTTTGCCGAAGGAATACATGGTCGGCGGCCTCGACGCGGAGGTAAAAATGGCGGTGGACGCAGCGGTGAAGCAATTCGAGAAATTGGGCGCGGAGATTGTGGAGATTTCCCTGCCGCACACGGATTACGCCGTGGCGACTTATTACATCATCGCCACCGCCGAGGCGTCGGCCAACCTGGCGCGCTTCGACGGCATCCGTTACGGTGCGCGGGTGGACGGCGCCGACCCGATTGAGCTCTACGGCCGGACGCGGGGGGCGGGTTTCGGTGCGGAAGTGAAGCGGCGCATCATCCTTGGCACCTACGTTTTGAGCAGCGGTTACTACGACGCCTATTATTTGCGCGCCCAAAAAGTCCGCACGCTCATCCGCAACGATTTTTTGCAGGCATTTGAAAAGGTGGACGCCATCGTCACGCCGACTTCGCCGACGGCGGCGTTCAAGGTTGGCGAGAAATCGGAAGACCCGTTGCAGATGTATTTGAGCGACATTTTCACCATTTCCTGCAATCTGGCCGGCATCTGCGGCGTCAGCATCCCTTGCGGCTTCACCAGAAATCCGAGGCTGCCCGTTGGTTTGCAGTTGCTCGGCCAGCCGTTCGGCGAGGAAATCATTTTGCGCCTCGCGCACGCTTACGAACAAAGCACGCCCTGGCACAAGGAGAAGCCGCCGCTTTGATCCGTAAATTATCGGGCTTGCTTTTTAAGTAACTCGATGGTTACTTATACAACGTATGTTAAAATCCGCACGGTTGAACGACGGCACGGCGGGGCGCAATCCCGAACGCACGCGCGAACGCATCCTGTCCGCCGCGCTCAAGGAATTCGCCGCCAACGGTTTTGCCGGCGCGCGCGTGGACGCGATTGCGCGGCGCGCGGCCATCAACAAACGGATGCTCTACCACTATTTCGGCAACAAGGAACATTTGTTCCGCGAAGTGTTGCGCCTGAAAATGGCCGAGCGGCAGGCGTGGGCGGAAACGTTGTCGGGCGACCCGGCGGAAAGTCTCATCTTTTGGTTCGAAGCCGCGTGCAAGGACGCGGCCTGGGTCCGCCTGCTGGAATGGGAGGCGTTGCAGGAAGCCGACCAGAGGTTGATTGACGAAAGAAACCGGCGCGCGGCGACCGCACGCGGCCTGGAGCGCATCCGGCGGCGGCAGGTGCGCGGCCAAATCTCCACCGAACTCGACCCGCGCCATGTGATGCTGGCCATGCGGTCGCTGACCATGTTTCCGGCGGCGTTTCCCCAATTGACCCGGCTCATCATGGGCCGGCCGGTTTCCGATCCCCAATTCCAGAAGGAACGCGCGGCTTTTTTGCGGAAATTCGCGGCGGCTTTTCAACCGGCGCGGCAAAATCACTTTTAAGAAATGAAAACCCCGGGGAAATCCATTTTGGTTTTGGCGGCACTGGCACAGGCCGTGGCGATGCTGGCCAATGGCTGTTCGCGCGGCAAAAACAACACCGGCGTCGCGGGCGTGCCGGTGCTCGTGGCACGGGCGGTTGAAACGAACCTCCCGGTGCAAATTGATCCGCCGCCGGTCGGCCATGTGATGCCGTATTCGACCGTGACGGTGCGCCCGCAAATCGGCGGCATTTTGAGCGAGGTGCATTTCAAGGAAGGACAAGAGGTGAAGAAGGGCGATTTGCTGTTCACGATTGATCCGCGGGTGTCGCAGGCGGCGTTGGCGGCGGCAAAAGCCGCGTTGGCGCGCGACCGGGCACAATTGGAAAACGCGAAAATTCAATTCGACCGGGAACAAAAATTGTACGGGCAAAAACTCGTTTCGCAGGATGAATTCGACACGAGCCGGGCCGGCATGGACGCCTTGCAGGGCACAGTGCTGGCAGACGAAGCTGCCGTTACCAATGTCGCGTTGAACCTGGAATTCACCGGGGTCCGGTCGCCAATTGATGGCGTGACGGGCGGCCTGCAATTTTATCAGGGCAATGTCGTCAAGGCGCCGGATGACACGCTGGTGACCATCAATCAGATTCATCCGATCTACGTCCAGTTCGGCGTGCCGGAACAATATCTGCCGGAAATCAAAAGGCAGATGCGCGACAAAATTTTGGAGGTGGCAGCGACGTTCGAAAACATGGGCGTGCCGCCGCCGCAGGGTGAATTGACGTTCATTGACAACGCCGTTGACCCGTCCACCGGCATGATTCAACTCAAAGCCACGTTTCCGAACGAAGACAGCGCGTTGTGGCCGGGGCAATTTGTGCGTCTCGCGCTGACCCTTTCAGAATTGACGAACGTGGTCGTCGTGCCGTCGCAGGCGGTGCAGACGGGACAAAATAATCAGTTCGTTTACGTCGTGAAACCGGATCCAACGAACACAACAAGTCAAATTGTTGAGAATCGCCCGGTCACAGTTGGCATCACATATCAAAACGAAACAGTGGTGGAAAAAGGTTTGCAGGCCGGCGAAACGGTGGTGACAGACGGCCAGTTGCGGCTCGCCCCCGGCGTGAAAGTGAACGTCAAGTCTCCCGACCAGCCCGCGCCGACCAACGCGCCATGAGCGTTCCCGAGTTATTCATCCGCCGACCCATAATGACCACGCTGGTCATGTCGGGCATTTTGTTGGTTGGCCTCATCGGTTTTCACCAGTTGCCGGTCAGCGATTTGCCGAGCGTGGATTATCCGACGATTCAGGTCTCGGCGAACCTGCCCGGCGCGAGTCCCGAAACCATGGCTTCGGCGGTGGCCACCCCGCTGGAAAAACAATTCTCCACGATTGCGGGCGTGGACTCCATGTCATCCGTCAGCGCACAGGGCAGTTCGCAAATCACGATCCAATTTACACTGGACCGGAGCATTGACGCCGCGGCGCAGGACGTGCAGGCGGCCATTGCGCGGGCGGCCCGACAATTGCCGCCGAACATGCCGGCGCCGCCGACCTATTTCAAAGTCAATCCCGCCGATTCACCGATTCTTTATCTCGCGATGTCGTCGCCCACGTTGCCGCTCTCGACGGTGGACAATTACGCCGAAAATTTGCTGGCGCAGCGCATTTCGATGGTGAACGGCGTCGCGCAAGTCAGCGTGTACGGCTCGCAGCAATACGCCGTGCGCATCCAGGTGGACCCGAACAAACTCGCGGCCTACGGCCTCGGCATTGACCAGGTCGAGCAGGCGGTGGAATCGGGCAACGTGAACCAGGCGCTCGGCATTCTTTACGGCAAAAATCAGGCGTTTACCATCCAAGCCAGCGGCCAGCTCCAAACGGCGGCGGATTTCCGGCCGCTCATCGTCGCCTATCACAACGGCAATCCCGTGCGTCTGCAGGAATTGGGGCACGTGCTGGACAGCGTGCAAAACAACAAGACCGCGGCGTGGTATAACAACACGCGCGGCATCGTGCTGGCCATTCAACGCCAGCCGGGCGCGAACACCGTCGCCGTGGTGGACAACATCCGCAGCTTGTTGCCGCAGTTCCGCAATCAAATTCCGGCGGCGGTGAACCTGGACATTCTTTTCGACCGTTCGCAGTCCATTCGCGCGTCGGTGGCGGATGTGGAACACACGCTCTTTCTGGCCGTGTGCCTCGTCGTCATGGTCATTTTTGTTTTTCTGCGAAACCTGTCGGCGACGCTCATTCCGAGCCTGGCGCTGCCGATGTCCATCATTGGCACGTTTGCCGCGATGGCGCTGCTCGGTTACAGCCTCGACAACCTGTCACTCATGGCGCTTACGCTGTGCGTCGGGTTCGTGGTGGACGACGCGATTGTGATGCTCGAAAACGTCGTGCGCCACATGGAAAACGGCGAGCCGCCGATGCAGGCGGCGTTCAACGGGTCGAGGGAAATCGCCTTCACGATTGTCTCGATGACGCTGTCGCTCACGGCGGTGTTCATCCCGGTCTTGTTCATGAGCGGACTGCTCGGACGCCTGCTGCACGAATTTGCCATGACGATTGTGGTTGCGGTGCTCGTGTCCGGTTTTGTTTCACTGACGCTCACGCCGATGATGTGCAGCCGCTTCGTGCATTCGGAACGCGAACGCAAACACGGCAAAGTTTACAATGTCTTTGAACGTTTCTTCACCGGCATGCGCAACACTTACGACCGCACTTTGCAAACCGTCCTGCACCATCGCGGCGTGACGATGCTGGTGTCGCTGGCGATATTTCTCGTGACGGTGATTCTGTTCATCGTGATTCCCAAGGGCTTTTTTCCCGATGAAGACACGGGCCAGATATTTGCGATTACCGAGGCGTCGCAGGACATTTCCTTTGACGCGATGAAGGAGCATCAGCTGGCCGCGGCAAAAATCGTCGCCGCCGACCCGAACATCGGCGGATTCATGTCCGCGATTGGCAGTGGCAACAGTGGCCGCATGTTCATGCGTTTGAAACCGCGCTCCGAACGCAAATTGAGCGCGCCCCAGATTGTGCAGGAACTCCGCCAGAAATTCGCGCAGTTGCCGGGCATCAACGTGTATCCACAAATGCCGCCGCTGATTCGCATTGGCGGCCAGTTGACCAAGGCCATGTATCAATTCAGCCTGCAGGACACCGACACGAAGGAACTTTTCCATTGGGCCCCCATCCTGATGGCCCGGCTGGCGGAGCAGACAAACATTCTTCAGGACGTGACCAGTGATCTGCTCGTCGCCAATCCGCAGGTCACCGTCGAAATTGACCGCGACAAGGCTTCCACGCTTGGCGTGACCGCGGAGCAAATCGAAAACGCGCTCTACGACGCCTTCGGCGAACGCCAGTCTTCGACGATTTACAGCGACGTGGCCGAATACTGGGTCATCTTTGAAGTCGAACCGCAATTTCAACGCGACCCCGCCGCGCTGGCACAGCTCTACGTCAGCAGTTCGTTCACCGTTTCCAATGGCATGCCCACGCTCGTTCCGCTGAGCGCGGTCGCCAAACTTGTGCGCACGGTGGGACCGATGAGCATTTCGCACATCGGCCAATTGCCGTCCGTCACCATTTCCTTCAACCTTGTGCCCGGTATTTCGCTCGGCACCGCCGTCGAGCAGGTCCGAAAACTCCAGGCCGATTTGCACATGCCCGCGACCATCAGCCCCAGCTTTCAGGGTTCGGCCGCCGTTTACCAATCGTCCCAGAGAGGCCTCCTGGTTCTCATCGGCATTTCCATTCTCATCATCTATCTCATCCTCGGCATGCTTTACGAAAGCTTCGTTCATCCGCTGACAATTTTGTCCGGCCTCCCCTCGGCAGGCTTCGGTGCGCTGATAACGCTGATGCTTTTTCATCTCGACCTGAACATCTACGGCCTTGTCGGCCTCATCATGCTGATCGGCCTCGTCAAGAAAAACGCAATCCTGATGATTGACTTTGCCATCACCGCGCAACGCCAACACGGGAAAAACCCGGAGGATGCGATTTACGAGGGTTGCCTGCTGCGGTTCCGGCCGATTATGATGACCACCATGTCCGCGCTCATGGCCACGCTGCCCATCGCGCTCGGTCTTGGGGCGGGCGGCGAATCCCGCAAGACCCTGGGACTCGCCGTCGTCGGCGGCTTGATGGTGTCCCAGTTGCTGACGCTCTACATCACGCCGGTGATTTATCTCTACCTGGAATCGTTCCACCAATGGCTCGTTCGCAAACGGGCGGCCAGACACGCGATTCAAATGGGGACCCGCCCGGCAGCGGCCTGATTTATATCAGGTTCAGGTGCTTCGACAGCGCCGACAGCGTTGGGCAAAAATTGCTCGCAGTAGGGCTGCTGAACCGACAAAAAGCAAGCGACGGCCTTTTCTTGTCGGCGCTCGCGAAGGACATGGGCGGGTTGTGGGATTCCCCGTGGGATGGTCAACACCGGCGCGGTAAATCTTGTTTGGCGGGAACAGTTTGTGGCGCAGGCAAAAAAGATTTTTGCAAGAAACGGGTCGTCTTCTACGAGTATTCCGTGTATGACTCTGGTAATGACCTTGTTGGCCGACAACCTGATTCCCACGCGCTACAGCCTGTTGAGCCGGTTGCAGAACCGGGACGATCAGGATAGCTGGAGGGAATTTTTCGATACGTACTGGCGGCTGATTTATGCGTTCGCGCTGAAATCCGGCCTGACGGTGACCGAAGCGGAGGAGGTGGTTCAGGAAACCGTCATTTCCGTGGCCAAAGACATTCAGAAATTCAAACGCGACCGCACGCTGGGTTCCTTCAAGGGCTGGCTGCGAAACCTCACGCGCTGGCGGATCGCAGACCAGTTGCGAAAACGGACCCGCTTGGCGGGCGAGGAAGGAACAATGACCAAACCGGCGTCCCGACGTCTGGAGGAAATTTCCAACGGCGTGGACGCGAATTCTGAATCCATCTGGGAAGAGGAATGGCAGACGAATTTGCTCAAGGCCGCCACGGAACGCGTCAAACACCGGGTGAGAGAGGAATATTATCAGATGTTTGATTTTTACGTCCTCCGGCGATGGCCGGTGGACAAGGTGGCGCAGACACTGGGAGTCAGCGCGGCCCGGGTTTATCTCGCCAAGCATCGCGTTACGAGATTGATCAGGAAAGAAGTACACGTTCTGGAAAATATGTGGAACTCGATTTGAACCGGAAATAAAATGTTTCCATGAAACGGGACTGTTCATGACCAAACCAGTTGATTCCAGGCCGGGCGATAAAGCCGCGTCAAAAGCCGCCACGCCTCCGCCGGTGCCGGATCATCAACTCCTCCGGCTCATCGGCGGCGGCAGCGGCGGCCGGGTGTGGCTGGCCCGAAATGCCCTGGGCACCTACCGCGCCGTCAAAATCGTGTTTGAAGAAACCCCCCGGCGCAAACGCCCTTTTAGCGGGGAGCTGGACGGCGTGATGAAATTCGAGCCGCTCTCACGCCAGCACGACGGATTAGTGGACATCCTCCACGTCGGCGGCGGCGAGGCGGCGGGATATTTTTATTGTGTGATGGAGCTGGCCGATGACATCAACACTGGCCAAACCATCGATCCCGAACATTACCGGCCCCGGACCCTGGCGCACGACCTGGCCGAACGCAAACGCCTGCCCATTGGCGAATGCATCCGGCTGGGCGCGACCATCGCGTCGGCCCTGGGTTACCTGCACCGGCACGGTTTGATTCATCGCGACATCAAGCCGGCCAACATCATTTACGTGAATGGTTTTCCCAAGCTGGCGGACACCGGCCTGGTCGCGGAGATGTTCGAACCCAGTTCGTATGTGGGCACGGAAGGCTTTATTGCGCCGGAAGGCCCCGGCACGATTCAGGCGGATATTTATGCCCTGGGCAAAGTCCTGTACGAAATCAGCACCGGCATTGACCGGAACTATTACCCGGAACTGCCAACGCACCTGGAGGATGACCGGGAGGGCCGCGATTTGATCCAATTCAACAAGATTGTCGTCAAAGCCTGCCGGGCGAACCCGTGGCAACGGTATAAATCCGCCGACGAACTGATGACCGCCCTGCTCACGTTCCAGTTTTGCCGGCAAGACCCGCGCAAGGAAAAGGCCCGCGACCTGCTGGCCAAGTTGATTGGCGTTGTCGGGATTGGCGTCGCGATTTGCGTCCTCACCTTTCTGCTCTACCGGATCATCTGGCTATTGCATCACGGCCAATGACCGTCTTCAACCGGCACGACCCGCACAAGGAAAAGGCCCGCAACCGGGTGATAAGGATGATAGAGCCCGAAAACTGGAGTCCGGCAGGCGAGACGCGCTGCGCTACGGCGAACTCCGGTTTTTGGGGTGAGTCTTTTGCGCGCTCCAAAATCTTCGGCTCGTGAAGACGCTCGCCCACCATATTTCATTTAGGTAGCACGCCCTTAAGTTGCGCCCTAAGCGATTTCGGATTTACTTGGCTTCTCCGACCAGCAACGGCGGGTTGGTAACGGCCCAATCCACGCTGTATTCAACATTGAGCAATAACACCCGGTCACCGGCAAAACGGCAGGTGAGCGTGATAGCCAGTGGTGTTTTGTAATAGGCGAGCTTCACCGTGTAGGTGTCGTCCGCCGTCCACGCGCCGCTGGCGGCCGCGGGCTGTTCTACCGGCTCCGCAATCCGCCAGTCTGCTCCGGCCACAAAGGCAGTCCGCCCCTTTTTCCAGACGCCGGAACCGCAGGCGATGCGATGTTCCCGGCCCAGACTGCGTATAACAAGTGTCGTCTCCGACCCCTTGAATTCGAACGTCACCGCGTCAATGTTCTGGGCGTTGGTCGGGAACAGATACGTCCGGCCTGACACGTGCGCGGCGATGGCGGACGTGGCGGCACCCTGCGGTTGGTGCAGCGTCAGACCGGCCAGCGTGCGTTCGAGTTTTTGGTCCATTTCATCATTGGCTGGCAACGGCGCCGGCTGCATCGCCGGGAGCAGTTTGTCCCACACCAGATTCATGATGGCTTGCATGTTTCTTGTCCCGCTGGTGATGGCCACCACCGCATCCTGTTCCGGCATCACGATGCAGAATTGGCCGAACGCGCCGTCACCGCGGTAAAGGCCGTGCCGGCAGCGCCAGAATTGATAGCCGTAGCCTTGGTCCCAATCGCCCGCCGGTTCGCTGCCGTTGGACGTCTGCCGGGCGGTGGCCGCTTCCACCCACGCAGCCGGCACCAGTTGTTGGCCGTTCCACATGCCTTTCTGCAAATAAAGCTGCCCAAACCGCGCGATGTCCTCCGTCCGGAGGTTCAACCCAAAGCCGCCAAGCGTGATGTCCTGCGGACTTGCGTCCCATGTCGGATTTTCAATGCCGAGCGGGTTGAAGAGCCGTGGCCGGAGATAATCGAACACGGTTTGTCGCGTCACCTTTTGCACAATGGCGGACAGCATGTAACTCCCCGGTGTGTTATAGATGAACAAGGTGCCGGGTTTGCATTCCACCGGCGCGGCGAGAAACGCCCGGGTTATTTTTTCCTTTGTATGAATGGAATTTTTCATCACGTCATCCAGATGAGCCACGGTATTTGAATTTTGGCCGCTGGACATGATCAACAAGTCGCGCACCCGCATGGCCTTCAAATAGGCGCTGGGATTGGTCGGCGCGTCTTCCGGAAAAAAGGAAAGCACCGGGTCATCCAGCCTGAGTTTCCCATCGGCAATGGCCAGCCCGACGGCAGTGGACGTGAAACTTTTGCTCAACGAAAACATCTTGTGCGGAATGTCCGGGCCGTAGGGTAACCACCAGCCTTCGGCTACGACGTGACCGTGCCGCAACAGCATGAAACTCTGAATGGCGTTGGTCGTGACCGACTGTTGATCGGCGGCCTCGACAAACGCGAGAATGGCGCCGGAAGAAATGCCCTGTGCTTCCGGCGTACTGCGCGGCAGGGAAGACACGGACGTTTCCGCCCCGGCACACACGATGGCGGCGCAAATACAAGGTAGAGTGACGATGATTTTTTTCATGGTTCCGATGGAAACCAGATGTAAAACAAATTGATGCAGTGATGTAGAATCGATTAACACCGCCGCAACGTGCCGGCGCTGCGGCAGAAAGGCAAGAGCGATTTGAAACTTCCAGGATTTGAACGCGGCGAGTCGTGTCCGTTCGTGGTGCTGTTTACACACCTCAATAATTTCCTCTTCAACACAGGTCGATGGGTCGCTGCCTTTTCGGGGGTCAATGCAAAAATCCGTGTTCATCCGTGTTCATCCGTGGTAAAAATCTTCCCGTAATATGGACTACGAAGCGGTCATCGGACTGGAAACGCACGTCCAGCTTAAAACGAAATCGAAGATGTGGTGCGGTTGCGCCAACGCCTTCGGCGCGCCGCCCAACACCAACGTCTGCCCCGTCTGCCTCGGTTTGCCCGGTGTGCTCCCTGTCGCCAACGAGGAGGCGCTGCGACTCACCGTGCTTACCGGGTTCCTGCTGAACTGCGAAATCCCGGCGCGCGCGAAGTTCGACCGGAAGAATTATTTTTACCCGGACATGCCGAAGAATTACCAGATCAGCCAATACGACCAGCCGTCCACAATGAACGGCCATGTCGAGTTCGAATTCAACGGCGGTATTTCGCGCGTGCGCATCACCCGCGTGCATCTGGAGGAGGACGTCGGCAAAAGTTTCCATTTCGAGCGGAACAGCGGTGTGGACTTCAACCGCGCGGGCGTGCCGCTCATGGAAATTGTTTCCGAACCTGACATCACCAGCGCCGACATGGCCTACGAATACCTCAACGCGCTCAAGGACATCCTCGTTTACGGCGGCGTGAGCGATTGCGACATGGAAAAGGGCATGGTGCGCTGTGACGTGAACGTGAGTGTGCGGCCTGCCGGCTCGAAAGAGTTGGGCGCGAAGATTGAAATCAAGAACATGAACAGCTTTTCCGGCGTTCGCCGCGCGCTGGAATACGAAATCCAGCGCCAGATCGAAGTGCTGAAGGAGGGTGGCAAGCTGATTCAATCCACGCGCCGTTGGGACGACGCGGCGGGCGTGACCGAGGAAATGCGCACGAAGGAATACGCCCATGACTATCGCTATTTCCCCGACCCGGACTTGATGCCATTTGCGCCGTCGCCAGCGTGGCTGGCCGAGGTGAAATCCCGTGTGGTGGAGTTGCCGCTGGCGCGCAAGCAGCGGTTCATGCGCGATTACCAGTTGCCCGCGAGCGATGCCGAGGCGTTCAAGAACGACGTGCCACTCGGCGATTATTTCGAACGTGTCGCGAAGCAGTCAAAGAACCCAAAGGCCGTGGCCAACTGGGTCATCAACAATTTGCGGGCGAAACTGGCAGAGGCGAATGAGCGTAGGACAGGCTTCCAGCCTGTCTCCGATCAAGATTCTCATCCGAGCGAGGCCACAGAAAAATTGGAGACAGGCAAGATGCCTGTCCTACAGATGACATTGGCGGACCTGAAATTCAAACCGGAGGCGTTGCTTGAACTCATCAGCCTGGTGGACGCCAAGACCATCAACAGTTCCGCCGCGCAACGGGTGTTCGCCGAAATGTTCGCGACCGGCAAATCACCGGCGGCCATCGTGAAGGAGAAAGGTCTGGCACAGGTCAGCGACGCCGGGGTGATTGAAAAGTTCTGCGACGAGGCGATTGCGGCGAATCCCGGACCCGTGGCTGATTTCAAGGCCGGCAAGGCCGCCCCGTTGAATTTCCTCATAGGCCAGGTGATGAAGTTGAGCAAGGGCAAGGCGAATCCTGCGCTCGTTGGAGAGATGCTGGAGCGGAAGCTGAAAAGCTGACGACGAAGCCGGCCCGCGTTTGACCATAAGCCGCGGTCGGAAAGCCCGGGGCGCCTGCCATACAACGCGCAACTGAAATTGCTGTTTTACGAGAAGCTTCATCCAAGACCCAGTTTACCATCCTTCCCCGGCAGGGGAACTGTGCGTTTGGATGCGCACCCGTGCTGTTTATTGCACAAGCGGCGGGGAGTGTGCGTTTGAATGCACGCCTTGTGCATTTGGTTGCACACCTGCCGGCGCCGGTGGATAATCAGCGCGACCCCAGAATCGGGTTGCGAAAATGAAGCTTTGGTGGCGCGTTTTCTTTTCAGGAACGGCTTTTTTGGCGCTGGCGCAAGCCGGCCGCGGCCAGAACGCTTCGGATTGGCGCGTGTACAAAGCCGAAGATGGAATGCATCAATCCGTCTGTGTTTCCGTGTCGGTCGCGCCGAATGGAACGGTCCTGGCTCGGCATCCCCGGGGGACGTTCATCACCGAACTTGATGGCTACAACGTCACGCCCATTTCCCTGCCGGAACCGGCGGGCGACGTTGCCGAAAGCCCGGGCGGCCAGCTTTGGGCGCTGGTCGGGAACAACTCGCTGCAGGAGTTCAAAAAGGGCGTCTGGATGGCACATCCGGTGACGGGAATCGCCCCCGAATTCAACATCATCGCGCCTCTCTACCCGGTCAGACTGGGCCAGGTTGTTTTTCTGGGTGACGACCGGTTGATGGAATTCAACGCGGAAAGTCCAAAGCACTCCCAAACGCAGGTGTTGCTCTGGTGTAATCAGACGCGCCTGGGAAAATTCACGGACATGGTTGGGGCGCATGACGGTGGATTGTGGATTGCTGGCGAGCGCGGTTTGGGCAAGGCACCGAGACTCACCGGCAACTTCACGCTTCAAAGCGCATGGAAGGACTACCTCCCGCCAAAGTCGCCACCCATCCAAAACCTGCGCGCGCCGCGCGAAGACGAGGAAGGTGGCGTCACAGTCATCGCCGAATCCCCGGCCACCGGACAAAAGGTCGTGGCGCGTTTTGACGGTCAGGGCTGGACGGTGCAGCCGACCAGCCTGGAAACGATCCAGCGCGCGTGGCGGAGCGGCGACAAGTCCTTGTGGGTGGCGACGACGGACGCTTTGTTCCGGCAGGCGCAAGGACAGTCGGGGCTGGCAGAGTATCCGGAAATTTCCGCGCGCCGATACTACGAGGTGGCGATGGAACCCGGGGGCACCTTCTGGCTGGCCACGTCCCGCGGTTTGTTCCATTACGCACCGCCCACCTGGCGCAGCCCGCCGCCGGTTCAGCAGATCAATTCCTACGTCCACTGCTTCGCGGAAGACGCGGTCGGCCGGCTCTGGTTTGTTGCCGCCGGCAAACTTCACTCGTTCCAAGGCGAAATTCACCGCGAGTTTGCACTGCCGGAAGGGGAGATGCACGACGTGCAAACCATCCGCGCGCTCTACTCGTTCAAAAACGGGACGCTGCTGCTGGACGCTGGCGAAAACTCTGTCCGGTTCAATCCGGATTCAGGCTCGTTCAGCACCATCCTTCCCAGCCGGGACAGCGTCCGGCACATGAAGCCGCTGGGCTTGTTGCCGGACGGCAGCCTCTGTATCCAAAGCTGGGACACCGGGACCGCGACCGGGGAGACGACCACGTGTTACTTCGACCGGTTTGACGGAATCCAATCCAAACCGCTGACCGATCCGCCGCCCGACCTTGGCTTTTCTACCCTGTTTGCCGCGCGCAATGGCGATCTCTGGCTGGGCGGCGACAAAGGCATTGCCTGGTATCACGAGAAGAAGTGGCGGACCTTTCCGGTTTCGGATCGTGCCGTTCCCGATGTGGCGTTTGGTTTTGCGGAATTGACGGACGGTCGGATCTGGTGCGCCACCCGGGACGGGCTTTGGGAGTTTGACGGGCATGACTGGTCATCCGTGCGCGCCGGCTTCGATCACATCAATGCCCTCCAATGCGCCCACGACGGCAGCGTGTGGGTCGCTGATGACGCCGGCACACACCGTTTTTTTCAGAACGCCTGGATTGAGAACAGCAGCGAAGAGGGATTGCCCGATACGGCGGTTGACGAAATATTTGAAGACCAGCACGGAAACATCTGGGCTGGCACGCCGCACGGGTTGAGCCTTTATCATCCCGAAGCCGACCGGGACCCGCCACGCACTTTCATACAAAAGCAGGCCGACAAGGAACCCCGCTTCCGCGAGGGTGACACCATTACGCTTGCGTTCAGCGGGCAGGACAAGTGGAAATTCACTCCTCACGATCGGCTGGTTTATTCCTATCGCTTGGACCAACGTGATTGGTCTCCATTTCAGGAAGTGACCACGGTTTCCTTTGCCGATCTGCCTGTCGGCAGGCATTACTTTCAGGTCCGCGCCATGGATCGCAACGGCAACATTGATCCCAAGCCCGCGTTCCTCGAATTTGCCGTGACCGTGCCGTGGTACAGCGAAATTCGTCTGGTATTCATCGCGGCCATCGGCGCGGCGGTGGCGCTGTTCTTCGCGGTGCTCGCGTTCAACCGCCACCGCCGATTGGTCCGCAGCTATGCCGAGGTGGAGAAGAAAGTCGCCGAGCGCACGCACGATCTCGAAACCGCCAGCCGCCAACTGGCGCACAGCCAGAAAATGAACGCGCTGGGCACGCTCGCCGCCGGCATCGCGCACGATTTCAACAACATCCTGTCCATCATCAAAGGGTCCGCCCAGCTCATCGAGGAAAATGCGGATAATCCGCAGAAAATCCGCACACGCGTGGACCGCATCAAGACCGTGGTGGAACAAGGCGCCGGCATCGTGAACGCCATGCTTGGCTTCAGCGGCAGTGCGGACGAACAGCCGGGCCCTTGTGATCTCAATGCCATTGTGGCGGACACCCTCAAGCTGCTCGGCGACCGCTTTCTGCGCGAGGTGGAGGTGAAATTTGAACCGGCCCCGGCCCTGCCCGAAATCCACGCCACGAAAAATTTCATCCAGCAGATATTGCTGAACTTCATCTTCAACGCCGCCGAGGCCATGGCGGCGCGCAAGCAGATTATTCTCTCCACGCAAAAACGGGAGCGGCTCCCTGGCGGCTTGGTCTTAACGCCGGGACGGGCGCCCGCCTACGTTTCGGTTTCCGTGCGTGACTTCGGTTGCGGCATTCCGCCGGAAAACCTGTCGCGCATCTTCGAGCCGTTTTTTACCACCAAGGCCCTGTCCTCGCGGCGCGGCACGGGTCTCGGTCTCTCCATGGCTTATGAACTGGCCAAAAAAATGGAAGCCGGTATCGCCGTGGAATCCATTGTGAGCCGGGGCAGCACGTTCACCTTGGTCCTGCCGGTGCGGGAGCCGCCGGCGGAGGAATAAAAAGCATGAACCTTCAGCATCCAACATCGAAAACCCAACAGCCAATCAAGATACAGGTTTTTCATGCGAAGCTCGGCGTTCGATATTGGCTGTTCGACGTTTATTTTCATTGCCCATGAACCCGCCCACCATCCTGATTGTTGAAGACGACGACCTCCAATACGAAATTTACGAGGAGGCGCTGGCAAAATACACACTGGTTCGCGTCAAAAACGGCAGCGAGGCCCTGGCACAAATTCCGCGCCAGCCGCCGGATGTGCTCATCCTCGATCACGTGCTGTCGGCCGGTGAACTCGGATTGGATTTTCTGCCGGAGTTCAAGGAACTGCTGCCGCATGTGCCGATCATCATTATCTCCGGCGCGCTGGAGGTGCGCCAGCAGATGGCGGCGTTGCAGGGGCCGCGCCGCGCGCACTATTGCCTGCCCAAGCCGGTGGACCTTCACGACCTCCGGCGCACTGTGGAAACCGCCTTGCGGGAGTGCGGTGAAACCGAGGTGGTCCGGCAGTTCGAGGCGCTCGAACGCTCGCACCGGGGGGACGCCCTGGAATTGTTCAGCCGCTCGACCGACCGGCTGGCCCGCCAGAATCATCTCCTGGAACTGCTGAAAAAATCCCGGGAGCGCCCGAACATCTCCGCGCTCGCCCGCGAATTCAAGGTGGCCCGCCGCACCATCATCCGCGACCTGCAGGAATTGATCCGCCGCGGCCAGCTCAAGCCGGAGGTTTATCCCGAATGGGAAAACCCGCCGCCAGAGGAAGATTGAAGCAAGCCGGTGCCGGCAGGTTCAAATAACTTTGTGCCCCGGCGCCCGGCAGGTTGAATCTCTCCGGGATATATTCATCGGAGATCAAATCAGTTCACTTCGTCGGCATCTGCGGCACGGCCATGGCCGCAGCGGCAATCTCCAGCGCCGTTTTCCGGAACGATTAATTGGTCCCGAAAACGCGGTAATAGCTGTAGGGCAGAACCATGGGAGTAAGCAAATAGCCTTGGTTCTGCAATACCCGGACGGTGCCCGGTGCGGTCAACCACACGGGCTCGTTCAAATTGGTTGTGTATTGAACCTGATATCTCATACCCGGTGCCGCCAGCCAGCTCAGATCGATCGTGTTGCTGGCCGGGCCGGACATATAAAGCCGGAACACTGAGTTTGGATCGGTGGGGTCCGTACCGGTTTGATACTCCTGCAGGTTTGACATGCCATCGCCGTCGGCGTCATCCGACGCCAGCGAATGGTCGTAAGCCTGCCCGGTCGGATGCCCGAAGTATTTTATCATCCACCAATCCGGAATACCGTCACCGTCGCTGTCAACCAGATTAGCGTTGAGATCGACTGAGGCCCCGAAGGCATCCTGCACATGGTTCAAGTCGGCGTTAACCAGGGCTGACCCCAGGTCCAGGAAGGCAACCATCGTGCCGTCATAACTGATCACGGGCCGCGACACCCAGTTAAACGGGCCGGACCCGGCTAGCCCGGTGGTCAGTACCGTGTTCGATCCCGTCAGGCTGTCGTAGAGGAACATGGTCGCGAGGGCGGTGTTGAGTCGAGTGATCGTATTGCTCGTGATATTGACGTTGCGGTACGCCACGAACCGTCCATCGCCACTCATCACCGGCCCATCAGACACGAGCGGCCAGCCGCCGGTGGCCGGGCCGGCGACGCCAACGAAGGTAAGCGAGCCGGTCTGGGAATCGAACAGGAAAACCCGGTTGGTAAGGTCGAATCCGGAAAGCAGGTTGGCGTGGGATAAAAAGGCCAACCAACGGCCGTCATCGCTCCAGCAGTTAGCGTTGCGGATGGGAACCAGGCTCCTGATCGAGAAAAGATTCGACCGGGTGGCGATGTTGTCCACGTAGATCCACATCCAGGGGTTTGGGGCAGTCTGATAAAGTATTTTTGTTCCGGTCGGATCGATGGCCGCCGAAGTTATGGGATTATAAGAGAACACGTTGGTGTAGATGTCCTTACCGCGCTGGTTATCCCAGATTCGCAGACTTAGGCTTGGAGAATAAGGAAAATGAGATTCCTCGTAGAAGTAAGCAACGTAGCAGCCGTTGCTGCTCAGCGAAGGACTGAAAGGATAGTTACTAAGCCGTCCCACGGTTCGCCCCAGATTCATGTCCCGCCAGTAAGTGAACAGACTGCTACTGTACGGGTAGTTGCTCACCCCGAGCGCCAGGTTTGTCGCCCAGCTCAGGAAGGCAACATACCGCCCGTCCGGGCTGATTACCAGAAAGGAAGCATCCCCGTTCCCGGGGCTGACCCCATCAGTCCCTACGCTCACCAGAGCGGTGGTCCCGGCTTCAAGATCCCGGCGAAACACGTTGTCATTGGTATTGACCGGGCCCGTGACTAGGTTGGTTGCTGCGCTGATAAACACCACGTAACGACCGTCCGCGCTGAGGACCGCGTTTCGGGAGTTGCCGCCCAGGGCCGGCTTGCCGTCAAGCCCGACACTCACCAGACAATTGGTGCCGTTCACCAGGTCGCGCACAAAAACGTCCAGCGCCTGGTTCGTGTCGCCAGGCACCAGGTCATCCGCCCGACTGCTGAAAGCCGCCCAGCGCCCATCCGAACTGACCGATAACTGAGATAGTGTGCTGTATCCGTCAGCCGTCAGTGGAATCACCGTCGCATCTCTTTGCGAAACCATTTCTGTACTGGCCGCGACTATGTCCCGCACGAAAACATCCCCGGCCCGATTATTGTCCGAACCGACCAAACCGCCATCTGGACTGCTGAAAGCGACGTAGCGCCCATCCGTACTCAGACTCAAGGTCGTCAGGGTCTCGTCAATTGAGCCAACGCCGTTGGTGTCCACGTCCACCAGTTGCGTGGTGTGGGATTGCAGGTCGCGCAGGTAAACATGAACGTTGCTCACGGCATTGCCGACCAGATTGGTGGCGTTGCTCAGAAACGCCACGAACCGGCCATCGGGACTGAGGTTGGGCGTATGCGAAGTGGTATTGGTCGGGACACCGCTGCCATCATCACTGACCAGGATGTCCAGGTTCGATTGCGTATCCCAAACGTGAACACTCGAATAGCCCGAATTGGTGGCGCCTTCATGCTCGGCGAAAGCAATGAAACGACCATCCGGTGTCATTTCGGGTCCATAAGTCTCATCCACGTCCACCGACCCGCCGATCCCGTTGGTGTTGATCACCGTGGTCGTCCCCGTGACGGAATCATAGAGCAGTATCACGGCGACGCCCGTCGAAGCCGTCGCGCCGGTTTTGAAGGCGACGTATCGTCCGTCATCACTCAATCGCGGATGATAGGACGGGTAGGACCCCGGGTTGTACTGGTGGAACATGTTCGACACAATCCCCGCTGCATTGGTGCTGGTCCAGGTCGTCTGGCCCGTAAGCCGGTCCCGCACATACACTTCGCCGGTCGTCGTGCCCGGCACTCCCGATACTAGGTTTGTCGCCACGCTGAAAAACGCCACGTATCGCCCGTCGGGCGTCACGACCGGCGTGGCCATTATGATAAATGGGCCGGAGGAACCGGGTGGCAGGAGGGCGTTCGCGCTCACCAGCCAGGTCGTTTGGGTGATCAGATCCCGAACGAAAACATCCGCAATCCGGTTCGTGTCTCCGGCAACCAGATTGGTCGCGGCGCTGATGAACACCACACACGTGCCGTCGGGGGTCATGACCGGGTCGGTCGAAGCTCCGTTGCCGAAGCCACCGTCCGCCGCCACGCTCACCAGCCGCGTTGTCCCCGTTACCAGGTCGCGCTCGAATATATCAGTGACCCCGTTCGTGTCTCCCGGCACCAGGTCGGTGGCATCGCTCTGAAACACCACGTAACGACCGTTCGATGATACCTGGCCGAGAATGGAACTGCCGTTGCCGCCACCCGTGCCGTTGGTATTGCCGCTGACCAGCATCGTCGTGTTCCAGGTGCGGTCGCGCAGAAACACGTTTTGGCTGTAATAACTGTTGCCACCGGGCACCAGATCGTTGGCTGCGCTGGAAAAAACAACAAACCGGCCGTTGGGACTGAGGCCGGGGCCAACGGAATCCCCGTTCCCACCCGCCTTCAGGGGCAAGAGCGGATTGCGCGCCGAAAGCAATTGCACCGGCGCTGCCTTGGCTGGGAGCACAAAAACCGCCATGGCCAGAAACCAGACTGCCACCACGAAGCTTCCTCTGAAAAGCTTCGAGGTCGCTGGCAGCAGCGGCAGGTTTTGATTCGTGAATTCACAACTGTCAAAAATTCTCGTTTTCATGGTTGGGGGAAGTTGACCACATCTTATCATTTCGTTCTGTCCATTTTTTTTCGAGGCTTCAATAAAAAGTGGTGGTCTGGTTGCCTTGGCCAGCGTATTGCCAGCGTACGTCCCGGCCCAAATGCGTATCTACATGGCCATCGCCATAGCCCACATTGACTGACGACAACGTGCCATTGTATTGGTGACCATTGTTTGGATTCTTGACAATGTCAGCGGCGTTGGTGTCTATGCTGCCTGTGCTGACTTCGCATTCATCAGAAATGATTGGTTGATAGCCCACAGTTTTGTCACTCTGCTTTCGCGGCCAACCCATGTTGTTCCACGGTGCGGCTGTGCCGTTGTCGAAGTTTGGGCCAGGCCATAATCGATATATGTTGGGATCATCACCGCTTGTCCGCGGTACCCAGAACTCGTGTATCATTTTTGCAAAAAAACCGTTGTTGGACCTGCAATTTATGAACCACAAAACGAGATCATCTATTGATTGAAGATCACGATTTTGGGGTGGAAGGCCAGGAGCCCCCGGACTAGCGTGGCCATAACGGAACTGGTTATTGGCTTGGTGGAACTCTTCACTTCTGACCGGGCAAAAAAACATCTGCACCGTCGCACCATAACACACCATATAGGGAATAAAGTTGGTGGAAACGTCGGTTGGGTTGCCGCCCGCAGTGTTGGCAGTAAAGGACGGATACATTCCATTTGGGTCGTCATTGGCATAGACGTTGCACATCGCGGTCCACTGCTTGAAATTGGACACGCAGTTGAAGACTCGAGAGGGGTATTTCGCCCCGGCCAACGCCGGCAGGAGCACCGCTGCCAGCATGGCAATGCTGCCAATGATGACCAGCAATTCAATCAGTGTGAAGGCGTGCTTCGGGTGATTTGTTTGCGCAATCCGGCTGTTCGTCGGGTGCCCGCATCGGGATTTCATGGTCGTTTTCATAATTATCTCAGTCGCTGCATAGTTCAGCCCTTTCAGTCATAGCTCGTGGGATGGGTGACGATTCTTTCAAAAAATCTTTCAAAAAATTATCGGGTTCTAACCCGCGTATTCAGAACCACTTGCGCCGCAGTGAATGCCGGCAAGACCAATCAATAGTGAAAACGCCATCCGCGAATCCAGCTTGCGCCAGGCTATGAAGTTCAAACCCACCGTAAGCATGAACCTGTTCGCCACCGAGATAGAACGATTCGGCGCCATCTACACGCTAAACCCCATCTGCTCCAGGAAACATTTAATCCGGCATTGGTTTGGGGCCTTACTGACCATAAACTGAAACTGACTCATACAAAACGGGAGCCGCGATGTCTAGTAGTTAGTTGTTTGGGTATCCCATTTTCCAATCGGCTGGGGAGGGAGTAACGCATGGAACCGATATCCTCTGCCGCGATGTCCTGGTCGGCTCATACAAGTACCGCTCGTAAAATGCGACGGATTGCTTTCGAACGCATTTATTCTTCCGGACGATGTCCACCACCGTGAATTTCCGCTTCACTCGTTCAGCCGTTCCTTTATCTTCGCCGGACCATGTTTTCATCGGAAATCAAGTCGGTTCATTTCGTCGGCATCTGCGGCACCGCGATGGCCTCGGCGGCGGCGGCCATGAAGGAGAAGGGTTTTGAGGTCACCGGCTCTGACCAGAACGTGTACCCGCCGATGTCCACATTCCTCGCCGCGAAACAAATCGCGGTAATGAACGGTTATGCCGAACGCAATCTCGCGCACAAGCCCGACCTCGTTGTGATTGGCAACGCGATTTCTCGCGGCAATCCGGAAGCGGAGTTCGTGCTCGATCACAAGCTGCGTTACGGTTCGCTGCCGGAATTGTTGAAGGAGTTCTTCATTCGCGGCAAACGTTCCATTGTGGTCGCGGGCACGCATGGCAAAACCACGGCGACTTCGCTGCTGACCTGGGTGTTTGAGCACAACGGGCTGAACCCCGGCTATCTTATCGGCGGCATTCCGAACAACCTCGGCCAGGGCGCGCGGTTCACCGACAGCGAATGGTTTATCGTCGAGGGCGACGAATACGACACCGCCTTTTTCGACAAGCGCAGCAAATTCATTCATTACCAGCCGGAAATTGCCGTCATCAACAACCTTGAATTCGATCATGCGGACATTTTTGAAAACCTGGACGCGATTAAAAAATCGTTCTCCCATTTCATCCGGCTGATTCCGCGCAACGGCTTTTTGCTCGGTAACGGCGACGACGCGAACCTTGCGCCGCTGCTCGACGTGACCCATTGCCCGGTCAAGCATTTTGGCCTCGGCAAAGACAATGCGATCCGCGCTTTCAACGTCCGGTATGGTCCGACGGCGACTGAATTTGAGATTCCAAGTTTCAAATTTCATCTGAATTTGGTCGGCGAGTTCAACGTGCGCAACGCGCTGGCGGTCATCGCCTGCGCCAAGCATTGCGGGCTGAAAAATCACCAGATCCAGTCCGCGTTCGACCTGTTCAAGGGTGTCAAGCGGCGGATGGAAGTACGCGGCATCGCCGGCGGCGTGACGGTAGTGGACGACTTCGGCCACCATCCGACGGCCATTCGCGAAACCCTGCGGGCGTTGCGCCTGAAATATCCGCGGGAAAAGATCTGGGCGATTTTCGAGCCGCGCTCCAATACGACCCGGCGAAACGTTTTTCAATTGGAGTTGGTGAACGCTTTTGCCGATGCCGACGGCGTGGTGGTGGCCGAAATCGCGCGGTTGGAACAGATCCCGCCCGGCGAGCGATTGGACCCCGAGAAATTGATGCAAGATTTGAAAACCGCCGGCAAGGATGCGACGTATTTGCCAGATGTGGATTCTATTGTCACGCACGTGGCAAAAAATGCACAGGGCGGCGACATCGTCTGTATTTTCAGCAACGGCGGTTTCGGTGGGATTCACGGCAAACTGCTGGAGCATCTCGGCAGAAAGTAACAGGCAATTCACCAAATCTCCATTTTCCCGCCACAAACTCATACTATTTTCTGGCACATGAATTGCGGCATCGCGGGCATGGCCAAAAAGGTGAATTTAGCGAAGCAGTGGCAGGAGGTGCTCGGTCAGGCCGAAGTCACCGACCGCCAGCCTTCCGCTCCCGCCTCCGCACTTTACTTGATGCAGCTTCGTTCGGCGACGCGCAAGATTTCCCCGCCCAGACGCCGGTTGACCGTTGCCGCGGAGAATGAAACCGATGCGGACAGGCCGCGTCCGGTCAAAATCCATCGTCATCGTTGACCAAAATCAGGGCAGTGTCCCGCAAATGCTGGATGCCTTGCCGAAGGCAGACAGGTTTCAGTAAAACTCCACCTGTTTAAAACCCGCATCCCGGAGGAATATTTCCAATTCCAACTGCGCGCGGTGGTTTGCGTCATTCAGAATCCCGGCGTTCCGGGCGGCGCGGCGGACGTCGTCCACGGCATTTTCACGGGCGGTTTGTTCGAGGTCCTTGTCAAACACGCGCAACAGGCCGGTCGTGTGGTCAATCACCTGGCTTTGCTGGTCGTCGAGGTAGGCGTCGGTGATTTGCGGCGGCGGCAGTTTGATCGAGATGCGGTTGCCGGAAATCGTCACGTCATCCGCCGTGATGCGTTTGAGGTCAATGCCCGCCTTGACGATGCCGTGCGCGAGCAGGAGCACGCGGTTTTCGCCATACCACTTCGCGTCCTCCAGGATGACGACTTTTTCCATGACGTATTTGACCGTGACGAGATCGGAAAGCGTCTGCACCTGTTGCACGACCGTGGCGGTGTTTTCAAACCTCAAGCCGGTACCGGTCTTGAGCCAGTGTGAGACGGTGAAGCCGAGATAAATCCCGAAAAACAAAACGGCCAGCCCCATCGCCGTCCAGAAAATCTGTTTTAGCCGCCGCATGATGGGAATGTAGCGCAACCCGGAAAATTGCAAAGCCGGAACCATGAATTTTTGACACGAATGGCACGGATCTTCACCGATTTAATCCGTGTCAATTCGTGAAATCCGCGTCTGGCTTTTTCTGGACAAGCTTTATGGCGGAAGCAAAGTTAAAATTATGAGTGCGACGCCAACAACTCAAAGATATTAGTGGAAATTCGTCGTTCTCGCATTGGAAATTTATCTCATTTTAGCCAGTCCCGTTACCGTTCTGCTATGGAATAACGGCGATAAATACAGTTTTGGTTTTCCATTAATGGGCTATTTTTTTGGGAGGCCTTTTTTCGTTTGGTGCCTTGTTTATTAGCAGCATCATTCTTTTCTTTTGCCGCCAACCAAAATGGGGGATGGTTGCACTTGCATTTGCGTTATTCGCGTTTTTGCTTTTTGGCATTGTCCTGCCCAGCTCAAAAAGCATGTGAATTCACTTTCCGCTTTGCACTTCGTGATTTGAACCTAGAATAGCCTCGTGAATTTGCCCGGATTTCCCGTGTATCGGCCGCGCCGGCTGCGGCAATCGCCCGCGTTGCGGCGGCTCGTGGCTGAAACGCGATTGAGCGTCGAACAACTCGTGCTGCCGCTGTTTGTCCGCAGCGGGCGCAAATTGCGCCGCCCCATCGCCGCCATGCCCGGCGTCTTTCAGCTTTCGCCCGATGAAATTTTGCGCGAAGCGGCGCGCGCCCACACGCAAGGCATCCCGGCGGTTTTGCTTTTTGGCATTCCCGATGAAAAGGATGCGAAGGCTTCCGGCGCTTACGCCGAAAACGGCATCATCCAGCAGACCGTGCGGCTGTTGAAAAAGGAATTGCCGTCGCTGCTCGTCATTACCGACGTGTGCCTCTGCGAATACATGGAGCACGGCCATTGTGGCATCGTGCAAGGTGGAAAAATTTTGAATGACCCGACGCTGAAGCTGCTTGCGCACACCGCTGCCAGCCACGCTGCGGCGGGCGCGGACATCGTCGCCCCGAGCGACATGATGGATGGCCGGGTACGCGCCATCCGCGCCGCGCTGGACAAAAACGGATTCACCGACACGCCCATCATGTCCTACGCGGCAAAATTCGCGTCGGCGTTTTACGGGCCGTTCCGCGAGGCTGCCGGGTCTGCGCCCCAATTTGGCGACCGGCGCAGTTACCAGATGGACGCCGCCAATGCCCACGAGGCGTTGCGCGAAGTGGCGCTGGATATTCAGGAAGGCGCGGACATCGTCATGGTCAAACCGGCTCTGGCGTATCTGGATTTGATTCACCGCGTGAAGACCGAATTCGGTTATCCCACCGCCGCCTACGCCGTGAGCGCCGAGTACGCGATGATCAAGGCGGCGACGGCGCGAGGCTGGATTGACGAACGGGCGGTGACGCTGGAATGTTTGCTGGCCATGCGGCGCGCGGGCGCAGACATCCTTATTACTTACGCGGCAACGGACGCCGCAAAGTGGCTGAAACCACAATCGTAATCGCCCCCGTCGTTGTTCTTGTCCGCGAAATCTATCTGAAAATCGAGGACGAGGACGAGAAGGAGAACGGGGACGAAGGCGTTTTTCGTTTGCCATATTCACTGGCGCTGGTTAAGCTCTTCGTCCGTTTTGTCACTATGATCGGAACGATTCGCAAACATTCTGGATGGCTGTGGGCTGTCATCATCACCGCCACGATTATTTCCTTCGTTTTTTGGGGTGCAGGGCCATCGGCGCGCAGCGGCGGCAGGCGCGGGGGCGGTGATTTTGGCACGATTTACGGCCGCAAAATCACGCTGCAAGATTACGTCGAAGCCGCAAACGAATTTGAACTTTTTTACCGGACCCGTTACGGCGAGTGGCCGGACAGAAATCCCAATCTCTCCAAAAACGACTCGGAGCGCGAAATCTATATCCGCCTCTTGCTCAATCAAAAAGCCAAGGAGCTGGGCATTTATGTCCCCGAGGCGAACGTGGTGGCGGCAGCGGATGGAATGCTCCGCTCCATCGGGCGAAACGGGCAACCCGTGCCGATGGATCTCTTTGTCAAACAGATCCTGCAACCCAAAGGCCTGACCGCCGATGATTTCGAGCGGTTCATCCGCCATGACCTGGCCGTCCAACAGTTGATTCAGACGATGGGTTTGCCCGGCGAACTTGTCACGCCGCAGGAAGCCGTGGCGCAATACGCGCGCGAGTATCGGGAATTTTCCACGCAAGCCGTTTTCTTTTCCGCGTCGAACTATTTGTCCGCCGTCACGGTTACGCCCGCCGCCGTCGCGCAATTTTACACGAATTACCTGGCGGCCTACCGTCTGCCTGACCGTGTCCAGGTCAGCTACGTCGCTTTTGAGGTGACCAATTTTCTCGCGCAGTCCAGGGCGGAATGGGCCAAAACCAACTTCGATGAAATCGTGAATGTGAATTACCGCCAAATCGGCCCGAATTATTTTCCCGACGCCAAGACGCCGGAGGCGACCAAGGCGAAAATCCGTGAATTGCTCATCCGGAACCGCGCGCTCACCGACGCGAGCCAGCAGGCCAATGACTTTGCCAGCGCGCTTTATGCCCTTGAACCAGCAAAGCCGGAAAACCTCAATACCGTTGCCAAACAAAAAGGATTGACCGTTCACCTCACCACCCCGTTCGACCGCACCTACGGCCCAAAAGAATTTGACGCGCCGCCCGATTTCATCAAAGCCGCCTTTGTACTGGCGCCCGATGAGCCGCTCGCCGGCCCGGTGGTTGGGCCGGATGCCGTCTATATCATCGCGCTGGTCAAACAATTGCCCAGTGAAATTCCGTCGCTCAACCAAATCCGCGCCCGCGTCACGGAGGATTACCAATTGCATGAAGCCACACTCCTTGCGCAACGCGCCGGCACTAATTTTGTTCACACGCTCGCCAGCCAGATGACCAATGGCCACACCTTCGCGTCCATTTGCGTCGCCGCCGGTTTGCAGCCGCGGGCGCTGCCGCCGTTTTCGTGGAGTACCCGGGACCTGCCCGAACTCGGCGACCGCGTCGAATTGGGTCAGCTCAAGCAGGCCGCGTTCAGCACGCCGGTTGGCCGCACGAGCGGGTTCGAAGAAACCAGTGACGGGGGGTTTGTCCTTTACGTCCAATCGCGATTGCCGGTGGATCAGGCGGCCATGAACGCCGAAATGCCGCAGTTCATCGCTCAACTCCGCCGCGCGCGGCAAAACGAGGCGTTCAGCGAATGGCTGAAAATCGAGATCAACCGCCAACTGCGCAACGCGCCGGCCTTCCGCCAACAATCGGCGGCGATGCCAAATCAATCTTGATCCGTCTTTCGATGACAATTGTGACTAAGGTGGCGAGTGAAAGTTGTGAGTCGCATCAAACTCTCGTCGCCCGCCGGGCGCAAGTTTTGGGAAATTCCCGTCCTCTTTGAGGACGAATACCTGTTGGTACTCGACAAACCCGGCGGACTTTCGACATCGCTCGACCGCTGCGACCCGCAGCGGCCTAATCTGATGAAATTGCTGCACGCCGCCATCGCCGACGGCAAACTGTGGGCAAACGAACGGAGGCTGAATTATCTGATGAATGCCCACCGGCTGGATTTCGGAACGAGCGGCGTCCTCCTGCTGGCCAAGTCCAGGCCCGTCCTCGTTGCGCTGGCCAATTTGTTCGGCTCCGAAAAGCCGCTCAAGCAATACACCGCGCTCGTGCAGGGAACTCCGTTGGAGGAAAAATTTGAAGTGGATGTCCGGCTCGCGCCGCATCCGGTCAAAACGGACCTGATGCGCGTTGACCCGAAAAATGGCCAGCGCTCGCGAACGGTTTTCGAAGTGCTTGAAAAATTTTCCGGTTGGACGTTGCTCCGCTGCAAGCCGCTTACCGGCCGCACCCACCAGATTCGCGTTCATCTGTGCCACGCCGGTTTGCCAGTCGTCGGCGATGAACTTTATGGCGGCAAACCACTCTGGCTTTCGCGCTTGAAACCGGCTTACCGGCTCGGACGCGGACGAGCAGAACGGCCGCTGATGGCGCGGGTCGCGCTGCACGCCGAGCAACTGACCCTGACGCATCCCGTCACCGGCGAAACGCTGACTATCATCGCTCCGTGGCCGAAGGATTTGAAGGTGGCGGTGAAATACCTGCGGCAGTATGGGCAACGGGGCAATGGAGTGATGGAGTAGCGGAGTATTGGAGTTTTGATCTGCCCATGGTTTCCATTACTCCAACACTCCATTTCCTCAACTCACCGCCCAGTTCAAAATTGCCTTCTGCACGTGCAGCCGGTTTTCGGCCTGCATGAAAATCGTGTCGGCGTTGGCTTCGAACGTTTCCTCGTCAATTTCCTTGCCGCGGTAGGCCGGCAGGCAGTGCATCACCAATGCGTCCGTTTTGGCCAGCTTCACGAGCTTCTGGTTGATCTGGTAGCCGCTCAGCAGCTTCAGCCGCTCGGCGGATTCCGCCTCCTTGCCCATCGAAACCCAGACGTCGGTGTAAAGCAGGTCCGCGCCGCTCACGGCTGCCTTTAGATCTTCGGTGCAGACGGTTTTTCCGCCGGCGCGTTTCAAAATTCCCGCCGCCGGCTGGAATTTTTTCGGCGCGGCGATGCGCAGTTCAAAACCCAGTTTCGCCGCGGCAAAAATCCATGACGCCGCCACGTTGCACGCGCCGTCGCCGATGAACGTCACCACTTTGCCTGCAATCGGCCCGCGCTTTTCCTTGAAGGTGAAAATATCGGTGATGATCTGGCAGGGATGCTCGTCGTCCGTGAGTGCGTTGATGGTTGGGATGCCGGAAAATCCGGCAAATTGTTCCACGTCGCTCTGCGCAAAGGTGCGGATGACCGCGCCGTGGATCATGCGGCCCAGCACGCGCGCCGTGTCCTTAACCGGCTCGCCGCGGCCGAGCTGGATGTCATTTGCATTGAGAAACATTGTCTGCCCGCCGAATTCGCGGATGCCGACCTCGAACGAAACCCGTGTGCGCGTGGATGATTTGGCGAACAACAACGCCCAGATTTGGCCGGCCAGCGGCTGCCGGTCGCGCCGCGCCCGCTCGCGTTTGAACACCACGGCGTCGCGCAGGATTTTTTCGATGTCGGCGCTCGGCAGCTTTTCCAATGACAACAAATGCTTCATTTCTCGAAAATTCCGGGAATTTTGCCCAAAGAAAGGTTATAACCCAACCCGGGCCGGACGTCACTTCTTTTTGCGTGCGGCATCGGCAGCGCGCCAAAGATACCACGCGGCGGTCGTGCGATGCGGACGCCAGCGTTCGCCATGCGCCAGCACGTCCTTCACGGTCGGCAAAGCGCGCTTTTGGTATGCCTGGCGAAAACCGTTGCGCACCCCGAAATCGTCTGCCGGCAGGACATCGGGCCGGCCAAGCTGAAAAATCAACAGCATCTCCGCCGTCCAGCGGCCAACGCCGCGAACTTCCGTAAGCCGCTCGATGATGTCATTGTCGGACAGCTTCGCAATCTGCCGGGAAGGCGGCACCACCCCGTCCAAGGTTTTTGCCGCGATGTCGCGGATGGACGCAATCTTGGCAAAGGAAAATCCGCAGGCGCGCAATTGTTTGTCCGTGACCGACGCCAGATCCTCCGCGCACGGGAATTTTCGTTTGGGAAATAATTTTTTGAAACGCGTGAGGATGTTGTTCGCCGCCGTGCCGTTGAGCTGCTGGTGCGCCACCGCCTGCACCAGCGATTGGAACGGCGAACGGCGCGTTTCCGGCGTCAGGTCACATTTCCTGTGTTCCCGGATGAGCCGTTTCATCACGGGATCGCGTCTGGCCAGATATTTGTGCGCTGCGGGCGTCATGCAACAGTCACGCCAGCGATTTGACGACTTCCTCAATTCTCACGATGCCTTCGCCGGCTTCCTGCGGTTTCAAGTTGAGCGGCGGCAACAGGCGCACAATTTGTGTGCCCGCCGGAATGGTCATCACGCCGAGTTGATGCAGCCGATTGACGAATTGAAGGGCGGCGGTCTTGTCGCTCGCGGCCAACTTGGGAATTTTCTCTTTTTCAACCAATTCCAGGCCGAGCATGAAGCCGAGGCCACGGGCCCGCTGGACCACCTGCGGATAATTGGCCGCGAGCCGTTCCAACTCCCGTTTGAACCATTCGCCGAGTTTGCGGGCGTGCTCGTCGAGCCGTTCGCGTTCGATGACTTCGAGCACCTTGAGCGCGACAGCGCAGGCCAGCGGCGTGCCGCCGAATGTCGAGGCGTGTGTGCCCGGCCCCAGCAAATCGGCAAACGGCGCGCGCACCCAGAACGCGCCGATGGGAAATCCTCCACCCAGCGATTTGGCCATTGCCACGCCGTCGGGCAGAAATTTTTTACCGCCGGGAACGTTTTCCAAAATCCGCTGATAACTCTGGAATCGCCCGGTGCGGTAATGTCCGCACTGCACGCCGTCCAGAAACAACAACAGCTTTTTCTCGTCGCATAAGGCGCGCAGCCCGAGCAGGTATTCGGGCGTGGCGGGCGTGATACCACCTTCGCCCTGCACGCCCTCAATCATGATGGCCACCGTCGCGGGCGAAAGCGCGTTGCGGGCGGCAGCCAGGTCGTTGAACGGAATGTGCCGGAACCCCGGCGTCATCGGCTCGAACCCTTTCTTCACCTTGTCCTGGCCGGTGGCGGCGATGCCGGCCAGCGTGCGCCCGTGAAACGAATTCGTCGCCGTCAGGATTTCAAACCGGCCTTCGTCGTGACCGAATTTCCGCGCCAGCTTGAACAGGCCTTCATTGGCTTCGGCACCGCTGTTGGCGAAGAAGCATTTTCCCGGACCGATGCGTTTGACGAGTTCGGCAGCCAGCCGGCCCTGCGGTTCGGTGAAATAAAGGTTGGAGACATGAATCAGTTTGCGCGATTGCTCGGCGAGCGCCTCGGTGATAGCCGGGTGGGCGTGGCCGAGGCAGCAGACGGCAATCCCCGCGCCGAGATCGAGATAACGTTTGCCGGCGACGTCAAACAAGTAACTGCCGGCCCCGTGGCTGAACGCGAGGTCGAAACGGCCGTAGCTGGGCACGACGTTTTTGCTGAACAACTCCCGCACCGCCTCGAACTGGTTGTGAACGAGCGGCGGCGGTGATGGCACAATTTCTTTCATCGGTTATTATTTGCGATTTGCGAGTTTAATGTTGGAGTTCAAGCTTCAGCTTGCAGGGCTCGCGCTCATTTCTGCAAGCACGCTAAAGCGTGAACTCCAACTCGCACGTAAATCGTAAATCGTAAATCGTGAATTACAAAACGATTTCCGTCCCCACGCCTTCGTCGGTGAAAATTTCCAGCAGCACGGCATGCGGCACCCGGCCGTCCACAAACGAAACCTTCTCCACGCCGGATTGTACGGCGGCGACGGCACTGTCCACCTTGGGAATCATGCCTTTGTCAATGACACCGTTCTGCTTGAGCTCGCCGACCTCGCTGGTTTTGAGATGGGGGACGACCGAGTCGGGCTGGTTCGGATCGCGCAGCAATCCCGGCACGTCGCTCATGAACACGAGCCGCTTGGCCTTGAGCGCGATGGCGGCTTGCGCGGCGGCGACGTCCGCGTTGCAGTTGTAGATTTTCCCGTCCTCGCCCCGCGCCGTCGGGCTGATGACCGGCGTAAAGCCGCACCAGATGCTTTCCTTCAGCGGCGCGACGTTAACTTCCACCACTTCGCCGACGTAGCCGATGTCAATTTTTGCGCCGGGCTTTTCATAGTCGTCCAGCAACAGCTTGCGGCACTTGAAAATGTCCGGCCCGGCAAAACCGACGGCCTTGCCGCCGAGCGCGTTGATGGTTTTGACAATTTCCGGATTGATTTCGCGCGACAGCACCTCGTCCACGATTTTCGCCGTCGTCTCGTCAGTGACGCGCTGGCCCTGGATGAAATCCGCCTTCAATCCCGCCTTTTGCATCGCGCGAGTGATGGCCTTGCCGCCACCGTGGACGACCACGGGATTGATTTCGACGGTCTCGAGAAAAACGACGTCGCGCGCGACACTGTTGCGGACGTTGGCATCCGGCGAGTCCATGAAACTGCCGCCGTATTTGACGACAAACGTTGCGCCGCTGAACTTCTGGATGTAGGGCAGCGCTTCCAGCAGCGTGTTGGCTTTGGCGATGAGGTCTTGCACGGCCTATTCGTAACAGGAACCCGGCGGCAAATGAAAGCGCGTTTGTCACCACATTTTTACTTTCACTGGCGCGCGGCTTTCCCTAAATTGCCGCCGTCATGCCCGAAATTGCGAAATTTGTGAACGGTGCCGCCGCGAGCATCACACCGGCCATTGCGGAAAAGGTCCTGCGTCAGTTGCCGCAGTGGAAGCTCGAATTCACGCAGATTCGCACGCCCCATTTTCCGCATCTGGTGGACCAACTGGAATTTCTCGCCGACGCGGTTGAAGACGCGGTTGAGGGTGCTTACAAGGAATTGCCTTATGCCGCTGTTGCCCAGGCGGTGTTTGCGCTGCTCTACGCGCACAAAAAAATGGGCATCATTCCGGACAGCATTCTGGAACTGGGCCGCGCAGATGATTCGAGCGTCGTGCGCGCGGTGCTGATACAGAACGAGAAGGCCTTCGCCGCTTACGCCGGGGCGCAAGGCGTCAACTGGCAGAAAATCACGAGCCGGCCCTGAAGTTTAACCGCCGACTCCGGCGTATTCCTCATCCGTTCGCAGGTCCATGCCCATGAGCACGTAATCGTGCGTGATGGCCTTCATGTCGAGCACATAATCCTCCTGCCGCAACAGATGCTGGAAGCCGATCTGTTCCAGCGCGAGGATGGCGACCTTACGTTCGCCGTTCAACTCCGCCTCCAAACGGCGCAGCCCCAGAATGCGCGCAACCTCGACCGCTTCCGTGACCAGAATTTTCGCCACGTCGCGCCCGCGGTATTGCGGATGCGTCAGCACGGTGACCAGGCCAATATGTCGTTTCCAGCCGCCGAAACGCTGATGCAACGTTGCCTCGCCGATGACTTTCTGCCGGTGCAACATCAGCAGGGGCAGGTTCCGCTCAAAATCCGCGTGGCGGCACCATTCCTTGAACATCGCGCGGTCGAAAATCGGCTGCTTGATGAACAACCGCTCCTCTTCGGGCACAACGAGGAAGAACTTGTGCAGGCGCGCGTCATCCCGCCTGCCCAGTGGGCGCACGACGCATTCCGTGCCGTCGCGCAACTTCACCGTGAACGGGAATTTTTCCAATGCGTATTCGAGCATCATAACGGGCCTTTTCCTGGCCGGCTGTTCTCTAGCACAGAAACCGCCGACTGGAAAGGCTGGAGGCGGGATAATTGTGCATTTTGTGAACGAATTTAGCCCTGCGAATTTTCAGTCTGATGGCAACTGATTGATTTAGCGACTCGGAGAGTCCGGCACTGGCTTAATCCTGACCCCGATCCTGATCGTTTGGCAAAGCGGATTAACCCGCGCTGCGTGAAAAGGGCTGGCGCAAATTGCCGCCAAGGTGCTGCTAGACTCCGCAATCCACAAGAAGAGTCTTGGTTGCGCTGAAAGGGGTGCCTATCCTGCGGGCCAACATTCAGCAGACAGGACATGCACCGATTCCTCCAACCCAGGACCCTGAAATTGGCGGGCATCGCTGCGCTGGCCACGGCGTTCGCGTGTTATCCTCGTCTGTCACTTTGGTCGAATCGTTCAGCTCCGGTCTGGTATCTGGAAGCGATCATTTTTTTCGGCGGCATTGTCTTGTGGGGCTTTGTCTTTGCCTGGCACACGCCATACACCCACCGGCCGGTCTTTACCCTCAAGATGGAATCCGGACCGTTTATTACGGCAACCCTGGCAGGCATCATGGTTGCGGTTGTGTTTCACCTGTTTCTCGACCCATCGCTCCGACCCCGAATGCCGGAGGATTATCCAGTTGACCTGAAGCAATGGATTGCGATGACACTGTTTTCCCTGGCTTTCAGTCAAATGTTCCTTGTCTTCGCTCCCTTTGCCTGGCTCATCCGGTTGTTTCAAAACCGATGGGTGGCAACCGGCCTGACCGTTTTGTTTGGCGTGATCGTGCTGGCAATCAAAACCGGGTCTTCCCCAACGCCAATTCCCCCGCCGCTGTTTGCTGCGCTCCTGGCCGTCAGAATCGTTGTGGGTTTTTTGTCGGTGTTGTTCTATTTGCGTGGCGGGGTGTTATTGACGTGGTGGTGGGGCTTGTTGCTCGAAGCGAGACACCTGCTGGATTTGGCGGGCAACCCCTGAATGGGTGCAGACAAAGGCAAAATTTCATGTTCAACCGCGCGGTTTTGATTAACCCTTTGCGCGATGTTCGAACTGCTCAAAACCGACACGCGCACCAAGGCGCGACTTGGCCGGCTCACCACCGCGCACGGCGTCGTGGACACGCCCGTGTTCATCCCCGTTGGCACGCAGGCCAGCGTGAAAACGCTCGACCCGCGCGAACTGCGCGAAATGGGCGCGCAAATCATTCTCAGCAATGCCTATCATCTCAACATTCGCCCCGGCCTCGACATTCTCCGCGCCGCCGGCGGGTTGCATCGCTTCATGAACTGGAATGCGCCGATTCTCACCGACAGCGGCGGCTACCAGGTTTTCAGCCTGGCCAAAATCCGGAAAATCAAACCGCACGGCGTCGAATTCAATTCGCATGTGGATGGTGCCCCGCTGTTCCTCGGGCCGAAGGAGGCCATGGAAATCCAGCGCACCCTCGGTTCGGACATCGCCATGGTGTTCGACGAATGCCCGCCGCACGACACGCCGGCCAGGGAGCAAAAACTTGCCGTCGAGCGCACCATCCACTGGGCACGCGAATGCCGCGAACAGCCCGGCGCGCCGGGACAACAGGTTTTTGGCATCGTGCAAGGCGGTTCCAATCCCGCGTTGCGCGAGGAATGCGCCAAGGCGCTCGTAGCGATGGACTTTGACGGCTATGCCATCGGCGGCGTGAGCGTCGGCGAACCGGAACCGGAAATGTTCAAGGCTGTTGAATTGACCGAACCATTTTTACCGGCGCCCAAGCCGCGTTACGCGATGGGCCTCGGCACGCCCGCGCAGATGCTCGAACTCATCGCGCGTGGCGTGGACATGTTCGATTGCGTGCTGCCGACGCGCGTCGCGCGCAACGGCATGGCCATCACGCGCCGCGGCGCGTTCGGCCTCAAAGCCGGCGCTTGCAAGGCGGATTTCCGGCCGATTGAGGAAGGCTGCGGGTGCTTCGCCTGCAAAAATTTCACCCGCGCGTATCTCCGGCACTTGCTGAACGCAAACGAAATCCTCGGGCTGCGGATGTTGAGCGTCCACAACGTTCATCTGTTTTTGAAACTGATGGCTGAGGCCCGCGCGGAAATCGCCGCCGGGACCTTCGCGGAGTTTTACCGCGAGTTCGTGGCGAATTACACGCCATCACGAAAAGTACTTTCTGCCCGGCAACGGGATACCGAGCGTTAAAAAACTTCTTGCCACGCGGTGGTAATATGGCAGTTTATTGACATCCGAAAGCCAATTATTGCAAAGTTATGGAAAAGCCGAAAATTATCGCTTATTTGAAACCGACTTGTGGCTGGAGCAAGGGCGTTCGCGCCGTGCTCCGCAAATACGACCTGCCGTTTGAGGACCGCGACATCATCAACGACCCGCAGCAGCGCCAGGAAATGCTTGAAAAGAGCGGCCAGACGTTCAGTCCGTGTGTCGTAATCAATGGGCATATGCTTGCCGACGTCAGCGGTGAGGAGGTGGAAACCTGGTTGCTGGCCAACGAAATCGTGGGGCCTAACGACCGCGTGCCGGAGGCGCCAACCAACCAGTCGTGCGACGAACATCTTCATCTGTTTGCCAAAGGCTGAAACAGGGTGGGTGGGGAACGCCGCATCGGAAATCCCGGTGCGGCATTTTTTATTTGGTGAAATCGCACCCGACTTCGATTAGACAGAGTTTGTGCGAATCGTCTCCAAAGCGGCCGCCATGCAGAAGCTGGCCTTGCACTGGAAACGCGCGGGGGCGCGTACCGGCTTCGTGCCGACGATGGGCTATTTGCACGCGGGCCACATAAGCCTTGTCAAACGCGCGCGGCGGGCCGTGGGCAAAAAGGGCGTCGTGGTCGTGAGCATTTACGTGAATCCGACACAGTTCGGGCCGAGGGAGGATTTTTCAAAATACCCGCGTGACTTGAAACGCGACTTGAAATTATGCCGCGCCGCGGGTGTGGACGTGGTCTTCACGCCCGGTGACAGGGAAATGTATCCGGGTAAAACCTGTAGCCGCCGATATGAATCGGCGGACGAACCGCGCTTTGACAAGCGCGGCTACAGCACTTACGTCGGCGAGGAAAAATTGTCGCAGACGATGGAAGGGGCGTCGCGGCCAGCGCATTTTCGCGGCGTGACGACAGTGGTGGCCAAGTTGTTCAACCTTGTTTTGCCGGACGTGGCGGTGTTCGGCGCAAAAGATTGGCAGCAGGCGGTCATCATCAAACGCATGGTCGCGGATTTGAATTTCCCGGTTAAAATCATCGTGGCGCCGACGCTGCGGGGACGCAACGGGCTGGCGATGAGCTCGCGGAACCTATATCTTGTGGGTGATTTGCGCCGGCAGGCCACCGTGCTTTGGTGCTGCATTCAAATCGCCCGGGCCGCCGCGAAAAAATTGAAGGCGTTTCCCGCGGCAAAACTGAAGGCGGCCGTGAAAAAGCTGGTCGAATGCGAGCCGGCTGCGAAGCTGGACTACGTGGAATTTTTTGAACCGGACACGCTGTCGCCCGTTTCAAAGGTGGCGCGCGGCACGCACATGGCGTTGGCAGTGTTCGTCGGCAAAACGCGGTTGATTGACAACGCGCAGCTTTGAAATGAAACAATTCGATTATTTGGTTTTGGGCAGCGGCATCGCCGGGTTGTCCTTCGCGTTGAAAGTCGCGCCGCGCGGGCGCGTGGCCATCGTCACCAAAAAGGACCGCGCGGAGTCGAACACGAACTATGCGCAGGGCGGCATTGCGGCGGTGACGAGCAAGGAGGACTCGTTCGAGCTGCACGTGCGCGACACGCTCACGGCGGGCGCGGGGTTGTGCAAGGAAAACGTCGTCCGCACCATCGTCGAGGAAGGCCCGGCACGCATCGCCGAATTGATCGCGTTGGGCATGAAATTTTCCGAGCGCGATGCCCCGGCCGAAGACGGCGGCAAGGAACTTGATCTGGGCAAGGAAGGCGGCCATTCGAAACGGCGCATTTTGCACGCGAAGGACGTGACGGGGCGCGAAATCGAACGCGCGTTGCTGAACGCGGCGTCACGGCAGCCGAACATCGAAATTTTCGAGAACCACATCGCGATTGATTTAATCACGAGCCGGAAATTCGGGTTGAGAGACGGCAATCGCTGCCTCGGCGCGTATGTGTTCGACAAAAAATCGGGACGCGTCTGGGCGTTCACCGCGCCGGTGACACTGCTGGCCACGGGCGGTTGCGGCAAGGTTTACCTTTATACGACGAATCCCGACATTGCCACCGGTGACGGCGTGGCAATGGCGTATCGGGCCGGCGCGACGATTGCGGACATGGAATTTGTCCAGTTCCACCCAACGTGCCTTTATCATCCAGAGGCCAAATCATTCCTTATCAGCGAAGCGGTGCGTGGCGAAGGCGGCGTGCTCAAGTCGCTCGACGGCGTCGAATTCATGGATGCCTGGCACCCGTTAAAATCGCTGGCGCCGCGCGATGTGGTGGCCCGCGCGATTGACAGCGAGATAAAAAAGAGCGGCGCAGAACACGTGTGGCTGGACATCACGCACAAACCGGCGCGATTCATCATCGAGCGGTTTCCGAACATTTACCAGACTTGCCTGCGCTACGGCATTGACATTACCAAGGAGCCAATCCCGGTTGTGCCGGCGGCGCATTATCAGTGCGGCGGCGTGGTGACGAACGTGGATGGCGAGACGGACATTGCCGGACTTTACGCGGTGGGTGAGGTGGCCTGCACCGGGTTGCACGGCGCGAACCGGCTGGCGAGCAATTCGTTGCTGGAAGCACTGGTTTGCTCGCATCGCGCGGCAGAAAAAGTCATTGCCCATTCATTTCCCCCGGTTGATTCCAAAATTCCGCTGTGGCAATCGGGCGACGCGCACAATCCGGACGAGATGGTTGTGGTCTCGCACAACTGGGACGAAATCCGGCGTTGCCTGTGGGACTACGTGGGCATCGTGCGGACGAACAAGCGGCTGGCGCGGGCGCAAAAGCGCCTCGCCAACCTGCAACAGGAAATTCAGGAGTATTACTGGAATTTCATCGTAACGAGCGACCTGCTGGAACTGCGCAACATCGCGACCACGGCGGAACTGATTGTGCGTTGCGCGCAAATGCGCCCGGAAAGCCGCGGATTGCATTACAACCTGGATTACCCGGGTGCCAATCCCGACTGGGCGCAGCGGGACACCGTCCTAAGAAAATCTTGAATTAATGCAGCCGCCGGATAGGCTGTAATGGTTGCGCGCTTAGCTCAGCGGTAGAGCACCAGTATCACACACTGGGGGTCGCAGGTTCAAACCCTGCAGCGCGCACCATTCCACCAGTGAGATTACCCAGCGGCGGTGAAAGCGGTGCAGCCGGCATTAACAACAACGGCCAAATCGTTGGCTGGGACCACACGGCAAGCTGGGCCGAACATGCCTTCCAGTTAGCGGCGGTGAAATGGTTGACCTCAACACACAGATCTTCAGCGCCTCCGGTTGGAACCTGGAGATGGCCAAGCCATCAACGACAGCGGTCAGATTGTCGGTTTTGGCTTCAATCCTTCGGGCCAGACCCATGCCTTTTTGCTTAATCCGTCGCCGGCCATTAGCATCAATCTTTCCGGCGACAGTGTGACTTTGGCGTGGCCGACCAATTTCTCCTCCGGCTTTACGTTGGAATCAACCATGAACCTGGTTCCACCTGTGGTCTGGAACGCCGGTTCTAACACACCGGCCGTCGTCAATGGGCAGTACACCGTGACCATTCCACTCTCCGGCGCACAGAGGTTCTTTTGGTTAAGCCAGTAAATGGAACATTACTTTCAACAGCGGTTTAGGAGGGCAAACTTGAACGGGCGGCAAACCCGCGCTTTCAAGTTGAATTCTCAAAGCCACCTGCACAATGTCCAACGATTGCAGGTGCAACCGAGAATAGCCACAGGTGCCGGTTACCCGGCGCCTTGGGCTTTGTTGGCGTTCGGCGGCTTGGTGTTTGCGCTCCGCAAGCGGCATTGACCACCGGCGCGGAATAACCCTCTTTCCCGGTGAGGAGAGAGGCCAGGCTGGCGTGTTGTCTCAAATGCTGTTCCGCTTTCGACTCGATGCGGATCACGAAATGATTTGAAACGTCAACGCGGCGGCGCAGCCGGTGAATTGGCTTGAAACAAAAACCGCTGCGCCTTGATCCCGCCAGGCGCGTTTAAGGAATCGGTTTTCAATCTTCGGCTTGGCAGGTCTTTCTTCCGGGGTTGCCAGCCAGATGCCGGTTGCCGGCCGGGACAGAAACTCCCCCACGCCCGCCAAGCTTGATGTTCATGCACACATAATGGTAAATGGCGAGATACTCCAGGTCGGCTCGATCCAGTGAAGCAAACCACTGCAGTCGCCGACGGTAATTCATTTTTCGGAGCATGAACAATGGGCAGTCGGCGGGATTGCATCGCTCCACCGGGCAGACGTTGATGAGTTCCAACAGACTGGCCCGAAGGGCATCAACGGATGATGGCAACTGCGGTTGCACCGGCGCGGTCATAGTTTTGTGCGCCTCTATCAGGTGTTGCAAATCATGCTAACACCGGGGAAAGGCATGTCAACCCGTTTCGCTTCCGGGTGCTGGGCCGGGTGCGGTATAATGGAGGAAAATAGGCACGGGCGATTGCCGTCCTGCTCCCACAAAATGGTGGAGCTCCAGCACGAACACTTTCAACATCGGGGCCAATTGCAGCGTCACCAACATTGCCGGGCTGTCCCTGATATACAGCGCCGACGAGGGCTTTATGATTGAACAAACCAACACCACCGCGTGGATCGGCATTTACTCCGTGATTCAGGCTGGCACGGAATTGCGGAAAATGACGCCAGAAGAAACCCGGGAAGCAATAGCGCGCGACCCGGACAAATTTGCCACCGGTCAATTTGACCCGGACAAACCCGTTGAAACGCCCGTCATCCAGTTGAATGCGCCATCCGACGCCGGCGTGAAGATTTTGGCAAATGTTAAATGAAAAAACTGAAACCTGTGCGCACACCGGCACCGGCAACGGCCAGCAAATAAACAATCCGCAAACCACCAGCGGCCTTTCCCGCAACCCGGCAATTGGACGTCCACTTGACCGTTCATCCCAATGGCCGGAGGGCTGGCCGTTCATCGTGGGCGGGTTGGTAACGGCGCTGTCGTATTGGTATCTCGCCAGACAACCGGCACGGTGTAATAATCAGCCCACGAAATCAAAAAATCCGCCTGTTTCAAAAAGCATGGCGCGTCAGGAAAGGCCGCGCGAAAGGGGACAGCGGAGTATGCGCGGAAAGCAAAATCATGAGCCCGACATCAAACGACAAATTCCAATTCATCCTCGGCCGGCGGAGTATCCGGGTGTATGCGCCCGGCGAAGTTGGCGAGGCGGCCATCACCCAACTGTTACAAGCGGCCATGGCGGCGCCTTCGGCGGTGGCCAACGATCCCTGGCGGTTCGTGGTCATCCGCAAAAAGGAAACGCTGGCTGCCATCGCTGGCGCCTTGCCCAACGGCAGCCAATTGGCCACGGCCCCGCTGGGCATCGTAGTTTGCGGCGATCTCGACGTGGCACACGACCGGCAGTTGAGTTACCTGCTGCAGGATTGCGCGGCGGCCATCGAGAACCTGCTGCTGTGTGCGCACGCGCTGGGTTTAGGCGCCTGCTGGCTCGGCGTTCACCCGCGCGAAGACCGGATTCGCAAGCTCAAAGCAATTCTTTCGCTGCCCGCGGCCGTAATTCCCATCGCGGGCATTGCCATTGGTAGTCCGGGCGAGGAAAAGGAGCCGCGCACCCGGTTCAACCGCGAATACGTGCATTGGGAGAAGTGGTGAGGTAAACTCCAGCAGGATTTGCAGACCATGAAACGACGACCTCTGGGCAAAACGGGTATGCCAGTGTCCGTGCTCGGTATCGGTGACGTGGCGGATCGTTCCGTACCGCTGGGTAAATGCGTGGCGACGCTGCAACGTGCGATGGATTATGGCTTAAATCTGGTGGACACCGCGCCGGGTTACGAAAACGGTTACAGCGAACAGATTGTCGGGACCGCGCTGAAAGGCCGGCGCGACGGGGTGTTCGTCATTGATAAAATTGACGACCTCGCCGCCCCGGTGGGACCGCAAGTGGATGCGAGCCTCCGCGCGCTCGACCTCGATGCAGTGGATTTGTTCGCGTTCCACGCGGTATCAAAAATGTCCGACTGGGAACGGATTGCCGCTGTCGGCATGGCGGAACTGGCGCGATGCCAGTCGGCCGGTAAGGTGCGCTTTCGCGGCATCTCCAGTCATCACCCTGACGTGCTGCGCGCCGCGCTCGACAGCAGTTTGTGCGACGCGGTGCTGTTTCCGGTCGGCCCGTTTGTGAATCGCCGTTATGTGGAGGAAATTTTACCGCTCGCGCGGCAGAAAGGTGTCGGCACGATCTGCTTCAAAACGTTCGGCGCGGGCAAACTGCTCGGCGATACGACGGGTTACAACCAGCCGCTGGAAGTGCGTCCGCGCGGGAAATTCAGTTCCGGTGGCAAAGCGGTGGCGGCGGAGACGCAACTGCCGCGCTTGGGCGTGGCGGAATGTCTGCATTACACCCTGACGCTCAATCCGGATGTGACTTTGCTCGGCATGAGTTTTCCCAATGAACAAGACGCCGCCTTCCGCGCGTTCGAGGCGTTTCGTCCGCTCGGAAAAGAAGAGCTGAAGAAAATTGAAATGCGGGCGGCGCAGGCCATCGAAGGCAAGGGCAACTGCTGGTGGAATCCGCCGGACAATGGATAACGCGTTCCTTTCCGACCACGCCCGCAAAGGAGAAGTGCGATATGACAAAGAAACGACCGTTTCCCTTGGCGCAAGTTTATGGGCTGCTGGAACCCGGACCCGTGGTGCTGGTCACGACGGCCCGCGCAGGTCGGGCGAACATCATGCCCATGTCGTGGCATACGATGATGGAATTCGTGCCGCCCATCGTCGGGTGCGTCATCAGCAATCAAAATTATTCATTTGAAATTTTGCGGGCGACCGGAGAATGCGTAATCAACGTGCCGACGGTGGAACTGGCGAAAAAGGTGGTGGCTTGCGGAAACGCTTCGGGCCAGGCGATGGACAAATTCAAAACCTTTGGCCTCACACCGGTGGCCGCGTCGGTCGTCAAGGCTCCGCTTATCGCCGAATGTTATGCCAATCTGGAATGCAAGGTCATTGATCGAAAGCTGGTGGCCCAATACAACTTCTTCGTCCTGGAGGTGGTCAAAGCGTGGATTGATCCGCGGCAGAAACATCCGCGGACGATGCATCATCAGGGGGAAGGCGTGTTCGTGATTCCGGGCCGGACGATCAAACTGCCTTCCCCCAAAACTTCTTTTCTCACGACCTGAAGCGCCTGCAAGCCGAGACCGCCGCATCATGAACGAAAACCTGGTTGGCCGGCTGGCGCTGCCGATCCTTCCGGCCATCAAGTCAGTCCAGTCGGACCCTCCATTTCCGCTTGGCCGGGAAATCGTAAATTTTTTGCGGGGTCAGCCGTAAGCCGTTCCAATCCGGGCAGTGGCCAACGCCGTCGCCAATGCTCTCCATCCGACGAGTCGTTCCGACCGGCGGGCGCTGAAATTGCGTATTCTCTTCAGGATGACACCACTCATTTATGCTCGCCGCTTGCAGCGGGTCGGCAGGAAATATCTGGCCCTGCGTTGATCCAATATCGCCAATTTGTTTTCAGGCTCACGAGTGGCGGCAGTGCATTTTGCAGCATGGCAATTGGGGCAGACTGGTATTAAATCTTTGCTGTGTAGCTTGTTGGGTAGCTGTATGTGCCGCCCCAGGTCCCGCTCCAACAAGCATCGGGCACTTGCTGCTGCACTTTGACGGCAGAGTTCAAAAGAAAGAAAATCAAGCAGGTCACCCGCACAAGGCATCCGCGGTGCGGTAGTCTATTTTCAAATTTTTCCTTTTTGAGACTACGGTCCAACTTTCACACGATAAAAGCGATTCGGGTCAGGACCGATGGAATCCAGAGCGGTCACCGTTGAATTGGTTGCGGTGATGGCGCTGCCTAAATTGTTCCAGCTCATTTGATTCAAATTAGTCTTGAACTGTAATTGGTAAGTTTGCCCCGCCAGTGCACTCCAAGTGAGCGCGATCGTCCCGTCGGCTTCGGTCACTGATTGGAACACCGGCGCCGGCGGGGACACCAGGCTGAGACGGAAAATAGCACCGTTGCCATACGCGCCGCCAGAAGAGGTCGTGCCATAGAAATTGCCATCCGTGCCCTGCACCAGGGCGGAATTGGGATGGGCGCCATCGCTGCCGCCGGTAAAGGTATATACCAGGGTCAGCACGCCGCCGGGAGTCATCTTGAACACCGTGCCAGCGTCGTTGGCGCCGCCGTTTTCTGCCGTGCCATAGAAATTGCCGTCGGCGCCCTGCACCAGCCCGGCAGCAGGATTTTCGCCATAGATACCCCCGAACGAGTGCAGAGAAGTAAACGTGCCATTGGTCATGATCTTGAATACCGTGCCAGAGCCGTTGGTGCCGCCGTATTCTGCCGTGCCATAGAAACTGCCGTCGGCGCCCTGCACCAGCCCGGCAACAGGATTAGCACCATCACTACCGCCAGTGAATGAGTAGAGGGTGTTCAACGTGCCGTTGGTCGTCATCTTAAACACGGTGCCATAACCGTCGTACAACAAGCCGTGCGTGCCGCCGTATTCTGTCGTGCCATAGAAGTTACCATCCGTGCCTTGCACCAGCCCGCCCTCGGGACCAATGCCATCGCTCCCGCTGAACGAGATCAAGGAGGTGAATGAGCCATTGGCAGTTATTTTGAAGACCGTGCCATCATCCAGGTAGTAGTCCACACCGCCGTAGGATGTCGTGCCATAGAAATTGCCATTGGCGCCCTGCACCAGTCCGGCATCAGGATTAGCGCCATCGCCGCCGCTGAACGAGTACAGAGAAGTGAACATGCCATTGGTCGTGATCTTGAATACTGTGCCAAAGGTATCGCCATCTCGGTCGTAATATTCGCCGCCATATTCAGTCGTGCCATAGAAATTGCCATTGGCGCCCTGCGCCAAGCCAGCGGCAGGAATAGCGCCATCAATACCACTGAACGAGTACAGGGTGGTGAGTGTGCCAAGAGGCGTCATCTTAAACACCGTGCCCAGGCCTTCGCTGTATTCATTCGTGTACGCACCGCCGTATTCTGTCGTGCCATAGAAATTGCCGTCGTTACCCTGCACCAGCCCGTTTGGGCTGCTGCCATCACCACCTCTGAACGTGTACAAGGTGGTGAGCGGCGAGTTCGTTGAGGCAACGACCGTGAGCGCCAGGGGCTGAACATAGTTGCCATTCAGGCTGTCCACGACTTTCACGGTGAAATCGAACGTGCCGCTGGCGACGAGCATGCCCGAAAGCAGGCCGTTGGCATCCAGGGTCAGATTGGGAGGCAAACTGGCGGAACCGGACGCAAGCGACCAACTGTAAGGCGATGCGCCGCCAAAGGGCACGCCGGCGGCCGCCTGCAACTGGTGGCTGTAATTCAGGTAATTGGTGCCGTTGGGCAGAGAAATCGTGGTGATCTGCACGGCGTTGCTGATGCCGATGGAAAATTGTTTGTTGGTGGTGTTTGCACCGTCGGTGACCTGGACGGTGAACGTAAATGTGCCGGCAGTGGTTGGCGTGCCATAGATTTCGCCGGATGAAGGATTATTGGCCAAACCCGGCGGCGGCGTTCCGGAAATGAATGACCAGGTGAAGTGGTTGCTGCAACTCGACGCCTGGAGAGATTGGTCGTAGGGAACATTAACCTCGCCGATGGCCAGTGGCGAAGAGGTAACGATGGAAATGCCGCCGCAGGGTTGGACGATGAAATTGTTCGTGGCAATGTAGTTGTTAATGACTGCCGTCTGGTTGTCGGGGCACCGATAAGTGCCGCTGCCAAGAATGTTGTCCAGGCTGTCGTCGCCGTCATTACAATTGATGCTGATGTTCCAGGTGCCGTTGGCCACGTTCATTGAATAATTGCCGTTAGCGTCGGTGTCCATATATTGAGAGAAATTCGCGCTATTGATGGTGGCATTGGCGTTCACGCCGACGCCCACAATGTTCGTGCCGTTAGCCTTTACGTTGCCCGTAACATAAGTAGTCGCAAGAAGGGCGATGAAGTTCGCCAGCACCACCTGTCCGGCACTAATGTTCGTGCCGCCGTTTGAATCAAAGTCCGGGTGCGAAAATATAAAATTGGCGGGGCTTCTGTCACTGCTGATTTGAATCTGCCACGGGTCGTTGTTCAAGCCGCCTACGATGCCAAGGAAGTAGTTCCCGTTCGTATCTGTGTAACCATCCGGTCCATACAGGTTGCTGCCGGTGTCGTAGGCTTCCACGTCAATTCCCGCCAGCGGATTCCCAAGGTTGTCCGTGACGCTGCCATAAAACAGCGCCGTGGCCTTGGGAACGGCCAGGGTCACCCCTGTCGCGCCGGCGCTGACATTGGTGCCATTGTTCAATCCAACATAACCATGAACAATCAGCGACGAGTCTTGCACCTCGATCCCCCATGTGCCGGCGGTGACCGGCACGTCGAAATTGCCATTGGTATCGGTAAAAGTGATCGCCAGCAGGCCAGCAGTGGACATCGCCGGAACCATCACTCCCGGCAATCCGATGCTGGAATTGTTGGCATCAACCACACTGCCGGAGATACTGGTCGTGGTGCTGGTGACCGTCAAATTGGTGTTGATGGTCTGGCTGGCGGCCAACGTGAGCACGGGCGCCGAGCTCATATTGGCGGCATAATTGCCCGCGAAAGCCACCGGCATATAAGTTCCCGGCGGCAACTGGACGGTGTAGTTGCCCGCATTGTTCGCCACCACGCCCGCCAGGGGATTGCCTGATGGCCCGTTGTTTCCCGGGCGCGGGGGAGGGAACAGCAGGACAACGGCATTGGACACCGTAATGCTGGTGCTGTTGCTGACCACGTTGCCGGTGAACTTTTGCGGGAAGGGAAAATTCGTAACGGTGAAACTGTTGGTGAGCGGCGCGAAATGGCCACCGGGGCTGGACAGCACATACAAATAGTTGCCCACGATGTTCTGCATGAAATCTCCGTTTTGAAAATTCAATGTCGCGGTGATAGTGCCCGTCGTGGCATTCAAATCGCCCGGCACATTGAAATTGGTCACCCCGCCAATCACAAAGTTGGTCCCATCCTGCAACGCGAACTGCTGCACCAAAATATCTCCGCCATCAATGACGCCGTTGGTGTTGAGGTCGAGAAATTTTTGGATGACCACCGTCTTGTTCGTCAACCCACCAATTTGCAGGGTGATAGTTCCGGCGTAGGTGTTGCTGACGGTGAGCGGCATGATGGTGAACGTGACGGTTGCCGGCAGGGTTTGACCCAAAAGCAACCCCGCCATCAAGACGGACAGCCGCAACCCGGTTCGAACAGGGCGTTGAAATAGCCATGTTTTGAAAGAACGACCCTCAAAATCATTGTGGTTTTTGCATGATTTTTTGCTCAGAAAAGACTTCTTCAACAGCCTGCTGAGAAACGGTGCGATTAAACCAACACTTTTCGCTTTCATAATTTTGTTCTTGCTGAATTTGTTGTCTCGATCGGCCAAGACGGGTTGAGTTGGAGAGGTGAAGAAGCAGGACCTGCCGCCGGAAGAAGCAGTGTGGGTTGATAGTGGCGTGAGAAGCGCGAAACAGGGAACAGCTTCCGGATCAGGACGCCCGATGTCTCCATCCAACCTCATAATTCCTCGCGAAATTTTAGGTTCGCCAGAAGTTCGGTCAATCCACCTTATTTGCTTGCACGGCAGCAAAAGACAGTGAGGGATAGGATGTTCCTTCTGCAGCAAAATCATTCCTGTGGCTTGGACACCATCGGAGTCGCGGTGCAGTTGTTAACTTCGGGCCATGGCATTTCCACGAGCGCAATGAAACGCGTTCCGCCAAAGATATCTTCCGGCTGATGTGACAGCCCGGCAAAAGAATTACCGCAAGCAATTAAAGCAAGCGGGCAAGAAGAATCGACTCTCGGACGACGATTAGGCTGTCTCGAACAGCATCGCGTCGATTGTTGCCAGCGCATTCCCTTCGAGACGGTTGTTCACGTGGATGAAAGTCTTGCGTTTATTCCCGGTATGCGGGCCTTCGGTGATCAGTTTCCTGCTTGCCGCTCGCGCGTCCGGGTTCTCTTCCTTCACCTTGTCGTAAGGTTGGAATGTTTTCACGTCGGCTCCACGGAAGATTTGCCGGTTCGTTTGCCGGTGTTTCACGGGACAGGCTCGGTCTCTAGATGACAAGCCCGGCCGGACTTATACAATTCGAGCAACTGTTCATCTCGCGCCGCAAGTTCCTTCGGCCCCTGCGCCAGAGCCATCGCCAGGGCCTTCCGAGCGGTGGCAACGGCGTCGTCGAAACGTCCGGCTTCGGCATAGGCCGCAGCGAGAGTTCTGATTGGAGCCACCTCTTTGTACTGGGTCTGTTGACAGGCCCGTTCGGCCAGGCGCACCGCCTCGGGGCCGTTGCGCAAGCCGGGGTCGGGGGCCGTGGCCCGCAACCAGGCAAGATCGTTCAGAGCCGGGACTGAATTCGTGTCCAACTCAAGTACCCGTTGAAGATGATCAATGGCCTCTGAGAACTGGTGTTTCTCTGCAGAAACGTTGGCCAGTTTCAGTTCGGCATAGGCATA